>NZ_CP054925.1:606785-1213571 GCF_013364075.1 Amycolatopsis sp. Hca4
CCACCATGACCGCCTTGGCTATCGTGATGATCACGAGCAAGGCCAGCGCTATGACCAGGCCGATCACAAATCCGGTCAAGAGAATTTCCCCTTACCTAGTACCATTCTTGCGCGGTTGACGGCGTTCCGGGTGCCGCGGGCGGGCTCACCGCGAGCTCCAGCTCCTTCGTGGTGACGCCCCAGCGGCCGGTGGTGTCGTGCAGGACCGTCCACACTGTACGGTGCAGGTCGCCGGGGGCGGTGACGGCGCGCTCGGCCGTGGTCAGGCCGGCTTCCTGCCGCAGCGCGGTGCGGGTCAGCTGTTCGATCGCCAGCGCCGGGTTCGCGATCTCGTAGGTGGCCAGCCGCGGGTCGGTGATCGCGAAGACGACCTCGAAGCCGATCATGACCTCCCGCCCGTCGCCGGCTTCGACCGGGCGGGGCGGGGCCGACAGGAGCTGCTCGCCGAGGTCGAACCGGGCGCGGACCCGGTCGGCGAACGGGACCACGACGTGGCGGCCGGGGCCGAGGACGGCGCGGAACCGCCCGCCGCGTTCGAGCACCGCGGCGTGGCCTTCGCCGACGACGACGAGTCCGAGGCTCACGGCTCGGCCGACACGACGGCGGTGGCGCCGGAGATCTCGACGACCGTGACCTGGGTACCGGGGGCGATGGGCGGGAGGTGCTCGCCGAGGCTGCGGGCCGACCAGACGTCCCCGCCCAGCTTCACCTGCCCGGTCTCGGCGTCCACTGTGGACACGACGACGGCGCGGGCGCCGATCAGCGCGTCGATGCCGGTGTGGTGGACCGGCCCGCCCAGCAGGCGCCGCTTGAGCGCGGGGCGGACCAGCAGGAGCATGCCGACGGAGGCGACGGCGAACACCGCGACGTCGATGACCAGGTTCCCGGTGAGCACTTCGGCACCCGCGCCGAACAGCGCGGCCACGCCCAGCATGACCAGCACGAAGTCGCCGGAGACGACTTCGGCGATCACCAGGGCGATGCCGACGATCAACCAGACCAGTGCCCATGACATGGCTTCATGCTCTCAGATCGCGCCGGTTCGCACCGGCGCAGTGACGGGAAGTGACCTTGGCGTGACCTTGGACAAAACGGACATTCAGCCCTCTTCCGTCGGCTCGGTGACGAAGTCGATGAGCCGCTCCACGGCCCCGATGAGCGGGGTCTCGAGGTCGCGGAAACTGCTCACCCCGCTCAGCACACGCTGCCAGCCTTCGAAAGGTTGCCCCCAGCCGAGCGCGGCGCAGATCCCCTGCTTCCACTCGGTCCCGCGCGGGATCTTCGGCCACGCCTCGATCCCGACCGCGCCGGGCCGCACGGCCTCCCACACGTCGATGTACGGGTGACCGGTGACCAGGACGTGCTCGTCGCGGATCGCCTCGACCAGCCGCGACTCCTTGCTGCCGGGCACCAGGTGGTCGACCAGGACACCGAGCCGGCGGCCGGGGCCGGTGCCGAACTCGGCGATCCGGTCGGCGAGCACGTCGACGCCGTCGAGCGGCTCGACGACCACGCCTTCGACGCGCAGGTCGTGTCCCCAGACGCGTTCGACCAGCTCGGCGTCGTGCTTGCCTTCGACCCAGATGCGCGAGTCGCGGGCGACGCGGGCCTTCAGGCCTTCGACCCGCACCGACCCGGACGCCGAGACCCGCCGCGCCGGCGCCTTCGCCGGGGCCCGGTACGGCACCAGCGTCACCGGCTTGCCCTCCAGGAGGAAGCCGGCGGGCGCGAGCGGGAAGACGCGGTGGCGGCCTTTGGCGTCTTCGAGCACGACATTGCCGTACTCGATCTTCACCACCGCACCGCAGAAGCCGCTGGCCGGGTCCTCGACGACCAGGCCGGGTTCGGCGGGGACCTCCGGCACCTTCTTGCGGCGCGGGCCGGCGAGCACGTCGTCATAGGAGTGGGAGCGCACGACCCCGGAACCTAGTGCGCGTGGCCGCTCGAGGCGGTCATGCCACGCCGGTCAGCGCGCCATCTCCAGCAGGGCATCGGTGAACGGCGTGTGCGCACCGCGGCGCAGGGGCGGGTGGGCGGCCAGCGGAGCCAGCGCGGCGCACCACGCGCGAGCGCGGCCGGCGTCGAGGTCGGGCAGGTGCGGCCGGAGCGCTTCGATGCCGTCGTCGAGCGTGCCACCGGCGGACAGCGGCAGGTAGAGCCAGTCGGCGAGGTCGAAGGCAGGGTCCCCGACGCTCGGACGCGGATCGATGGCCACCACACCGCGGCGGGGGCCGGCGTCGAGGACGTTGCCGGGGTGCAGATCGCCGTGCACGACCGCCACGGGTCCGCCTTCGGCGAGGGCGAGGGCCCGGTGGCGGGCGCGGGCCAGGAGTTCGGGTGGCAGGTGCGGTTCGGCCGCGGAGCCGGGGACGGTGCGCTCGGTGATGTCGAACATGAACGTCACGCGATCGGTCAAGGGCGGCAGGCCCGGCGGGGGTGCGACCGCGTGCAGCTCGGTGAGCAGGGCGCCGATCTCCGGCCACGGGACCGGCCGGCCGCGCAGTTCGGTGCCCGGCACGAGGCCTTCGAGCAGGATCGCCCCGGCGGCGAGATCGGTGTCCAGCACTTGCACCGCGCGTCGGCAACCGGCCCACGCGCGCAACCCGGCGAACTCGAGCCGGGCCACCTCGGGGTCCGGCGTGAGCTTCAGGACCTGCGGGTCACCGCCGGGGCCGGTGCAGAGCAGGGTGCGGCCGGTGTTGCCCGGCCGCGCTTCGCGGACCGTGAGCTGCCACTTGGCGGTGAGGCGGGCGACGAGGTCGGGGAGCGTGTCGCACCACGGCTCGGCCAGCTCGGCACCGAAGCGGCCGACCAGCCGGGCGCGGGCTGCGTCGTCGATCAGAAGAGCGGCCACGGGATGGCTCGCCAGTCGTCACCCGGTGCGGGGAAGATGCCCTCGGCGAGCAGCACGTCGGTGCGCTCGGCCAGTGCCCGGATCTCGAACTTGGTGATGTGCTCGGCGAGGGTCGTGCCGAGGCCGCCGTCGATTTCGGACCGCAGCTTGCGCAGCTTCTCGACGGTGTCCGGCGGCACCGGTTCGCCGATCCAGCCCCACAGGACGGTCCGCAGCTTCGGGTCGGTGTGCAGGCAGATGCCGTGGTCGACGCCGTAGACGCGGCCGTCGACGCCGGGCAGGAGGTGCCCGCCCTTGCGGTCGGTGTTGTTGGCGATGATGTCGAGCACGGCGAGTTCGCGCAGGCCGGGGTGGTCGGCGTGGGCCAGCACCGCGGGTTCGCCGAACCGGTCGTGTGCGTTCAGCACCGGACGCCAGCCGTCGGGGACGTCGTCCGGCGAGAGGACTTCCACCAGGTCGTCTTCGGTGGTTTCGATCCACAGCTGGACCATGCCGGGGCCGAACGGGCCGTCGCGCAGCACGGTCGGCGGGATCGCGCCGATGCCGGTGGTGTCGGCGATGATCGCGGTGGCGACCTCCCGCCCGGCCAGGGTGCCGTCGGGGAAGTCCCACAGCGGCCGCTCCCCCGACACCGGCTTGTAGACGACCCGGCCGGTGACGCCGTCGAGCTCGATGGCGCAGAAGAGCGTGACGTTGGAGGCGTCGACCAGCCGGCCTTCGACGTCGATGCGGCCGTGGGTGACGAGTTCGCGGGCGGTGGGGTCGGCCGGGTCAGGCGTCATGGTCAGTCTTCGCCCGCGTCGGTCTCGCGCCGGTAGCCGTTCTGCCGGGGGCAGATGTGCCCGGCCGGGTCGAGCGGCTCGGCGCACAGCGGGCACGGCTTGCGGCCGGCGTTGACGACGCGGTCGGCCCGCTCGGCGAAGGCGCGGGCGGCGGCCGGGGTGAGGAAGACGCGGACGGCGTCCGGGCCTTCCTCGGTGTCGTCGAGCACGACCGTTTCGTCGACCTCGCCCTCGGTGATGGCGAGCAGCTCGATGACGACCGCGCTGCTGTCGGCGTCCCAGCCGAGGCCCATGGTGCCGACGCGGAACTCCTCCTCGACCGGCACGGTGAGCGGGTCGAGGTCGACGAGGTCCTCGGGCGCGTCGTCGGGGACGTCGGCGCCGAACCGGCTGGCGACCTCCTCCAGCAGCGAGCTCAGCCGTTCCGCGAGGACGACGACCTGCTGCTTTTCGATGGTCACGCTGATGGTGCGCACGTCCTCCGACGCCTGGAGGTAGAACGTGCGATCGCCGGGCTCGCCGACGGTGCCGGCGACGAACCGATCCGGCTGGCGGAAGACGTGGATTACGCGAGACATAGCACTGTCGACCCTAGGCCACGGGCGCATGATCGGCATCCGCCGCCCCACCGTTGGCGGGCCGCTAGCCTCGGGGGGTGTCTCGGATCTCCCCGTACGGAACCTGGTCCTCGCCCATCACCGCCGCCGAGGTGGCCGCCGCCGGCGGCGGCCCGCAGTGGCTCGACGTCGTCTCCGGCGAGGTGTGGTGGGCGGAGGCGCGACCCGGTGAACAGGGGCGGGTCGCGCTGGTCCGGGCCGTGCCGGGCGGTACCGAGGACGTGCTGCCCGCCCCGTGGAACGTCCGCAACCGGCTGCACGAGTACGGCGGCAGGCCGTGGACGGTGGCCGACGGGATCGTGGTGTTCACGCACTGGGCCGACCAGCGCGTGTACGCGCAGAGCGAAATCGGCGTGGTGGCTATCACGCCGTCCCCCGCGGAGCCGCAGGGCGTCCGCTACGGCGACCTGCGCCCCGGCCTGCCGGGTGAGGTGTGGGCCGTGCGGGAGCGCAGCACCGGGCCGCGTCCCACCGACGTCGAACGCGAACTGGTCGCGATCGGTGTGGCCGGCGGCGGCGAGCGGGTCCTGGCCGCGAGCCACCGGTTCCTGACCGCGCCGCAGCTGTCGCCGGACGGGCGGCACGCGGCCTGGTTCGGCTGGGACCACCCGCGGATGCCGTGGGACGGCACCGAGTTGCGCGTGGCGCCGGTCGAGGACGGCGGGTTCGGGCCGCACCGGGTGCTGGCCGGCGGCCCGGACGTGTCGGTGTGCCAGGTCGAGTGGGAGACGCCGGCGACGCTGCTGGCGCTGGCGGACCCGGACGGCTGGTGGAACCTGCACCGGGTGGGGCTGGACGGCTCGGTGGTGAACCTGGCTCCGGTGGAACAGGAGCTGGGCGGGCCGCTGTGGAAGACGGGGTCGCGCTGGTTCGCGCCGCTGGGCGGCGGGCGGCACGCGGTGCTGTCCGCCGGACGGCTGGTGGTCCTCGACGAAGCGGACGGTTCGGTGACGCCGGTGGCCGGCGAGCTGACCGCGTGGTCTTCGACGGGGTTCGCGGTGACCGGCGGCGAGGTCGTGGGCGTGGCGGGCGGCCCGGCCCGGGAGTCCGCCGTGGTGCGGGTGTCCCTCGACGGCGTGGTGACGGACCTGACGCCGCAGCCGGAGCTGCCCGCGGACTTCCTGCCGGAGCCGCAGGAACGGGTGTTCAGCACCGCGGACGGCGAGGCCGTGCCGGTGGTCCTGTACCTGCCGCGCAACCCGGAGTTCGCCGCGCCCGACGGGGAGCTGCCGCCGCTGCTGGTGGACGTCCACGGCGGGCCGACCGGGCAGCACCTCGCCGCGCTGAACCTGGAGATCGCCTACTTCACCAGCCGCGGCATCGCCGTGGCGGCGGTGAACTACGGCGGGTCGACCGGGTTCGGGCGCGCCTACCGGGAGCGGCTGCGGGAGCAGTGGGGCGTGGTGGACGTCGCCGACTGCGTCGCGGTGGCCGAGGCGCTGGTGGCGGCCGGGCTGGCCGACGGGGAGCGGCTGGGGATCAAGGGCGGCAGCGCGGGCGGGTTCACCGCGGCGGCGTCGCTGACGACGACGAAGACCTACCGGGCGGGCACGGTGATGTACCCGGTGCTGGACCTGGCCGGGTGGACCGGCACCGAGGGCGACACGCACGACTTCGAGTCCCGGTACCTCGACGGGCTGATCGGCCCGCTGCCCGAAGCCCGGCCGCGGTACCGGGACCGTTCGCCGCTGGCGAACGTGGGCGGGCTGGCCGGACCGGTGCTGTTCCAGCAGGGCCTGGAGGACCGGATCTGCCCGCCGGAGCAGGCCGACCGGTTCGTGGCCCGGCTGGCCGGGCGCGGGATCCCCCACGCCTACCAGCGGTTCGCCGGTGAGCAGCACGGTTTCCGGCAGGCATCGACGATCGTGGCGGCGCTGGAGGCCGAATTGTCCTTCTACGGTCAGGTGTTCGGGTTCGAGACGCCGGGTGTGGCGCGGCTGGAGCTGTCCCGGTGAGGCCGCCGCGGTTGCGGGCGGGCGACACGCTCGCCCTGGTGGCGCCGGCCGGTCCGGTGCCGGCGGACCTGCTGGAGAAGGCGCTGCCGGTGCTGCGCGGCTGGGGCGTCGAGGTGCGGGTCGGGCCGTGCGTGCAGGCCGCGCCGGGGTCGCCGCCGTACCTGTCGGCGCCGGACGCGGCGCGGGCGGCGGAGTTCACCGAGGCGTGGCTGGACCCGGGGGTGCGGTGCGTGCTGGCGGCCCGCGGCGGCTACGGCGTGCAGCGGATGCTGGACTTGGTGGACTGGGCGGCGTTGCGGGCGGCGGGCCCGAAGGTGCTGGCCGGGTCGTCGGACATCACGGCGTTGCACCGGGCGGTGGACGTCCACCTCGGACTGTCCACTTTGTTCTCCCCGATGCCGGCGAGCGTGCTGTTCGACGACTTCGCGGTCGAGCACCTGCGACGGTCGCTGTTCGAGCCGGAGCGCACCCGCGTGGTCCGCGGCGGTTCGGCGCTGGTGCCGGGCCGCGCGTCGGGGGTGCTGACGGGCGGCAACCTGTCGCTGCTGGCGGCGGGCATCGGTACCCCGGAGCACGGGTCGGCGCGGGAGGCGATCGTGGTGCTGGAGGACGTGACGGAGAGCGTGTACCGGCTGGACCGGATGCTGACGCAGCTGCTGCGCAGCGGCTGGTTCGCCGGGGTCCGCGGGATCGTCCTCGGCTCGTGGGCGGCGTGCGGTGACCCGGCGGAGGTGCGGGCGCTGCTGCTGGAGCGGCTGGGGCCGCTGGGGGTGCCGGTGGTGGAGGAGTTCGGGTTCGGGCACGTGGCGTCGTCGCCGACGTTGCCGCTGGGTGTCCCGGTGACGCTGGACGCGGACCTGGGGACGCTGACCTTCGACTCCCCCGCGTTGACGTGAGGTTGCCGCCGGAGGAGGCCCGCGCCCGGTTCGCCGGGGCGCGGGTCGCCCGGCTGGCGACGGTGTCGGCTTCGGGTGTGCCGCACCTGGTGCCGGTGACGTTCGCGGTGCGCGGGGACGTGGTGGTGTTCGCGGTGGACCACAAGCCGAAGTCCTCGATGGCCCTGCGGCGGCTGGCGAACATCGCGGAGAACCCGTCGGTGTGCTTCCTCGCGGACGGCTACGACGAGGACTGGTCCCGGCTGTGGTGGGCACGGGCGGACGGGTCGGCACGGGTGGAGCCGCCGGGTGCGGAGCCGGTGTCGTGGCTGGTGGCGAAGTACGCGCAGTACGCCGAGCGGCCGCCGGAGCACGCGGTGGTGGTCACCGAGGTGCACACGTGGAGCGGGTGGGCGGGGAGCTAGTCGCGGAGGAACTTCTCCGGCCGGCGCCAGGCGTCGATGATGCCCAGCGGGTCCGGCCGCAGCAGGGACGCCGCCGAGTACAGGCTGGCCAGCACCACCAGGATGATGAACCACCAGTCGTACAGGGCCTGCTCGCCCGTCGGGTAGTACACCAGCGTCACGAACACCGACACCGCCACCACCAGCGCGAGGTGCCGCGGCTGCCACTTGAACGCCGAGAGCAGGACGAAACCCCAGGTCAGGTACCACGGCAGGGTCGGCGGCATGAGGATCGCCACCGCCAGCAGCGAAATGCCGGCCCGGTACACCGCTTCCGTGCCGCCGCCGCGGGCGAGCCACCACTGGCGGATGCCGATGGCGATCAGCAGGAGCATGCCCGCCGCGCGGGCGACCGTCACGAACGGGGACACCTGGACGTCGACGATCAGGTGGACCAGGTTGTAGAACACCTCGCCGATGCCGGTCGGGATGTTCAGCCAGTTCGCGATCAGCTGGGGGGCCTTCAGGCCCGACCACCAGCCGAGGTTGAGGGAGCCGAGGGAGATCCACGTGCCCGCGACGAACACCGGCAGGAACAGGCCCACCGAAGCCGCGCCGGCGCGCAGGAAGTTGCGGACCTTCGACTCGCCCGTGAGGTGGTTGGCCCAGATCCAGACCAGGAACGGCAGCGCGATCGCCGCGGTGGGCTTGATCAGCATGCCGATGGTGACCAGGACGATCGCGAGCACGTGCTTGCGTTCCAGGGCGGCGAGGACGCCGATGGTGAGGAACGCGAGCATCATCAGGTCGTTGTGCGGGCCGCCGAAGAGGTGGATCACCATCATCGGGCTGGCCACCGCGAGCCACAGCGCGACCGGGAGCTTGCCGCCGAGGTGCTTGACCAGCCGCGGGAGCGCCCACAGCGTCCCGGCCAGGCCGACGAGCAGCACGACGCGCATCAGGATGACGCCGAGGATCATGTTGTCGCCGGTGGTGGCGACCACGCCCTTGGAGATCAGCAGGAACAGCGGCCCGTACGGGGCCGGGGTGGTCTGCCAGAGCGGGTGGACGTTCTGCACCACGTTCGGCAGCACGTCGAGCTCGGCCGGGCCGTTGGCGTACGGGTCGAGCCCGTAGAGCAGCTGGGCGCCCTGGCCGAGGTAGGAGAACACGTCGCGGGTGAACAGCGGCGGCGACACCAGCAGCGGCGCCATCCAGCACCCCGCGGCGACCAGGATGGGGCGGCTGCCGATGCGGCCGGCCAGCACGTAGCGGCCGAGCCGGACCCACGCCCACACGACCATGCCGAAGCCGGTGTAGAGGACGGCGTTGGCGAGCATGCGCCCGTGGCCGTAGCGGACCCACGAGAGCGGGCCGTGGCCGAGCACCGGGTCCTTGATCAGGATGCCGCCGGCACCGAGCGCGGCGATCATCAGCAGGGTGCTGCCGACGGTGCCCATCGCGATCGTGCGGTAGGGGAATCGCGAGGGCACGCGGAGCCGCTCGGCCAGTCCGGTCGAGGGCGTCTGTGCGGGGTCGGTGGTGGTCGCCATTTCCGTTCGGAGATTACACACCGCGCTCGCGCGGAGTTCCCGCAGTATCAGGTTTCGACCGGGCGGCGCTGGGCGGTGCCGCCGGGCAGGGCGGCCAGGAGCGACTTCGTGTACTGGTGCTGCGGGTCGAGCAGGACCTGCTCGACGGTCCCGGTCTCGACCAGCTCGCCGCGGTACATCACGGCGACGCGGTCGGCGATGTTCCAGGCCAGGCCCAGGTCGTGGGTGATCACCAGTGCGGCGAGGCCGAGTTCGCGGCGCAGCCGCAGCAGCAGGGCGAGGATTTCGCCGCGCACGGACGCGTCGAGCGAGGCGACCGGCTCGTCGGCCACCACCACCGACGGTTCGAGCGCCAGTGCCCCGGCGATGACGACGCGCTGGCGCTGGCCGCCGGAGAGCTGGTGCGGCAGCCGGTCGGCGTACTTCTCCGCCGGGCGCAGCTCGGCCGCTTCCAGTGCCCGGTGGACGACCGCGCGCTCGTCGGCGAGCCGGTGGATGCGCGGTCCCTCGGCGACGGCTTCGTACACCGTGTGGCTCGGGTTGAGCGCGCTCGTCGGGTCCTGCAGGACGAGCTGGACCCGGCGGCGGTAGGCCTTGAGGCCCGCCCCGCCGGTCGGCACCGGTTCGCCGGCGTAGCGGACCACGCCGGAGTCGGGCTTCTGCAGCCCGAGCAGCGTGCGGGCCAGTGTCGTCTTCCCGGAGCCGGACTGGCCGACCAGCGCGACGATCTCGTCGCGCGCCACCGTCAGGTCGACCCCGGCGACGGCGTCGATGCGCTTGCCGGTGCGGTCGCGGAAGGACACGCGCAGGTTCTCCGCGGCCAGCAGCGGCTCGCCCGCCACCCGTTCCGGGGGCTCGGGCGGCAGCGGGTTGCTGGTGGCCGGCGCGAAGCGGGACACCGGGTCGCCGACGGTCGGGAACGCCGCGGCCAGCGCCCGCGTGTGCTCGTGGCGGGGCGAGCCCATCACCTCGGCACTCGGGCCTTCTTCGACGATCCGCCCGTCGTACATGACGGCGATGCGGTCGCAGGTGTCGGCGAGCACGGACAGGTCGTGGCTGATCATGATCAGGCCGATGTGCTGCTCGGCGACCAGCCGCGAGAGCAGGGCGAGGACCTGGGCCTGGACGATGACGTCGAGGGCGGTGGTCGGTTCGTCGGCGATGATCAGCCGGGGCGAGCAGGCCAGCGCCATGGCGATCATGACGCGCTGCTTCTGCCCGCCGGACAGCTCGTGGGGTAGGCGCCGGCGCGGCTCGGGGGCAGGTCGACCTGGGTGAGCAGCTCGGCGACGCGGGTGTCGACTTCGGCGTCGGTGAGCGGTTTGCCGGCGGGCGGGTGCAGCCGCAGCGGTTCGGCGATCTGGGCGCCGATCCGGCGGACCGGGTTGAGCGCGTGCATGGCGCCCTGGAACACCACGGACGCCTCGGCCCAGCGGACCGCGCGCAGCCGGCCCCACTTCATGGTGGTGACGTCTTCGCCGTCGAGGCGGATTTCGCCGGTGATCTCGGCTGTGCGCGGCAGCAGCCGCAGCACGCTCATGGCGACGGTGGACTTGCCGGAGCCGGATTCGCCGGCCACGCCGAGGGTGCCGCCGGGGTCGAGGGTGAGGTCGACGCCGCGGACGGCGGGGACAGCGGTGTCCCCCACCGCGTAGGTGACGTTCAGGTCGGTGAGCTGCAGCAGTGGGGTGGTCACTTCTTCAACCTCGGGTTGAACACGGTCTCCAGGCCCCGGCCGACCAGGGTGAAGCTGAGGACGACGAGGACGATGGCGATGCCGGGCGGAAGGACGTTCCACCAGGCGCCGCGGCTGATGGCGCCGTTGTTGAGTGCGGTTTCCAGCACCAGGCCCCAGGTGATGGAGTTGGGGTCGCCGACGCCGAGAAAGGACAGGGTCGCGTCGGCGATGACGGCGTTGCCGACGACGAGGGTGGTGTTGGCCAGCACCAGCGGCATCACGCCGGGGAGGACGTGCCGTCCGATGATGTGCAGGTGGCCGCCGCCGAGGGCGTGGGCGCGCTCGATGTAGGACCGGCTCTCGATGGTCAGGGTCTGGGACCGGACGAGCCGGGCGGTCCCGGGCCAGGCGGTGAGGCCGATGGCGATGATGATCGTGCCGACGCCCTTGGGCAGCACGGCCGAGAGCGCAATGGCGAGGATCAGCGAGGGCAGCACCAGGAAGAAGTCGGTGAACCGCAGCAGGGTCGCCGACACCCAGCCGCCGAAGTGGGCGGCGGTGACGCCGATCAGGGTGCCGATGACCACCGACAGCAGCGCCGCGGAGAACCCGACGAGCAGGGAGATCCGGGTGCCCCACACGGTCATCAGCAGCACCGAGCGGCCGAAGTTTTCGGTGCCGAGCCAGAACTCGCCGCTGGGCGGGGACAGCGGCTGCCCGGTGGCCTTGGTGACGTCGAGGCCGGTCTCGTCGCTGATGAGCGGCAGGAGGAGGCGACGAGCACGGTGGCACCGAGGACGATGAGCCCGGCGAGTGCGCCGCGTTGGCGGGCGAACTCCCGCCAGGACCCGGCCAGTGCGGCGCGGCGGCGGGCCCAGGCGATGCGCCGGGGTGTCTCGGCGGTGGTCATGAGGCACGCACCCTGGGGTCGAGCACGCGGTAGAGCAGTTCCGCGAGCAGGTTCATCAGCACGACGGCGCCGGTCAGCACGGTGAACACGCCCTGCAGCACCGGCAGGTCGGGCCCGTGCAGGGCGTCGTAGATCAGCTGGCCGAGCCCGGGCCAGCTGAACACGGCTTCGACGGTGACCGCGCCGGCCAGCACCGAGCCGAACTGCATGAACACCAGCGTGGTGGTCGGCAGCAGGGCGTTGGGGACGGCGTGGCGGCGGCGGACGAGGTCGTCGCGCAGGCCCTTGGCGCGGGCGGTGGTGAGGTAGTCGGCGTCCATCTCCCCCAGCAGCGACGACCGCATGATCAGCATGTACTGGGCGTAGAACACGGCCAGCAGCGTCACGCACGGCAGCACCAGGTGGTGCAGGACGTCGAGGGTCTGGGACAGGAAGTCCGGTGCGGCGTCCGGTGAGTGCATGCCGCGGCTGGGGAACAGGCCGTTGGTCGCCACGAGCAGCATCAGGCCGAGCCAGAACTGCGGGACCGACCACAGCGTCAGCGCGAGCCCGGTCTGGCTGCGGTCGAAGAAGCTGTCGCGGCGCCAGCCGGCGCGGATGCCCAGCCACAGGCCGATGACGACGGCGAGCAGGGTGGCGCTGCCGACGAGCAGGATGGTCGGCCAGAGCCGTTCGCCGATCATGTCGGCGACCGGGCGGCCGTTGTTGAGCAGGCGGGATTCGCCGAGGTCGCCGTGCAGCAGGTCCCACAGGTAGCTGCCGAACTGGACGAAGACGGGCTTGTCGACGCCCATCTTCTCGCGCAGTTCGGCGATCTGCTGGGGGCTGGTGGGGTGGTCGCGGGTCATCGCCGCGACCGGGTCGCCGGGCAGCATCCGGAACAGGAAGAAGAACAGCACGATCACCAGCACGATGCTGATCACCGCTTCGGCGATCTTGGTGAGGACGAACCGGGCCGTGCCGGTCCCGCCGCGGTGCTCGTCGGGGTCGACGAGCACCGCGGCCTGGTCGGGGGTGGTCATGTCTTACTCGCGGTCCTCTGCGGTCTTGCCGCGGCGCCCGAGCGCGATGCCGCCGCCGACCAGGACGACCACGACGACCGCGCCGATGACGATCCAGAGCACGGTGTTGCCGGAGCCGCTGCTCGAGGCACTGGTGGTGCCGGCCGGGGTGGCGCCGTAGACGCCCCAGTAGCCGGTCTGCTCGAGGATGGCGCCCTTGGGCTGCGGCTGGGTGGTGAAGCCGGCGAACTTGTCGGAGCGGTAGGCCTCGAGGGTGTTCTGGTAGTCGAGCACGATCGTCGGGAACTGGCTGTAGAGCCGGGCCTGTGCCTGCTTGACGTAGCCGGCGCGCTTGGCGTCGTCGGTTTCGGTCAGCTGCTTCTTGTAGAGGTCGTCGTAGGCGGCGTCGCAGAAGAAGGTGTCGGTGCTGCCGCCCTTGCCGTCCGGGGCGGGCCGGGCGCCGCAGGTGTGCAGCGACAGCACGTAGTCCGGGTCGGGGTTGGTGCCGTAGCCGCCGATGGCGAGGTCGTACTTGCCGGCCTGGGTGCGGTCGGACAGCTCGTCGTCGGAGACGAGGTCCTGCTTGACGGTGATGCCGATGTCCTTGAGCCAGCCGGTGACGTACTGCGCGACGCCCTGGTCGTAGCTGCGGTTGGCGTGGCCGGTCAGGCGCAGTTCCAGCTTGGCGCCTGCCGGGGTGGTGCGGACGCCGTCGGCGCCCTTCTTGTACCCGGCCTGCTCGAGGGTGGCGTTGGCGGCGGCGAGGTCGAACTTGATCTTCTCGCTGTCGCTGGGGTCCAGTGGTAGGCGGCGTAGATGGGGGGCACGACCCCGCCGCCGACCTGGCCGAGGCCCTTGAGGACCTTGTCGACGATCGCCTGGGTGTCGACGGCCTGGGTGATGGCCTTGCGGACGTTGATGTCCTTGAGGACCGGGTTGCCGTCGCCGATCGGGTTGTCGGCGTTGTCGGTGACGCCGAAGTTGAGCGACAGCTCGTCGTAGCGGCGGCCGGGGGCGGCGTTGGTGGTGATGCCCTGCTGGCCCTGCAGCGCGGCGAACTGGTTGGGGTTGAGCCGGTTGATGACGTCGACTTCGCCCTGCTTGAGGGCGTTGACCGCGGCTTCGGTGTCCTTGAACTGCAGCAGCTGCAGTTCGTCGACCTTGGGCGCGCCGCGCCAGTAGTCCTTGTTGGCCGCGAACTTGACGTACTCGTTCGGCTTGTACTCGGTGAGCTTGAACGGGCCGTCGCCGACGCCGGAGACGGCGAGGGTGTCGGTCGAGGCGGCCTTGAGGTCCTGGATCGGCTCCCAGATGTGCTGGGGCACGATCGGCACGTCGAGCAGGTTCATGTTGACCTGCACGGCCTTGGTCTTGATGACGAGGGTGGTGTCGTCGGGCGCGGTGACCGTCTCGAAGTTGGCCACGTAGTTGCCGTTGGCGGTGCGGGCGTTCTCGTCGGTGAGCATGCGGTTGAAGGTGAAGGCCGCGTCCTTGGCGGTCACCGGCTGCCCGTCGCTCCACTTGACGCCGCTGCGGATCTTGAAGGTCCAGGTGAGCTTGTCCGCCGACGGGGTCCACGACTCGGCGAGCGCGGGCGAGGCCTCGGCCTTTTCCGCGTTCGGGATGGTCAGGAACTCGAAGGTGAACCGGCCGATCTGGGTGGACGCCGAGAGCGCCGCGGTGAACGGGTTGAGGTGGTCGATGCCGGTGGTGAGCGCGACCCGCAGCACCTTGGCCTGCTGGGCCTGGGCGGGAACGGCGAGCGGGATCGCCGCCAGCGTCGCGGCCGCGACGACCGCGCCCACGCGGGCGAGCCGCCCTGTTCTGTGTTGGAACTGCACCGAAAACCACCCCATCGTTCGCATGTGAGCCTCCCCAAGGACGAGAAGTAACCACATACCGGGACAATCGCGCAATATGTTGCCGCCTCGGCAGGTGCCCGATCGTTATCGACCCCTGATCGTCACGCTGAGTGACATCCGGTGATGGGGGCGTTCCGCGTCCGGGAGCCGGGCGGGCTGGTTAGAGTGCCGGGCATGCGCATCCTGATCTCGGCGGACATGGAGGGCGCCACCGGTGTCACCTGGACCGACGACGTCGTGCCCGGTTCGCCGCAGTGGGACCGCTTCCGGCGGCTGTTCACCGGCGACGTCAACGCCGTGCTGGCCGGGCTGTTCGAGGCGGGCGCGAGCGACGTGCTGGTGAACGAAGCCCATTCCTCGCAACGGAACCTGCTGCTGGAGGAGCTCGACCCCCGGGCGCGGATGCTCACCGGGCGGCACAAGCCGCTGTCGATGATGCAGGGTGTCGATTCCGGTGTGGACGGTGTGGTGTTCCTCGGGTACCACGCCGGCGCGGGCTTCGACGGGGTGCTCTCCCACACCTATCTGGAGAACCAGATCACCGGGGTGTGGCTGGACGACGTGCCGGCGAGCGAAGGGCGGCTGAACGCGGGCCTGGCCGCGGAGTACGGCGTCCCTGTCCTGCTCGTTTCGGGTGACGACAAAACGTGCGACGACGCCCGTGATTACGCTCCGGAGGCGGAGCTGGTCCAGGTGAAGGAATGCGTGAGCCGGTACGCGGCGATCTGCCTGCCGCCGGCGCGCACGGCGGAGCTGCTGACCGGCGCGGCGGCCGACGCGATGGCCCGGGCCGGCCGGGACGAGCGGCAGCCCGGGGCGCACCGGATCGAGGTGGAGTTCGACGCGAGCCACCTGGCGCAGGCGACGGCGGTGATCCCGACGGTGGAGCAGATCGGCACGCGGCGGGTCGGGTTCGACGCGCCGACCATGACCGAGGCGATGAAGGCGTTCAAGGTCGTCACGGCGATCGCGGCGGGGGCGGTGCAGGGTATCTATGGCTGATGTCGTCGAGTTGTGCGCGGAGCTGATCCGGTTCGACACGACCAACCGCGGGAACAACGACGCCTCCCCCGAGCGGCCGGCCGCGGAGTACGTGGCCGCGTTCCTGGACGGCCTGGGCATCCCCTCGCGGATCCTCGAAGCCGCGCCGGGGCGGGCCAGCGTGATCGCGCGGGTGCCGGGCACCGATCCGTCGTTGCCGGCGCTGCTTGTGCAGGGGCACCTGGACGTGGTCCCGGCGGACGCGGCGGAATGGTCGGTGCCGCCGTTCGCCGGCGAGGTGCGCGACGGGTTTCTGTGGGGCCGCGGCGCGACCGACATGAAGGACTTCGTGGCGATGGTGCTGGCGGCGCTGGCCGGCGGGGTGCGCCCGCGGCGGGAGCTGGTGCTGGCGTTCGTCGCCGACGAGGAGGACCGCGGCGAGTGGGGCGCGCACTGGCTGGTCGCCCGCCACCCCGAGCTGTTCGAGGGGTGCGCGGCGGCGATCAGCGAGTCGGGCGGCTACACCTACCACGTGCCCGCCGCCGACGGCCGGGACGTGCACCTGTACCCGGTGGGGACGGCCGAGCGCGGGACGGCGCACCTGCGCCTGACCGCTCGCGGCCGCGCCGGTCACGGTTCGCGCCCGAACGACGAGAACGCCGTCACCCGGTTGGTGGGGGCGTTGCACCGGATCGCGGCCCACCGCTGGCCGGTGTCGCTGACGCCGGCGGTGCGGGCGTTCCTGGAGCGGACGGGCGCGGCCCTGGGGGTGCCGGTGGATCTGTCCACGTCCGAAGGTGTGGACGCGGCGGTGGCGGCGCTGGGCCCGGCCGGTGCGCTGGTGGTGCCGACGGTCCGCAACAGTACGACCCCGACGATGCTGGACGCGGGCTACAAGGTGAACGTGATCCCGTCGACGGCGACCGCGCAGGTGGACGTGCGGGTGCTGCCGGGCACCGAGGAGTCGTTGTTCGCGGCGCTGGACGAGCTGCTGGGCGAGGGTGTGACGCGCGAGTTCGTGGCGCACCAGCCGCCGGTGCAGGCACCGGCGGAGTCGCCGTGGTTCGCGGCGATGGCCTCGGCGTTGCGGGCGGAGGACCCCGAGGCGGTGGTGGTGCCGTACTGCCTGGGCGGCGGGACGGACGCGAAGGCGTTCGCGCAGCTGGGGATCGACTGCTACGGCTTCGCGCCGTTGTGGCTGCCGAAGGGGTTCCCGTACCGGGCGATGGCGCACGGGGTGGACGAGCGGGTGCCGGTGGAGGGCCTGCACTTCGGCACCCGCGTCCTGACCCGGTTCTTCGAGAGCTGCTAGCCGAGCGCTTCTCGCAGGAGCGCGAGCAGGCTGTCCCAGTGCCGCTCCAGGGCGGCGGGGTTGAAGGCGTCGGTGTCGGCCATGGTGAAGCCGTGGACGGTGCCGGGGTAGATCTCCGAGGTGTACTCCAGGCCCGCGGCGTCCAGGGTTTCGTTGAGCTCGGTGAGGGCTTCGGGGGTCAGGTCGGATTCGGCGTGGCCGAAGTGGACGCGGGCGCCGATGCGGTGCAGGCTGTCGGGCCCGGCGGCGCCCACCGGGGCGTGGAAGGCGGCGAGCGCGGCCACCCGGCCGGGGTGGGCCGCGGCGGTGTGGGTCGCCAGGAGGCCGCCGAAGCAGTAGCCGGTGGTGGCGATCGGGCCGGGACCGACCTCGGGCCGGGTGGTGAGGAACCGGACGTAGGCGTCGGCGTCGCGGAGTACCCGGTCGGTGGTGGTGTGGGCCTGGATCATCGGCATCAGCTCGGCGAAGATCGCGGGCCGGGCTTCTTCGCCGATGTGGCCGGGGAGCTCGATCAGCGGTGTCGGGCCGTGCCGGTAGAACGGGTTGGGAACGAGCACGTAGTAGCCGTGGCCGGCGAGTTCCTCGGCCATCTCGCGCAGCACGGGCCGGATGCCGAAGCCGTCCGGGTACATCAGCACCCCGGGGTGGCCTTCGCCGCCGTCGGGGAACGCGGCGAAGGCGTCGGCCCGGCCGTCCTCGGTGGGGATCTGCAGTGACTGGGTGGGCATGATCGCCGAGCCTAGGCCACCGGCTCAGGGCAGGACGACGAGTTTTCCGGCCGCGCGGTCCTCCTCCATGTACCGGTGGGCGGCGGCGATCTCCGCCAGCGGGAAGACCCGGTCGATGTTCGGCCGGTAGGTGCCGGCCTCGACTTCGCCGATGATCCGCTGCAGCAGGGCCGTGCTGCCCTTGAGGTCGTCGCTGTGGAAGGCGGTCAGCCGGGTGCCGGACGGGATCTTCGCGATCGGCTCGAAGTCCGGGACGATCCAGCCGCTGAGCGAGCCCGCCACGCAGACCGTGCCGCCGCGGCGGACCAGGCGCAGCGAGTCCACGGCCGTGCGGGCGCCGACCAGGTCGAGGACCCAGTCCGGGCCTTCGGGCCACAGTTCGGCCAGTCCGGTGAGCGGGCCGCCGTCGTCGATGAGGACGTGGCCGGTCAGTGCGGGCGCCTTGGCCGGGCGGCGGGTGGTGGCGGCGACCTCCAGGCCGTGACCGGCCGCGATCGAGGCGGCGGCCAGCCCGACCGAGGACGTGCCGCCGCGGATCAGGAGCCGTCCGGTGCGGCCCGGGCCGATCCCGAGCGCGTCCAGTGCGCCCCGGGCGGTCAGGTACGTCTCCGGCAGCGCGGCCAGCACATCCGACGGCAGGGAGGTGGTGACCGGCATCAGCAGCGGGTTCGGCAGCAGGGCGTATTCGGCGTAGCCGCCGTCGAAGGCGCGGCCCATCTCCCCCATCACCGCCGCGACCGTGGTGCCTTCGGGCAGGCGCGGGTCGGTCGAGGCGGCGACGACGCCGACGCATTCGATGCCCAGCACCCGCGGGAACCGCACGGACGGGGAATGCCCCTGCCGGGTCCGCAGTTCCGACCGGTTCAGGCCGGTGCCCTCGACCCGCACCAGGCTCCAGCCGTCCCGGACCGCCGGGACCGGCAGCTCCCGGACCTCGAGGACTTCCGGGCCGCCCGCCCGGACACAGACCGCTGCTCGCATCGTGTTCATGGGCCCACTGTCACCGGCCGCAGCGGTGGCCGACCACCGGTAGGATGCCAAGCCATGCCCATCGGCCGCCAAGCTTCGCGGATCTGGCCCTCCGGTGGCGTGCACCTGTGGCCGCCGGGCGGCATGAGCGAAGCCGACGCCCACGACCGCGGCCATCTGGTCTACGCGGCGCGGGGTGTGCTGTCGGTGCACACCGAACGGGGGACGTCGATCGTGCCCGCCAACCGGGTGGCCTGGACCCCGGCCGGGTTCGTGCACCGGCACCGCGCGCACGGCCACACCGACATGCGGATCGTGTTCCTGCCGGCGTCACTGGCCCGGCTCATTCCCGCCCGTCCGGCCGTGTTCACCGCTTCGGACCTGGCCCGCGAGGTGCTGCTGGCCCTCACCGGTCCGCGGGAATACGACCGGGCGGCGAGCGCGCGCCTGCGGCGGGTCCTGGTCGACGAGCTGCGCGAAGCTCCCGAACAGCCGCTGCACCTGCCCGAGCCGCGCGACGACCGGTTGCGGGCCATCGCGCGGCGGCTCTACGAGGAGCCCGGGGACACCACGCCGCTGGCCGAGCTCGGGCAGCGGATCGGCGCCAGCGCCCGCACGCTCAGCCGGTTGTTCCGCGACGAGCTCGGGATGACGTTCTACGAGTGGCGCACGCAGGTGCGCATCGGCCACGCGCTGATCCTGCTGGCCGACGGCCACGACACCGCGTACACGGCGCGGGCGTGCGGCTGGGCGAACCCGAGCCACTTCATCGCGGCGTTCACGGCCGTGGTGGGGACGACCCCCGGCCGGCACCGCGCTAGCGGGTGAAGGTGGCCCAGTAGCGGGCGCCGTCGCGGATGGTGTCCAGGCCGAGCAGGCGAACGCCGTCCTGGGCGACCGATTCGATCTCGGCGCGGCTGAACGGCCACGGCGGGCTCTGCCAGTTCGCCATGTCCATGTTCTCCTCCGCCACCTCGCACACGATCGCCGTGCCACCGGGGGCGAGGAACGAGGCCAGCGACTTCAGCGCCGCGGGGCGGAAGTCGCGGGGCATGGCCTGGACGTTCATGATCTCCACCACCAGGTCGAACTCCTGCGTCCACTCCCCCGGCGGGTTCAGCAGGTCAGCGACCACGTAGTCCACGGCGGACTCGGGGAACCGGGCTCGGGCCGCCGCCACCGCGGTCGGGGCGACGTCGAAGCCCGTCACCGTCCAGCCGTGGGCCGACAGCAGTTCCGAGTCGTCGCCCAGCGCGCTGCCGACGACCAGGGCGCGGCGGCCGGCACCGGGGTGGGTCTCGGCCCAGGCGGCCAGGTCGATGCCCGGTTTGCCGCGGGTCCACGGGACTTCGGCTTCGCCGCGGGCGGCGGCGGTGTAGAGCTGGTCGAACCAGGCGGTCGGGTCGCCTTCGGCGAGGGAGGCGCGGGCGAGTACGCGGTCGGCGGGTTCCGGCGTCGTCATGATCGTGACCCTAGCGACGACGCCGGACCCGCGAGACCGGTTTACCGCGCGACCGGCCCCGGGAGCGCGTACAGCGGTTCGCCGGCCCAGCGGACGATGTCCCGGACCGGCGCGGACGGCGGGGCGGGCCGGAAGTTGGCGGCGTCGTCGATGCTGCCGGTGCCGTCGTAGACGGCCCGTTGCGGGTAGGCGAACACCGGCCGGGTCCGGGTGACGGTGCCGTCGGCGGCGCGGCCGGTCGCGGTGACCACCGTGGGCGTGCTGCCGCGTTCGACCCAGGCGACCAGCTGCTCGAGCGGGTCGAATTCGGTGAGCGTGGTGCCGCCGCCGCAGTGGTACAGCGACGGGACCATGAACAACCGCGCCCAGTCCTGCGGGCCGCCGTGGGTGAGCCGCTGGTAGTAGTCGAGCGTGCCGGCCGGCGGGATGGCTTCGTCGGCCCAGCCGTGCCAGAGCAGCAGCTTGCCGCCGCGGCGCTGGAACGCCGAGAGGTCGAGGCTCATCGCGTCGTAGCGGACGCCGACCGGGGTGAGCCGGTCGAACTCCGCCTTGGTGAAGGCGAAGGCGTCCACGGTCGAGGCCGGCGCGCCGATCGGGTAGCCGAGGTAGCGCAGGTAGTTGTCGGCGAGGTTGCGGGCGAAGGCGGATCCGCCGGTTTCGGGCGTGGCGATGATCCACCCGGCCCACGACAGCTCCGACCCGGGCTCCTGGCCACCGGGGTAGAGCAGCGTGCCGCGGCCGTCGGTGGGCGGCGAGTACAGCTTGCGGACGACGGCGACCTGGGCCGGGGTGAGGCAGGAGGGCGTCTCGGCGCCGGTGCAGGTCAGCGTGGCCGGGTCGAAGGAGCAGGCACGGGGGTCGTCGAGCTGGCCGTCGGCGAGCCCGTCGAGGCGGTCGCAGGCGGCGAGGACGGCTTCGTGCAGGGCGGGCAGCTTCGCGGCGGTGAGGATCGGGCTGCCGTCGGCGGCGTTGTCGGCCCGGGCGAGCCACGTCTGGTAGACCCCGAGCAGCGGGCCCCAGTAGTTCGCCGGGGCACCGACGTCGATGCCGTCGAAGTCGGCCGGGTAGCGCTGGGCGAGCAGGAGGCCTTCGCGGCCGCCGTCGGAGCAGCCGCTGAAGTAGGACTTGCGCGGCGGGGCGCCGTAGAAGGCCTGGATGATCGCCTTCGAGGCGCGCGAGACGACGTGGGGCGCGCGGAATTCGAAGTCGTCGCGGGCGGCCTGGTCGTGCGCGCCCCAGCTGCCGTCGTCGACGACCGCGGGGGTCTTGCCGACGTGGCCGTCGTCGGTGGCCGCGACCGCGAAGTCGCCGCCGTGGGGCAGCCCGCAGTCGGCGAACGCGGGCGGGTTGACCAGGCCGCAGAAGCCGCCGCAGCCGTACTGCAGGTAGCGCCCGGCGTAGGTCCTGGTGGGCAGGCGCAGCTCGAACCGGACGGCGGGTTCGACGTACCCGGCGACGTCGCAGTATTCGGGGTCGGAAGCGGTCGCCGCGACGACCGCGGCCGAGGTGACGTGGGTGGGTGCGCCCGGGAGGGTGAACCCGTGGACCAGGCCGGCGCAGGTGGTCACCGGCCGGATGGCCGGCTCCGGTGCCGCGGAGGCGGCGACCGGGGTGAATGTGGTGGTGGCGAGCGTCAAGGTGGCGATGGCGGTGATGATCCGGAACGTTCTCATCGGGCCCCCGTTTTCCGCGTTGTCTGATTCCGGCCAGGTTTGGCGAGCGGTCTTGACATCGATGTCACCCGCGCGTTTCCCTTCGTTGGCGCCGCCGGTCCCCGCCTGCGCGGCGCTGCTTTGTCCGCCCTCCGAGCTTGGAGCAACGATGCCCCGAAGCGCCAGACCGCCGGTCGCTTTCCTGGTGACCGCCGCCGTGGTCGCCGCCGGCCTGGTCGCCATCCCCGCGGCCTCGTCCGCCGCCGAAGACGCCCTTCCCGCCGACTTTTCGTCCTCCTTCGAGCCCGGTGACGTCCAGCCGACGTGGACCGACACGGTCGACACCGACGCGGCGGGCAAGCCGCGCGCGTCCGGGATCAACGGCGCCAACGGCACCGCGATCCCCGGCGACATCCGCGGCAAGGTGACCGAAACCAGCGCCAGCAGCGAGAACACCGGCGGCGGCGAGGTCGTCTCCAACCTCGTCGACGGCACCACCGACACCAAGTGGCTGTCCTGGGACCCCACCGCGTGGGCGCAGATCAACCTGTCCGAGGCCACTTCGATCACGCACTACGCGATCTCCTCGGCCAACGACTTCGACGAGCGCGACCCCAAGGACTGGACCCTGCAGGGCTCCAACGACGCGAGCAGCTGGACGGACCTGGACAAGCAGACCGACCAGGCGTTCACCGCGCGGTTCCAGCAGAAGGACTACCGGCTGGCCGCCCCGAGCGCCGCGTACAAGTACTACCGGCTCGACGTCACGCGCAACAACGGCGGGCCGATCCTGCAGCTGTCGGAGCTGCTGCTGGCCAACGACGACCCGGCTCCGCCGCCGCTGCCTAACATGCGCAGCTTCGTCGACTCCGGCCCGACCAGCGGCTACACGAACAAGAACCGCGTCGGCTTCACCGGGCTCAAGGCGTTCCGCTACTCCGGCAGCCAGACCCAGGCCCACGGCTGGTCCTACAACAAGATCTTCGACGTGAACATCCCGGTCGTGCCCTCGACCGAGCTGTCCTACAAGGTGCAGCCGCAGTTCATCACCGGCGACCTGAAGTACCCGAGCACCAACGTCGCCATCGACCTGGCCTTCACCGACGGCACCTACCTGCGCAACCTGGGCGCGACCGACCAGTACGGCTTCCCGCTGACGCCCGAGGGCCAGGGCGCGTCGAAGGTGCTCTACGCCAACCAGTGGAACCTGGTGCGCTCGGCGATCGGTCAGGTCGCCAAGGGCAAGACCATCGACCGGATCCTGGTCGGCTACGACAACCCCAACGGCCCGGGCACGCTGCAGGGCTGGCTCGACGACGTCAAGGTCTCCGCGACACCGACGCCGCCGGCGAGCACCCGTCCGAGTGACAATGTGGTCACCACCCGGGGCACGATGGCCAACAGCACCTTCTCCCGCGGCAACAACTTCCCGGCCACCGCGGTGCCGCACGGGTTCAACTTCTGGACCCCGGTCACCGACGCCGGTTCGACCAGCTGGCTCTACAACTACAGCACCCAGAACAACGCGCAGAACCTCCCGCAGCTGCAGGCGTTCAGCGTCAGCCACGAGCCCAGCCCGTGGATGGGTGACCGGCAGGCGTTCCAGGTGATGCCGTCCGCGGCCACCGGGGTTCCGGACGCCAACCGCGACGCGCGGGCGCTGCCGTTCAAGCACAGCGACGAGGTCGCGCGGGCGCACTACTACGGCGTGCAGTTCCAGAACGGGATCAAGACCGAGATCGCCCCGACCGACCACGCGGCGATGTTCCGGTTCTCCTTCCCGGGCGCGGACTCGAGCCTGATCTTCGACAGCGTCAACAACTCCGCGGGCCTCACGCTCGACAACGCCACCGGCACGCTGTCGGGCTACACCGACACCGGCGTGTACGCCGGCGCGGGGCGGATGTTCGTCTACGCCACCTTCGACAAGCCGGTCACCGCCGGCGGCAAGCTCACCGGGCAGGGCCGCGACAACGTCACCGGCTACCTGCGCTTCGACGCCGGCGCCGGCAAGACCGTGAACATGCGGATCGCGACCTCGCTGATCAGCGTGGAGCAGGCGAAGAAGAACCTCGCCCTGGAGATCGCGCCCGCGGCGACCTTCGACTCGGTGCGCGACGCGGCCCAGAAGGCCTGGGACGACCAGCTGAAGGTCGTCGAAGTCGAGGGCGCGTCGAAGGACCAGCTCACGACGCTCTACTCGAACCTCTACCGGCTGTTCCTCTACCCGAACTCGCAGTTCGAGAACACCGGCACGGCGCAGAAGCCCGCCTACCAGTACGCCAGCCCGGTCTCGCCGAAGACCGGCGCGGACACCGCGACCCGGACCGGGTCGAAGGTGGCCGACGGGCAGATGTACGTCAACAACGGCTTCTGGGACACCTACCGCACGACGTGGCCGGCGTACTCGCTGCTCACGCCGGACATGGCCGGGAAGATGGTCGACGGGTTCGTGCAGCAGTACCGCGACGGCGGCTGGATCGCGCGCTGGTCCTCCCCCGGCTACGCGGACCTGATGACCGGCACCAGCTCGGACGTCGCGTTCGCCGACGCCTACCTCAAGGGCGTGCGCAACTTCGACGTCAAGTCGGCCTACGACGCGGCGATCAAGAACGCCACGGTGACGCCGCCGAACTCCGCGGTCGGCCGCAAGGGGCTGGACCAGGGCATCTTCCTCGGCTACACGCCCAACACCGCCAGCGAGGGCTTCTCGTGGGCGATCGAGGGCTACGTCAACGACTTCGGCATCGCCAACCTGTCGAAGAAGCTGGCCGAGGAGGCGGCGCCGAACGACCCGCGCAAGGCGGAGTACCAGGAGAACTACGAGTACTTCACCAGCCGCGCCCAGCAGTACGTGAACCTGTTCGACCCGAGCGTCGGGTTCTTCCAGGGCAAGGACGCCAGCGGCAAGTTCACCAAGACCAAGGACCAGTACGACCCGCGTTCGTGGGGCGGGGACTACACCGAGACCGACGGCTGGGGCATGGCGTTCACCGTGCCGCAGGACGGCCGGGGCCTGGCCAACCTCTACGGCGGCAAGGCCGGGCTGGCGACCAAGCTCGACCAGTTCTTCGCCGACCAGGAGACCGCCACCTTCCCCGGCTCCTACGGGGGCGTGATCCACGAGATGAGGGAGGCGCGGGACGTGCGGATGGGCCAGTACGGCCACTCCAACCAGCCGGCCCACCACCTGCTCTACATGTACGACTACGCGGGTCAGCCGGCCAAGACCCAGGCGAAGGTCCGCGAAGCGCTGTCGCGGCTGTACAACGGCAGCGAGATCGGCCAGGGCTACGCCGGTGACGAGGACAACGGCGAGATGTCCGCGTGGTACATCTTCAGTGCGCTGGGCTTCTACCCGCTGCAGATGGGCAGCCCGGACTACGCGATCGGGTCGCCGCTGTTCAAGAAGGCGACGATCCACCTGGCCGGCGGCAAGGACCTGGTGATCAACGCGCCGAAGAACAGCGCGAAGAACGTCTACGTCCAGGGCGTGAAGGTCAACGGCAAGGCGTACACCTCGACGTCGCTGCCGCACGACCTGATCGCCCGCGGCGGGGTCATCGACTTCGACATGGGCCCGAACCCCTCGAACTGGGGCACCGGCCCGAACGACGCGCCGAAGTCGATCACCACGGGCGACGCGGTGGCGACACCGCTGCACGACGAGACCGGCGCGGGCAAGGGCACGCTGTCCACTTCGGACGGCTCCGACGCCGGCGCGTTGATCGACAACACCTCGCGCACCCAGGCCGCCGTCACCGGCGCCCTGCAGTACCAGCTCGACAACACCGACGAGGCCGTCACGCACTACACGCTGACGTCCCAGACCGGTGCGGGTGACCCCAAGAGCTGGGTGCTGAAGGGCTCCTACGACGGCAAGACGTGGGCGGTGGCCGACAAGCAGGAGAACCAGGCGTTCAGCTGGCGGCAGCAGACCCGCGCGTTCAAGGTGGCCGCCCCGGCGCACTACGCCTACTACCGGCTCGAAGTGACCGCGACCAGCACCGGCGCCCCGGCGCAGCTGGCGGAGTTCGAGCTGCTGGGCAAGCCGGACGCGGCGTGCACGAAGACGATCACGGGTGCCTCCTCCGGCCCGCTGTCGGTGACGTCCGGCACGGTGTGCCTGCAGGACGCGACGGTGTCCGGCCCGGTCACCGTCGCACCCGGCGCGTCCCTGATCGTCCGCGGCGGTTCGGTCAAGGGACCGCTGTCGGCCACCGGCGCGGCCCAGGTGGTGCTGAACCGCACCAAGGTGGGCGGCCCGGTGGCGATCACCGGCGTGACCGGGGCGGTGTCGATCGAGCTGACCGACATCGGCGGCCCGGTCGCCCTGACCGGCAACCACGGGCCGGTGCTCACCTCGAGCACGGTGGGCGGCCCGCTGGCGTGCGCGGTGAACGACCCGGCACCGACCGACCACGACCTGCCGAACACGGTTCGGGGGCCGGTCGCGGGGCAGTGCGCGACGATCTAGGTCCGCAGCGAGTCCGGGAAGGCCACCTCGAGCAGCTCGGGGTGGCCTTCCCGCGTTCGGGCACCCGCGCGGCCGGGAAGGCAGCGTCGCGGCGCGGCTTGGGCCGTTCGGCCGATACGGTGGTCGCATGCCCGATGCCGTGTTCTTCTCGTCCTTCGAATCCGGTGATCCGCAGCCGGCGGACCCCCGGCTGACGATCGACAACGGCCCCGGCCGCTCACCCACCGCCAAGACCGGCGTCGGCTTCACCGGGCTGAAGGCCCTGCGCTACACCGCCCGGCCCCACGCCGTCCTGTTCGAACTCGACGTGCCCGTCACCGCGCGCACCGAGCTGTCCTATGTGGTCTTCCCGGAAGCCGACGGCGACATCCCGGCCTACCACGCCACCCGCGCCTGCCTCGACGTCGAGTTCGCCGACGGCACCGCCGCCGGGTTCGAGCCGGTCGACGACAAGACGCTGTGGGTGGACCAGTGGAACCTCGTCCGCCGCCCGCTCGGGGCGTTCGCCGGGCGGCGGATCGCCCGGCTCGTGCTGCGCACCGACGCGCCGGGGGAGATCACCGGCTGGCTCGACGACGTCCGGATCGCCGAGCGCCCCGACCCGCCGCGCGACCCGGTCGACTGCGTCCGCACCACCCGCGGCACCCACTCCAGCGGCGAGTTCTCCCGCGGCAACAACTTCCCGGCCACGGCGGTGCCGCACGGGTTCAACTTCTGGACCCCGGTCACCGACGCCGCCGTCACCAACTGGCTCTACTCCTACCACCGCCACAACGACGAACGGAACCGGACGGCGCTGCAGGCGTTCGCGCTGTCGCACCAGCCGAGCCCGTGGATGGGCGACCGGCACACCTTCCACCTCATGCCGGGCACCGGCCCGGTCGAGCCCGACCGCCGCAAGCGCGCCCTGGCCTTCTCCCACGACGACGAGACCGACGCCCCGCACCACTACCGGGTCCGGTTCGCCAACGGGATGACCGCCGAGCTCGCCCCGACGTCGCACGCGGCGATCATGCGGTTCACCTTCCCGGACAAACACGGCTGGCTGCTGTTCGACAACGTCCGCAACCGCGGCCGCATCCGGATCGACCCCGACACCGGCGTGATCACCGGCTACACCCGGGTCCGCAGCCGCCTGTCGGCCGGGGCGCGCCGGATGTTCGTCTACGCCGTCACCGACGCCCCCGCCACCCGCGGCGCCAAGGTGCACTTCCCGCCGTGGCGGCGGGTCTCGGGCTACTTCGAGTTCGACGGCCCCGACGTGACGCTGCGGATCGCGACGTCGCTGATCAGCCTCGCCCAGGCCAAGCGCAACCTGGAGCTGGAGATCCCGGCCGGGACCACGGTCGCGGAAGTGGCCGCCCAGGCGCGGCGGCGCTGGCAGGACGAGCTCGGCCGCGTCGAGGTCGAAGGCGCCACCGAAGACCAGCGCACGACGCTGTACTCCAACCTCTACCGGCTGTTCCTCTACCCGAACGAGGCACACGAGAACACGCCGAAGGGCATCCGGCACGCCAGCCCGGTCGTGCGCCGGTGGTGGCCGAGCACCCGGCGGCGCACCGGCGCGAAAGTCGTCGACGGCGAGCTGTACGTCAACAACGGCTTCTGGGACACCTACCGCACCACCTGGCCCGCCTACGCGCTGCTCGCCCCGGAACGCTGCGGCCGGATGATCGACGGGTTCGTCCAGCAGTACCGCGAAGGCGGCTGGATCGCCCGCTGGTCCTCCCCCGGCTACGCCGACCTCATGACCGGCACCAGCTCGGACGTCGCCTTCGCCGACGCCTACCTCAAGGGCGTCCGCGGCTTCGACGTCGAGGCCGCCTTCGACGCCGGGCTGAAGAACGCCACCGTCACCCCGCCGCGCCGCGCGGTCGGCCGCAAGGGCCTCGAAGAGTCGATCTTCCTGCACTACACGCCGGTGTCGGTCCACGAAGGACTGTCCTGGGCACTGGAAGGCTGCATCAACGACTTCGGTCTGGCCAACCTCGCCGCCGAGCTGTCCCGGGAAAGCGAAGGCGCGCGAGCCCGCCGGTACGCCGACTACGCCGACTACTTCCGCGAGCGTGCGAAGCACTACGTCCACCACTTCGACCCGGAGATCGGCTTCTTCCAGGGCCGCCACCGCGACGGCCGCCGCAAGTTCGCCCCGCAAGGCTACGACCCGGCCGCCTGGGGCGGCGACTTCGTCGAAACCAACGCCTGGAACACCGCCTTCACCGCACCCCACGACGGCCCCGGCCTCGCCGCCCTCCACGGCGGCACCGCCGGCCTGGAAGCCAAGCTCGACACCTTCTTCGCCACCCCCGAAACCGGCCGCCGCCCCGGCGCCTACGGCGGGCTGATCCACGAGATGACCGAGGCCCGCGACGTCCGGATGGGCCAGTACGGCCACTCCAACCAGCCCTCGCACCACATCCCCTACATCTACAACCACGTCGGCGCGCCGCGAAAACCCAGGCCGTCGTGCGGGAGGTGCTGCGGCGGCTCTACCTCGGCAGCGACATCGGCCAGGGCTACCCCGGCGACGAGGACAACGGCGAGATGTCCGCCTGGTACGTCTTCAGCGCCCTCGGCTTCTACCCGCTGCAGATGGGCAGCCCGCGCTACGCCATCGGCTCACCCCTGTTCGAAAAGGCCACCGTGCACCTGGGCGAAGGCCGGAAGCTGGTCGTCCACGCCCCCGGCAACACCGACGAGACCGTCTACGTCCGCGGCCTCACCGTCAACGGCCGTCCGCACGAGACCACCTCGATCGCCCACGCCACCCTCGCCGCCGGCGCCGAACTCGTCTTCGACCTGGGCACCGAACCGGCGGACTGGGGCGCCCCACCCCCACCGGCCGCGCACCCGGACCCCGCCACCGACCTCACCGGCACCGCGACCAGCTCCGACGGCACCAAGACCGGCGCGCTGTTCGACGACACCACCCGCACCCAGGTCACCTTCCGGAGCGCCACCCCGTCGATCGAGTTCACCGTCACCGGCGAACCCCGCGAAGTCACCCTCTACACCCTGACCTCCGGCACCCGCCGCGGCGACCCGAGCGCCTGGGTCCTGGAAGGCTCCGACGACGGCGAGCACTGGACCACCCTCGACGAACGCGAGGGCGAACTGTTCCGCTGGCGGTGCCAGACCCGTCCGTTCGTCCTCGCCACCCCGGCCGCGCACGCCCGCTACCGGCTGCGGATCACCGCGACCCGCGGCCGCCGCGCCACCCTCGCCCAATGGGAGCTCCTCGCCCGATGAACCGGTTCCGCACCGCCGCTCTCGACCGGCTCGTCGCGGCCGACCCCGGCCTGGTCCGGCTGCGGCTGGCCGGCTCCGCCGTGCTCGGCATCGTCCTCGCCGTCGCCGCGCTGCTGCCCGCCCACGTCCCGCTCACCGTCACCCTCGTCGGCGCCATCGCCGCGATGATGACCGCCTTCACCGTCAACGACCCCACCCCGGGCGGCCAGGCCGTCACCCTCGTCCTGGCCTTCCTCACCGGCGCCGCGTCGATCACCGTGGCCAGCCTCGGCTCCGCGAGGCCCCCGCTGGACAGCATCGTGTTCGTCCTGCTGATCTTCGTCGCCGTCTACGCCCAGCGCTTCGGCGCCCGCGGCACCGCGCTCGGCTCGATCGCCTTCTTCCTGTTCTTCTTCCCGATGTTCCTGCAGGCCCACGTCAAGCAGGTACCGCAGCTGCTGATGGCGCTCGCCGTCGGCGTCCTCGCCAACGCCGTCGTCCGGTTCGTCCTGATGCGGCACAACGCCGAGGCCGAGTTCCTCCGCGTCCGCCGCGCCTTCCGCGCCCGCCTCGGTGCGGTCTTGCGCGCCACCGAGGCCCACCTCGCGGTGTCAGGCAGCGAACGCACCCGCAAACAGCTGCGCTCGGCGCTGGCCCGGCTCCACGAGTGCGTCCTGCTCATCGAGGACGCCGCCCCCGACGTCCTCGACGCCCGTGCCGCCGACCGGCTGCGCCGCCGCGCCATCGAAGTCGAGCTCGCCGTCGGCTGGCTGGCGATCACCGTCCAGCGCACCTGCTCCGAGGAACTCGCCGCCGACGTCCGCGACGACCTCATCGCCCGGCTCGCCCGCTTCCGCGCCCTGATGGAACGCGACCCGCGGGAACTACCGCTGATCAGCGAAACCGGCGAGTACAGCCGGATGCTCGTCGAAGGCAGCCGCATCGACGAACACGCCGCCCCCGGCGACGGCGTCCGCAAAGCACTGGCCGAACTCGCACTGGCCGACGACCGCGCCCAGCGCGCCGCCGCCCCGGAGACCGCGGCGGACCCGCTCGAGGAAGACGACGCCGAACCGACTCGCGCGTTCGCCTACGACAACCGCACCCGCAGCGCGATCCAGGCCGTCGTCGGCGGCGGCCTCGCCGTGCTCGGCGGCACCCTCGTCTCCCACCAGCGCTGGTACTGGGCCGTGCTCACCGTGTTCGTCGTGTTCATCGGCGCCTCCAGCGCCGGCGCCACCTTCGTCAAGGGCATCCGCCGCCTCGGCGGCACCCTGATCGGCATCCTCGGCGGCGTCCTGCTCGCACTGCTGGTCGGCGGCAACACCGCCGCCACCCTCGCCCTCATCCTCGTGTGCGTCTTCGGGATGGTCTACACCGCACGCGTGTCCCAGGTGGTGATGGCCTTCTTCGTCACCAGCATGCTCGGGCTGCTCTACAGCCTGCTCGGCACCTTCAGCCTCGAAGTGCTCTGGATCCGCGTCGCCGAGACCGCCGTCGGCGCGGTCGCCGGCATCCTCGCCGCGGTCGTCATCGTCCCGGTCCGCACCCGCTCGGTCATGCTCGACGACATCAACACGGTGCTCGACGACCTCGAAGAGTTCCTCGAGCACACCCGCGGCCTCCTCGCCGGCGAGGAGAACGTCAACATCATCGAACTCTCCCGCGACCTCGACCGCAGCGTCGACCAGGTCCGCACCACCATCGAACCACTGACCCACCCGGTGAACCTCCGCAGCGCCCGCCGCGACTACGGCTGGCACGTGCTCACCACCCTGGAAACCATCGCCTTCCGCGCCCGCCACGTCGCCGCCCGCGCCCAGCCCGGCCAGCTCACCGGCGCCGACGCCGACCGCCTGCGGCAGTTCACCGGACGGCTGCTGGCCAACATCGACGTCCTCCGCAAAGCGCTCGACGCGCCGGGTGGCCCCACACCCGGCACGCTCGTGCGCGACGACGGCACCCCGGTCTCCGACCGCGTGGAAGCGGCCGAAACCCGTGCCGTCCTCTCCAGCCTCAGCCACCTCGACGAGGCCCTCGTCTCCCTCGGCCGCGTCTTCGGCCTCGAAGCCACCGACCCCCGGGCCACGGCGAAGCCCTGACCGGGGCGGCGCAGCCCGGTCGGCCGCGCCGCCCCTCTGGACCTCCGGTCACCCGGAGCCGATCACGGGCAGGTCAGCCACGCGAAGTGGTACGTGGTGGTGATGCTGCCGTCGGTCGAGTCCATCGTGACGTAGCTCGTCGTCTTCTTCGGATCCGACGTACCCACCGCGGCCCGCAATTCCGTGTTGATGTTCAGATTGCGTTCCTCTCCACAGGGCTTGAACACGATAGCCCCGACCTCCGTGGAATCAGTGAAATGCCAGTCATCCTCGAAAGGCCCGGTGAGCGGATGCTGAACGTAGGCCGTCGGCGAATTGCCCTGGAAATAGTAGTTGGCCCTTTCCAGGCCGGTCGAGCCGCGTTCCAGGTGCGCGAATCCGCGGTAGTCAGCCTGCGCGATTCCGTAGGTGAAGCCCTGCGGCACGTGCACCCGCAGGCCGATCTGGCAGTTCTTCCTGGCGTCCAGCGGCCCGGCGCCGACCCCGACCAACGCCGTGTAAGCGCTATAGGTCACGGTGAACGCCGTGTTGTCCTGCGAGACAGCCACCGCGGACGTGCCCGTCGGACAACCGGTACCGATGGCGTTGACGACGTCGATGACAATTTTGTCGGGCGGCGGAGGAGTGTTCCACGAATGCGGGGCGACCACAGAAGACAGCGCCATTACGGCAGCAACGACCGCAGACAGCATCGGAATCCTTCCCAATACATTCAAATTGGGGACGGGGGCCGAACCATGGTAGCGAAAGGATCATGGAAGGAAACCCCGCTGAACGGAGCAACGCTGGACAGACGTCCCACCAAGCGGCATTGCTCACGTTTCGACAAATTTCGTAAAGCCCATTCCGCGTGCCCGTGAATAAATGCGCACGGAAAACGATTTCGCGCCCCCGCTCCCCCGGCGCCCGCCCGCGATCACCGCGCGACGTCCGGCTCGGCCGATCAGCACCGCCGCCCGCGCACCGCACCACCACCCGGCGGGAACGCACCCGATCGGGCTCAGGTACATCGCCGCCCGCCACCGGCGCCCACCGGCGCCGCCCACGCCCGCACCGCCGCCCACGCCTCCGACCAGGCCCTCGCCACCCGAACCCCCCGAAAAGCGATCCTCGCAACAGTGACTGGACGCACCCAACCGGCAACCCCGAGGAGGGATAGGCTCCACACCACTAGCCAAAGTCGTCTCAAGCTGGAGAACCGCAATGACCCAAGCCCCCGTCAACGTGACCGTCACCGGCGCCGCCGGCCAGATCGGCTACGCGCTGCTCTTCCGCATCGCTTCCGGTCAGCTCCTCGGCCAGGACGTCCCGGTGAAGCTGCGGCTCCTCGAGATCCCGCAGGCGGTCAAGGCGGCCGAGGGCACCGCCATGGAGCTCGAAGACGGCGCATTCCCGCTCCTCGCCGGCACCGACATCTTCGACGACCCCAAGCAGGCCTTCGAAGGCACCAACATCGCCCTCCTCGTCGGCGCCCGCCCCCGCAGCAAGGGCATGGAGCGCGGCGACCTCCTCGAAGCCAACGGCGGCATCTTCAAGCCACAGGGCGAAGCCATCAACGCCGGCGCCGCCGACGACATCAAGGTCCTCGTCGTCGGCAACCCCGCCAACACCAACGCCCTCATCGCCCGCTCGCACGCCCCCGACGTGCCCGCCGACCGCTTCACCGCGATGACCCGCCTCGACCACAACCGCGCCCTCGCCCAGCTCTCCAAGAAGCTCGGCGTACCGGTGACCGAGCTCAAGAAGGTCGCCATCTGGGGCAACCACTCCGCCACCCAGTACCCCTCGGTCCAGCACGCCGAATTCGGCGGCAAGGCCATCGCCGACGCCGTCGACCAGGCCTGGCTCGAGAACGACTTCATCCCCACCGTCGCCAAGCGCGGCGCCGCCATCATCGAAGCCCGCGGCCTCTCCTCCGCCGCCTCGGCCGCCTCCGCCGCCATCGACCACGTCCACACCTGGGTCAACGGCACCCCGGCCGGCGACTGGACCTCCGCCGCCGTCGCCTCCGACGGCTCCTACGGCGTCCCCGAAGGCCTCATCTCCTCCTTCCCGGTCACCGCCGAGAACGGCCAGTACAAGATCGTCCAGGGCCTCGAGATCGACGACTTCTCCCGCGCCCGCATCGACGCCTCCGTCGCCGAGCTCGTCGAGGAGCGCGACACCGTGCAGAAGCTCGGCCTCATCTGAGCCGACCCACCGAACCGGGGCCGCCGTCCGCACTGGACGGCGGCCCCGGTTCGCGTCCGGCGAACACCGCACGCTCACAGCGAAACCCCCACCGCGAACCCGTTCACGCGCCCTACCGTCGCCCCATGACCCTTCTCGCCGCAGCCGACATGCAGGCCCCCGTCCAGTCCCCCGACGACTCGGTCTACCAGCAGCTCCTGCGCGACCGCATCGTCTTCCTCGGCTCCGAAGTCACCGACGAGGTCGCCAACCGCATCGTCGCCCAGCTGCTCCTGCTCGCCGCCGACGACCCGGCGAAGGACATCACCTTCTACATCAACTCACCGGGCGGCTCGGTCACCGCCGGCATGGCCATCTACGACACCATGCAGCTCGTCAAACCCGACGTCGCCACCTACGGCCTCGGCTTCGTCGCCTCCATGGGCCAGTTCCTGCTCTCCTCCGGCACCCCCGGCAAGCGCTACCTGCTGCCCAACACCCGGATCGTCATGCACCAGCCCTCGGCAGGCATCGGCGGCGCCGCCACCGACATCGCCATCCAGGCCGAGGTCTTCGGCAGGATGAAGCGCCGCATCGCGGAGATCACCGCACGCCAGACGGGCCAGACCGTCGAACGCATCACCGCCGACGCCGACCGGGACCGCTGGTTCGACGCCGACGAAGCACTGGCGTACGGCTTCGTGGACCACATCGTCGCCGGCTGAGCCGGTCCCCTCGTTCTTTGCGTTCTTTGCACGACAGCAGCCGGGGCAATTTTTTTTGAAAATCGCCCCGGCGTATAGGTCGTTATACATTTGGTGAGATCGCCGGTGTGACCCGGGTCGGGCCGGCGGGGTCAGGCGCCGCCGAGCCCTCGGCGGGCCAGCAGCGGTTCGATCTCCGGGTCGCGGCCGCGGAAGGCACGGAAGGCGTCCATCGGGTCGATGCTGCCGCCCCGGCCGAGCAGGGTGCGGCGGAAGTGGTCGCCGTTCTCCCTGGCCAGTCCCCCGTTTTCGCGGAACCACTGGACGGTGTCGGCGTCGAGGACCTCGCTCCAGATGTAGGAGTAGTACCCAGCGCTGTAGCCGCCGCTGAAGATGTGGGCGAAGTACGTCGTGCGGTAACGCGGCGGGATCGCGTCCACGGCCACACCGGCCTTCACCAGTGCCTCCGCCTCGAAGCGCTGCACCTCCCCCACGCGGTCATCGACGCCGAGGCCGTGCCAAGCCTGGTCGAGCAGTGACGCCGCCAGGTACTCGGTGGTGGAGAAGCCTTCGCCGTACTGCTGAGCGGCCAGCAGCTTGTCCACCTGCTCCTGCGGCAGCGCCTCACCCGTCTCGTGGTGCTTCGCGTAGTTGGCGAGGACTTCCGGCCACAGCATCCACATCTCGTTGACCTGCGAGGGGTACTCGACGAAGTCCCGGGGCACGTTGGTGCCGGAAAAGGTCGGGTAGCGGACCGCCGAAACCAGCGCGTGGAGGGCGTGACCGAACTCGTGGAACGCCGTGACGACCTCGTCGAAGGTCAGCAGGGTCGGCTCCCCCGCCGGCGGCTTGTTCACGTTGAGCACGTTCACCACGACCGTCTTGCGGCCGAGCAGCTCGGACTGGTCGACGAAGGTGTTCATCCAGGCGCCGCCGCGCTTGGCGTCGCGGGTGTACAGGTCGAGCAGGTACAGGCCGAGCGGGGTGCCGTCGGCGTCGAAGACCTCGAAGGTCCGGACCTCCGGGTGGTACTTCGGCAGGTCGTCGCGTTCGGTGAACGTCAGGCCGTACAGCTTCGTCGCGGCGAAGAAGACGCCGTCGAGGTACACGCGGTCGGCCTCGAAGTACGGCCGCAGCGCCTCGGTGTCGACCTCGAAACGCTCGCGGCGGACCTGGGCGGCGTAGAACGGCCAGTCCGACGGCCGCAGCGTCGCGCCCGGCACGTCCGCTTCCAGCAGCTCCTGCAGCTCGGCGGCTTCCGCGCGGGCGTTCGCGACCGCGGCCGGCGCCAGCCGCTCCAGCAACCCGGCGGCGGCTTCGGCCGTCTTCGCCGTCTCGTCCGCGATGACGTACGCGGCGTGGTTCGGGTAGCCGAGCAGCACGGCCCGTTCCGCGCGCAGGCGGACGATCTCGGCGACGACGGCGTTGTTGTCGAAGGCGTTGCCGCGGTTGCCCCGCGCCATCGACGCGGTGTGGATGCGCTCGCGCACGTCCCGGTTGCGCAGGGTCTCCAGCGGCGACGCCTGGCTCGTCGGCAGGCTCAGGGTGAGCACGTACTTGCCGTCCTCACCGCGGGCGGACGCCGCTTCGGCCGCGGTGGCGATCGCGCCTTCGCCGAAGCCGTCGAGCTCGGCGCGGTCGGTGATGACGACGGCCAGCTCGTTGGTGTCCTTGAGCAGGTTCTGCTGGAACTTCGTCTGCCACGTGGAGAGCTGCTCGTTGAGCTCGCGCAGGCGGGCCTGCTCGGCCGCGCCGAGACCGGCGCCGGCCCGGCTGAAGTCGGTGTGGCGCCGCTCCAGCAGCCGCAGCGACTCCTCGTCCAGCCCCAGCTCGCCGCGGCGGGCGTGGAGGGCGTCGATCCGGGCGAACAGCTGCGGGTTCAGGTGGATCGCGTCGTGGTGGGCGGCCAGCCTCGGCGCGAACTCCGCCTGGATGGCCTGGATCTCGTCGGTGCTGTTGGAGCCGGCCAGGTTGTAGAACACGCTCGCCACCCGGCCCAGCAGCTCGCCGGCGCGCTCGAGGGCCACGATCGTGTTCTCGAACGTGGGCTCGGCGTCCTGCTCGGCGATCTGCTCGATCTCCGCCGCGTGCTCGCCAGCCCGGCCTCGAACGCGGGCCGGTAGTGCTCGTCGGAGATCCGGTCGAAGGGCGGCAGGGCGTAGGGCAGCTCGCTGGGTGCGGCGAACGGATTGTCCGGCGAAATCATCGGGCAGGCTCCTGGTCGGGGACAGACACTCGGTCTTGCCACCCTACGGGGTCCACCTGGGTCGATGTCAGCGCTTTCCGGAGGTGGCCGCGGTCACCGGCCCGTGGTACCGCCCACCACGGCGTCGCTGCTCGAGGCCGCCTTTTTGCCCCGTTTCGGCTTGGGCTCGGGCGGCACGATGCCGCGCAGGTCACCACCGTGGTCGTTGACGCGCATCACGAACGGCCGCGTCTCGGTGTAGCGCACGACGGAGATCGACGCCGGGTCGACGACGATCCGCTGGAAGGCGTCCAGGTGCTGGCCGAGCGCGTCGGCGAGGATGGACTTGATCACGTCGCCGTGGCTGCACAGCAGCCACACGGCGTGGTCGCCGTGCTCGGCGGTGATCCGCCGGTCGTGCGCCCGGACGGCGGCCACCGACCGCGCCTGCATCGCCGCCAGCCCTTCGCCGCCCGGGAACACCGCGGCCGACGCGTGGGCCTGCACGACCCGCCAGAGCGGTTCCTTGGCCAGGTGCTTGAGCTCCCTGCCGGTCCAGTCGCCGTAGTCCACTTCGGACAGCCCGGGCTCGACGACCTTGTCGAGCCCCCTGGCCGCCGCCAGGGGGCCGACGGTCTGCTTGCACCGCAGCATCGGCGACACGACGAGCCCCGCGAGGGGCACGCCGTCGAGCCGCTCGACGAGCTTCTCCGCCTGGGCGCGACCGGTGTCGTCGAGGTTGACCTTGGGCGACCGCCCGGCCAGGATGCCGGAGCCGTTGGCCGTCGACTTGCCGTGCCGGAGCAGAATGACCGTACTCACGGACCCCAGCCTACGTGGCCGCGATCAATGGCCGACCGGGCCCGCGTTCGGGTCGAGGACACCGCTGAAGATCAGCACGAACAGCAGCACGCCCAGCACCAGCCGGTAGACCACGAACGGCACGAAGCTGCGCTTCTTGATGTAGGCCATCAGCCAGGCGATCACCGCGTACCCGACGCCGAAGGCGACCAGCGTGGCCAGGATCGTCGGCCCCCACTGGGCGGGCACGCCACCCGCGCCGATGTCCTTGAGCTTGTACACGCCCGACCCGAACACAGCCGGCAGCGCCAGCAGGAACGAGTACTCGGCCGCCTCGGCGCGGGTGTAGCCCAGCAGCAGGCCCGCGCTCGTCGTGCCGCCCGAGCGGGACACGCCGGGGATCAGGGCCAGCGCCTGCGCGAAGCCGAAGCCCAGCCCGTGCGGCACGGTCAGGTCGTCCAGCGTCCGGTCCTGCCTGCCGATCCGGTCGGCGACCAGCAGGATCACGCCGAACACTATGAGCACGGTCGCGGTGATCCGCAGGTCGCGGAACGCGCTGTCGATCTGGTCCTGCAGCAGCAGCCCGAGCACCACGATCGGCAGCGAGCCGACGATGATCAGCCAGCCCAGCCGGGCGTCCGGGTCGCGGCGCCACTCCGCCTTGTACAGCGAGAAGAACCAGGCCCGCAGGATCTTGCCGATCTTCGGCCCGAAGTAGATGATCACCGCCAGCTCGGTGCCGATCTGGGTGACGGCGGTGAACGCCGCGCCCGGGTCGTCCCAGCCCGCCAGCGCCGCGACGATCCGCAGGTGCGCGCTGGAGGAGATCGGCAGGAACTCGGTCAGGCCCTGGACCAGGCCCAGCACCAGTGCCTCGAACCACCCCACGTCAGGCCACCCCCGCCAGCTCGAGGGCCTCGACCGCCGTGCGCAGCGCCGCGGCCGGCTCCGGCGTGTAGGGCGACACCGACAGGGTCGTCACGCCGGCTTCGGCGTATTCCGTCATCTTCTCCGCGATCCGTTCCTTCGGACCCAGCAGCGACGTCGCATCGAGGAACTCCGGCGGCACCGCCGCCATCGCCCCCGCCCGGTCGCCCGCCAGGTACTTCTCCTGCACTTCGGCGGCCTCGGCCGCGAATCCCATCCGGCACGCCAGCCGGTTGTAGAAGTTCTTCTCCCTGCTTCCCATCCCCCCGAGGTAGAGCGCCGCGTAGCCGCGGACGGCGTCCGCGCACACCCGCCAGTCGTCGCCGGGCACCAGCGGCACCGACGGGACGACGTCGAAGCCCTCCAGCGTGCGCCCGGCCCGCTCGGCGCCGGCGCGGACGTGGGCCAGCTGCTCCCCCGCGTGGGCCGGCGAGAAGAACACCGGCAGCCAGCCGTCGGCGATCTCCCCGGCCAGCTCCAGGTTCTTCGGGCCGATCGCCGCCAGGTACAGCGGGATGTGCTTGCGGGCGGGGCGCACGGTCAGCCGCAGCGCCTTCCCCGGGCCGTCCGGCAGCGGCAGCGTGAAGTGCTCGCCCTCGAACCTCAGCCGCTCCCGGCGCAGCGCGGTCCGCACGATCTGCGCGTACTCCCGGGTGCGGCTCACCGGCGAGGCGAACCGGACGCCGTGCCAGCCTTCCGACACCTGCGGGCCGGACACGCCGAGGCCGAGCCGGAACCGGCCGCCCGAGAGCGTGTCGAGGGTCGCGGCGGTCATTGCCGTCATCGCCGGGGTGCGCGCCGGGATCTGCAGCACGGCGGCCCCGACGTCGATCCGCGACGTCTGCGCCGCGATCCAGGTGAGCACGGTCACCGCGTCCGAGCCGTAGGCTTCGGCGGCCCACACGACGGCGTAGCCGAGGTCCTCCGCCTGTTTCGCCAGTGCCAGGTTCGCGGGGTCGTTCCCCGCGCCCCAGTAGCCGAGATTGAGTCCGAGTCGCACGGGGCCAGACCCTAACGGGGGGCCATGATCGCGACACGACTCACCTTGGTCTCCTCCGGGGGAGGCCGCCCACTAGGCTCGGCGGTCGTGGAAAAGCGACTGCTCGGCCGCTCGGGACTGCGCGTCTCCCGTATGGCGCTCGGCACCATGACCTGGGGTGGCGACACCGACGCGGAGGAGGCCGCCAGCCAGCTGGTCGCCTTCGTCGACGCCGGCGGCACCCTGGTGGACACGGCCGACATCTACGGCGAGGGCGAGAGCGAGCGGGTGCTCGGCTCGCTGCTGGGCGACCTCGTGCCCCGCGAAGACGTCGTGCTCGCGACGAAAGCCGTCGCCAAGCGCACCGACGGCCCGTTCGGCGGCGGCGCCTCGCGCGGCGCGCTGCTCACCGCGCTCGACGGCTCGCTCCGCCGGCTCGGCACCGACCACATCGACCTCTGGCAGCTGCACGCCTGGGACGGCTGCGTGCCGCTCGCCGAGACGCTCTCCGCTCTCGAGTACGCCGTGACCAGCGGAAAGGTCCGTTACGTCGGCGTCTCGAACTACGCGGGCTGGCAGCTGGCCACCGCCGCCGCCGGCGCCCCGGCGATCGCCCCCATCGTCTCCACCCAGGTCGAGTACTCGCTGCTGGAGCGCGGCGTGGACCGCGAAGTGGTGCCGGCCGCCGAACACCACGGCATCGGGCTGCTGCCCTGGGCGCCGCTCGGCCGCGGCGTGCTGACCGGCAAGTACCGCACCGGCACGCCCGCCGACTCCCGCGGCGCGAACAGCGCCTACGCCGGGTACGTCGAGCACCACCGCACCGACCGCGCCGCCCGGATCGTGCAGGCCGTCGCGACGGCCGCCGACGGGCTCGGCACGTCCCCGCTCTCAGTGGCGCTGGCCTGGGTCCGCGACCGGCCCGGCGTCGTCGCCCCGGTCGTCGGGGCCCGCGACACCGGCCAGCTCACCGGCTCGCTGACCGCCGAGGACATCACCCTGCCGCCCGCCATCCGGTCCGCGCTCGACGACGTCAGCGCGATCGAGGTCGGCTACCCCGAACGCTGGCCCCGGTGAGCGCCAGGTGTCTGTTCGGTGACACGCACGTGACGGCACGGGGATCAAGGAGCATGCTGGTGAAGACCAACCGCCGAGGAGCGCCTGGAGGCCGCAACGTGCATCGGCTCGCCGCCGTGTCGTGGATCGCGCTCCCGCTCGCCGGTGCCCTGGTGCTCGCGGGCTGCTCGTCGGCCAAGTCGAACTCCGACGAGCTGCAGATCGTGGCGAACCCGGTCGCCGCGCGCCCGGCCGTCTCCCCCGCCGTCACGGTGAAACCCGCCGGTCAGGTGCTCGGCTCGGGTTCGGTCTCGGCGGTGGCCGTGGACCCGAAGACCTCGACCCTCGTCGTTGCGGTCCCTGCTCCCCCGGCTTTGCGGCTGTACGACTTGAACGCGCTCGCGTCACCGCCGGTGAATATGCCGTTATACGGTCCGGCGTCGCGGCTGACCGTGACGCCGGGGAAGGTCGAGATCGCCGAGCCCGGCCAGGGTGTGGTGCAGCAGCTGAGCCTGCCGGACCGGAAGCTGACGGAGACGAAGACGGGCGGGCAGCCGGCGTCGAGCATCGCCTACGGCGCCGATCGGCTGGTCGCGATGGGTGCGGGCAAGGACGTGCAGGTGCTGCCGCCGGCCGGGCCGGCGCGGACGATCGGCGGGCAGCTCTACAGCGCCGACGACGTGGTCGACACCGGGGACGGCGTGGTGGTGCTGGACCGGCTGCGGACGGCGGTGTTCTCGCTCGACGTCGCCGCCGGGAAGGTGGACGAGGGCCTGCGGGCCGGCGACGGCGCCGCGAACGCCGTGGCCGACTCCTACGGCCGGGTGCTGGTGACCGACGCGCGGGCGGGGGCGTTGATCGCGTTCTCGGCTTCGCCGCTGATCATGCGCCAGCGCTTCCCGGTGCCCGGTGGGGCGTACGGGATCGCCTACGACGCGCGGCGGAGCCTGGCCTGGGTGACGCTGACCGAACGCAACGAAGTGGTGGGGTTCGACGTCCGCGGCGGCGAACCCGTGGAGAAGTACCGGTTCCCCACCGTGCGCCAGCCGGACTCGGTGGGGGTGGACGAGAACAGCGGCCGGGTGGTCATCGGCTCGGCCGCCGGAGAAGGGACCCAGGTGATCCAGCCATGACGACGGTCGGCGAGGCGGTGGTCGAAGGGGATTGGGAGTACCGCCGCCTGCACCTCCCCCCGGGCGTGTCCCGGCGCGCGGCGGCGACCCAGCTCTCCATCCACGCGGAGTTCGCGGGCTGGGAACTGCGCACGGTCCGGCTTTACGCCGACGGCACGCGCCGGGTCTGGCTGCGCCGCAAGAAGACGGCGCAGAGCCTCCCCGGCGCCCTGCCGACCTAACCGAACACGCGGTTCAGCCAGTCACCCCAGGTCTTTTCCTCGACGTCCGCGGCGGCGCCCGGGTGAACACGGCGTGGCAGGCGACCATCGCGCCGTGGAAGCCGCGGACGAACCGGAACATCGCCTCCGGCGTCCGCACGCCCACCGTCTGGTCGTTCACCGCGTACACGATCCCCTCCTGGCCGATCCGGACCCGGTCGCCCTCGGCCGGGCGCGCCGGCAGCCCCAGTTCCGCACCGAGCCGCGCCCACGCCTCGTCCCAGTCCGCCACCGGTGGCCCGAACGCGGTCACCGGCGTTGCCGTCCGGCCCGCGAAGTGCGTCACGTACTCGGCCAGGGTGCGGAAGAACAGCGCGCCGCCCGCGGTCATCGCCTCGAACTCGTCCTCCCAGTCGTCGCCCGGGAGGAAGCCGCTCGTCACGCAGCGGATCACGGTACTGCCGCCGTCCCGGCCCTCGACGAGGAACTCGTAGGCGATCCGGCGTCCGTCCGGTGCGGTCGCGCCGTAGGCGAGCTTCCGCGGCGGCTCCCACTCCCCGATCCGGAACTCGGGCCGGTACTCGCCGAAGGCGCCGCGGACCGTGCCGCCGGTGCCGCCCTCGACCTCGTTGCGGCCCATGAACCAGGAGTCGATGCCCGGCCCGGTCGCGATGGCTTCCCACACCTGCTCCGGGGTCGCGGCGACGTCGGCCAGGTCGGTCAGTTCGAATTCGTGTCCCACTTCAGGACTCCTCCGGAACGCTCGGGTGCACGGCGACGACCACCCGGTACGGGCGGCCCTTCTCGGCCGTTTCGTCGTGGTACTTCCCCACCAGTGCGGTGACGGCGGCGGTCAGCTCCTCGGCGAACGCGGCCCGGTCGGCGGCGGAGGCGAACCGCACCTCGCCGTCGAGCGCGAATGTCGCCAGGCGCTGCCGGGCCTTGGCGGCGCCGGTGATCAGCAGGCCGACGTCGCGCACGAGCCGGCCGGCGACGGCGAGCAGCCAGCGCGCCGAAAGCCGGTCCGGTGAGCGGGCCGGGTCCGGCTGCACCGCGGCCAGCGCCGTCGGCGAGATGACGTACGACGCCGCCGTCGCCTGCATCATCCGCTCGGTGACGTTGCCCTTGCGGCGTTCCTCGACCAGCTCCACCAGGCCGTGGCTTTCCAGCGCCCGCAGGTGGTAGTTCACCTTCTGGCGCGGCAGGCCGACCCGCGCCGCGAGCATCGTCGCCGACGCCGGCTCGGCCAGTTCGGCCAGCAGCCGCGCCCGGACCGGGTCCAGCGACACCTCGGCCGCCGCCGCGTCTTCGATCACCGCAACCGGAAACATGCGCCCAGCATGCTGCCGAACAGATAATTTGTCAAGAACGATCGAGCTGTCGGTTCAGGAGGCTCTGGAAGTGCGGGCACGTCATGAGGTCGTCGTGCGGGCAGTCGCCGTCGAGCAGCTCCAGCGCCGCCTGGGCACGGGCGATCCGCGCCCGCAGCCGGTCCCGCTGCCGGGCCGCCATGGCCGCCCGGCCGGCCGCGGACCGGTCGGTCAGCATCGACCGGATGTCCGCGAGTTCGAACCCGGCTTCCTTGGCGACCAGGATCGCGGCCACCCGGCGCACATCCGCGTCGGTGTAGCGGCGCCGGGCCCCGTCGCGGGCGGGCGTCAGCAGCCCCTCCGCTTCCCAGTAGCGCAGCACGTGGGCCGGCAACCCGAACCGGGCGGCCACTTCGCCGATTGACTTCATGGCGGCATTAAGTCGCAGGATGGGCGCCATGTCCACGTTGCTCCCCCTCCTCGACGCCCTCGACGACCGTCCACAAGCCATCGAACTGCGGGAACGCACCTACCGGGGCCTCGGCGAGACCGTGGTCGACGTCGGCTGCGGCAGCGGCCGGGCCGTCGGCGAACTCGCCGCGCGCGGGGTGCGCGCCATCGGCGTCGACGCCGACCCCGCCATGGTCGAGGTCGCCGCCGCGCGCCGGCCGGACGGCGAGTTCCACGTCGCCGACGCCACCGCCCTGCCGCTCGACGACGGCTCGGTCACCGGCTACCGCGCCGACAAGGTCCTGCACGTCCTGCCGGACCCCGCGCTCGCCGTCGCCGAGGCCCGCCGTGTCCTGGCCCCCGCCGGCCGGGCGGTGCTCACCGGCCAGGACTGGGACACCGTCGTGATCGACTCCGACGACCCCGCCCGTACCCGCTCGATCGTGCACACCCGCGCCGACGGCATGCCGCACCCGCGGATCGCCCGGCGGTACCGGAACCTCCTGCTGGACCACGGGTTCACCGACGTCACGGTCGAGGTCCACACGCTCGTGTGGACCGACGCGGCGGCCCTGCCGGTGCTGGCCAACCTCGGCGGCGACGGCGCCTGGCTCGACGAGCAGACGGCCCGGGCCCGCGCCGACCGGCTGTTCGTGGCCGTGCCGATCTTCGTGGCCGCCGGGACCCGCTGACCTCAGCTCCGGTGCGCCGTGTTGACCAGCGCGACCACCCGCGGCAGCACCTGGGCCGCGGCCTCCAGCGGCACGACGTGCCCGACCCCGGGCAGCACCACCGCCGTCCCGTTGCCGAGGCCCTGGACCCACTGCTCGACGTCGGCGGCCCGGACGATCCGGTCCCGCTCCCCCACGATCGCCGTCACCGGCAGGCCGGCGACCTGCGCCAAGGCCGCCTCGCGCGCGTAGGCGTCCATGGCCGGGCGGAACAGCGACACCGTGTGGGGCCAGTTGCCGCGGATCATCTTCACCGTCAGCTCGACCAGGTCCGGGTCCGGGTCGTCGCCGAACAGCCACCAGCGCAGGCCCGCGCTGACCGCCCGGCTGGTGTGCTCCCGCACCACGCCGAACAGCTTGGAACCGAGCACTGCCTCGAGGTCGCGGGCCAGCTTCCCCAGCGCGTTCGGCCAGGTCGCCGACACCTCGGCGGCCAGCGTGCCCGACGACGTCGCCAGCAGCACCAGGCCCGAAACCCGTGCCTCGAACACCGAAGGGTGCCGCTGGGACAGCGACATGATGGCCAGGCCGCCCATGTCGTGCCCGACCAGCACCACGCGTCCGTCGGGCACTTCGCGGGCCAGCAGCTCGGCGAGGTCGTCGCCGAGCTGGGCCATGGTCGCGGTGCCGCGCCGCGCCCGCCCCGAGCCGCCGTGGCCGCGCTGGTCGTAGGTCAGCACGGCCACCGGGCCATCCGCCGCGTCCGGCACCAGCGGCGCGATCCGGCCCCAGCTGCGCTGGTCGAGCGCGTAGCCGTGGACGAACACGACGGTCACCGGCGCGCTCGGGTCGCCCCTGCGGATCACCTGCAGGGGCGTGCCGTCGGCGAGCGCGAACCCGGTCATCAGGACGTGCGCAGGAACCGGTCCAGGACGCGGGTGCCGAACTTCAGCGCTTCGACCGGGACGCGCTCGTCCACGCCGTGGAACAGCGCCGAGAAGTCGAGGTCGGCGGGCAGCTTGAGCGGCGCGAAGCCGAAGTTGCGGATGCCCAGCTGCTGGAACGACTTCGCGTCGGTGCCGCCGGAGAGCATGTACGGCAGCGTCTTCGCTCCCGGGTCCTCGGCGAGCACCGCGGCGCTCATCGCGTCCACGAGCGCGCCGTCGAACGTCGTCTCGACCGGCGGGAGCTCCATCCACTCCTTCTCGATGTCCGGGCCGAGCAGCTCGTCGAGCTCCCGGTCGAAGGCCTCCAGGCGGCCCGGCAGGATCCGGCAGTCGACCGCGGCCTCGGCGACCGACGGGATGACGTTCGACTTGTACCCGGCGGTGAGCATGGTCGGGTTGGCCGTGTCGCGCAGGGTCGCGCCGATCATCCGGGAGATGTTGCCCAGCTTCGCGACCGAGCCCTCCAGGTCGTCCTCCGGGAAGTCCCAGCCGGTGATCTCGGTGACGCCGGCGAGGAACTCCTTCACCGAGTCGGAGAGCACGAGCGGGAACCGGTGGTTGCCGAGCTTGGCCACGGCTTCCGAGAGCTTCGTCACGGCGTTGTCGCGGTGGATCATCGAGCCGTGCCCGGCGGTGCCGCGCACGCGCAGCTTCATCCAGCGGATGCCCTTTTCGGCCGTTTCGATGAGGTAGGCGCGGACGTCGTCCTTGAGCGTGATCGAGAAGCCGCCGACCTCGCTGATCGCCTCGGTGACGCCCTCGAACAGCTCGGGCCGGTTCTCGACCAGCCACTGGGCGCCGTACTTGCCGCCGGCCTCCTCGTCGGCCAGGAAGGCGAAGACGAGGTCCCGCGGCGGCACGACGTTGTTCAGCTTGTAGTGCCGGGCCAGCGCGAGCGCCATCCCGCACATGTCCTTCATGTCGACCGCGCCGCGGCCCCAGACGTAGTCGTCCTGGATGGCGCCCGAGAACGGGTGGACCGACCACTCGGACGCATCGGCGGGCACGGCGTCGAGGTGACCGTGGATCAGCAGGGCACCCCGTGACCGGTCGGCCCCTTCGAGCCGGACGATGACGTTGTGCCGGTCCTTCCCGCCCGACTCGACGTAGGTGATCTCGTAGCCGGCGTCGGTCAGCTTCTCGGCCACGTACTCCGCCGCCGCCCGCTCGCCGACCAGCGTGTCGGGATCGCCGGTGTTGGTCGTGTCGATGCGGATGAGCTCACTGGTCAGCGTGACGGCCTCGGCCGCGGCGGCTTCGATCAGGTTCGGTTCGGTCACCGGCCATTCCTATCATTGGCGCCGCCGGACGCGCTGGCCGTGGGACCGGCAGGTCCGGCTGATCGCCGCGCCGGATACGGCGTTATACGGGTTCACCCTGGCGTCGCCGGTCGCGCACGTAGATGACCGGCGGTTTGTCCTCGCCCGGGCTGCGGCGGTTCATTTCGAACAGCGTGGTCGCGGCGATCAGGTCACTGAGCTTGGCGTAGCCGTAGGTGCGGGAGTCGAAGTCCGGACGTTGCTTCGTGACGATGTTCCCGATGGCCGACAGCGAGGCCCAGCCGTCGTCGTCGGAGGCGGCTTCGGCGGCGTTGCGCAGCAGTGCTGTCAGCGCGACGTCGCTCGCGAGCTGCGCGGCGCGAGCGGACGGCACCTGCGCGGGGGCCGAGTCGGCCGGCGCGGCCGCGCTGCCGGGGTAGCCGAGGTTCTCGACGTAGATGAACTTGTCGCACGCCGCGACGAACGGCTTGGGTGTCTTGCGTTCACCGAAGCCGTACACGGTGAGGCCCGATTCGCGCAGGCGCGCCGCCAGCCGCGTGAAGTCGGAATCGCTGGAGACGATGCAGAACCCGTCGAAGCGATCGGAGTACAGCAGGTCCATCGCGTCGATGACCATCGCCGCGTCGGTCGCGTTCTTGCCGGTGGTGTAGGCGAACTGCTGGATCGGCTGGATCGACTGGGCCAGCAGCTGGTCCTTCCAGCCTTTCAGGCTCGTCCCGGTCCAGTCGCCGTATGCGCGCTTCACGTGCGCGGTGCCGTACTTGGCCACTTCGGCCAGCAGCGCCTCGGTGATCCCGGGCCGGGCGTTGTCCGCGTCGATGAGCACCGCCAGCTTGGCGGCGGTCTCACTGGCTGTGGCCATGCTGTGCCCCTCGTCCTTCGCCGCGGCCGGGCGAACCCGTCGTTCCGGGGTCTCCCCCGGCTGTCCCGAGTGGATTCTGCCCGACTACAGCGGCCTCTCCCGAACCGGCGCGATCGTCGCCCCGGCCACGGGCGGGCAGGCGAGCAGCCGCTGCTCCCCCGCCCCCGTGGCCACGACGGACGCCAGCAGCCGCACCGCCTCGCGGCCGAGTTCGCGCCGGGGTACCTCGAAGCCGCTCAACTGCGAGGCGGCCGGTGCGCGGCCCAAAACCGCGAGGGAAACATCCCCCGGGATCGACGCCGCGTGCTGGGCGCGCTGGGCCGCGGCGACCACCGGCTCGTCGACGACCAGCGCGGTCACGCCTTCCCGGAGCCAGCCCTGGACCGCGGCCGGGTCGTGGCCGATGGTCAGGCCGGTGCCCGCGGACCGGACTCCGCGTTCGCGCTCGCGCGCCGCCGGGGTGTCGGCCGGGTCGCGCAGGTAGCCGATGCGGTGGTGGCCCGCCTCCCGCAGCCGGGTGATCACCTCCGCCGAAGCCGCGGCGTAGTCCGCGTCGACCCACGGGACGCGGGCGCCGAGGTCCGTGCAGCGTCCGATGTGGACGATCGGGTAGCCGGCGGCGAGCTGCTCCGCGGGGACGGGGCCGCCGAGGATCAGGCAGCCGTCGGCGAGCCGGCTGCGGCGGGGGAACCCGGGGCCGGGCGCGGTGAACATGATGAGGTCCTTGCCGAGCGCGGCGGCCTCCGCCTCGATGCCGGCCAGGATCTCCTGGTGCGCTTCGAACGCCGGGGCGGCGGCGCAGATGCCGAAGAGGCCGTGGCCCGCCTGCCGCTTCGCCAGCGGGTCGGCGTAACCGAGGCGCCGGGCGGTCTCCAGCACGCGCAGCCGGGTCGACTCGGCCAGCCGGACGCCGGTGCGGTTGCCGCCCAGCACCACCGAAACCGTCGCCTGGGAAACCCCCGCCACCCGCGCGATGTCGGCCTGCCGCACCCTGCCCATCGGGTACCTCGTTCGCCGGTTGCCGCGGTCAGCTGATCCGATTCAGACTGCAAGCCGCCTGGAGGGCCGTCAACGGTTTTGCCCGAAACTCCAGCGGATCCGGCCCGCTCGTCCGGCACCGCGGCGGCCCGGCCGGGGTGGCAGGATGCGGCCATGCGCTCCTTGCCCCTCGACGGCGTCACGGTCGTGTCGTGCGAACAGGCGGTCGCCGCGCCGCTGGCCACCCGGCACCTGGCCGACCTGGGGGCCCGCGTGCTCAAGATCGAACGGCCGGGCAGCGGCGACTTCGCCCGCGCCTACGACGAAACGGTGCACGGCCTCTCGAGTCACTTCGTCTGGCTGAACCGCTCGAAGGAGAGCGTGACGCTCGACCTCAAGAGCGCCGCCGCCCCCGCGGTGATGGCCGCGCTGCTGGACCGCGCCGACGTGTTCGTGCAGAACTTCGCACCCGGCGTCGCGGACCGGCTCGGGCTGGGCGCGGCCGCCCTGCGCGCCACCCGGCCGCGGCTGATCACCTGCTCGGTGTCCGGCTACGGCTCGACGGGGCCGTACCGCGACGCGAAGGCCTACGACCTGCTCATCCAGTCCGAAGCGGGGCTGGTGTCGGTGACCGGGTCCGCGGCGGAGCCGGCCAAGAGCGGCATCCCGGCCGCCGACATCGGCGCGGGGATGTACGCCTTCTCCGGCATCCTGTCCGCGCTGTACGACCGCGAGCGCACCGGGCAGGGCACCGAGCTCGAAGTCAGCCTGTTCGACTCCCTGGTCGAGTGGATGGGCTTCCCGTTGTACTACGCCGGCTACGGCGGGACGCCGCCCCGCGCACGGGCACCAGCCACGCGGCGATCGCGCCCTACGGCACCTTCCGCGCGGGCGACGGCACCGAGGTGGTCCTGGCGGTGCAGAACGACCGCGAGTGGGCGGCGTTCTGCGAGCACGCGGTGGTCCGCCCGGACTGGGTCACCGACCCGCGGTTCGCGACGGGCAGCGCCCGCGTGGCGAACCGGAGGTCGCTGGAAGGCGGGATCGACGCGATCTTCGCCGGGCTCACCGGGCCGGAACTGGAGGCCCGGCTGCGGGCGGGCCGGATCGCGCACGCTCGCCGCCGTGACCTGCCGGACGTCCTGGCGCACCCGCAGCTCACCGCGCGCGACCGGTTCGCGGAGGTGGCCACCCCGGCCGGGCCGGTCCGGGCGACGCTGCCGCCGATCACGGTCCCGGACCGCCCACCCCGGATGGACCCGGTACCGGCACTGGGCGAGCACACCGACGCGGTCCTGACGGAGTTCGGCTTCGACGTGACGGCGTTGCGGCGTCAGGGCGCGGTGTAGCGCAGGTCCGCCCGCTCGGGCCGCCGGCGGGTCGCCGCTTCGAGCGGTGATCTCGTGCTCGTGAAAGGGCCGGGCGAACACCCGGATCATCACTGTCGAAGGCCGGGGCGCAGCGTCACTCCCCCAGGATGCGCCGGGCTCTGGCGAGCACCGGCCGGTCCACCATCCGGCCGTCCACAACGGACACCCCGGCCCCCGCCGTCAGCACGCGGCGGGCCCACGCGCGCTCCTCCTCCGTCGGCGCGAAACCGGCCCGGACCGGGCCCACCTGCCGGGGGTGGAGGCACAGCTTGCCGCCGAAGCCGAGCCGGCGGGCGTACCGGACGTCCTCCGACAGCCGGGCGGGGTCGTGCAGGTCCGTGGTGACGCCGTCCACCGGCGGGGCCAGGCCGGCCGCCGCCGAGGCGAGCACCAGGCGCGAGCGCGGGTAGGCGAACGGTTCGCGGTCCTCCGGCGCCACCCCGAGCTCGGCCGCCAGGTCCACGCTGCCAAACGCCAGCCGCGTCACCGACGGCACCGCGGCCAGCTCACCGGCCCGTTCCACGCCGAGCGCGGTCTCGACCAGCGCGACCACCTCCCCGAACCCGGCGAGCACCCCGGGCGTCTCGGCCTTCGGCACCATGACCGGCACCCCGCGCGCGGCCACCAGCTCGGCGTCCGCGGCGAACCACGGGGTGCCGGGCGGGTTGATCCGGACCATCGCGCGGTGGCTCCCGAGCCATGCGCCCACCGAAGCCCGTGCCGCATCCTTCGCCGCGGGAGCGACGGCGTCTTCGAGATCGAGGATCACGACGTCGGCGCCGCTGGCGGCCGCCTTGCCGAAGCGGTCGGGCCGGTCACCGGGCACGAACAGGTAGGTCGTCGCGGCCACCCGGCCACGATAACGGGTAAGGGGTCCGCCGGCGCCGGACTGCGTGATCACCCGATGCGGCGGGCCACCCCTCAGGACGACCGTGGGCTCCACGACGAAGGGAGCTGTTCATGCGAGGCGACTGGATCCACGACTGGGTGCAGGTGGAAATGGCCTACCGGGCCGGGCCGCGGCCGTCGCCGCGGGTGCCGCACGAGCGGCCGTCTTCACACCCGTGGAAGGCGTTGTGGACGGCGCTGTTCCCGGCCCGCCGGGTCGAGGTTCGGCATCCGTGACGGCGGTCAGCGGGCTCCGGCGTGCACCCGCTCCACCGTTTCGGCCAGCTCGGCCAGGCCGGGGAGGACCGCGTCCGCCACCGCCGGGTCCTGCGGGCCGGCGTGCCGGTTCACCCAGATCCGCGGGATGCCCAGCGCCTGGGCGGGCACCATGTCGTGGAAGTGGCTCTGCGCCACGTGCACCCAGTTCGCGGCGGTCGCGTCGAAGGAGGCGGCGAACCGGCGGAAGGGCCCGTGGCCGGGCTTGTACTCGCCGACGTCCTCGGCGGTCACGATCGCGTCGATCGGCACCGCGAGCCGCCGCTGGGTCTCACCGATCAGGTCGCGGTCGCAGTTGGTCAGCAGCGCGAGCCGCCAGCCCGCCGCCCGCAGCGCGGCCAGCGCCGGCCGCGTGTCCGGGAAGACCGGCCAGTACGGCAGTCCGGTGCCGAGCACCGACGCGTCGTCGGCCACCAGCTCCAGCCCCGCTTCGGCCGCGGTCCGGCGCACGGACTCGGCCAGCACCTCCCGGTAGCGCCGCACCGGCACCTCGGCCTGCACCTGCGGCTCGATCCGGTGGTAGACCTCCAGCAGCTCCGCGCCGCGGCCGGGGAACAGCAGCTCGAAGCCGGTGGCGATGCCGTGGCGCCAGTCCACCAGCGTGCCGAAGCAGTCGAACGTCGCCCAGCGGATCACCGTGTCCCCTCCCCTGCCTCGGTCAGGCCCGCGAAGATCTCCGCGAACTCGAAGATCACCCGCGACCGCCTGCCGGACACCCAGGCCAGCGCCACCTCGTTCGGCGGCAGGTCCTCGACCGGCACGTGCACCACGTCCGCCCGCGTGTAGTACTCCGACGTCGACCGCGGGACGACGGCGATCCCCCGCCCGGCCGCGACGTGCTCGAGCTTCTCCTCCACGCTCCGGAACACCCGCCGGGCCGGCGCGGTGCCCTCGCGCAGCTCGACCGCGACGTCACGCCACTCCGGCACCGCGTCCGGGTCGTTGAGCAGGTGCTCGTCCGCGAGGTCGCCGACCCGCACCGATTCCTTGCCGGCCAGCCGGTGCCCGCCGGGCAGCACGGCCACGCGCGGCTCGCGGAACAGCGGCCGCACCCGGAGCCCGCGCCGGTCCACCGGGAGCCGGATGACGCCGACGTCCGCGCGGCCGTCGTGGAGGACTTCGAGCTGGTCGTCCCACGTCGTGCGCAGCAGCTCCACGGTGAGGTCGGGGTGACGTGCCGAGAGCTCGCGGACCGCGCCGGTGACCGTGATGCCGGGCATGAACGCCACGGTGAACGCCGAGGCCCCGCGCGCGGCCGTCGCGACCCGGCGGCGGAGGGCGTCGGCCGAGGCCAGCAGCGGCCGCGCGTCCTCGAGCAGCTGGCGGCCCGCCGCGGTGAGCTCGGTGGACCGCTTGTCGCGCACGAACAGCTGCGCCCGCAGCTCGCCTTCGAGGGCCCGGATCTGCCGCGAAAGCACCGGCTGCGCGATGTGCAGCCGCGCGGCGGCCCGCCCGAAGTGCAGTGCTTCGGCGACCGCCACGAAGTACCGCAGCTTCCGCAGATCGACGTCCATCGGGCTCCAGGGTATTAGCTCGCGAAGCGGCCCACCGCGACGAACGCCGCCAGCAGGAGCAGCACGACGTTCACCGGCAGCGACTTCGTCTCCTTGCGGCGCGCGTGCACGATGATCGCGCCGATCTGGACGAGCACCAGTCCCGTCGCGGCCAGCGGCGTCAGCACCGGGGCGATGTCCAGCGCCTGCGGCAGGATCAACCCGATCGCGGCCAGGACCTCCACCGCGCCGATGCCCTTCACCGCGGCATCGGAGAAGTCCCCGCCCACCCCATGTTGGGGTTTTCCAGGAGCTTCTCGCGCGGGGTGGCGAGCTTCATGCCCCCGGCGCCGAGGTACAGCGCAGCGAGCAGGCCCGCCGCGATCCACAGGACGACGTTCACGGTCACCTCCGGTCGGAAGAAAGTAGTTGAACCCTATACCTCTTTCCGGAGGGGCCACCTCAACTTGGCCGGACCGTGACCGTTTCCCCCGGTCGCAGCGTGATCGTCCGCCGCCAGGGGCCGGCCCGCACCTCGGTCCGGGTGCCGCCGACGCTGCGGATCACCGCCCGGGTGACCTTCCCCGCCCGCCAGGCGAGGTCGACCTCGAACCCGCCGCGCGCGCCGATCCCGGTCACCCGGCCCGACGCCGCCCACGCCGCCGGCAACGCCGGGAGCAGCTCCAGCACCCCGGGCCGCGAGTACAGCAGCATCTCGGCCATCGCCGCCGGAGCGCCGAGGTTCGCGTCGATCTGGAAGATCGTGTAGCTGCCCTGGCTGTACATGTCGAAGAAGTTCGGCGCGGTGCCGTTGCCGTTGGCCACCGACGGGCGCAGCACGGTGAGCAGCAGCCGGTAGGCGTGCTCGGCGTCCTTGAGGCGCGCCCAGCACGCCGAGCGCCACGCGCAGGCCCAGCCGAAGCTGTCCATCCCGCGGGCGGTGAGCAGCGCCCGCACGCCGTCGAGCAGCTCCCGAGGTGCCGTGTCGGCCGCGATGCGGTCGCCCGGGAAGAAGCCGATCAGCGGCGAGAGGTGCCGGTGCGTGGTCTCGCCGAGGTCGTCCGGCGACATCCACTCCTCGAGCCGGCCCGTCGCCGGGCTCACCTTCGGCAGGTACAGCCGCTTCTGCAGCTCGCCGATCCGGTCGCCGTAGGCGCGGTCGCGGCCCAGCACAGCGACGGCTTCGCGGTAGTGCTCGAACAGGTCCCAGACGATCTCCTGGGCGTAGGTGATCCCGCGGGCGTCCTGCGGGCCGTGCTCGGGTGACCAGTCGTGGTCGTCGACGAGCACTTCGCGGCCGTCGACGGTCATCGGCAGCAGCCGCGCCTCCCAGAACTCGGCCGCGCCCTTCAACACCGGGTAGATCCGGGCGAGGTAGGCCTTGTCCTGGGTGAAGGCGTAGTGGTCCCACAGCGAGTTGCACAGCCAGGCGTTGCCGCCGGGGTGCCACCACCAGCCGGAGCCGCCGTAGATGTTGGTGGAGAACGCGACCGCCCAGCCCGCGACCTTCCCGCTCGTGTTGCGGAAGCGGTTCCTCGGGTCGTTGAACAGCCGTTTCGTGCTGTCCGTCCACACCGGAAGCTGCGCGAGGCAGTAGTCGGCCAGAGCAGTGAAGCTCCCGGGCAGCGCCGCGCGGTCGGCGAGCCAGTAGTTCATCTGGACGTTGATGTCGGTGTGGTAGTCGCTCATCCAGTCCGGCGTGTTGCTGTTCTGCCACAGGCCCTGCAGGCCCATCGGCAGGCCGTCGCGCGAGCCGGTGATCGTCAGGTAGCGCCCGAACTGCAGGTAGCTCGCCTCCAGCTCCGGGTCGGGCACGTCCGGTTCGTCGTGCCGGGCGGCCAGCCGCGCCCCCGTGTCCAGCGCCCGTTTCGCCGGGGGCGACTGGCCGAGGTCGACGCTCATCCGGTCGTACAGGCGCCGGTAGTCGGCGACGTGGGTGGCCCGCAAGGTGCCGCCACCCACGGCCAGCGCCGCGGCTGCCTTGCGTTGCGCCAGCGCCAGGGGGTCGAGGGAGGTGTCGAGGAACTTGCGCGCGGCGTCCGGCACGTAGTTCGTGCCGCCGCTGAGCACGATGACGATCTCGCGGCCGCGGAAGGCGAGCCCACCGGACGTCGTCACCGCGCAGGCGTACTCCAGGCCGTTGGCGAAGGTGCCGGTGAACGCGCCCGGCCCGGCGGCCGGCTCCCCGCGGGTGGGTTCGAGGGTCACCGAGCCGGCGACGGGTCCGCCGCTGAGCCGGACGACCACGACGTCGTCGGGGTGGCTCGCGAAGTACTCGCGGCGGTACTGCACGCCCTGGTGCCGGTAGGTGAGCACGGCCAGGCCGTTGCTCAGGTCGAGCGTGCGGCGGTAGTCCGTGACCCCCGTGTGCGCCGGGACCGCGATCCGCAGCTTCGCCAGCAGGCCCAGGGTGCCGAACTTCTCGGTCTCGTACGGGAACTGGCCGTCGTCCTGGAGGACGTCGTTGGGGCCGCCGGTCCACAGCGACGCGTCGGCGAGGTAGAGGAAGTCGGCGGCCGGGTCGCCGCCGACGAGGGCACCGATCCGACCATTGCCGATCGGCAGGCCCTGTTCGATGATCTTGTCCTCGCTCGCCGGTTCCGGGTACCAGAGCGTGGTGGCCGCCGACTCGGGGACGAGGTCCTCACCGGCCGGTCGGAGGACTTCTGCGTTGGCACCGAAGGGACGCAGGCCGCCGAGTGCCGCCACGGCACCGACCGCGCCACCGAGCTTGAGGAAGGTCCGCCGCGACGGCGGGAGAGGCAGTTCCGGCATGGGTCATCCGTTCGGCGTTGGGCGGAAAACGGCCGCGAAGCCCGCCAAACATATGACCTATCCGATCCGGTGGTCAAGAATCTTCGGGATGGCCGCCTTACCCGTGATCGGCTCGCTCGGCCAGGTACTCCCGGAAGGTGATCTCGCCCTCGCGGTGCCCGGGAGCCAGGTGACCGCCGTCGGCGTAGGCCCGGAACGTCTCCCCCGGCACCGTGAGCGGCACGATCCGCCGTCGCCGTCCGCTCGCTTCACCGACCGCCTCGGCCAGCTCGGCCGCGGTGAGGATTTCCGGGCCCCCGAAGTCGGGCGCCCGGCCTGCGGGGTCCGCCAGCGCGTGGCCGGCGAGGCGGCGGGCGACGTCCCGGACGTCGACCGGCTGGAAGGAGACCCGCGGGACCGGCACCACCGGCAGCCGGGACGCGCCGGACAGGAGGCCGCGGACCAGGCCGTGGAACTGGGTGGCCCGCTGGATGGTGCAGGGCAGGCCGGAGGTGGCGACGAGCTGCTCGGTCTCGTGCTTGGCCCGGTAGTAGCCGAGCGGGACGCGGTCGACGCCGACGATCGAGACGTACACCAGGTGCGGGCCGCCCGCCCACCGCGCCGCCTCGATCAGCGTGCGCGCGAGCTGGGCCTCCCGGCCGAAGTAGTCGGTGGCGCAGTGGACGACGACGTCCACGCCGGCGACGGCGCTGTCGACGCCGCGCCCGGTCCGCAGGTCGCCGCGGACGACGTCCGGCGCGGGCCGGCGGCTGAGCACGCGGACCTCTTCGCCCGCCGCCCGCAGGCGGCGCACCACCGCGCTGCCGAGCTGCCCGGTGCCGCCGGTGACCAGGATCCGCACGTCGACCACCTCCGGCGCCATCCTGGCACGGGTGTGCCCGCCGGGAAACGGTTTCCCGGCGGGCACACCCGGCTCTTCTCAGGTGCGGTTGATGGTGAACGTGGTGGTGCGGTTGCGGATGTCCTCGGCGTTGTCGGCCAGGGTGAGCCCGGTGAAGGTCGCCGAGCCGACGGCCGGGCCCTGGCCCGGTTCCGGCAGCTCGTTGGCCCAGATCCCGATCCCGGACTTGGCGTCGAAGGCGTCCCCGCTGCGGTGGGCGCCGGTGATCGACACGTTCGTCAGCACGGTGTCCTCGACCGGGTGCTCCGGCGTGGTGCCGTCGTACTTGGTCTGGAACATGATGCCGCTGTAGGTCGGGCTCTGGATGTCCACGTCGGACACCCGGATGCCGCGGAACTCCTTGGACGCGGAGAACAGCCAGATCGCCGGGAACGTCTGCTGGCCCCAGAAGTGGCCGCCGTCCCGGACCAGCGAGGCGTTCTGGACCGTCGTCGGCTGCGGCCCGAACCCGAGGAACGGGTAGCCGAAGTCGAGCGAGCTGATCGTGATCGCCGAGTAGGTCAGCGTGTCCGCGATGTAGAGGTTCCGGAAGGTGTTGTTGTACCCGCCGTACACCGCCAGCCCGGCCGCGCGCCACGGGGTGAGCGCGGTCAGGTTCTCGAACACGTTGTCGTACTGGTTGCCCGCGTTGATGTCCGTGGCGGCGAACAGCGCGAAGCTGTCGTCACCGGTGGACCGGGCTTCGATGTTGGTGACGTGGTTGCCGGTGCTCCCGTTCGTGAGGTTGACGCCGTCGGCGAAGGTGTCGCGGATCCGGGAGTTCTTGATCGTGGTGTTGTCCACGTTGGTGCCCCAGACCATGACCACCTGGTGCTCGACCCAGATGTTGTCGATCATCAGGTTCGCCACGTTGGTCAGGTTGAACACCTTGCCGGGGCCGTCGATGCGGGAGGTGTAGTTCCCGAACACCGCGAACCCGCTGAACGTCGAGCCGTTGGCGCTCGACTGGACGTCGATGCCGATGTCGGTGTTCTCCTGGCCCGAGGGCGCGGAGAACTTCGTGAACCACGGCCCGGCGCCGGTGACCGTGACGGCCTTGCCGTAGACGTTCAGCTTGCTCGACAGCGCGTAGTCCCCGGCCGGCAGGTAGACGCCGGTGAGCGTGGCGTCCTGCCGGACCTTGTCGAGGGCGGCCTGCACGTCCTGCTGGGTGAACCCGGCCGGCGTCGCGAAGTGCGCCGGGTCCGGGTTGCCGACCGCGGTGGCCTGCTCGAAGTTGACGAAGTCGATCGCGTAGTTCGTGCTGTTGGCGGCGTCCTTCTGCAGCTTGATCCGGTGGCCGGCGGGCACGGTCGTGCCGAGCAGCGTGCTCGCCTCGTCGTAGATGTGCCGCGGTCCGGTGCCCGGCGAGTTGCCCGGGCCGGTTTCGGCGCCGTAGAGCCACGCGTAGTGCGACGTCAGGTCGATGGCCTTGAGGAAGGTGCCGTCGACGTAGACGTTGAGGGTCGCGTTGATCCCGCCGCCGCCCGCGCTGTCCGGGATGGAGAACCGGGTGACGAGGGTGTTGGTCGCCGCGCGGGTGGTGAACTCCACGGACGAGCCGGTCGAGTTGAGCGTGACGGCCTTGCGGCCCGATGCCTCACCCGCGAGGTCACCGATCGTGCGGTTCGGGCCGACCACGCCCGCGCCGCCGGCGAGCACGCCGTCCTCGGCCTCGTACATGTCGTAGGGCATGTTCGCGCCACGGCCGACGAAGAGCGCCTGCGTGCCGGTGTTGTTGCCCTGCTTGACGGGCAGTTCGTTGGCGTCGTTCGCCACCACGGTCTTGACCGTGTACCGGCCGTTGGCCGCGGTCCAGGTGCCGACGGTCACCGGCGCGGCGGTCGCGCCGGCGGCGATGGCCCCGGTGTAGCTGCCGGTCAGCGTCTTGACGACGGTGCCGCTCTGGTCGGAGATCGTCACCGTGACGCCGTGGGCCCCGCCCGCACTGGCCACGGTCCCCTGGTTGCGCAGGGTGGTGGTGAAGGTGACGGTGTTGCCCGCGGACGGGTTGCCAGGCGACCACGCCGTCGCGGCGACCAGGTCGGAGCTCTGCACCGGACTGACGACCAGCGCCGTCGAACTCGTGAAGGAGTTGTTGGCCTCGTTCTGCTCGATGACGGCGTTGGCCTCGTCGACCTTCGCCGTCAGCTGGTAGCTGCCGGCGTCCCGGGTGCCGATGTTCGCCGACACGGTCGTCGACGCACCGGCGGCCAGCGCACCGACGTTCGCCGTGCCGACCTTGGTCGTCCCCAGGTAGAGGTTGACGTTCGTCGCCCCGGAGGCGGCCGTCCCGGCGTTGCGGACGGTCGCCGACGCGGTGATCGCATCGGTCTCCACCGGGTTCTGCGGCGACCAGGACACGCCGGAGATGGTCAGGTCGGGATTCGGCGCGGGGACGCCGAAGACCTGGAACTCCGCGGCCTGCCCGCCGCCCGCGCCGGAGTTGGCGGTGACGCGCAGGCGCACGTCGGCGGCCCGGCCGCCGAGCGGGATCGTCACGGTGTTGCCGGTCGCGGGGCTGAAGCTGTAGGTCTGGGCGGCGGCCAGGGTGGTGAAGGCGGACGCGCTCTGCTCACGGCCTTCGACCGCGATCGTCTGGGTCCGCGGCCCCCACGCCGGGTCGGGGTTGAGCTTGACCACGACCTGGTTCAGGTCGGCGTTCGCCCCGAGCGCGACGGTCAGGAGGTTGGGGTACGTCCCACCGCCGCCCTCCCAGTACGTCGTCAGCGAGTCGTCGTTGGCGTTGGCGGCCACGTACGTCCACTCGGTCGAGGACGCCGTGATCGGCTTGCCCAGCGCGAGGTTCGTCCCGGCCTGGGTGCCGGCGCGGGTCACGGTGTTGCTCGCGGCCGACTGGTTGCCCGCGGCGTCCTTCGCGCGGACGAAGTACGAGACGGTCGCACCGTCGGGCTGGCTGTCGGTGTAGGTCAGGACGGTCCCGCCGACGCTGCCGCGGAGCTGGCCGTTCGCGTAGACGTCGTAGCCGGCGACGCCGGTGTTGTCGGTCGACGCCGACCACGTCAGCCGGATCTGACCGCCGGCCGGCTGGGTGTAGGCGAGGTTGCCGGGCGCGGACGGCGGCTGGGTGTCCCCGCCGGCCGGGCCGTGCACCTCGAACTCCGACAGCTGGGCGGCGGGCCAGCCGGTGTTCGCCGAGACGTTCAGCCGGACGTACCGGGGCTTGCCGCTGACGTCGACGGTCACGGTGTTGGCCTTGGCCGGGTCGAACACGTACCCGGCCGAGGGCTTGAGGTCGGTGAAGGTGGTCCCGTCGGTGCTGCCCTGGACGCTGAAGGTCTCGGTACGGGCACCCCAATTCGCGGCCGGCAGCTTGAGCACGAGCTGCGCCACGTCGGTCGGCGTGCCGAGGTCGGCCTGGACCCACTGCGGGAACTGGTTGTTCGTGCTTTCCCAGTAGCTGTCCTGGTTCCCGTCGCCGACGTTCGACGCGGGATAGCCGGCGAGCTGGCTGCTGGCGGTGTAGGTCGCGGCGGCGGCCTGCGCCGCAGGCCGGACGGCGGGAGCGGCGGCCGGGGCCGCGCTCGCCGGCGCGGCGGGCGTGGCCAGGAGCAGGGACAGGGCGGCGAAGGCAGCCGCGGGTGACAACACTCGCTTCGTTCTCATGCGGTTCCTCGGATCCGGGGAGGGGAGGGAGACGAAACCGGGATCTTCCTGTCAGTTGCCGTCATTTACCGGTCATCTGTCAGGTTCTTGCGTTTATTCGTCCAAGAGTTACAGTGACGTGGGTCTCAAGTCAACGGCCGGGCAGCAAAAAGGCCTCCTTGCCGAAGCAAGGAGGCCGGGTGGCGGGGTGGCTGCGATCAGGCGTGCACGGCACCGAGCCGGATCGCGTGGGTGCCGGGAGCGTTCACGGGACCACCGCAGTGAGCGCAGACGGTGGCCGGCTCGAGCACCTCGCCGCAGGCGTGCCGCCAGAGCGTGGGCGGTTCGCCCTGGTGGACGTACTTGTCACCCCAGGCCATCAGGCCGAGCAGGATCGGCTGCAGGGCCCGCCCGGCTTCGGTGGGGTGGTACTCGTGGCGCGGCGGGTGAGCCTCGTACTGGACCTTCTCCAGCACTCCGGCGTCGACGAGCTTGCGCAGCCGCGCGGCCAGGATGTCCCGGCTGGCCCCGGTGTTCTCGGCGATCTGGTTGAACCGCCGCTCCCCCAGCATGATCTCCCGCAGCGCGAGCAGGCTCCACCGCTCCCCGACGACCTCGAGCGCCTCGGCGACCGAGCACTCACGACCACGCCGGACCATGCCACCTCCACGGGATTGAAAATCCAACCTAGCACGTCAACGCCATGTGACGTGCGGAACAGTAAAGTTGTGAATTCCAACTGACCGGGCGTATACCGAAGGCATCCCGATCTGCGAGGAGGCAGACGCCATGACGAACGCGGTGATCGTCGACGCGGTACGAACCCCGATCGGCAAGGGCAAGCCGAACGGCGCCCTCGCCGGGGTGCACCCGGTGGACCTGCACGCCCACGCCCTGCGCGCCCTGGTCGAGCGAACCGGGGTGGACCCGGCCCGCATCGACGACGTGATCAGCGGAGCCGTGGGCCAGATCGGCGAGCAGAGCATGAACACGGCACGCTGGGCCGCACTGGCGGCCGGCCTGCCGGAGTCGGTTCCCGCGGTGACGGTCGACCGCCAGTGCGGCAGCAGCCAGCAGGCCGTCCACTTCGCCGCCCAGGGGGTGATCGCGGGCGCGTACGACGTGGTGATCGCCTCGGGGGTCGAGTCGATGAGCAGGGTGCCGATGGGCAGCCAGGTGGCCGGCCGCGACCCGTTCGGCCCCCAGGTGGCGGCGCGCTACCCGGAGGGCTTGGTGCCGCAGGGCATCAGCGCGGAGCTGATCGCCGCGAAGTGGGGCTTCACCCGGCAGCAGCTGGACGAGTTCGCGGCGGAGAGCCACCAGCGCGCGGCCAAGGCCTGGGCGGACGGCAAGTTCGCCGCAGAAGTGGCACCGATCAAGGCCCCCGGCGCCGACGGAACCCTCCGGGAGATCACGACGGACGAGACGGTCCGCCCGGGAACGACCCCGGAGATCCTCGCCGGCTTGAAGCCGGCGTTCCGCGCGGAAATCTGGGAGCAGCGCTTCCCGAACCTGGGCTGGCACATCACGGCGGGCAACTCTTCACCGATCAACGACGGAGCAGCAGCGCTCCTGATCACCAGCGCCGAGACGGCGGCAGCGTCGGGCTTGAAGCCCCGAGCCCGAATCCACAGTTTCGCGGTAACGGGCGACGACCCCCTGCTGATGCTGACGGGCATCATTCCAGCCACCCGCAAGGTCCTGCAGAAAGCGGGCCTGAAGATAACGGACATCGACGCATTCGAGGTCAACGAGGCATTCACCAGCGTGGTACTGGCCTGGCAGAAGGAAACAGGCGCAGACCCGACCAAAGTGAACATCAACGGAGGAGCAACAGCACTGGGCCACCCCCTGGGAGCAAGTGGAGCACGCCTGGCAACAACATTGCTGTCGGTCCTGGAGCAAACAGGAGGCCGCTACGGCCTCCAGACAATGTGCGAGGCCGGAGGCCTGGCCAACGCAACAATCATCGAACGCCTGAACTGACCAACGCGCAGCGAAAACACACCACAAAACCGAGCCAGGAAGAAGCCCAGACCCCCGCAACCCCGATCCGAAGCCAAAACACGGCACAATCGGGCTTCGGGGGTGCGGAACCCCGGAAGCAGCAGAAGCCGAGGCCGAAGAGAACCGGAGAACATCAATCGGCACCGGGAGGTTCTTCGACACCGTCCCGATCAGCCCACTCGAGCAACGGCTCCAGCGAGAAAACAGCCTTGTCGATCCCAGCGTGAAGATCCCCCACCTCGGCAAACCGCGCCGGAACGGTGGCAATGGTGAAGTCCCCCGGCTCGGCATCATCGATCTCTTCCCACCGAATCGGCGTGGAGACAGTCCCTTCAGGATTCCCCCGGACCGAGTAGGCACTGGCAATGGTGTGATCCCGGGCGTTCTGGTTGTAGTCGACGAAGAGCAGCCGAGGATCCCGGTCCTTCCGCCACCAGGTGGTGGTCACGTCATCAGGAGCCCGCCGTTCGACTTCGTGCGCGAAGGCCAGCGCCGCCCGACGAACGTCGGAGAACCCCCACTCAGGCGAAATCCGCACGTAGATGTGCAACCCCCGCCCACCCGAAGTCTTCGGCCACCCCACCGCACCGAGCTCGTCGAGAATCTCGTGCGCAACGTGCGCAACCCGCCGAACCCGGTCGTACCCGCAGTCGGGCATCGGATCGAGATCGATCCGCCACTCGTCAGGCCTTTCGGTATCGGCCCGCCGCGAGTTCCACGGATGGAACTCCACTGTGGACATCTGCACCGCCCAGGCCACGTGCGCAAGCTCGGTGACACAAAGCTCATCAGCGTGCCGGTTGTACCGCGGAAAGGTGACCCGGACGGTCTCCAGCCACGGCGGAGCCCCGTTCGGCACCCGCTTCTGGTGCACCTTCTCCCCGGCCACCCCGGACGGGAACCGGTGCAGCATGCAGGGCCGCTCCCGGAGAGCGTTGACGATGCCGTCCCCCACCGAGAGGTAGTAGTTGACCAGGTCGAGCTTCGTCTCGCCCCGGGCCGGGAAGTAGACCCGGTCCGGGTTCGAGATCCGCACGGTGTGCGGGCCGACTTCGAGCTCCACAGCCTTGACCGCCATGCGACAGACGCTAGTGCACAATCGGGGTGGTGAGCCTGCCGACGGACGGTCACGTCCACACGGAGTGGTCCTGGGACACGGTCACCGGATCGATGATCGGCTCGTGCCGGCGGGCGATCGACCTCGGCCTCCCCTCGCTGGCGTTCACCGAGCACGCGGACCTGACGCCCTGGCTGCTCCCCGCCGCGATCCGGCCGCAGCTCCCGGACCACTTCCGCGGGTACCTGCGCCCGGACGGCGTGCTGGAGCCACCGGAGCTGGACGTGCCGGGCTACCTGGCGTGCATCGAGGAGTGCCGCTCGCGGTTCCCCGGCCTGCGGATCCTCTCGGGCGTGGAACTGAGCGAGCCGCACTGGCACCGCCCCCGCGCCGACGCGCTGCTGGCGGCCCACGACTTCGACCGCGTGCTCGGCTCGGTGCACTCCCTCTCCGAAGGCGGCCACCACCACGAGCTGACGGTGATCACCGACCGCCCGCCGGGCGACCTGCTGCGCGCCTACCTCGGCGAGGTCCTGGGCCTGGTGGAGTCGACGGCGGACTTCGCGGTCCTCACCCACATCGACTACGCGCTGCGCTCGTGGCCGGCCGAAGGGCCCCCGTTCGTGGTGGCCGACTTCGAGGAGGAGTTCCGCACGGTCCTGCGGGCGCTCGGGGAGAGTGGGCGCGCACTGGAGGTGAACACGCAGGTGCCGTTGCCCGGCGAGGTGGTCCGCTGGTGGTTCGAGGCGGGCGGCGAAACGGTGGCCTTCGGCAGCGACGCCCACGACCCGGCCCTGGTCGGCCGCGGCTTCGAGGACGCCGCGGCCCTGGTGGAGTCCTGCGGCTTCCGGCCCGGCCGCACCCCCCACGACTTCTGGCGCCGCTGAGATCCCGCGGCGCGGGTCAAGCCAGAGCGTGCCGTCCGTAGCTGCGCACCTCGGCGCTCTGGTCCATCAGCCGGGCCGCGACGCGCCCGATCGCCGCGTCCAGTGCGGCCCGGTCGGCCGCTCCCCAGTCGCCGAGGCGGTCGGCCAGCCAGTCGTGCCAGGCCCGGACCACCTTCCCGAACTCCGCCCGGCCCGCGTCGGTCAGCTCCCAGCCGTTCCGCGTGTACCTCAGGTGGCCCGTCAGCTCCAGGCGGTTGAACGCCGGCTCCAGCACCGGCGCGGGCACGCCGAAGTACTCCCCGATCGCCCGCAGGGTGGCCGGCGAACCACGGCGTTCCCGCAGGTGGACCTGCAGCAGGCACCAGATCCCGCCTTCGTCGAGGTCGCCGCCGGCCCGCTCGACGATCGCCGGTGCCACCTGACGGCGCTCGCGGAAGAACAGCGTCGCCACCGCGCGCTCGAGTTCGCGGTCACCGGTGCGGGCTTCCGGCATCGCGAAGCCGTCGCCGAGGTCCGGGGCCGCCGCGCGGGCCGTGTCGCGCAGCGGGACCTCCTTCAGGAAGAAGGCCAGCACCAGCGCCACCAGGCCGACCGGCGCCGCCGCGAGGAACACGACGTGCAGCGAGTCGCTGTACGCGCGGATCACGGGGGGCCGACACCGACTCCGGCAGCGCGTGCAGCGCCGTGGGCACCTGCAGCGCCCGGGGATCCACGCCCGGCGGCACCGGGATCGCGGCCAGCTTCGGCGTCAGCTGGTTGGCGTACACCGTGCCGAAGATCGCCGCGCCGAACGAGCTGCCGATCGAGCGCAGGAACGTCACCCCCGAGGTCGCGACGCCCAGGTCGGCGTAGTCGACCGTGTTCTGCACCGCGATCGTCAGCACCTGCATCCCGAGCCCGATGCCCAGGCCCAGCACGGCCATGTACGCCGACGCCTCCCAGAACCCGGTGCCGGTGTCCAGCCGCGAAAGCAGGTACAGCCCGATCGTCATGCCCGCCGCGCCGGCCAGCGGGAAGATCTTGTACCGCCCGGTGCGGCTCACCGCGTTGCCCGCGGCGATCGACGCGACGAGCAGGGCCAGCACCATCGGCAGCAGCCGGACCCCGGACGTCGTCGCCGACGTGCCCTGGACGTACTGCATGTACGTCGGCAGGTAGGACAGCGCGCCGAGCATCGCGAAGCCGACGACGAAGCTCATGATCCCGCCGACGGTGAACACCGGGTTGCGGAACAGCCGCATCGGCAGCATCGGCTCCTTGGCCCGCAGCTCCACGAAGACGAACGCGGCCAGCAGCACCACCGAGCCGACCGCCATCCCGACGATGGTCGGCGAGCCCCACGCGTACTGCGTGCCGCCCCAGCTCGTCACCAGGGTCAGGCCGGTCGCGGCGAGGCCGATCAGCAGGATGCCGGCGTAGTCGATGACCGGCTTGACCGCGGCGCGGGGCGTTCGGCATCGCCGAGGACGCCACCACGAGCACCACCACGACCAGCGGGATGTTGACGTAGAAGGCCCACCGCCAGGAGAGGTGGTCGACGAAGAAGCCGCCCAGCATCGGGCCGCGACGGTCACCACGCCGAACACCGAACCGAGCACACCCTGGTACTTGCCGCGCTCGCGCAGCGGGACGACGTCGGCGATCAGCGCGGTCGAGGTGACCATCAGCCCGCCGCCGCCCAGGCCCTGCACCGCGCGCCAGACGATCAGCCAGACCATGCTGTCGGCGAACCCGGCGCAGAACGAGCCGATGCCGAACACGATGACCGACAGCTGGAACATCAGCTTGCGGCCGAACAGGTCGCCGAGCTTGCCGACGACCACCGTCATGACGGTCTCGGCCAGCAGGTAGGACGTCACCACCCAGGACAGGTGCCCGGCGCCGCCGAGGTCGCCGACGATGGTGGGCAGCGCGGTGCCGACGATGGTCTGGTCCAGCGCCGCCAGCAGCATCCCCAGCAGCACGGCGCCGAACACGGCGTTGACCCGGCCGCGGCTCAGCGCGGGCGGCGCCGCGGTGCCGGGCGTGACTTCCGCGGTGGCCGTCATCTCTCCAAGCTAGTAGCCGGCGTCCACTGTGGATAGCCACCCGTTCCGGTGACGCAGGGTCAGTTCGAACGGCTCGAACCCCTGCGCGCGGTAGAAGGCGATGGCGGGTTCGTTGGCGGCATAGGCCCGGACGGTGACCTCGTCCGCGCCCTTTTCCGCCGACCACGCGAGAAACGCCGTGACCAGCTCGCCGCCGATCCCCGAGCGGCGGTGCTCCGGGCCCACGCGCATGCTCTCCAGCACTGCGGTCACCGTGCCGGGCCGTAACGGGTCCGGCGGCCGTATCCGGCCGACCAAGTGCCCGCCGCCGCCCAGCAGGCACAGGCAGTCCGGATCGTCGACGAGCTTCGCGTAGTAGGCCGTGCCTTCGCGCGCCGGCCAGCCGAGGTCCATGCGGGGGTCGTGGCGCCCGGCGTCTTCGGCGAACAGCCCGGCGGCCGACCGCACGAGTTCGGGAACGTCTTCGGAAGTGCAGCGGGAAACAGTCATGCATCGACGGTATCCGCGTGATTTTTCGAAGTAAATCAGGGCTTTCCGAGCCCCAGGTGCGCCAGGCTCTCCAAGGCGAGCTGCTCCAGAACCCCGCAGCGGCCCCGCTGCCGCCGGCTGCGTGGAATGACTCCGCCACCCTCTCCGCCGCGCGCCGGTATGCCGGTTCCGTCAGCACCCCCTCGACCGCCGCCGCGATCCTGGAGGCGTCCGCGCGGCCGAACCGCAAGCGGATCCCCGCGCCCGCCGCCACCACCTGAGCCGCCACGATCGGCTGGTCGTCGCGGATCGGGGCGACCACCAGCGGGAGCCCGTGCCACAGCGTTTCGCAGACCGTGTTGTGGCCCGCGTGGCACACCACCGCGTCCACCCGCGACAGCAGCGGCAGCTGCGGGACCCGCGGCCGCACCAGGACGTTCGGCGGGACGTCGCCGAGTACGCCGGCCGGGTCGGCGATCACCGCACGGGCCGTCAGCCCGGCGAACGCCTCCGCCGTCGCGCTCAGGAACCCGGCGCCGGCGGTCGCGTTCGCGGTGCCGAGGGACACCAATACCGTCGGCACCAGTGGATCGAGCCACTCCCACGGGAAGTCCACCGTGGACGGCCGGGCGCCGAGGGCGGGCCCGACGAGCCGGACCGACGGCGGCAGCACGGTCTCGCCGAGCAGTTCGCGGGTCGTGAAGGCCAGGACGCCGTGCGGCGAGAACCGCGGGTCCGCTGTCCCGCGGCCGTCGGCGATCCGCGCGCGCAGCCCGTCGAGCAGCCCGTCGACCCAGTCCGCCACCTTCGGCATCCCGGCGAGGGGGTCCACGAGCTCGGCCGACGTCGTCGCCGAGGTGACCCACGGCAGGCTGCGGGCCTCGGCGAGCACGCCGCCGGCCAGTGCCTGCTGGTCGGCCACCACGACGTGCGGTTCGAACGCGTCGAGTGCCGCGGTCACGCCGGGGGCCATCGCGTCGGCCAGCGGGACGAGGAAGTCCTGCCAGAGAAACCGCAGCGCCGCCGGGCCTTTCAGCTCGGGCGGGCGCTCGGGCCGGTCGCGCGGCACGGCGCAGGCGAAGACGAGCGCGTCCGGGCCGGCCAGCTGCCACAGCAGTTCGTCGTGGCCGGCCCAGGCGACTTCGTGGCCGCGCGCGGTGAGCTCGGCCGCGACGCCGACGGCCGGGTTGACGTGCCCGACCAGGGGCGGGACGACGAAGAGGAACCGGGCCACTACCGCACCCTGGCCTGCGTGCGCGCGGTGTCGCGGACCCAGCCGGAGATCAGCTCGATGACCTCGGCGGTCCGCTCGACCAGTACCGAATGCCCCTGGTCGGGCAGCACCACACAGCGGCAGCCCGGCAGGTGCGTCTCGAAGTGCGGCACCTGGGCCGCCAGGCCGGAGTCGCCGCCGAAGACGGCGAACACCGGGCAGCGGATCGCCGAGAGGTCGGCCGCGATGGTCGCGCTGCGCGGGATGTCCTCGGCGATCGTCGTGGTCTGCAGGATCCGGTTCGCGGCCTTGGACAGCCGTGCGGTGTGCGCGCCGTGGTTCTCGGCGATCCAGCCGATCACCTCGTCGCTCGCCAGCCGGGTCTTGGCGTCGGCGAGCCCGTCGGCCATGTGCCGGGTCCACTCCTCGGTCGGCGGTTCGCCCTCCAGCACGACGACGCTGGCCACCCGGTCGGGCCGGGCGGCGGCCAGCCCGAGCGCGACCGAGGCACCGAAGGAGTTGCCGACGACGTGCACCGGCCGGGTGACGTCACAGGCGTCGAGGACCGCGACGAGGTCGTCGACGAACCGCTCCAGGTGGTACCCGGAGGCCGGGCGAGTCGTGCGGCCGTGCCCGCGCAGGTCGTACATCAGCACGTCGAGCCCGCGCTCGGCGAAGGCCGGGCCGAGGGTGAAGTAGTAGCTGGCCAGGCTGTCGGTGAGCAGGCCGTGGACGCACACCACGATCGGCGCGTCCCCGTCCGGCGGCTCCGCCGGCGTCAGCCGCTGGACGTGCACGTCCAGCTCGCCCGCGCGAACGCGGCTCACGCCGTCTCCCGCAGGGAGGCGACGATGTAGCGGACGAGCTCGCCGACGGTCAGCGCGATGATCTCGTCGAGGTCGCGTTCGGCGATGAAGGTCGCGAAGTTGACGCGGTCGCCGTACTGCTCGCGCAGCTGCCCGGACAGCGCCACCAGATCCACGCTCTCCAGTTCGAGGTCATCGTGGAACGTCGTCTCCATGGTGATCTCGGCGTCGTCCAGCCCGTACTCTTCGAGCAGCTCCCGCAGCATGCCGCTCAGCTGGGCGAGCACGGTCACCTCGTTCGCGGCCGTGGTCTCGATGCTCATCCGGCAGTCTCCTTCGTCTCTTCGGTCCAGGCGACGACGTAGCGGCGCGGCGGCGCGCCGGGCGGGTTCTCGACGTCGGCGCAGCACACGCGGTACTCGCGGCCCGCGACGCGGACGGTCAGCTCTTCCGGGGTCGCCGCGACGACCTCGAAGTCCCGCGGTTCGCCGCGCAGCCCGGTGCCGCGCAGCTTCGCCACGGCTTCCTTCGCCGTCCAGAACCGGGCGAACCACCGCTCCGGGTCGCCCGACAGGCCCGCGAACAACGCCAGCTCGCCCGGCCCGAGCGCGGCCTCCACAGTGGACTCCGAACGCGGCACGACCTCCTCGACGTCGATGCCGCACGGCCCGTGCCGGGCGATCGCCACCCCGGCTTCGGCGCGGTGCGCCACGGAAACCGTCACCGGCGGCAGCTCCCGGCCGTAAGCACCGGTCGCGAAGGGCCGCCCGGCTTCGTCGTTGCCGATGCGCAGTTCGGCGGGGAACATCTCGCCTTCGCCGCGGGCCCAGAGGAACTGGCGGACCGCGTCCTTGGCCGCGATCCGGCCGAGCAGCCACTGGCGCCGCCCGCGCGGCGGACGGCGGTCGTAGGCTTCGCGCTCGGGGCCGGCGAGGTAGTTGCGCATGATCAGCTCGCGGGTGGCCAGGTCGGGCCACTGCTCGTGGACCAGCGCCCAGCCGCCCGGCTGGGCGTGCGACAGCGTCGAGCGCTCGGGCGTGCGGTCGGCCTGCCGGATGTGCGGAGTGCTGTCGAACCGGCGGTCGCGCCAGCCGGTGAACTCGGCCCACACCCGTCCGTTGTGGACCAGCTGCATGTCGGCGTCGAGGAACTCCTCGGTCAGCCCGGTGATCCGGACCAGGCACTCCAGGCGCTCGCCGGGCGCCGGGTGCGGGCCGTGGAACCGGATTTCGCGCATGGCGACCGGGAACACGGTGGTCCGCTCGGGCAGCCGGGACATGATCCAGTAGCCCAGCACCTGGCCGACGTTGTCGAGCAGCGCGCCGGGTGCGTCCGGCGTGGTCAGCACAGCGCGCACGTGCTGCTCGCCGACGGCCGTGAGCTCGGTGACGCCCTGGAACAGCGGGCCGTGGAACATCCAGCGCTCGCTGTACAGCTGCGCCGCGGTGGTCTCGGGCACCTGTTCGGCCGACGCCGGGAACCGCCACGGCGCCGGCCCGGCGGCCGGGTACTCCGGGGCGAGTTCCACGACGGCCTGCGAATAGCCCGCCAGCGTCGCGAACACCCGGTCGGTGCCCTGTGGCCGGACGCGCACCGGGACGGTGACCGCCGGGACCGCGGTGATCCACTGGCTGAGCCGGACGTCGTGCACGGCGACCGCGTGCCGTCCGGGCGCGGCCTGCTCGGCGAACCGCATCAGGTGGTCGATCACCGTGGTGGCCGGCACGACCGGCCACCGGTCGCCCGGGTCGGCCTGCGGCGGCTGCTTGAAGAAGCAGTGGTCGAGCAGGTATGGCATCGCGTCCAGTGACACGGTGAGCGTGGTGTCGAGCGGCCGCGGTGCCGGCGGGCGGCGCGCCGGGCCGGCGAGCACGGTGGACGCCAGCTCGGCCGTGTCGGCCAGCAGGGCGGCGAACTCCGCGGCGAGGGGGCCCTTGGCGGCCAGGCCGTCCACCGCGGACTTGCGGACGGCGGGCAGCGCGATCCGCGCGCGGACCTGGTCGTCGAGGGAGATCAGCCGGCCGCCGAGGTCGAGCTTGACCGCCTTCGGCCCGGCCGGGCGTTCGCCGGGCAGGCGCGTGAAGTCGATATCCAGGCCGTCGGCCCACAGCGCGGTCGCGACCCGGCGCAGCTGCGCCAGCCCCGGACGCTGCCCCGAATGCGCGGCCACGACGAGGTGTTCTTCGCCGTGCAGGGTGTCCCCGACCAGGGAGCCGAGCTGCCCGGCGCCGACCTGGACGAACGCGCGGACGCCGTCGTCGTGCAAGGCCCGCACCAGCGGGCGGAACCGGACCGGCTCCAGCAGGTGCCGGACGAACAGCTCGCGGACCTCGGCCGGGGCCGCGGGGTACTCCGAGACCGTGGTCGCGGACCAGAGCGGCAGGGCCGGCGGGTGCAGGGTGAACCGCTCGGCGGCCTCGCGGATCGGGTCCAGGTACGGCCGCAGCATCGGCGTGTGGAAGCCGGACCGGAACGGCAGCACCTGCGCCACGATCCCGGCGTCGCGGAAGCGCTGCACGAGTGCGCCGACGGCCGCCTCCGGACCGCAGATCATGGCCTGGTTCGGCGCGTTGTCGTGCGACAGCACGACGTCCGCCCGCCCGGCCAGCTCCTCGAGCACCCGCGGCGCGGGCGCGCCGATCGCGGCGAAGGCCAGCCCGGGGACGACGAGGGCGTCCGGGTCGAACCCGGCGAGGAAGGCGTCGACCTCGGCCTCGGCGTAGACGCCGGCGACGGCCATCGCCGTCCATTCGCCCAGGCTGTGCCCGGCGACGGCGTCCGGCGTGACGCCGAGCCTGCCGAGCGCGGCGTGCAGCAGCCGACCGAGCTCGAACACCGCGGCACCCTGGCGCCCGACGTCACCGACCTCGACGTCCGCGTGCTGCCACGGCAGGCCGAAGTGCCGGGCGACGTCGCCGCAGTTCAGCGTGAGCTCCGATTCGAGGCCGGGGAAGAGGAAGGCGACCTTGCCGCCGCCGGGCCCCAGCAGCGGGCGGTCGGTGAACCAGACGTCGTTGCGGCCGCGCCAGGCCCGGCCCCGGGCGAGCGCCTTGCGGGCCAGTGCCAGCCGCTTCTCCGTCGGGTCGACGATGCCGAGCCGGACCGGACCGTCGCCGGCCGGCTGGTGCTCGCCCCGGTCGAACGCTTCGCGCAGGGCCTCGACGGTCGGCGCGGCGAGCCGCAGCACGCGTTCGGGCTCGCGCACCACCACCGGCTTCGCCCGCCCCGGCGCCTGTTCCAGGACGACGTGGGCGTTGATCCCGCCGAACCCGAACGCGTTGACCCCGGCGCGGCGCACCGGCGCGTCCCACGGGGCGGCGGTGTCCAAAGTGGAGAAACGGGTGCTCGCGAGCGCCGGGTGCGGGTCGTCGCAGTGCAGCGTGGGCAGCAGGACGCCGTGGTGCACGGCCAGTGCCGCCTTGACGAGCCCGGCGATCCCGGCCGCGGGCATCGTGTGGCCGATCATCGACTTGACCGAGCCGAGCACCGCACTCCCCCGGGGTCCGAAGACCTCCGCGAGGGTGGCGAGCTCGGCGGCGTCGCCGGCCGGGGTGGCGGTGCCGTGCGCCTCCAGCAGGCCGATCGAGTCCGGCGCAGCCGGGTCGAGGCCGGCCGCGGCCCACGCCTGGCGGACGGCCCGGACCTGGCCGCCGGAGTCGGGGCTGGCCAGGCTCGCGGTCCGCCCGTCGGAAGCCACGCCGGTGCCGGTGATCACGGCGTACACGCGGTCGCCGTCGCGCTGGGCGTCGGCGAGCCGCTTGAGGACGACGACCCCGGTGCCTTCGCCGATCAGGACGCCGTCGGCGTCGCGGTGGAACGGCCGGATCCGCTCCGACGGCGACAGCGCGCCGAGCTGGGTGAACACGCTCCAGAAGGTGATGTCGTGGCAGTGGTGCACCCCGCCGGCGAGGACGGCGTCGCAACGGCCGCTTTCGAGCTCCCGCACCGCCTGGTCGACGGCGATCAGCGAGGACGCGCACGCGGCGTCGACCGTGTACGCCGGGCCCCGCAGGTCGAGCCGGTTCGCCAGCCGGGACGCGGCCAGGTTGGGGCACCAGCCCGATCGCGGACTCCGGCGCCTCCGGACCGAGCTGGTCGGTGAAGGCCTGGCGGACCGCGTCGAGCCGGTCGGCGTCCAGGTCCGGCAGCAGCTCGCCGAGGGTGCGGACGAGCTGGCTGGCCGTGCGGACGCGCTGGTCGAGCCGGACCAGCCCCGGCGTCAGGTAGCCGCCGCGGCCGAGCACGACGCCGATCTTCGCGCGGTCGGCGGGCAACCGGTCCGGGCCGCCGGCGTCCGCGACGGCCTGCGCCGCGACGCGCAGGGCGATCAGCTGGTCGGGTTCGGTGGCGGGCACCGAGTTCGGCATGATGCCGAAGCCGGCGACGTCCACTTCGGCCAGTTCGTCGACGAACCCGCCGCGGCGGCAGTAGACCCGGTCGGCCCGGCGCCCCTCGTCCGGGCGTAGTGCGCGAGGTCCCACTTGCCGGGCGGCACGTCGGTGATCGCGTCGACCCCGCGGTGAGGTTGCGCCAGTAGCTCGCCAGGTCGGGCGCGCCGGGCAGCAGGACCGACATCCCGACGATCGCCACCCGCATGTCCGTCACCACCCGGACGCCGTGTGGACGACGGCGGTGGTGTCCGGCCGGCCCCAGGCCAGCTCGCGCAGCAGGCCGAGGGTGCCTTCCTCCGGGTCGATCAGCGCGATGCCGCGGCGGGCGTAGTCGCGCATCAGCTCGGGCGTGACCATGCCGTCGTGCTCGCCGGTCGGGGCCCACGGTCCCCAGTGGACAGTCACCGCGCGCCCGGCGGGCCACTGGCGGCCCAGCGTTTCGAGGGCGTCGTTGGCGGCGGCGTAGTCGGACTGGCCACGGTTGCCGAGCGTCGCGGCGATGCTGCCGAACAGGACCACGAACGCCGGCTCTCCGGGCAGGTCGGCGGTCGCCTCCAGGAGGGTGCGGGCGCCTTCGACCTTGGTGCTGTAGACGCGCTCAAACGACTCCGGTGTCTTCTCGGCGACGAGCTTGTCCTCGATCACGCCGGCTGCGTAGACGATGCCGTCGAGCCGGCCGTGCTCGCGTGGATCTCCTTGACCGCGCGGTGCACGGCTTCGGCGTCGAGCATGTCGACCGACTGGTAGCGCGCCGGGCTGCCGAGGGCTTCGAGCTGGGCGAGTGTCTGCCGGACCTCGCGTTCGCCCCGGATCCGGCGGACCGTGCGTTCGATCTCGGCGGGGCTCCTGAGGCCGGCGGCGATGAGGGCGGCGCGGAGGTCCTGGGCCGTGCGGGCCTGCGGGTGTTCGTCCTCGGCGGCCGGGACGGGGGTCCGGCCGAGGAGTTCGATCCGGCAGCGGGCGGCCGCGGCCAGGGTGGCGGCGAACCGGGCGGTGATGCCCTTGGCGCCTCCGACGAGCAGGACGACCGAGTCGCGGCCGAGGCCGAGCGCGGTGGCTTCGGCGGCGCCGTCGCCCGCCGGTCCGGCACCGCTGCTGCCGAGCGGGCCGAGGTCCCGTTCGGTCATCCGGAAACCGGTCCGGGTCTCGCCGCGCCGCACGACGACCGGCTCGCGATCCACTGTGGACAGCTCGGCGACGAAGGCTGCGGCCTGCCGTTCCGGAGCGGCGTCCGGGGACAGTTCGACCACGCGGGTGACGGTGTCCGGGTATTCGCGGGCGAGGCTGCGGTGGAAGCCGCGAAGGCCCTCGCCGGGGCCGGCGGTGAGCAGCCAGGACGGGTTCGTGGCCAGGGCGGCCTGGTAGCGGGGGAAGGCGGCCGGGAGCACGGGACGGTCGTCCGGCAGGAACAGGATGCCGTCGAACCCGGGGCGGACGTCGTCGGCGACCTCGGCCGTCGCGCCCAGCTCGGTGAGGTGGGCTTGAACGGCTTCGGCGAGCGAACCGCGGCCGAAGAGGAGGAACTTCCGCCCGGCGACTTCGGGAGCGGCGGCGGCCGGCAGGTCGGTTTCGGCCATGACCAGGCGTTTCGGCGCGACGACGAGCGGTGCGGGCTCGGCCGGAGTTCGCGGCACGGGCAGGGAAGGCTCGGCCGGAGTGCGTGGCCCGAGCTGGGCCGATTCGGCGGTGCTCTGCGACCCGGCCGAGCCGTCGATCAGCTCGGCGATCGCCGCGGCCGTGCGGGCCTTGGCCAGTTCCTCGACGTCGCCACCGGTGTCGAGGTTCAGGCGGCTCGCCAGTTCTCCGGCGATCTCCGCCCGCTTGATCGAATCCACACTCAGATCGGCTTCCAGATCGAGATCCGGCTCGATCATCTCCACCGGATACCCCGTCCGCTCCCCGATCACCGCCACCACGGTCTCCAGCACCGAAACCGCCGGCGCCACCTCGGCAGGCTCGTCACCGATCAGCCCGGCGATCGCCGCCGCCGTGCGCGCCTTCGCGAACTCCTCCACGTCCCCGCCGGCCAGCCCCAGCCGGGACGCCAGCTCGCCCGCGATCTCCGCCCGCTTGATCGAATCCACACTCAAGTCGGCTTCCAGATCGAGGTCCGGCTCGATCATCTCCACCGGATACCCCGTCCGCTCCCCGATCACCGCCACCACGGTCTCCAGCACCGAAGCCGCCTTCGGGGCCGCGACCGGCACCACCGCGGGCTGCTCGATGACCGGCACCGTGATCGGCGCCGTGATCGGCGCCCGGACCTCCGCGGGCGCCTCGGCGCCGAGGAAGCCCAGGAGCACGTCGCGCTGGGCGGCGATCATCTCGCGGCCGGTGCGCAGGAAGTCCGCGACCATCGCCTCCGACGTGGCCGCCGCCGGAGCCACCGTCCCCAGCGTGATCCGTTCCGCCGGGCGGAGGGCGCCCGCCGGGATCGTGCCGTCCGCCGCGCGCAGCAGGTGGCCGTCGACCGTCCAGCCCGGACGCTTCGGGCGCGGCGCGGCCGAGGCGTCGACCGCGTCCCGGCCGCGGAACAGCCAGCCCGTCTCGACCGGGACCCCGGACACCGCCAGCTGCGCCAGCGCGCCGAGGAAGCCCGGCAGGCCACGGTGGCCGCGCTGCTCGAACCCGACCGTCCGGTGCGGCCGGTCGCCGAGGATGGCGGCCACCTGCCTGGCCAGCACGGACCCGGGGCCGGCCTCGACGAACACCCGCGCCCCGGCCGCGTACATCGCCTCGACCTGCTCGACGAACCGGACCGGCGACCCCAGCTGGGCGGCCAGCTCACCGCGGACCGCGTCCGGGTCCGCCGGGTAGGGCGCGGCCGTCCGGTTGGCGTACACCGGCACCTTCGGCCGCACGACGCCGATCGCCTCGAGGGCCCGGCCGAACGCCGCCCCGGCCGGCGCGACCAGGGAACTGTGGAACGCGCACGCCACCTGGATCCGCTTCGCGCCGAGCCCGGCGGCGCGCAGCTCCCCGACCGCCGCCTCGACGTCGGCCGTGGGTCCCGAAATCACCGTCTGCCGGGGCGAGTTGTGGTTGGCCAGGACGACCGGCGACGCGCCGAGGACCGCGAGCACCTCGGCGGCGGACGCCGACACCGCGGCCATCGCCCCCGGATCGCCGTCCGGGACCGCGTCGAGGATCGCCGCCGCCCGGACGTGGCTCGCGTGCAGCAGTCCTTCCGGCGTGAGGGCGCCCGCGGCGGCCAGCGCCGTCAGCTCGCCGTAGCTGTGCCCGCCGAGCATCGACGGCCGCACGCCGGCGCGGGTCAGCAGCCGGAACGCGGCCAGCCCGGCCAGCCCGAGCGCGGGCTGGGCGACGCGGGTGTCGGTGACCCGGTCCGCGGCGGCCTGCTGCGCCGGCTCCCCGAACACCGCCGGGCCGAACACGGCCCCGGCCGTCGCCGGGTCCAGGCGCAGGTACCGCTGCAGTTCGGGGAAGGCGACGAACAGCTCGGCGAACATGCCCGGCCGCTGGCTGCCCTGGCCGGGGAACAGCACCGCGACCTCGCCCGCCACCGCGTCGTCCGCGCGGAACACCCCGGGTGCGTCCTGCCCGTCGAGCGCCTGCCGCAGCAGCCCGGTCAGCTCGTCCACAGTGGACGCGACGACGGCGAGCCGCGCCGGTCGCCCGTGCGACCGTTCGGCCGCGGCCCGGGCCAGGTCGCGCAGCCGCCACGGCGACGGCGTTTCCGAGGCCATGGCCAGCAGCTCGCGCGCCGCGGCATCGGTGGCGAAGGTGAACAGCTCCGCGGGCCACTCGTCGGCGGCCTGCGCGGGCGGGACGCCGTCGTGCGCGGCGAGCACCACGTGGAAGTTGGTGCCGCCGAAGCCGAACGCGCTGACACCGGCGAACCGCTCGGACGGCGGGGTGGTCCACGGCTGCGCCGCCGCCTGGAACACGAACGGGCTGGTTTCGGAGTCCCACGCCGGGTTCGGCTGCGTGAGGTGCAGGGTGGGCGGCTTGACGCCGGTGTGCACGGAGAGCGCGGCCTTGATCAGCCCGGCCAGGCCCGCGGCGCACTTGGTGTGCCCGATCTGCGACTTCACCGAGCCGATCGTGCACGCACCCGGTGCGGCGCCGGCTTCGGTGAACACCTTCGTCAGCGTGCCGAGCTCGGTCCGGTCGCCGACGACGGTACCGGTGCCGTGCGCCTCGACCAGCCCGACGCGCGCCGGCGAGACACCGGCGTTGCGGTAGGCACGGGTCAGCGCCGTGTGCTGGCCTTCGGGCCGGGGCGCGGTCAGGCCGAGCGCGCGGCCGTCCGACGCCGCACCGACGCCCTTGATCACCGCGTACACCCGGTCGCCGTCGCGTTCGGCGTCGCCGAGTCGCTTGAGCGCGAGGCACGCGACGCCTTCGCCGAGGGCGATGCCGTCGGCCGCGCTGTCGAACGTCGCCGACCGGCCGGTCGGCGAGAGGGCGTGCGCCGAGGCGAACAGGAGGTAGTCGTTGATGCCGTTGTGCAGGTCGGCGCCGCCGCAGAGGACCAGGTCGCTGGTGCCGGCGGTCAATTCCTTGCAGGCGACGTCGACCGCGGTCAGCGAGGACGCACAGGCGGCGTCGACGGTGTAGTTCGCCCCGCCGAGGTCGAGCCGGTTGGCGATCCGGCCGGCGATCACGTTGGCGAGCACGCCGGGGAAGGAGTCCTCGGTGATCCGCGGCAGCCGTTCGTCCAGTTCGGACGGCAGTTCGCCCACATAGGACGGCAGCACGCTCCGCAACGTCATCGCGTTCGACAGGTCACTGCCCGCCTCGGCGCCGAAGACCACCGACGTCCGGGCCCGGTCGAACGCGCGGTCCGCGTAGCCGGCGTCGGCCAGCGCGCGGTGCGCGGCCTCCAGTGCCAGCAGCTGCACGGGTTCGATGCTGGCCAGCGACGACGGCGGGATGCCGTACTTCAGCGGGTCGAAGCCGATTTCCGGGAGGAACCCGCCCCAGCGCGACGGCGTCTTCGCCCCCTGCCCGTCCGGGTCGTAGTACAGCGACGTGTCCCAGCGCTGCGGCGGCACCTCGGTGACCGCGTCGGCACCGGCCAGCACGTTCGCCCAGAACGCGGCCAGGTCCGGCGCCTGCGGGAACATGCAGGCCATCCCGACGATCGCGATGTCCAGCGGCGCCGGCGCGGGTGGTTCGGCCTCGGCGGCACCGAATCCGGCGGCCCGGGCCCGCAGGAACGCGTTCGCGCCCTCGCCCACCGCGTGGTGCAGGGCGGCGATCGTGGTGACGGCCGAGCGCAGCACGGCGACCTCGCCCGCCATGAACATGCCTTCGGCGAGCTGGCGGTCCTCGCCGACGTCCCGCAGTTCCGAGCCGACCCGCTCGATCCCCTTGCTCGCCAGGCGCAGCCGTCCGACGTTGAGCGTTTCCAGCTGCTCCCAGGCGTCCCGGCTGGGCACGCCGCGCTGCGCGAGGTCCGCCTTGATCGCGGCGTACTCCTCGGTGAACGGGCTGCGCACGCACCGGGTGGCGTGGCCCGGCGCGGTCTCCAGGAGGTCGGTGTGCTCGGCTTCCAGGAGCCGGCGCTGGAACAGCGGCCGCACGGCACCGGCGTCGACGGCCTCGCGGGTGAAGAGGTAGGCGGTGCCCATCAGCACGCCGATCGCCGCGCCGCGCCCGGCCACCGGCGCGGCGAGGGCGGCCACCATCGCGGCCGAACGCTCGTCGTGGACGCCGCCGGCGAACAGCAGCTGCAGGTCCGCGGCGGCGTCGGGGGTGGCCGCGAGGAAGTCGGCGAGCACCCCGAGCTGGGCCTCCCACAACGGGAAGCTGGTCCGTGGGCCGACGTGCCCGCCGCATTCGGAGCCTTCGAAGACGAACTTGCGCGCGCCCGCCTCGAGGAACTGCTTCAGCAGGCCCGGCGACGGCACGTGGAGGAAGGTCGCGATGCCGGCGGCTTCCAGGGCACTCGCCTGCGCCGGGCGGCCGCCGGCGATGATCGCGTGCGTGGGCTGCAGTTCGCGGATGACCGCCAGCTGCGCGGCCTTGACGTCGTCGGCGGCGAACCCGAGCACGCCGACGCCCCAGGGCGCGTCGCCGACCGCCGCCCGCGTCTTCTCCAGCACATCGCGGGTCTGCTCGGGGCCGGACAGGGCCAGCGCGACGAACGGCAGCGCACCGCCCGCGGCGACTTCGGCCGCGAAGGCGGGCTGGTCGCTGACCCTGGTCATCGGGCCCTGCGCCACCGGCAGCGCCGTGCCGAACGCGCGGCTGCCCGCGCTGCCGGGGCCCAGCACCGCGTCCGACAGGCGAAGGGCTTCGCCGACGGCGTCGGCCAGGCCGCGCACCGCGGCGGTCACCGTGCCCCAGCGGTCGCGGAACCGGGTGGCGAGGAAGACGTCCTGACCGGCTTCCAGTGGTTCGACGCCCCGCCGGGCGAGCACGCGGACACCGTCCACGACGGTCGTTTCCGACCCGTCGAGCCCGGTGACGGCGGTGGTCAGGCCTGAGGGCAGTTCGGCTTCCGGCAGCAGGGCGAGCTGGGTGTCGACGACGACACCGGCCGCGCCGCCCGCGACGGCGGCCGCGGCGGTGTGCGGCCCGATGCCGCCCGCCGCCCACACCGGGACGTGCCCGTCGGCCAGCAGGGCCTGCAGCAGCACGAAGGTGCTCAGCTCGCCCACCCGGCCACCGCATTCGTGCCCGCGGGCGATCAGGCCGTGCGCGCCGGCGGCGACCGCACGGTCCGCCGCGGCGCGGGAGGTGACCTCGGCCAGGACCCGCCGGCCCGGGAAGTCCCGCGGCGAGCACTGCGCGTCTGCGGTGAGCAGCACGGTGGTCACCGCGTCGGGCAGGTCCACCGGGTGCGCAAGGCGGACCCCGAACGCCGGAACACCCCACTCCCCAGCAACGCGAGCTCTTCCGCGCCCGCGGCGCCGCCGTCGGTCAGGTCGAGCACGCCGAGGCCGCCGCCCCGGGCGGCGGCGGCCACCCCGCGCGCCGACGGCCATCGCAGCGGCGACACGGCGACGACCAGCCCGGCCGGCACGGAGTCGTCTTTCGAGAGAAGCATGGGAACTCCCGCTACGCACGAAAGGGTGAAGAGGTAACGGGGTGTACTTAAGCGGGTTCCTTCCGTGCCGTCAACAACCCACCGCGATTTCATCGCCGAGCTTCAGGAAATTCGCGATCGACCAGCCCGGCCGCGCAAGAATTTAACGTCGCCGTCACGTTCCCGCCCGGCGCACGCGCGACCATTGCGCGATCCGACCACGGCAGACCGATCGGTACCGTGGTCCACCCGGCCCGCACCACCGGACGGCGCAAGCCATCCCGCCTGGTGGACGCGGGGGCGTTGGCCGGTACGGTCCACGCCGTCCGTCGGGTCCGTCGTTTCCGGACCGCCCGTCCGCGCTTATCCCGCCGGTAAAGCAGCCGTGCGGATGCGTTCGCGTCACCGATCTCCGCGGATCACATCACAGCCGCCGAGGCCGCTATTCTTCGACGTTTATCTGCGGATCAGCAAGAATCATCCCGAGAATGCAGGAAACCGGCCGTGACGGCCCGTCAGGTCCACTGTGGATTGGTTCCGCCGCGGGATTCTCGGTGCTCACAAGACCACGAACGGGGGCGCCGCCCACCACGAACGGGTCACCGGGCGCGACGGACGGCATTCAGGCAACCACCGGCGGTGCGCCGGCCGGCGCCGGTGATCGAATTTCAGTGCCGTCGCGTTACAAGCTTTTCCTGAGAAGAAGCTGAAGGTATTTCGCGTACTGCGGAGTAGCACTGGACACTACGTCTAAGCTTGGACTGTTCGTCCAGACCTGGAGGTGACGGTGACGTACTGGTACACCGACGAGCGCTCGGGCACGCGGTACCCCGGCGACCCGCTGCGCTGGCGCGGCGACGACGGCACCCCGCTGACCGTCGCCCCGCTGCCGGGCCTGCGTCCCGAGGACGTCGACTCGGGTGTCCGCTCGCTCTGGCGGTACCGGGCCGCGCTGCCCGGCGACCTGCACCCGGTGTCGCTCGGCGAGGGCTGCACGCCGCTGGTCCCCCAGGTCTGGGACGGTGCCGACGTCCGGTTCAAGCTGGAGTGGTTCAGCCCGACCGGCAGCTTCAAGGACCGCGGCTCGAGCGTCATGGTCTCCGCGCTGGCCGGCGCCGGGGTCCGGGAGCTGCTGGAGGACAGCTCCGGCAACGGTGGCTCGTCGGTGGCCGCCTACAGCGCCGCGGCCGGGATCGCGGCGACCGTGCTGGCGCCGGAGGGGACATCGCCGGCGAAGGTGCTGCAGGCCCGCGCGTACGGCGCCACCGTCGAGCTGGTGCCGGGCACCCGCGACGACACCGCCGCCGAGGCCGTCCGCCGCTCGGACCGCACCACCTACGCCAGCCACAACTGGCACCCGTTCTTCCTGCAGGGCACCAAGACCCTCGCCTACGAGCTGTGGGAGGACCTCGGCTTCCGCGCCCCCGACGCCGTGGTCACGGTGGCCGGCGCGGGCAGCATCGTGCTGGGCTGCGACCTCGGCTTCGGGGAGCTGCTGGCCGCCGGGTCGATCACCCGGCGGCCCCGGCTGCTCGTCGCGCAGCCGCGCAACTGCTCCCCGATCGACGCGGCCTTCCACGACCGGCCGGTGCCCGGGTTCGCCCCGACGGTCGCCGAGGGGACGGCGATCCGCCGTCCGGTCCGGCTGCCCGAGGTCGTCGCGGCGATCCGGCGCTCGGGCGGGGACACCGCGGCCATCGACGAGGAGGCCATCGGCGCGGCGGCCCGCCGCCTGGCCGCCCTCGGCCTCTACGCCGAGCCGACCAGCGCGACGGCCGCCGCGGCGATCGACGTCTTCCGCGCCCGCGGGGCCATCCGGCCCGGTGAGACCACGGTCGTCGTGCTCACCGGCTCCGGCCTGAAGGCGGCGGACCGGCTGCGGGAGCTGATCGGATGACCGCGGCGGAGGACGAGCTGCTGCTGCGGGAGGCGGAGAAGATCGCCCACGCCGTCGGCCGGATGTTCCCCGGCCTGTGCGAGGTGGTCCTGCACGACCTGCGCGACCCGGCCCACGCCGTGCGCGCGATCGAGGGGAGCCTGTCCGGGCGCGCGCCCGGCGACCCGGCCACCGAGCTGGGCCTGGCCCGGATCGCCGACCCGGACTTCCCGGACGTGCTGCAGAACTACCCGAACCGGTTCCCGGACGGCCGGCCCGCGAAGAGCACCTCGATCGGCATCCGCAACACCGCGGGCGAGTACGTCGCGGCGCTGTGCCTCAACCTCGACGTCTCCCTGCTCGGCTCGGCGGCCCAGGCCCTGACCCGGCTGGCCGCCACCGACGGGCCGGCGCCGCTGTCCGAGACGTTGCGTGCCCGGACCGGCGACGAGCTGCGGGCCCTGGTCGAGGAGTACGCGGCCGAGCGCGGCCACACCCCGCGCAGCCTGCCGGCGGCCGCGAAGAAGGACCTGGTGCGCTCGCTGAAGGACCGGGGCTTCCTGGAGCTGAAGAACGCGGTAGCGGCGCTGACCGACCTGCTCGGCATCTCCCGGGCCAGCGTCTACAACTACCTGCGCTGACTCAGAAGATCGACCACCCGGTCAGCGTGGTGAACCGGTCGAGCGCGGCGACCCCGGCGACGGAGTTGCCGCGGGCGTCCAGTCCCGGGCTCCAGACGCAGACCGCGCACCGGCCGGGGACGATCGCCACGATCCCGCCGCCCACGCCGCTCTTGCCCGGCAGGCCCACCCGGTAGGCGAACTCCCCCGCCGCGTCGTACGTGCCGCAGGTCAGCATCACCGCGTTGATCCGCTTCGCCGCGCTCGGCCCGAGCAGCCGCGAGCCGTCGTTGCGGAGGCCGTGGCGGGCGAGGAACACCGCCGAGCGGGCGACGTCGGCGCAGCTCATCGCGATCGAGCACTGGCGGACGTACTGGTCGAGCACCGCGGGCACCGGGTGACGCATGTTGCCGTAGGAGGCCATGAAGTAGGCCAGCGCCCGGTTGCGGTCGGCGTGGCCCGCCTCCGACGCCGCCACCTCCGGGTCCACCGCGATGCCCGGCCGCCCGCTCTCCTCCCGGACGAACGCGAGCAGCGCCTCCGCCGCGTCGCCGTGGCGGGCGAGCTCGTCGGTCACCACCAGCGCGCCGGCGTTGATGAACGGGTTGCGCGGAATGCCGTCCTCGTGTTCGAGCTGCACCAGCGAATTGAACGGATCGCCCGAAGGTTCGCGGCCGACCCGCGCCCACACGCCGTCGCCGCGGGAGAGGGTCAGCGCCAGTGTGAACACTTTGGACATGCTCTGCACGGAAAACGGGTGCTCCCAGTCGCCGACGCCGTGCACCGCACCGTCCACTTCGGCCACTGCCATGCCGAACCGCCCCGGCGCCACCCTGGCCAGCGCGGGAATGTAGTCCGCGACGGCGCCGCGGCCGATTTCCGGCGCGACGTCGTCGACGATCCGGTCCAGCAGCGCCGCGAGGTCCACGGGCCCGAGCGTAGAAGGCGCTCCGGCGCGGGCCGCAGGGGCCCCGTGTCAAATCGGGACCGGCGGATCGCGGGCACCCGCACCCGTGATTTCCGGCACACCTTAAGTCTTCCTTAGCCCGCTTGGTGACCTCCCGCACACGGCTCTAGCGTCCGGTAACCATGGATTCTTCGCTGCTCACCGAAAAAGGTGAAAGCTACTCGAAAGCGCTGGGCAACCGCCAAGTGCAGATGATCGCCATCGGCGGCGCGATCGGCGTCGGGCTCTTCCTCGGCGCCGGCGGCAAGCTCCACCAGGTCGGCCCGTCGCTGGTCTTTTCCTACGCGATCTGCGGGATCGCCGCCTACTTCGTGATGCGGGCGCTCGGCGAACTCGTCCTGCACGAGCCCAGTTCGGGCAGCTTCGTCACCTACGCGCGGAAGTTCATCGGGCCGTGGGCCGGGTTCGCCTCGGGCTGGATGTACTGGGTGAACTGGGCGATGACCGGCATCGCCGAGATCACCGCGGTCGCGATCTACGTGCACAAGTGGCTGCCGGACGTGCCGCAGTGGCTCACCGCGCTGGTCGCGCTCGGTGTGCTGCTGCTGGTGAACCTGCTGTCGGTCAAGGTGTTCGGCGAGCTGGAGTTCTGGTTCTCGGTGGTCAAGGTGCTGGCCATCGTCGTCTTCCTGGTCGTCGGCGCGGGCCTGGTGCTCACGAGCGCGGACATCGGCGGCGCGCCGGCCGGTGCGCACAACCTGACCGGCCACAGTGGACTGTTCCCGGCGGGCGTCGGCGTCGCGCTGATGACGTTGCAGGCGGTCATCTTCGCCTACTCGGCGATCGAGGTAGTCGGCATCGCGGCCGGCGAGACCAAGGACGCCCGCAAGGTGCTGCCGAAGGCGATCAACGGCGTGGTCTGGCGGATCGGCGTGTTCTACGTCGGCTCGGTGCTGCTGCTGGCGATGCTGCTGCCGTGGCCGTTCTACAGCGGCGACGAGAGCCCGTTCGTGACGGTGTTCAGCCGCCTCGGGATCCCGGGCATCGGCGACGTGATGAACGCGGTGGTGCTGACCGCGGCGCTGTCGAGCGTCAACTCGGGCCTCTACTCGACGGGCCGGATCCTGCGGTCGCTGGCCGAAAAGGGCGAAGCGCCGTCGTTCGTCAGCCGGATGAGCCGACGGCACGTCCCCTACGGCGGCATCATGTTCACCTCGGTCGCGTACGTGCTGGGCGTGGTGCTGAACTACCTGGTGCCGAAGGAGGCCTTCGACATCGCGATCGCGATCGCGTCCCTGGGTGTGATCAGCACCTGGGCGACGCTGATCTTCTGCCAGCTGCGCCTGCGCCAGGCCGCCCTGCGCGGCGAGCTGGAGCGCCCGTCGTACCGGATGCCGTGGGCGCCCTACAGCGGCTGGGCGACCTTGGGGTTCCTGGCCCTGGTGGTGGTGCTGATGGGCTTCTCGGACGGCGCGGAGAAGATCGCGTTCTGCTCGATCCCGGTGCTCGCGGTGGTCCTGGCGGTGGGCTGGCGCGTCGTGGTCAAGCGCCGCAACCGCACCCCGGCCGCCTGACGCAAAGCTCGAACCCGTATCCCGCGTGTCCGGCGCCGGAACTCGGGTGATCGGGGCCGGAACTCGCGTGAGCAGCGGCGCAACTCGCGAGTTCCGGCTCCGATCACGCCGGTTCCGGCCTCGATCACGCGAGATACGGCGGGGATCACGGGCCGACCACTCCATCGTGGCCGGGCCACGGGCGGGCATACTCGACGCGTGTCCTCGAGCAGCACGGAACCGCGGCGGGTGACGATCCACGACGTCGCCCGCTCGGCCGGGGTGTCCCGGCAGACCGTCTCGCGGGCGCTCAACGACAAGGCCGAGATCGACGGCTCGACCAAGCAGCGCGTCCTGGACGCCGCGCGGGAGCTCGGGTACCGGCCCAGCCGGTTCGCGCGCGGGCTGGTGCGGCCGGACACCACCACCATCGGGCTCGTCGTGCCCGATCTGCTCAACCCGTTCTTCACCGAGGTCGCCTCCGGGGCGCTGGAGGCGGCCCGGTCGCGCGGCTGGCACGTCGTCGTGCACGACACCGCCGACGATCCCGAGCAGGAACTCGCCACGCTGCGGGTGATCGGCACCCAGGTCGACGCGGTCACCGGCTACTTCGGCCGCTCGGACGAGGACCTCGACCGCCTCACCGCCGGCATCCCGGTCGTCCTGATCGACCGGGAGCCGCGCACCCCGCGGTTCAGCGGTGTCGTGGTCGACGGCGAGGACGGCGTCCGCGAGGCCGTCGCCCACCTCGTCTCGCGCGGGCACCGGCGGATCGGCATGCTCGACGGGAACCCCGCCCCGAGCGTCCGGCGGCGGTGGTTCCTGCGGGCGGCCGCCGGGTGCGGGTTCCCGGTCGCGCCCGGCTGGATCGCGTCCGGCCCCCAGACCGTCGACGGTGGTGGTGCCGCGCTGGCCGCCCTGCTCGCCGCGCACCCCGACGTCACCGCGCTGTTCGCGTTCAACGACGTGATGGCCATCGGTGCCCTGCGCGAGGCCCGCCGGTTCGGCCTGCGCGTGCCCGCCGAGCTCGCCGTGATCGGGTTCGACGGGCTCGCCCTCGGCACCCTGGTCGAGCCGGAACTCTCCAGCGTCGCGATCGACACCCGCGCGGTCGGTGCGCTGGCCGTCGAGCAGGCGGCCCGGATGGTCACCGGCGCGGCGCCCCTCGACCCCGCCGAGCTGGTCGTCCGCGCCCGCCTCTACCTGCGCGAATCCGCCTGATCCCTTGACACCCGGTCCCGCCGCGCAGCACACTTCGGGGCGGTCCGTGAACGTTCACGGGAACGTTCTCGGATGCGTGCCGAGCGCGGAAAGGACCCCATGTCGTACCTCGAAGACCCCGGCCCCGGCCGCGGTTCCCTTCCGCCGCGCGCGGCTTTCACCTCCGACGCGCCATCGTTGTCACTGAACGGCACCTGGCGGTTCCGGCTGTCACCGAGCCTCGCGGCCGCGCCGGTGGGCATCGAGGCCGAGACCTTCGACGACTCGGCGTGGGACGAGCTGCCGGTGCCGTCGCTGTGGCAGCTGCACGGCCACGGCCGCCCGGCCTACACGAACGTGCAGTACCCCTTCCCGGTCGACCCGCCGCACGTGCCATCGGACAACCCGACCGGCGACCACCGGCTGCGGTTCGACCTGCCCGCCGAGTGGCCGGCCGGGCCGGCCGTGCTGCGCTTCGACGGCATCGACTCCTGCGGCCGGATCTGGCTGAACGGCACCGAGCTCGGCGTCACGCAGGGCAGCAGGCTGCCGTCGGAGTTCGAGGTCGGACCGCTGCTGAAGCCGTCCGGGAACGTCCTCGTCGTGCGGGTGCACCAGTGGTCGGCCGGCAGCTACCTCGAAGACCAGGACATGTGGTGGCTGTCCGGCATCTTCCGCGCCGTCACACTGCTCGCCCGCCCGGCCGGCGGCATCGGCGACCACTGGGTCCACGCCGACTACGACCACCGCACCGGCCTGGGCACGCTCCGGGTCGAGACCGGCCCCGACGTCGTGCTGGACGTCCCCGAACTCGGCGTCACCGGGCACCCGGCCGGGGAGGCGCTGGAGCTGCCGGTCGAGCCGTGGAGCGCCGAGACCCCGCGGCTGTACGAGGGCACGCTGGCCACCGCGGCCGAGCGGGTGCCGGTCCGGATCGGGTTCCGGACCGTGACGATCTCCGGCGGCCGGCTGCTGGTGAACGGCCGTCCGCTGATGCTGCGCGGGGTCAACCGCCACGAGCACGACCCGCGCACCGGGCGCGTGGTGTCCCCGGAGACCGCGCTCGCCGACGTGCTGCTGATGAAGCGGCACAACGTCAACGCCGTCCGGACCAGCCACTACCCGCCCGACCCGGTTTTCCTCGAGCTGTGCGACGCCTACGGCCTGTGGGTGATCGACGAGTGCGACCTGGAGACCCACGGCTTCGAGCCGCTGGGCTGGGCGGGCAACCCCAGCGCCGACCCGCGGTGGGCCGAGGCCTACCTCGACCGGATGCGCCGCACGCTCGAGCGGGACAAGAACCACCCCAGCGTGATCCTCTGGTCGCTGGGCAACGAGAGCCACACCGGCGAAAACCTCGCGCGGATGGCCGAATGGGTGCGCCAGCGCGACCCGAGCCGGCCGATCCACTACGAAGGCGACCACGAGTGCGCCTTCGTGGACGTGCACAGCCGGATGTACGCCACGCACGAGGAGGTCGAGCGGATCGGCCGCCGGGAGGACGACAACGAGCGCCGCCGGGAGCTGCCGTTCCTGCAGTGCGAGTACGGGCATGCGATGGGCAACGGCCCGGGCGGGCTGCTGGAGTACCGCGAGCTGTTCGAGCGGTACCCGAACTGCCACGGCGGGTTCCTGTGGGAGTGGATCGACCACGGCCTGGCGGCCGACGGGCACTTCGCCTACGGCGGGGACTTCGGCGAAGCCATCCACGACGGCAACTTCGTCATCGACGGCCTGCTCTTCCCCGACCGGACGCCGTCGCCGGGCCTGCTCGAGTTCGCGAAGGTGATCGAGCCGGTGCGGATCTCGGCCGGCGCGGACGGGATCGTGGTCGAGAACCACCACGACTTCGTGGACACCGGGCACCTGACGTTCACCTGGGTGCTGGAGGACGAAGGGGTCGCTGTCGCCCAAGGCGTTCTCGATGTGCCGTCCGTCCAACCCGGACAGAAAGCTTCTCTCCCGCGGCCTGATTTGCCCGCGGCGGGCGGCGAGTCGTGGCTGACCGTGTCCGCGGCGCTGACGTCGGCGACGGCGTGGGCGCCGGCCGGGCACGTCGTGGGGTGGGGGCAGCTGGCGGTGTCGCCGGCCCCGGTCGCGGCGCCGCTGCCGCCGCGCGCGCCGGTGTTCCGCACCGGCGGACGGCTGCTGCTCGGGGCCGGCGAGTTCGACCCGGTGACGGGCGTGCTGTCGGCGCTCGGCGGGCACGCGGTGCGCGGGCCGCGTCTCGACGTCTGGCGGGCGACGACGGACAACGACCGCGGCACGTTCGCCGGGCGGCCCGACGCCGAACAGTGGCGCGAGGCCGGGCTGCACCGCATGCAGCACCGGGTGATCACGGTCGACGCGGACGGCGAGGAGCTGGTGGTGCGCACCCGGGTCGCGCCGCCGGCGCAGCCGTTCGGGCTGTTCGCGGACTACACGTGGACGGCGTTCGAGGACCGCCTCCGGCTGCGCGTCGAGGTGACCCCGGACGGCGAGTTCCCCGGCACGCTCCCCCGGCTCGGCCTGGCGATGGCGATCCCGGGCGAGCTGGGTTCGGCCGAGTGGTTCGGCGGTGGCCCGGGCGAGGCCTACCCGGACAGCCGCCAGGCGGCGCGGATCGGCCGGTTCTCGAGCAGCGTCGACGGTCTCCAGACGCCGTACGTCCACCCGCAGGAGAACGGCAACCGCACGGCGGTCCGCTGGGCCCGGCTGACGTCCCCGGACGGAGCGGGCATCCGCGTGGACGGTGAGCCGACGTTCGAGTTCACCGCCCGCCGCTGGACGGCGGCGGCATTGGAGGCGGCGCGGCACACCGACGACCTGGTGCCGGACGAGGTGGTGCACCTGACGCTGGACGTGGCCCAGCACGGCCTGGGGACGGCGTCGTGCGGACCGGGGGTGCTGCCGGGGTACCGGCTGGTGCCGCAGAAGACGGAGTTCACGCTGTGGTTCCGCCCGCTTTCCGGGTGACCACTCGTCTCGAAAAGTCTCATAAACTGTCTCATTAATCGGCCGGGAGGTGCCGGTAGACCGTCGCCCGCGAGACACCGAACGCGGCGGCGATCTCCGACGGCGACTCCCCGGCGGCGTAGCGGCGCCGGACGGAGTCGATGGTTTCGGCACTCATCGCCGATGGCCGCCCGCGACGGCCCTTGGCCCTGACAGCGACGACCTCGCTTCGCGCCGGCGAACCGGGGTCGCCGGCGCCGGTCTCGGTCCCTTTGCCGGAGCGCCCGCCTTCCGTGACCGCGGTCCGCGCGCCGTTCCCGTCCACGGCCGGAGTCGCGAACAGCCGGGCCACTCCGTCGAGGATCGCCGCGCGCAGCTCGTCTTCCGGGGCTTCGGCGAAGAGGACCACCGGGTCGCTCAGCATCGCGATCGCCTGCGCCGCGCGGACCCGGCCCGGCAGATCCGCGTGCTGGCCCGCGACCAGCGCGTTCGCCCGGAGCATGCCGTTGCGGAAGCGCTCGAACACCGCCTCCGACGCCGTCAGGCCGAGGTCGCGCAGGTTCATCCGGAGCAGGTAGCGGTGTGTCAGCCAGACTTCCAGGAGCCCTTCGAGCGTCGCCCGGCGGGCGTCGGGCGCCTCGCCCGCCTCGGCCAGCGCCGCTTCGAAGTCCGCGAGCATCGGCTCGGCGAGCGCCCTCACGATGTCCGCCTTGCCCGGGAAGTGGTACAGGACCGCGGTTTTCGTCACGCCGACGCGTTCGGCCAGCTCGCGCACCGACGTCTCGTGGTAGCCCCGCGCCGAGAACTCCTCCAGCGCCGCACGCAGGATCCGCGCCCGGGTGTCGTCCGTCATGGCCCCAGCCTAGCCACTTGCCTGACCGATGGACAGGAGCGTACCGTCTGAACTGACCGATGGTCAGTGACAACCGATGGGGGCCGAGCACCATGACCGAAACAACCGTGCTGATCTCCGGCGCCGGCGTCGCCGGGCCGACCCTGGCCTACTGGCTGTCCCGCGCCGGCTTCCGGCCCACCGTGGTGGAACGCGCCGCCGGGCTGCGTTCGAGCGGGAGCCCGGTCGACGTCCGCGGGCCGGCCTCGCGCGTCGCCGAGCGGATGGGCATCACCGCGAAGCTGCGCGAAGCGAGCACGAGCGCGACGGCGCTGAACTTCGTCGACGACGCGGGCCGCCGGACCGGCCGGATCCCGACGCAGCTGCTCGGCGCGGAGGGTGACGTCGAGCTCCCCCGTACCGATCTCGCGGCCATCCTCCACGACGCGGCGCGCGAGCACGCCGAGTTCGTCTTCCACGACTCGATCACCGAGCTCCGCGAAGACGTCGGCGGCGTCGACGTCACGTTCGAGCGCGGCCGCCCGCGGCGCTTCGACCTGGTGCTCGGCGCGGACGGCCTGCACTCCGCGGTGCGACGGCTGGCATTCGGCCCGGAGCAGGCGTTCGTCGAGCACGTGGGCGTCTACATCGCGACGCTGCCGCTGGCCGGGCCACCGTCCGACGCGACCGCGATCGAGATGTACAACTCGCCCGGCCGGGCGGTGGCGGTGCACCCGTCCCGCGGCCACGGCATCGCGGCGTTCATGTTCCGCGGCGACGCGGTGCCGGGGTTCGACCACCGGGACACCGCGCTGCACCGGCGCCTGCTCGCCGAGGCCTACGCGGGCGCGGGCTGGCGGGTCCCGGAACTGCTGGACCAGGTGCGCACGGCCGAGGATCTGTACTTCGACTCGGTGAGCCGGGTCCGGATGGATCGCTGGAGCACCGGCCGCACCGCTTTGGTGGGTGACGCAGCTTCGTGCGTGTCCCTGTTCGGCGACGGCTCGACCCTGGCGATGGCGGGCGCGCACACGCTGGCGGAAGAGCTGGGCCGGACGCCGGAGGACCCGGCGGCGGCCTTCCGGCGCTACGAAGCGGCGCACCGGAAGCTGGTGGAGCCGAAGCAGCGAGCGGTCTCGAAGGCGGCGGCCCTGCTGATCCCGGCCACCCGCGGCGGACTGGCGGCCCGCAACATCACGACGCGCCTGCTCCCGCTCGTCTCGGCGGCCCGCCGCTGGGTGACACCCCGCGCGGCTTAGGCAGCCGCAGGCGGCGGGCCGGGAAGGGACCGCCGCTTCCGGTTCGCGGCAACCGGGCCGCGCCCGTCAGCCCCGCAGCATCGGGGGGTACAGCACCTCCGCCTTCCCCCGCCGGTACAGCCGGGCCGGGCGGCCGCCGTCGCGGGCGGTCGTCCGGCCCGTCGGCTCCAGCAACCCCTCCGCCCCCGTCACCTTGCGGTGGAAGTTCCGCGGGTCCAGCCGGGTGTCCCACACCAGCTCGTACACCCGCCGCAGCTCGGCGACCGTGAACTCCGGTGCGCAGAACGCCGTCGCCAGCGGGGAGTACTCCAGCTTCGCGCGGGCCCGCTCCACGCCGTCCGCCAGGATCCGGTCGTGGTCGAACGCCAGCCGCTCGGTCCGCAACGCGCGCACCGGTGCCCAGCGCGCCTCCGCCGCGTCCGTGCCCGCGCGGGGCACCGGCAGGTCCGGCGCCAGCGCCAGGTACGCCACCGTCACCACCCGCATCCGCGGGTCCCGGTCCGGGGCGCCGTAGCCCGCCAGCTGTTCGATGTGGACGGTCCCCGGCGCCAGCCCGGTCTCCTCCGCCAGCTCGCGGCGCGCCGCGTCCGCCAGGTCCTCGTCCTCCCGGACGAACCCGCCGGGCAGCGCCCACTCCCCGAGGTAGGGCTCCACGCCCCGGCGGACGAGCAGCGCGCACAGCTCCTCCCCGGTCAAGGTGAGCACGACCAGGTCCACGGTGACGGCGAACGGCGGGTGACCCATGCCACCCACCCTAATCGTCATCTTGACGATTAGCGAGCCGACCCCATATCGTCACCCCGACGATAAGAGGAGGCTCCATGGCTGACATCGACCGCCGGTTCGGGTTCCGGCACCTGCGCGGTGCCCCCACCGTGCACATCCGCCACTACCGCCGCGGGCAGCTCGCGCACGACGGCGTCGGGCTGTCCTTCTGGTACCGGCCGCTGACCGCGGTCGTGTCGGAGGTGCCCGTCGACGACCGCGAGCTGCCGCTGCTGTTCCACGCCCGCACGGCCGACTTCCAGGACGTCACCGTCCAGCTCGCGCTCACGTTCCGGATCGAGGACCCGGCGCTCGCCGCGCAGCGCATCGACTTCTCCATCGATCCCGACACCGGCCGCTGGCGAAGCGACCCGCTGGCGCAGATCAGCGGGCTGCTCACCGAGAACGTCCAGCAGTACGCGGTCGAGGTGCTCACCCGCACGCCGCTGGCCACCGCGCTCGTCGACGGCGTCCGCGCCGTCCGCGACCGGATCCGCGCCGGCCTGGCCGAGGAGGACACGCGGCTCGCGCAGACCGGCTCAGCCGTGATCGACGTCCGCGTCGTCGCGATCCGGGCCGAGCCGGAAGTCGAGAAGGCGCTCCAGACGACCGCGCGGGAGAAGGTGCAGCAGGAAGCCGACCGCGCGACCTTCGAACGGCGCGCGCTCGCCGTCGAACGCGAACGCGCGATCAGCGAAAACGAGCTGCAGAACCAGATCGAGCTGGCCCGGCGTGAGGAGCAGCTGCTCGCCCAGCGCGGCGCCAACGCCCGGCGCCAGGCCGAGGAAGCCGCGGCGGCGAACCGGATCGAGACGGAAGCGCAGGCGTCCCGCGAAGAGCGGTTGACGCAGGTGAAGGCCGACGGACGGCGAGCGCTCGGCGAGGCCGAAGCCGCCGGGGAAGCGGCCCGGCTGGCGGCCTACCGCGACCTGCCCGAAGGCGTGCTGACCGGGCTGGCGCTGAAGGAACTGGCCGGCAACCTGCCGCAGATCGAGAGCCTGGTGCTCACGCCGGACCTGCTGGCGCCGTTGCTGACGAAGCTGGGCATCCGCTCGTGAGCCTCGCCCCGCGGGTCGTGCTCGTGCACCGCCGCACCGAGCTCGACGAGCTGGTCGCCCGGCACGGCACCCGCGGCCAGGCCGAGTTCTTCCTCCGCACCCGCGGCCGCGACCTCGCGGAGGTCGCCGCGGCGGACGCGGCCCTGCGCGCCGCTCTCGCCGCGGCCAGTGCGGCCATCCCGCTGGACTGGCGCCGCGGCGAGGTCGAACGCGCGGACCTCGACCGGTTCCTCTTCACCCCGGAGGACGTCGTCGTGGTGGTCGGGCAGGACGGCCTGATCGCCAACGTGGCCAAGTACCTCGACGGCCAGCCGGTGATCGGCGTCGCGCCCGGCGCGCCCGGGGTCCTGGTCAAGCACCCGGTCGAGGCCGTCGCCGATCTCGTCCGCTCGACGACGGACGTCGAGCACCGGACCATGGCCGAGCTCGTCGCCGACGACGGCCAGCGGCTGCTCGCGCTGAACGAGATCTACCTCGGGCACGCCGGGCACCAGACCGCCCGCTACCGGCTGGGGGTCGGTGGCGGGCGGCCGGAACGCCAGGCGTCCTCGGGCATCCTGGTCGGGACGGGCACCGGGGCCACCGGCTGGTGCGGGTCGGTGTGGCAGGAGCGCCACAGCGGCCTGGCCCTGCCGGCCCCCGGGGAGGCCCGGCTCGTCTGGTTCGTGCGGGAGGCGTGGCCGTCGCCGACGACCGGGACCACCTGCACCGAAGGGGAACTGACGCGGGCGCCGCTGACGGTCGAGGTCGAATCCGACCGCCTGGTCGCGTTCGGCGACGGCCTCGAAGCCGACACCGTCGCCCTCACCCGCGGCCAGACGGCGACCTTCGCCCCCGCGGCGAAAACCGTCCGCCTGGTCCGGTGACGGAACGGACGACACGCGTGCCTGGGCGGACGACACGCGTGCCTGGAGGGACGACACGACGAGGGGGCGTGTCGTCCCTCCGGCCGGTCAGGTGCCGTAGCGGGCCTTGACGATCGACGGCGTGTCGAGGTTCTGGCCGGCGTCGATGTTCTGGGCCAGCCGCAGGTACTGGCCTTCGGCCCACATCAGCGGGCCCGCGCTGCCTGTCGGGCGGCCGAGCCCGAAGCAGCCGACGTCCGCCCGGTCCCAGACCTGCTCGGGGACGAAGTAGCCGTCGTTGACCGAGTCCGCCATGGACTTGAGGTACACCGCGGCCGAGCGGCCGTTGGCGAGCTCGTACTGCCCGCGCTCCCCCGACAGCACCGGCCACAGCCTGCCGAAGCGCTGACTGCCGTTCGCGGGCCAGCCGCTGCAGTTCGCCGTGCTCTCGCCGTAGTTGTCGTGCGGGTAGCGGTGGAAGTAGACGTCGCCGTTCGGGAGGGTCACCTGCACCGCCGAGTTGCCGTCGGACGCGGCCGCCGTCGGGGCCACCGAGTTCGCGATCGTCGCGTCGCCGGCCGGGCGGATGCCGAGGCGGACCAGGTCGAGGAAGCCGAAGTCGGTGACGTCGTGCTCGTAGAAGCAGCCTTCGTCGAAGCAGATCGTGGCCGTGTCGTTGGGGTTGCCGGCGCGGTCGAGCCGCTCGTAGTACGTGTGGCCGCCCCAGTAGCCGGACGTCGTCACGGTCCAGCCGGCCAGGGAGTTGCGCCAGGAGTCCGCTGTGGACTCCCAGGCCGCGGCGCTCGCCGTGTCCCCGTTGGCTCGGGCGATGGCGCCGGCCGCGATCAGCCCGGCGATCTCCGCCGCCACCGAGGACGGTGACTTGCCGTACTGCTCTTCCCAGCGTTCGGTGGTGTCCGGGCCGGTGGCGGCGATGTGGTTCGCCGTCGTCTTGACCTTCGCGTAGGTCGAGGCGTCGGTGAGGCCGGTCAGCCAGGCCAGGAGGACGGCGTTCGCGTCCTGGTCCAGCTGTTCGCAGCACCCGAGCTGCTGGGCGCTCGCCCCGGCCACCCCGGAAACCGGGCTGTAGCGGGGGAACGAGCCGGCCGGGTACGTCGTGCCGTCACCGGCCGTGGGGCTGCCGATCCACTGGGAGTTCCAGAGGAACTGCGCCATCCGCTTGGCCTGGGCGCTGTCCCCGGCGGCCAGCAGACCGGTGGCCTGCTGGTAGAGGTCGCGGCCCCAGACCCGGTGGTAGCCGTCGTTGAGGTGGTCGCCGTTGGTGAAGTCGCCCCAGGGGGTGGCCAGGCCCGCCACGCTCGCTCCCGGGTGCTGCTTGTCTTCCGCCGTCTTCAGGGCCATGGCCGCGACGTAGTAGGTGCGGCGTCGCTGGGTGTCGCCGGAGACGCTCGCCGGTGCCGGCTTCAGGCTGCCGACGTAGGAGTTCCAGCCGCTTCGGTAGGAGGCGGACACCGCGCTGAAGCCACTGCTCAGGGAGGCACTCGCCGCCGAGCTCGCGGCGGCGGCCGTGGCACCGTAGCCGAGGGCGACCGTGAACGTCGTGTCCGTCCCGACCGGGATCTGGCCGCACTGGACCACGTTGCCCGTTCCGGAGATGTTGTCGAACTGGTTGTTCAGGGTCTTGTCCGCGCGGAGGTCCACCAGGCAGTCGCTGGCCGCGCCGGCGTAGCCGTTGTCGTGAGCGGTGAAGCCGGTCGAGGCCCGCAGGGCCGAGACGACCGTGGTCGCGGTTCCGCCGAAGAGGGTTTCCGTACCGCTCGCCACGAGTCCGGTGCCGTCCCACCAGGCGTTGTCGTTGGCTCCGCCGCCGGCCATCGAGGGGTTGGCCAGGAGGTAGAGGCGGTAGGTCCCGCCGTCCAGGGACTGGAACCGGGTGTTCGTGACCAGGGTCGCCCGGGCCGGGTCGGTCACGTAGTTCGTCGTGATGCGGTACTTGCCGCTCTTGGCCGTGTTCGTGATCGTGTACTGGAGGGCCTTCTCGTCGGGCATGGTCACGACGTGGTTCGTGGCGTCCCGCTCCAGGTCCACGAACGTCGAGCCGTCCGTGACGACGTACTGCATGTCCTGCATATCGGGGACGTCGGCCCGGGGGTAGAAGACTTCCGAGGTGACGCCGTTGGCGACGGTGAACCAGACCGGGCTCGCCGTGGTCGTCGATGTTCCCAGCGCGGATTTGTTGCCGGTGGCCCAAGAGGCTCCTCCTCCGCAGCAGTCCGTGGCCGTTCCGCTGGCCTCGGCCGTTCCCTGGAGGGTTGCGGCCAGCAGGATGCCTGCTCCGGTACCGGCCAGGACGGCTTTCCACCTGATCATCGGGGTCCTCCGACGTCGTTGTCGTCTCAATATGTTGTTGGTCGCAACATATTGAGGGTTCGCCGGGTGACAAGCAATGTCCGATTGGGCTGGATCGATTCAGATCGGCTGCGCCGACACGCCGGCGACCTGTCTAGGCGTTGGCGATGCGGTCCAGCCACTCGGCCAGGAGGGTTCGCTCAGCCGCGGTCAGCGCCGTTGCGCCGTCCAGGCCGGCCCGCAGGGCGATCGCCCGCTGCGGGAGGTTCGACCCCTTCTCCTCCTCGACACCGGTGAGGATGCGGGTCAGCACCGTCTCCCTCGCCGTGGCCGAGAGTTCGGGGTCGCGGTCGGCTTCGGGCGTCGCGATCTGGGTCAGGACCACGCCCATTCCGGCCGCGTGGTACAGCCGGGCCGCTCGCTCGACGCCCACTCGGAGCCGGCCCGCGGCCGCCACCCGCTCGACCTTGGCCCGCAGCATCGCCTCCGCCTCCTGCGCCGCCGGCGACGTGCGGCCGGGGCGGGCGTCGCCGTACATCAGCACGTAGAACTCCGGGCGGGCCAAGCCGAACTCGATGTGCAGGTCCCAGCCGCTGCGGAGGTCCTCGACCGGGTCGTTCGTGTCAGCGATGGCGCGCTTGCTCTTGAGGTACTCGTCGAAGCCGTACGCCGCGACCGCGTCCAGGAGGCCGTCCTTGTCCCCGAACAGCCGGTACAGCGCCGGCGGCTGGACACCCGCCGCCGCGCTCACCGCACGGGTCGACAGGCCGTCGCGGCCCTCGGCTGCCAGCAGGGCCGCCGCCGCCTCGAGGATGCGGGTGCGGTTGTCCTCCGCCGTCTTCGTCGCCATGGTTTCGATGATAACAAGTCATTGGTAGCGACTGTTCGGTATCGACCGCCCGGGTCGAGACCCAGCCGGCTCACCTCGACAGCGAGAAGTAGTCCTCCGCGACCCGGTGAGCCAGCCGGCGGAGCAAGGGCGCCGCCTCGGTCATGCAGCGTGCCGGGTCCGGTTCCAGGTCCGTCAACGCGTACGCGGCCGAGATGCCCGCGCCCGCGAGCTGGCTCGCCGAAAGCCGGCAGCGTCCGGACACCGCCACGCACGGGATGCCCCGGGCCGCCGCGGCGCGGGCCACGCCGGCCGGGGCCTTGCCGGACAACGTCTGCTCGTCGAGCGATCCTTCGCCGGTGATCACCAGTGCGGCTCCGGCCAGTGCCTCCTCGAAGCCGAGGAGGTCGAGCAGGAGCTCGATGCCGGGCCGCACGCGGGCGCCCAGGACCGCCATCGCCGCGAAGCCCACTCCCCCGGCCGCTCCCGCGCCCGGGCGGTCGGCGAACTCCGGACCGGCGATCGAAGCCCAGTGGCGCAACGCCGCTTCCAGCGTCTCGACGTCGGCCGGGGACGCGCCCTTCTGCGGGGCGTAGACGGCCGCCGCGCCGCGGGGACCGGTCAGCGGGTTGTCCACGTCGCTCGCCAGCTCGATGTCCACTTCGGACAGTCCGGACAGGTCCAGCGCCGCGAGGTTCCGGAGCGCCGCACCGCCCGGGGGAGGTCGCGGCCGTCGCCGTCGAGGAGGCGGGCGCCCAGGGCGGTCAGCATCCCGGCGCCGCCGTCCGTACCGGCGCTGCCGCCGACGCCGAGGACGATCCGGCGGCAGCCCGCCCGCAGGGCCGCGGCGATGACGTCGCCGGTTCCCACACTGGTCGCGTCGAGCGGGGCAGGCGCTCCGGGCAGGCGGTGCAGCCCGGATGCCTCGGCCAGCTCGACGATCGCGGTGTCCCCGCGGACCCCGTAGGACGCCGTCACCGGCGCCCCCGTCGGTCCACGGGCCGGGACCCGCACCCGCGAGTACCCGGCGGCGACGGCGGCGTCGACCGTTCCCTCGCCGCCGTCGGCCACCGGGAGCGTGGTCACCGCCGCCGCGGGGTGGGCGGCGGCCAGGCCGGCCGCGAGCGCCGACGCCACCTCCGCCGCGGTCAGCGAGCCCTTGAACTTGTCCGGGGCGACCAGGACCTTCACGCGCTCGCCTTGAACGCCCGCCAGTCGCCGACCTCGGTGATGTCCCGCAGGGCCACGTGCGAGGTGTACGGCCGCCGCAGCAGCATCGCGAACGCCGAACTCCCGTCGGCCAGCTCCACCACGCCCAGCTCCAGCTCGTGCGGCTCGGCCGGGAGCACCTTGTCGCGCAGGTCGTCCAGGGACACGTCGTAGACCTCGCCGGTCACCGCGGCGCCACCGTGGGACACCGGGTACAGCGCCGGGCACTGGTCGCCGACCGCGTAGAAGCGGTACTTCGGGGCGGTGTCGGCCACCGCCACGAACGGCGAGCCGTCGAGCAGGTGGTGCAGCGGCTCGCCGCGCATGGCGCCGCCGTTGAAGAACATCAGGGCCACGGGAACTCCTTAGCGGAAGAGGGCTTCGACACCGTCGATGGCGAAGTACACCGCGAACACCAGCGCCAGCAGGGAAAGCAGCCAGCCGGCTTCGCGCCACTTGCCGCGGCCGAACTTGATCAGCACGAACGCGATCAGGCCGGCGCCGACGCCGTTGGTGATCGAGTAGGTGAACGGGATCAGCGCCGCGGTCAGGAACACCGGGATCGTGTAGTCGGGGTCGTGCCACGGGATGGTCCGGCACTGCGCGACCATCATCGCGCCGATGACGACCAGCGCGGGCGCGGCGGCCTGGGCCGGGACGACCCCGGCCAGCGGGGTGAACAGCAGCGTCCCGGCGAACAGCAGGCCGGTGACGACGCTGGCCAGCCCGGTCCGCGCACCCTCGCCGACGCCGGCCGCCGATTCCAGGAACACGGTGTTCGGCGAGGAGCCGGTGACGCCGCCGGTGATCGCCCCCGCGCCGTCGACCAGCAGGATCCGGCCCATCCGCGGCACCTTGCCGTTCTTCGACAGGCCGGCTTCGTCGGCGACGCTGGTGATCGTGCCCATGGCGTCGAAGAAGCCGGACAGCACCAGGGTGAACAGGAACACCGTGGCGGCGAGCGCGCCCGCCGAGGCGAAGCCGCCGAACAGGTCGATGTGGCCGAGGAGCCCGAAGTCCGGTGCCGCGACCACGTGGTCCGGCAGCGCCGGGGTGGTGAGGCCCCAGCCGCCGACGCCGAACCCCTCGTGCAGCACGACCGCGAACAGCGTGGCCACCCCGATGCTGATCAGCACCGCGCCCGGCACCTTGCGGGCCATCAGCACGATCATCAGCAGCAGCCCGAAGCAGAACACGACGATCGGCCAGCCGTGCAGGTGCCCGCTCGCCCCGAGCCGCACCGGGACGGTGGTCTGCGCCGAGTCCGGCATCCGGGTCACGAACCCGGCACTGACCAGCCCGACCAGGGCGATGTACAGGCCGATCCCGACGGTGATCGCCATCTTCAGCGGCCGCGGGATGGCGTTCATGATCCGCTCGCGGACCCCGCTGACGGCCATCAGCACGATGCACACGCCTTCGAGCACGACCAGCCCGAACGCCTGCGGCCAGGTCATCGACGGCGCCATCTGGAAGGCGACGATCCCGTTGATGCCGAGCCCGGCGGCCAGTGCGAGGGGCGCGTTGCCGACCAGTCCCATGAGGACGGTCATCACGGCGGCGGCCAGCGCGGTCGCGGTGGTCACCTGCGCGGCGGAGAGCCGGGCGCCGGTGATATCGGCGGAGGCGCCGAGGATGAGCGGGTTGAGCAGCACGATGTAGGCCATCGCGACGAACGTGGTGACGCCGCCGCGGACTTCACGGCCGATCGTGGTCTGGCGGGCGCGCAGTTCGAACAGCTTGTCGATCAGAGAACGGCGTTGTTCGGGTACTTCGTCGACTACTGGAGTGGGGACTTCCGTCTGGGTCATGCGTCCTGCCCTTGCCGGTGGGTGTGCTCGGCCAGGCCAAGGCACAGCGCCGTGCCTGGGCGAGCGGGACGTTCGATTCGATTTGCTCCGGTCAGCTGGCCTTGTGGGTCAGTAGTCGGTGCGGTCGCTCTTGTCGAGCCAAGCCGCGAAGGGGGCGAAACCGTCCGTTGCGGACAGTCGCGTCACGGGTACCGTCCACGTTTCGCGGGGACGGTCGAAGAGTTCGTAGAAGGCGCGGTCGTCGAAGCCGGCCTTGGCCGCGTCGTCGCGGTCGGCGGCGAAGACGACCTTGTCCACCCGCGCCCAGAGCGCCGAGGACAGGCACATCGGGCACGGCTCGCAGCTGGAGACCAGCACGCAGCCGTCCAGCTTGAACGTGCCCAGCTCCTGGCAGGCCGCGCGGATCGCGACCACCTCGGCGTGCGCGGTCGGGTCGAGGTTCGCCGTGACGCGGTTGACGCCGGTGGCGACGACCTCGCCGTCGCGGACGATCAGCGCGCCGAACGGGCCGCCGCCGTTCTCGACGTTGTGCGTGGCGATGCGGACGGCTTCGTCCAGCCAGCGCTGCTCGACGGAAAGGGACGTGGTCATCTCAGACTCCGGTGATGTGCTCGGGCGGATCGGGACGCGCGGCAGCTCGAGGCCGGTGGCCGCGCGGATGGCGTTGGCGATCGCGGGCGTCGCCGAGATCGTGGGCGGCTCGCCGACGCCGCGGACGCCGTAGGGCGCGTGCGGGTCGGGCCGTTCGAGGACGTCGACGCGCATCGGCGGCATGTCGAGGATGGTCGGGATGAGGTAGTCGGTGAACGACGGGTTCCGCACCTTCCCGTCCTGGACCAGGATCTCCTCCATCACGGCGAGGCCGAGGCCCTGCGCCGAGCCGCCCTGGATCTGGGCGACGACGGCGTCGGGGTTCATCGCCTTGCCGACGTCCTGGGCGCAGTCGAGCTGCACGACCTTGACCAGGCCGAGGTCCAGGTCGACGTCGACCACCGCGCGGTGGGCCGAGAAGCCGTACTGCACGTGGGCGTCGCCCTGGCCGGTCTCCGGGTCGAGGGGGAAGGTGGGGCGGTGGTGGAACTCGCGGGTCTCCTCGATCGCGGTGTCGCCGAGCAGTTCGGCCAGGTCCGCGACGACTTCGCCGTCGGCCGCGACCACCTTCCCACCGGTCAAGGACATGCTTTCGGCGGTGACGCCGAGCCGGGCGTAGACGGCTTCGGCGACCGCGCGGCACGCGTTGCGGACCGCGCCACCGGTGACGTACGTCTGGCGCGACGCCGAGCTCGACCCGGCGTCGCCGACGCTCGTGTCGGCCGGGTGCACGCTCACCCGCGTCACGCCCAGCTCGGTGCGGGCGATCTGCTGCTGCAGGGTCACCAGCCCCTGGCCGACCTCGGCCGCGGCGGTGTGCACCATCGCCACCGGCTCGCCGCCGAGCACCTCCAGGCGGACGCGGGCGGTCGAGTAGTCGTCGAGGCCTTCGGCGTAGGAGATGTTCTTGATCGTCACGCCGTAGCCGACCCCGCGGACGACCCCCTCACCGTGGGTGGTGTTGGACGCACCTCCCGGCAGCTCCCGGATGTCGCGGTCGCCTGCGGGCACGGGCGGCAGCGGCAGGTCCCGGACCCGCTGCACCAGCTCGGCGACCGGCGCCGGGAAGTCGACCACCTGCCCGGTGACCACAGTGGACCCTTCGCTCAGGGCGTTGCGGATCCGCAGTTCCGCCGGGTCCATGTCCAAAGCGGACGCCAGCTTGTCCATCTGGGACTCGTAGGCGTACGTCGGCTGGACCGCGCCCAGGCCGCGCATCGCGCCGCAGGTGGGGTTGTTGGTGTAGACGCCCCAGCCCTCGATGTGGGCGTTCGGGACGTCGTAGGGGCCGACGCTCAGCGTGGTGCCGTTGCCGACCACGACCGGCGTCTTGGACGCGTACGCGCCACCGTCGAAGTAGAGCTTCGCGCGGACGTAGACGAGCTTGCCGTCGCGGGTGGCGCCGTGCTCGTAGTACATCTTCGCCGGGTGGCGGTGGACGTGCCCGAAGAACGACTCTTCTCGGTTGTAGCTCATCTTCACCGGACGTCCGGTCCGCAGCGCGAGCAGGCACGAGTGGATCTGCATCGACAGGTCCTCGCGGCCGCCGAAGGCACCACCGACGCCGGACAGCGTCAGCCGGACCTTCTCCAGCGGCAGGCCGAGGGCCTTCGCCGTCTGCCGCTGGTCGACGTGCAGCCACTGGGTGGCCAGGTAGAGGTCGACACCGCCGTCCTCGGCCGGCACCGCGAGCCCGGACTCCGGGCCGAGGAACGCCTGGTCCTGCATGCCGATCTCGTACACGCCGGAGACGACGACGTCCGCGGTGGCGTTCGGGTCGCCCTTGACGATCCGCTGGTGGCGGACCAGGTTCCCGCCCGGGTGCAGCTTCGGCAGGGTGTCGTCGTGCGCGGCCCGCTCGGGGTCGGTGATCGGCTCGAGGACGTCGTACTCGACGACGATCTCCTTCAGCGCCTGCCGCGCGATCTCGGGGTGGTCGGCGGCCAGGATGGCGATCGGCTCGCCCTGGTAGCGGACCAGGCCGTCGGCGAGCGCGGGGGTGTCCTGGTACTTGAGGCCGTAGACGTTCTCGCCGGGGACGTCCTCGTGCGTCAGCACGGCGTGCACGCCCGGCTGGGCGAGCGCGCGGGAGACGTCGAGGCGGACGATCCGGGCGTGCGGGTGCGGGCTGCGCAGGGTGGCGCCCCACAGCATGTCCTCGTGCCACAGGTCCGAGGAGTAGGCGAATTCGCCGCGGACCTTGAGCGTGCCGTCCGGGCGCAACGGGCTCTCGCCGATGCCGCCGGCGATCGTGTCGTGCAGCTCCTGCGGGGAGCGGGCCGGGGCGCTCATCGGACGGCCTTCTTCGCGGCCGCGTCGCGGACGGCGTCGAGGATCTTCTCGTAGCCGGTGCAGCGGCACAGGTTGCCGGCGAGGGCCTCGCGGATCTCGACGTCGCTGGGGTCCGGGACGCGCTCGATCAGGTCGTGCGCCGCGACCAGCAGGCCGGGCGTGCAGAACCCGCACTGGACCGCGCCCTTTTCGACGAACGATTCCTGCACCGGGTCGAGGTCGTCGCCGGACGCCAGGCCCTCGACCGTGACGACCTCGCGGCCTTCGGCCTGCCCGGCCGCGACCAGGCACGCGCACGCCGGGACGCCGTCGAGGTAGACCGTGCAGGAGCCGCATTCGCCCTGTTCGCAGGCGTTCTTCGAGCCCGGCAGGCCGAGCCGCTCGCGCAGCACGTAGAGCAGGCTCTCGCCTTCCCAGACGTTGTCCGCCCGGCGGTGCTCGCCGTTGACGGTGACGTTCACGCGCACTTCGCGCTCCCCTCGCAGTATTCGGTCCAAGCCCAGGTCAGCGTCCTGCGCGCCATGACCCCCAGCGCGTGACGGCGGTAGGCCGCACTCCCCCGGACGTCGTCGATCGGCGACGCGGCTCCGGCGACCAGGTCACCGAAGCGCCGCTTCACCGAGTCGGTCAACGCCCGCGGCGACTCCCAGTCCAGCTCCCCGGCCAGGAACTCTTCGGCCTCGAAAGCCCGGCGTGGGGTGGGCGCGGCCGAGCCGACGCCGGTGCCGACCCGCTTTTCGGCGGGGTGCAACGCCAGCCCGAAGGCCGCGACCGCGATGACCATCGCGTTGCGGGTGCCGATCTTGCTGAACTGCTGCGGTCCCGTGGCCGGTTCGACGAGCACGGCCGTGATCAGCTCGTCCGGCTCCAGGACATTCCGCTTCACGCCGGTGTAGAAGTCCTTCGCCGCGACGATCCGCGTCCCCCGCACCGAGGCGATTTCGACCTCGGCGTCGGCGGCCAGCAGCGCCGGGTGCGAGTCGCCGGCGGGTGAAGCCGCGCCCAGATTGCCCCCTACGGAACCGCGGTTGCGGATCTGCGGGGAGCCGACGGTCCGCGCGGCCATCGCCAGCCCGGGCAGCCGGGCACCCAGCTCCGCGATGATCCGGGTGTAGGGCACGGCCGCGCCGATCCGGATCCGGCCGCCGTCGCTGCCGTGCTCGTGCAGTTCGGGGACGCGCCCGAGGTCGAGCAGGGCTTCCGGACGGCGGTGGTCGAAGTTGAGCTCGACCATCACGTCCGTGCCGCCGGCGATCGGGACCGCACCGGGGTTCGCGGCGCGCGCGGCGAGCGCGTCGGCCAGCGAGGCGGGTCGGAGGAATTCCACTGTGGACGTCCTTTCGGGGCTGCTTCGTGAAGAAGTACACACGCTGGGGTGTGGCCGCGACCACGGCAAAACCCCTGAAAGACGGGTAAATTTACGGCCCCGGTTTGTACTTTCCGACAACCGCGCGATCGCGGACGCGCAACGGCCGCCGCACGAGGTCAGGTCTCGGGCGGCGGCCGTGGTCACGCGGGTGTCACGCGGGTTCGAACTCCTTGACGGCGTCGAGCGCGGCCCCCATGGCGGCGTTGCCTTCGCGTTCGATCATGATCTCGACCAGGACCGGGCGGCTGGTGCGCTCGGCCTCCTTGCGCGCCCACTCCAGGGACGTCCGGATCTCCCCCGGCTCGTGCACCCGGGTGCCGGAGCAGCCGTAGGCCTCCATGATCTTGACGTTGTCGGTGCCGTTCGCGTCGTAGTGGATGTCGACTTCGAAGTTCATGTCGTAGCCGGTCTCGGCCTGGCGGATCAGGCCGAGGTACTCGTTGTTCAGCATGATCAGCACGAACCCGACGTCGTACTGGGCGGCCACCGCCAGCTCCTCGACGAGGAACTGGAACGAGTAGTCGCCGACCACGCCGACTACCTCGGCGCCGGGCCGCGCCTTCTTGACGCCGATCGCGGCGGGGATCTCCCAGCCGAGCGGGCCGGCCTGGCCGCACACCTGGTAGTGCCGCGGCTTGTGCGCCTTCTGGAACTGGCCCGACCAGATCTGGTAGAGCCCGATCGCGGTGACGAAGTAGGTGTCCTCGCCGAAGGTTTCGTTGATCTCCTTGAAGACCCGCGGCGCCTTGATCGGCAGGCTGTCGAAGTCGTCGCGCCGCGGCAGCGCCTCCTTGAGCTCGCCGATCCGCCCGACCCACGCGCGCCGGGGCGGCACCGAGCGCTTCTCCAGCGCCGCCAGCAGCGCGTCGAGGAACTCCCGCGTGTCCGAGACGATCCCGAGGTCGGGGCCGAACACCTTGCCCAGCTGGGTGGGCTCGATGTCGACGTGGATGAACTTCCGGTCCCCGCGGTAGACCGACAGCTCGCCGGTGTGCCGGTCGCCGAACCGCGCGCCCAGCGCCAGCACCAGGTCGGCCTCCAGGAAGGCCGCGTTCGCCCAGCGCTGCGACGTCTGGATGCCGGCCATCCCGGCGAACAGCTCGTGGTCCTCGGGGAAGCTCCCCTTGCCCATCAGCGTCACCTGCACCGGGACGTCGAGGCGCTCGGCCGCGGCCCGCAGCCGCTCGCTCGCCTCGCCGAGGACCACCCCGCCGCCGGCCAGGATCAGCGGCCGTTCGGCGGCCAGCAGCAGGTCGAGGGCCCGCTCGACCCGCGCGGGTGCCGGGGTCACCCGGGTCACCGGCAGCGGCGAGTCGATCGAGGAGTCCCACTCGATGTCCTGCTTCTGCACGTCGATCGGCAGGTCGATGAGGACAGGGCCGGGACGGCCCGAGCGGGCGACCCGGAACGCCTCGCGGAAGATCCACGGCAGCTGCGCCGCCTCCTTGACCTGCACCGCCCACTTCGTCACCGGCTTGGCGATCTCGACGATGTCGACCGCTTGGAAGGCTTCCTGGTGCAGCTTGGTCGTGGCCGCCTGGCCGGTGATGCAGATCATCGGGATCGAGTCCGCGTGTGCGGTGTAGAGCCCGGTGATCATGTTCGTGCCGGCCGGGCCGGACGTGCCGATGGCGACACCGACGTTGCCGTTCGTCCTGGCCCAGCCGTCGGCCATGTGGGTCGCGCCCTCTTCGTGGCGGACGATCAGGTGCTCGATGGCCCGGCCTTGCAGGGCGTTATACAGCGGGAGGATGGCAGCGCCGGGGCAGCCGAAGACGGTGTCGACGCCTTCGCTTTCCAGGACGTCGACGACCGCCTGCATCGCGGGGATTCTGGGCATGTCACACCTCCGCCGGGACGCGGCCCGACAACTGTTCGGCGACCTTCAGCAAGGCCGAGTGGTCTTCGGCGCCGTACCCCATGGCCCGGCCGGCGGCGACGAGCTGGGCGACCAGCCCGGTGAGCGGGAGCGCGACGCCGGCCTGCCGGGCGGCGGCCAGCGCGATCCCCATGTCCTTGTGGTGCAGGTCGATCCGGAAGCCGGGCGCGAACTGCCGGTCCACCATGGACTTGCGCTTGAGCTCGAGGATCCGGCTGCCCGCGAGGCCGCCGGCGAGCACGTCGAGCCCGGTGGCGGCGTCCACACCGGACGCTTCCAGCAGCACGATCGCCTCGGCGACGAGCCCGTAGATCCCGCCGACGACGAGCTGGTTGGCGGCCTTCACGACCTGGCCGGCGCCGTGCGGGCCGACGTGCACGATCGTCTTGCCGAGCGCGTCGAGCACCGGCTTCGCGGCCGCGAAGTCTTCTTGCGCGCCTCCGACCATGATGGACAGCGACGCCTGCTCGGCCCCGGCCTGCCCACCCGACACCGGCGCGTCGAGGACCCGGATCTTCTTGTCCCGAGCCGCTTCGGCGACGGCGATCGACGTCTCCGGGCGGATGGTGCTCATGTCGATCAGCAGCGTGCCGGGCTCGGCGGTGTCCAGGACGCCGCCGTCGGCCAGCACGACCGCCTCGACCTGCGGGTGGTCCGGCAGCATCGTGATCACGACGTCGGCTCCGGCCACCGCGTCGGCGACGCCGGTCGCGGCCCGCCCGCCGTCGGCCTGCAGCTTCTCCCCCGCGGCCGGGTGGACGTCGTAGCCGCTGACGTCGTGGCCGGCTGCGACCAGGTGCGCGGCCATCGGGGCGCCCATCACGCCCAGTCCGATGAATCCCAGTTTCATGCTCGTCCCCTTCGGGTTTTCGGCAGCCAGGCGAGCGACGTGACGGTGTCGGGGTCGGGGACGTACTCGATCCCGACGAACCCGGCGTAGCCCGCGTTCTGCAGCTTCGCCAGGTGCCCCTCGATGTCCAGCTCGCCGGTGCCGGGCTGGTGGCGGCCGGGAGCGTCGGCGATTTGCACGTGCCCGATCCGGGCGATGTGCCGCTTCGCCAGTGCGTCGAGGTCGTCGCCGTTGACGGCCAAGTGGTAGAGGTCGGCCAGCAGCCGCACGTTGTCGCGCCCGAGGTCGTCGAGCACGGCCACGGCGTCCGCGGCGGTTTTGAGCGGATAGCGGTCCGCGCCGGAGAGCGGTTCGAGCACCAGCTGCGCCCCGATCCGCGCGGCGGCGTCGGCGGCCTTGTCCAGGTGCACGCGGGCCAGATCGTCCTGCTTGGCCGGGTCTTCGCCGTCGAGCCGGTTGCCGTAGAGCGCGTTGAAGCTGCGGCAGCCGGTGCGCTCGGCGATCCCGATGGCGATGACGAGGCTGTCGGCGAACTCGGTCTCGCGGCCGAGCCACGACACCAGGCCCCGCTCCCCCGCGGCCATGTCGCCGGCGTAGAAGTTCAGCCCCCGCAGGCGGACCCCGTCGAGGCTGCGCACGAAGGCGTCCACGTCCTCGCGCGCGGGCACCGCGGAGTCGAACGGCCACCAGTACTCGACGTCGGTGAACCCGGCCTCCCGCGCGGCGGCGGCCCGCTCGAGCAGCGGGACCTCCTTGAAGAGGATCGACAGGTTGGCGACGTACGGCAGGGAGTGACCTTCAGGCATCGCGACCTCGAATTTCGCTATCCGGAATTTTTCTTTCGCATATCGAGAATAGCTGCTGACCTGCGCCGGGGTCAACGCCCGGACGACGAAGGCGCCGCGACTCGAGTGAGTCGCGGCGCCTTCGCGCGGGCGGGTGGATGGTCGAACACTCGGACCGGCTCACCGTCCACAGTGAACTTGACCGATCGGTGTCCACAATGGTCACTGGAGGAGTTGATCGCCGAGCTGTCCGGGAACAAGGGTGCCGGCGGAGCAGAGGGACCTCGTCGGCCGGCGGACCGCAGGACCGGGGAGGATCGCCCGGAGCAGCCGCCCGTGGCGGAGGGTCGCGTCAACAGCTCGTAGTTCGAGGGCGTCCGCCTCGTCCGCCTCGTCGACGAGGCGCGGTCCGCGGCCACGATGCCACTACTGCGCAGGGGCCGCCGGGCGGGCGACGGAGGAACAGTCAGAAAGACCCGGCTCGGCCGGGCGCGAGGCGGCGCCGCCGGGCGTCACGCCGGGGAAAGGAGGCGGCCCGGTGGCCATCGAGGGAGGAGGCGGCCACCGGACCGGTGCTCCCGCGCGGTACCGGCCGCGCGGAGCACTGACAGTCTGGCCATCGGAGCCACTCCCGACAACCCTTCACCGCCCGCAAGGCGGGTCGACAGCCGTTCGGCGGCACCGGAACCGGCGTTGCCGTCCACTTCGCACCGGACCCGTGACGGTCAGGCACCGGGGGAACACCGAACGCCACCTGATGTCGCCTGGGCGACCACCGGCCGGCCGGGTGGCGCCGGCGGGCGTCTCCCGGCCGGCGCGGGCGCCGACTTCAAGCCTTCTTGCGGGTCGCTCGCTTGCGCGCCGGCTTGGCGTCGGCCGGCTCGGCCGCCGCGGCCTGGTCGGCCTCGAAGCCCGCGATGATCTCGCTGGACAGGCGGCCGCGCTCGGCCACCTCGTAGCCGTTCGCCTGGGCCCACTCGCGGATCTGGCGGTTGCGCTCGCGGTCGGTGCTCGCACCGGACGAGCCGCCAAGGGACTGGCCGGTCGCGAGGCGGACCTTGCGGCCACCGATGCGCCGCGCGGCGGCGACGTAGCGAGCCAGCTCGTCCCGCAGCGCGGAGGCGTTCTCCTCGGACAGGTCGATCTCGTACGTCACCCCGTCGAGGCTGAAGGGGACGGTCTGCGAAGCCTCGCTGCCGTCGAGGTCGTCCACCATCTGGACCTGCACCCGTTGCGCCATGATTCGTCGTTCCTCATCTTCTCCAGAACACGGTCGGACAGACCCTAACCTGTCGAATCATGCCCGGCACGCGCGACACCCTGAAGCGTCCACAATGGCCGCTCGGGCGAGCGGCTCGCCCGCGTCCAGGGTGACCGCAACCGAGCCGAAATGCTCGCACTGTTGAAGAAGATTCAATTTTGTGATATGCTCGAAATCCAATCGGTACCGTGGCGACATGACCCGAGCCGACTTTCCCGGTAATGCACCTCACACCAGTCAGACCGCCTTCCTGGCGGCCGCCGCGCGCGCGGCACATTTGCTCGTCGACGCCGAGCCGTTCGTCTTCTCCGATACCCTCGCCGCTCGCCTCCTCGGCGACCGCGCCGACGAACTCCTGGCTTACCATCGGCTCCACGGTACCCATCCGATCCTGGCCGGAGCACGTGCCGAAGCGGTGTGCCGGAGCCGGTTCACCGAGACGCGCCTGATGCGCCGCAATTCCGGTATAGACCAGTATCTGATTCTCGGCGCCGGCCTCGATTCGTTCGCGTATCGGACCTCCTCGCGACGATTCCGCGTGTTCGAGGTCGACCACCCGGCGACCCAGGCCGCCAAACGGGAACTGCTGGCCCGCGCCGGCGTCGCCGAACCGGTGTCGGTCACCTTCGTCCCGGTCGACTTCGAAGCCGAACCGCTGCGGGAACGGCTCGTCCAGAGTGGACTGGACCCGGTTCGCCCCGTGTTCGCCAGCTGGCTCGGTGTCACCATGTACCTGACCCCGGCGGCGATTGCCGCGGTTTTGCGTGAGCTCGGCGGATTCGCATCCGGTTCGGAAATCGTGGCCGACCACCTGCTGCCCCCGGAACTGCGCGACGCGGCCGGGAACGGCTACGTCGAAGCGGTCGGACCGGTGACCGCCGGGCGCGGAGAGCCGTGGCGCACGTTCCTGTCCCCCACCGCACTGGCCACCCTCCTGCACGACGCCGGTTTCGAAGTCGTCGAACAGGCCGGACAGCGGCAGAGCATCCCCGCGCGGCTGTGGCAGCGCACCGACGCACTGCGGCCCGCCGCACTTTCCGCACTGGCGCACGCGCGCCTGCCGAAGTGACCGGGTTACCCGCTCAGTCAGGCAACATCGGCATCTCGAGATCATCCGGACGACCGAGCAACACCGCCCGAGTCACCGCAGCCCTCCCGAACCGATCCCGCACCGCATCCAACGCCGTGTCCAACTCACTCGCACGCTGCCACTCGAACGGCAGCGCGGGCTGGGACCGGTCGCCCTCGACCAGCTGCCCTGGCGCACGCGCGCCTTCCACACCGACCGGCTTACCCGCTCAGTCGGGCAACATCGGCATCTCGAGATCATCCGGACGACCGAGCAACACCGCCCGGGTGACCGCAGCCCGCCCGAACCGATCCCGCACCGCATCCAACGCCGTGTCCAGCTCACTCGCACGCTGCCGCTCGAACGGCAGCGCGGGCTGGAACGGGTTGTCGTCGGCCAGGTTGGACAGGGACGCGCCCAGCAGGGTGATGCCGCGGTCGGCGATCAGCGGCAGGGCGGCGACGAGCAGTTCCCGGGCCGCGGCGAGCAGCACGCCGGTGCCCGCCGTCGGGTCCGTCAGCGTGTGCGAGCGGGTGGCGCGGGAGAAGTCGGCGAAGCGCAGCCGGATCGTCACGGTCCGGCACACGCGGCGGGCGGCGCGCAGCCGGCGGGCGATCCGGTCGATCAGGGCCACCAGCACGACGTCGAGCTCGGCCGGCGTCCGCCTGCCGCGGCCGAGGGCCCGCTGGGCGCCGATCGAACGCCGCCGCGTGCCGATCTCCACGCGGCGCGGGTCTTCGTTGTGCGCCAGGTCGTGCAGGTGCGCCCCGGCGCCCCGGCCGAGCAGGCCGACGAGGTCGACGTGCTCGGCGGCGGCCAGCTGCCCGACGGTCGTGATCCCGCGCGCCCGCAGCTTCTCGGCGGTGACCTTGCCGACGCCCCAGAGCGCCGAGACCGGCAGCGGGTGCAGGAACGCGAGCTCGCCGTCGTGCGGGACGACGAGCAGGCCGTCGGGCTTGGCGACGCGGCTGGCGACCTTGGCGAGGAACTTGGTGCGCGCCACCCCGACGGTGATCGGCAGCCCGGCCCGCTCCGCGACGGCCGCCCGCAGCCGTTCGGCGATGCGGCTCGGCCGCCCGCCGATCCTGGTCAACCCTCCGACGTCCAGGAACGCCTCGTCGATCGAGATGCCTTCCACCCACGGCGTCGTGTCGTGGAAGACCTCGAACACCGCCCGGCTGGCGGCCAGGTAGGCCGACATCCGCGGGCGCACGACGACCGCGTGCGGGCACAGCCGCCGGGCCTGCGCGCCGCCCATCGCGGTGCGCACGCCGTAGGCCTTGGCCTCGTAACTCGCGGCGAGCACGACCCCGCCGCCGACGATCACCGGCCGCCCCTTGAGCGACGGGTCGTCCCGCTGTTCGACCGAGGCGTAGAACGAATCGAGGTCGGCGTGCAGGATGGGCCCCTCGTCGGTCATAGAACATATGTTCGCATACCTGCGCGCCGAAGTCCGCTCATCCGCCTACCGCGGGTGACGTGCCGCCGGTCGAAACTGCGCGTTTTCACGGTTGTCGACGTTCTGTTGCCGCGCTCACACTCGACGCAACGAACGACCCGACCACTGGGGGCGACATGACCGAGAAGTGCCGATGCGGCGACCACCACGCGTGGGCCACCCCGAGCCTGGAGGACAGGCCGGCCGCGCCGCGGGAACCGCTGCTGGCGGCCACGCTGGCGCAGGAAGACCACGTCGAGGACGCCGGCGGCCTCGATCCGACGGACCGCGTGACGTGCCGGACGCACCGCCGCTGGCTGCACGACTGCGTGGCGTCACCGGTGCACACGAACCCGGCGATCGGGTACCGGTGGTGCCGCCGTTGCGACCACCAGGCCCTGGTCGCGGTGGACGAGCTGGTCGGTGCGGTGAACATCCGCTGCGAGCTGTGCGGGTCGGTCCCGCACAGCCGCGCCAACCAGGAGCTGGTCGAACTGTGCCGTCGCAGCCTGGCGCTGGCCCGCTCGGGGCGGTTCCCGGAGGCCGCCGTCGCCTGACCGTCGTGATCGCGTGACTGCCATGATGCGGGGGTGCCTTCGCCAGGAACCACCGCGCTCGTGATCCTCCTGCCCGCTGCCGAGCCGGTGCTGGCTGCGGCGCGGCGGGTCGATGCTTCCCTCGTCCGTCCCGGCTTGCCCGCCCACGTGACGGCGTTGTACCCGTTCCTGCCGGACGCGTCGCTGACCGGCCCGGTCCTGGCGGAGGTGCGCTCGCTGGCGGCCGGGATCGCGCCGGTGGACGTGCGGTTGGCGGAGCTGGTGGTGGCGCCGGGTTTCGTGGCCTTGGCGGCGCCGGAGCTGCAGGCGGTGGCCGATGCGGTCTGCGGCCGGTGGCCGGAGGTGCTGCCGTACGGCGGCCGGTTCGGGCCGCGACCGGCTGCGCACCTGACCGTCGCGATGGGCGGTTCGGCGGAAACGCTCGAGCGGGTCGCCGTCGAAGTGCGGCTGTTGCTGCCGATCGAAGCCCGCGCCGAAGCCCTGCAGCTGGTGGCGCTGACGGAGCGCGGCTGGGAACCGCGGCTGGAGGCACCGTTCGGCGGGTGACGCACGCGCTTCGCGGCCAAGCCTTCGCGCCCGGGTCACCGCTCGGTGTCGGCCGGCGTGGCTCCTTCCAGGTTGCGGTACTCGCGGGCGATCGCACGCAGCCGGGCCACGTCCGCGGCGAACGGTTCCGCGGTGGCGGTGGGCGGCTCGATCTCGGATGGCTCGTCCGGGAGGTCGCGCACCAGCCTCGCCGCCGTCGCCGGCGGCACTTCCGGGGTCACCCCGGCCAGGATCAGGCCGTCGTTGGTTTCGCTCATCGCCGTCAGCAGGCGCTCGCGGCGGGACGACCCCGCCGGGTCGATGCGGGTGATCTCCGGGAACCGCCGCGTCAGGTGGGCACGCAGCGGGCGGAGCAGGCGCAGTGTCCGGGCGTCGCGGCGGGCCGCCGCCAGTCCCGGGATCGACGGGATCGTCAGGCCCAGCACGATCAGCAGCACCGACACCGCCGGGAACCCGACGTCGAGCGCGCACGGCAGCGTCGAGAACGGCCCGCGGCACAACGCCTTCACCGGGTGCTCGGCCTGCAGGGCGTGGATCGTCGCGACCACCTTCCCGGCCAGGTACGCGATCGCGAACGCCGACGCGAGCAGCAGCAGCGCGAGCCCCGCCCGCAGCGCTCCCCCGCTCGCCCGGATCGTCACCGCCGCCACGAAACCGATGTCGAGCACCGCCAGGCCCAGGTAGACGGTGTAGGTGAAGACGTAGACGACCAGCGTCGGGTGCGTGCGGTACAGCTCGTCGAACAGGCCGATGCCGCGCGGGAGGTCCGAGGTGCTGAAGAAGGTCACCACCAGGATGGTCAGCGCGACGCCGAGCGCGACCAGCCGGGTGCGGCGGCCGCGGTCGCGGGTGCCGCTGATCTCGGCGACCGTCAGGCCGATGCCGTAGGCCGCCACCATCGTCGCCAGGTTCGACAACAGCCGGCCCAGGCTCGGGTAGAGCTCGCTCTCGAACTGCTGCGCCCGGTTGGACAGGAAGCAGAACGCCGCGCCCAGCGCGATGAGCGAGACGGCAAGGCCCGCGCCCGCCCCGGTGCGGCGGGCGCGGTTCGCTCGCCAGATTCCGGCGAACAGCGCGAAGAGCCCGACCCCGACGAAAAGTATGTCGATCACGGGAGGCGACTATCCCAGGAGTGCCGCCAGCCGCCTAGCCTGGTCCGCCGCTCGGCCGGACGCACCCGGCTGAACGGCGGGTGGCTCGCTCGTCGCGGCGCTCATCAGCAACACGGCGATCAGCTCGGCCTCGTACTCGTCGGTCCCGGTCGTGACGCGGGTGAGCAGGTGCGACAACGCCCGCGGCGCGAGGTCCGGCGCGAGCTCGGCGGCCTCGGCCTCCGACATCAGGCACGTCCCGGTGTGCGCGCACAGCATGTGGGCCAGCTCGTGGGCGATGATGTGGTCCTGGTGCAGCGCCGACGTGTGCTCGGTGTAGGCGATCAGGTCGTAGTCCGGCCGGGCCTGCCACGCGCCGGACGGCTGACCGGGCCGGTACGCGATCGGGACGAGGTCGATCTCACGGCCGCGCCACGCTTCGAGGCCGTCGACCCAGGCGTTCATCGACCACGGCCGCGGCAACGGGACGGCGGCGAGCACCGTCCGCACGCGCTCGCGCGCCCGGTCTCGGAGGGCGGGCAGGCCGGGCTCGTCGATGGGTCCTCCCAGGTCACCGGGCGCCAGCCGGGTGCACCGGGGCGCGAACACGGACGAGGTCATCGTAGCGGAGCCGCCCGCCGTCACTCGGGCTTCCGCCGCCGTCCGGTGCGCTGCCGGGTTTCGTCGTAGCTGCTGAGCTGGTCCAGCAGGGCCGTGACGGTTTCGCGATCACGCGGCGAGAGCCGCATGGCTCGCTGCGCCAGGTTCCGCGCCTCGCTGTCCCGCCAGGCGAGGACGTCTTCGACCTGCTGATCGACCTGGCCGGCGACCTCGTCGTCGAAGAAGTACGTCACCGGCACGCCGAAGAACTGGGCGAGCGCCTGGATGTGCGAGCGCTTCGGGTCCTTGCGCGCGCCGACGGCGAGCTGCTGGACGTGCGTGGCCGACATCGTGACGCCGGTCTGCTCGGCGACGCCGTGCGCGATCTCCCGGTAGGAGTACGGCTTGCGGTCCGGCGGGTGCACGGTCGCGATCAGGTGCGCCAGCCGTTCGGCGAAACTGCGCTCTTCGCTCACCACACACCACCTGCAGACATGAAACGTGACACCGGACAGCGTAGCTGTTCCGAAAACTTGACACACCCTGTGCCGGAAAGACTACGATACTCCCAACCGGTGTTTCGGAAACTTGACACCGGCCCGGGGTGGCGCAGCGACCCGCGGGTTGTCTCACGTGGCCGCTGGGGGTGGCCACGCGCCCGACCCGCCCGCCGCGCCGCCCCTTCTTCGTCCGCCGTTCGAGCTGCTCGTGGCCCGGGTCGGCACGCCCGGCTCGACCGACACTGCGGCACCCGGCGAAACGATCCGCCCGCCGCCGGAGGGTGCCGGTGCGCGACGGTTCCGCCCGGGAGGCGGGGCCGGGCGACGAAGAGCAGTTCGCGCATCCGGCAGGCGGAGCGGCGACCAGCCGGTGCGGTCGTCCGCCTGGCGAGCCCGCCCACCTCGACCTCCGGGGCGGCGGCCTCGCCGCCGCCGAAGAGCGCGCGGCCCCATCGGCACGCCGGGACCACTCCGGTAGTCGCTCGCGGCTCCGACCCCCGGCACGCCACGCCGCTCTTGGCCCCGCGTTCGTGCCCGATCGCGAACCAAGACCTGGTCTCGAAACTCGGTGTGTCGCGAGGTGAACCCCCGGCCCGCCCCTGGCTCCGCATCGCCGCCGGTGGGCCCGGCCGACGGACCGCGAGGTCGGTCAGAGAGACTGGGGGCCCGTGCCCGCCCTCTCGACCTGGAGCTTTTGATGCCGCAAGGAACCGTCCGCTGGTTCGACGCCGAACGGGGTTTCGGCTTCCTCGCGCCCGAGGACGGCTCGCCGGACGTGTTCGTGCACGCCTCCGAGATCGTCGGGGACGGCGGCGGGAAAGTGCTCCGCGAGGGCCAGGCTGTCGTGTTCGAGGTCGGCGAGAACGACCGCGGCCCCCAGGCGCTGCGCGTTCGCGTGACCGCCGATGCGGCCACCGGCAGCGCCGTGGGCCTGCTCGGCACCATCAACTGGTACGAGCCGGGCAAGGGGTACGGCTTCGCGTCGCCGGACGGCGGCGGCGCCGACATCTTCGTGCACAGCTCCGCCATCGTGACCGGCGGCGTGGTCACCGAGGGGCAGCGGGTGGCCTTCCTGATCGTCGAAGGCGAGCGCGGCCCGCAAGCCGGGCACGTGATCCCGCTGGGACCAGGGGCCGGCTCACCCGCTGCGGCCGGTATCGCGGACGGTGCCGACGGCACGGTGGCCTGGTACGACGAGGACAAGGGCTTCGGCTTCATCAACCCCGACTCCGGCGCCGGGGACGTCTTCGTGCACGCCCGGGCCCTGGCCGAGGGGCTGACGTGGCTCGCGGAGGGCGACCGCGTCGCCTACGAGGTGGCCAGTGGGGACAAGGGCCCGCAGGCCCGCGACGTGCACCTGGTCCGGGGCGCCGAGCCCCCGACGGCGCCGCACCGGTCGGCACCTGCCGCGGCCGCGGGGCCGGCGGCGCGGGACGTGCCCGTACGAGGCGGCGAGGGCGTCGTCGCGCGCTACGACGCCGACCGCGGCTTCGGCTTCATCACCCCGGACGCAGGCGGCGACGATCTCTTCGCCCACGCGTCCGTGATCATGGGGTCGGAGCCGCTGCAGAAGGGTGACCGGGTCCGGTACGCGGTGCGGCAGAGCGACCGGGGCCCGCAGGCCGACCGCGTCGAACGCCTCTGACGAGGCGGCCCCACCGGTCTTCGACCCGCCGCTGCTCCGGCTCGGGGTCAGAGCACCCGCAGTGAACGCGTCTCGATGCCGACGTTGCCGTGGCCGTCCCGGGCGTACAGGTACAGCTTCCAGACGCCCGGCTGCTGCGGCGCGGTGACGGTGAACGTGCCGTTCCCGGTGAACTGGGCCGGGATCAGCCCCGAGGCGTTGTTGAGGTACTTGCTGTTGTAGCCCATGGTGTAGGTGACCGGGTCACCGTCCGGATCGGACACCGCGGCGGTCACCGTGAAGGTTCCGCCCGCCGGGACGCCGGTGGCCCGGGTGAGGTCCATCGACGCGATCACCGGCGGGGTGTTGCCGCCCGTCTGTCCACTGTAGAGCCGGCGGACGGCGTACCAGGACAGCCGCTTCTCGTTGCCCGTGGTGATGTTGAACCAGACGCCGCCGAAGTCGCCTTCGGTGCCGTAGTGGAACAGCGTGGCGCCGAGGGCCACGCCGGGGTGGGCCAGCACGCAGTTCCAGGCGTTGGTGTAGCCGTCGCGTTTCTGCTGGTCGGTCGGTTCCGCGGGGACGCCGTTGCCGTCGTTGGGCACCTCCCACTCGCCGGCCGGGCCCGTTTCGGTGATGACATACGGCTTCGTGTAGCCACCCGCGAGCCAGTCCTGCTTCACCTGGCAGACGTGGGCGTAGGAGTTCACCGCGTAGAGGTCGAGGTTCGGCGCGTACGCCCGGTAGTACGGCCAAGCGCCGGTCCAGGCGTCGGTCGAGGTGACCGGGTGGTTCGGGTCGATGGCGTGGATCGCCTGCGCCGCCTGGTCGACGAACCGGGCGTAGGCGATCCGCTCCTGCTCCAGCTGGGTGCCGGAGTAGCAGTTCTGCATCCCCAGGATGGATTCGTTGCCGACGTTCCACAGCAGCACGCCGCGGTGCGCCCGGTACGCGGTGACCCACTTCCGGATCTCGGTGAGCATCGAGTCCTGGTAGTTCGTGTCCGTGGTGTAGTCGACGCAGCCACCACTGCCCGGGCCGCCGCCGGGTTGCAGCCAGAACCCGCTGATGACCTTGATCCCGTTGGCCGCGGCCGCGTCGAGCAGGGGCAGCGTCGTGCCGTCGGTGCCCCAGGTGCGGACGGTGTTGACGCCGATCGCGTGCAGTTCCGGCATCCGCGCGGCCGCTTCGCCGGTCGGCGGGCCCCAGGTGAGGCCCTTGACGGTCCACGGCGTCCCGTCGACCGTGAGCTGCCAGTTCCCCTGCGTGCCGGTCACCCGCGTGGTGCCGGGGCCGTCCTGCGTCCAGGCCCCGCCGACCTGGAACTCCCACAGCGAATACCCGTAACCGCCGACGCGGTGGGTGCCGTAGAGGCGGACGTACCGGCCGTGCCCGGTGACGGCGAGGTTCTGCGTCCCGCCGGTCGCGGTCGTGGTGCTGTAGGCGGTCCGCCACGTGGTCGCGTCGTCGGAGACCTGGATTTCGTAGGCGGTCGCGTAGGCGGCTTCCCAGTTCAGCGTGACCTGGCTGATCTCGGCCGGCGCGCCGAGGTCGACCTGCAGCCACTGGGGGTCGCTCCAGGCGCTCGCCCAGCGGGTGCCGGGGTCGCCGTCCACAGCCGCCGACGCCGGTGTCCCGGCCCCCTCGCTGCTCGACGCGGTCGCGGGCTTGCCCTGCGAAAGCAGGGTCGCGGCGTGCGCCGGCGACGGGACGGCGAGCAGGCCCAGCACCAGCAGGGCCACCAGCGCCCGGACGGCACGGACGAACGACGGTCGGTCCACGATGACTCCCGTACGGCAGGGGAACGGCGCTTGGAGAGCGCTCTCCGGCGCGACCGATGGTTCGCCGCGCACCCCGCCGCTGTCAAGGCTCCGCCGCCAACCCGACAACGACTGTCCGGTGACGGAATCGGGTCCTTCTTGACAGGTTCACGCCCAGCTGCGCATGCTGTGGGAGAGCGCTCTCCCATTCCAGGCACCCTCACCGTGGAGGACCCTTGGCAACGAAAGCCGCGCTCCTCGCCTGCACCGCCGCCACCGTGCTGGCAGGCGCCTTCCTGACCGCGGCCACCTGGTCGCCCGCCGGGGCCGACGACCTGGTGACCCACCACGAGTTCCAGGTCAACTGCTCCCCGAGCCACCACCAGCCGGACGACCCGATCGTCTACCCCGGGCTGCCCGGCGCGTCCCACGACCACACGTTCCTCGGCAACAAGACCACGAACGCGGCCACCACCCTGCAGTCGCTGCAGAACGCCGGCGTCGGCAACACGACCTGCCTGGCCCCGGACGACCTGTCCGCGTACTGGTTCCCGACGGTGTACAACGGGAACCAGGTGGTGCTGCCGAACTTCGCGCAGGTCGTCTACTACAAGTCCGGCATCCTCGACTACACGAAGGTGGTGCCGTTCCCGCCCGGCCTGCGGTACGTCGCCGGGAGCGTCACGGCGACGCAGGACGAGTTCCAGCACGCTCCCGGCGCCATCGAGGGCTGGGAGTGCGGTGACAGCTTCCACAACTGGGACATCCCGGTGCGGTGCGTCGACGGCAGCCAGCTCAACATCCGCTACCAGGCGCCGAGCTGCTGGGACGGCGTCCACCTCGATTCGGCCGACCACAAGAGCCACCTGGCCTACCCGGACCGGGCGACGCTGGTCTGCCCGGCCGACCACCCGGTGGCCGTGCCGATGCTGGAGTTCAAGATGGCGTTCCCGGTCAGCGGCGACATGTCCGGCGTGCACCTGGCCAGCGGACGCGGGTACTCGTGGCACTACGACTTCTTCAACGCGTGGGACCCCGAGACGCTGGCGGCGCTGGTGAAGCACTGCATCAACGGCGGCCTGCAGTGCGACCCGCGCGGGTTCGACCTGTACAAGCCCGACCGCGGCACCGTGCTCGGGCCGAACTACCGGCTGCCCGGACGGCCGTGAGGCTGCGTGTCCTGGGGTCGGCGGTGGTGGTGGCAGTGACCATGGGCGGATGCGCCACCACCACCGCCGGCCCCGCCGTCCCCGGGCCCGCCGCCCCCGCGGCCGTCAACCCGACCGACGTGGCCTGGCTGCAGCTGGTGGTGCCGATGACGGAGAACGCACTGGCCGCCGCCCGGCTGGCCCCGGAGCACGCCGAGAGCCCGCACGTCCGCTCGGCGGCCGAAGCCTGCACCGGGCCGCTGGAGCAGCTGCTGGGCCGCCTGCGAGCCGTCCGCGACCGGGCCGGGCTGCCGGCCGCCGATGTCCACAGTGGACACCGGATGCCGGGCATGGTCACCGCGGCCGACCTGGTGGCCCTGCGGAGCGAACGGGGTGCCGGGTTCGACCGGCGGCTGGTCGCGTTGCTGCGGGCGCACGCCGCCCAGCTCGTCGTGCTCGCCGGCGGCGAGCAGGCGAACGGTGCGGACGCGGAGACCCGCGAGCTGGCCCGGGTGGCCGGCGCCGAGGGCGCACGGGAAACCGAGCTGCTCGGGTGAAAGCCGCCGGGGCCACGGCGATCCGTGGCCCCGGCGGCTTTTCCGGCTCCGCCCACCGGGGGTCAATACGTGACGGTCACCGGAGCTCGTCCCGGCCGGGCCGGTGCGGTCACCGTCAGCGTCTTCGTCGCCGCATCCCACTTCCACGCCGACGACGGCGCCCAGCCGTTGCCCACCTTCACCCGGCTCGGCGCCGCCGCGACGCCGAGGAACTTCACGGTCCACTCGCGCGGTGCCACCCGGTAGGAGCCCTGCGCGGGCGCGACCGTGACCGTGTGGGCCCCGGCGCGTTCGCTGTAGGTGATCTTCGTCGACGCCGACCGCGAGGACGAAACACCGTCGTCCTCGTACAGCGAGAACGTCCCCGCCCCGCCCGGCGCCACCGTGACCGTCGCCCGGTTCAGCGGGTTCTGCACGTCGTTGGTGACATCGGCCGTGCGGGTGACGGCGATGCCGCCCGCGCGCAGGAACACCGGCATGGTCCCCAGGTCGGACGTCACCTGCTGGGTCGTCCCGCCCGCGTACGTCTTGCCGGTGAAGTAGTCCGTCCACTGCCCCGGCGGGAACCACACCGACGTCGTCGCCGATGTGCCCGGGGACGTCACCGGCGCCACCAGCATGTCCGGCCCGTAGAAGTACTCGCTCTGGGCGGCCGCGTACGCGGCAGGCTCGTCCGGGTACTCCAGGTACGTCGGCCGGACCACCGGCACGCCGGTCGTCGCGGCTTCCTGGGCCAGGGTGTAGGTGTAGGGCACCAGGTTCTCGCGCAGGTTCAGGAACTTCGTCGCCGACGCCTTCGCCGCGTCGCCGTACTGCCAGGGCAGCCGGTCGCTGTGGTTGCTGTGCAGGCGGTCGATCGGCTGGAACGTGCCGAGCTGGACCCAGCGCGCGTACAGGTCGTCCGGCAGCTTGACCGTCTGGCGCTGCTGGCCGCCCGAGGTGTAGGTCTCGCTGCCGCGCAGGCCCGTGGTGTCGTTGTGGCCGCCGATGTCGTGGCTGATCGCCGACATGCCGGTCGCGGCCGACTCCGCCGGGGTGATGCCGACCTCCAGCCGCAGCGTTCCCCAGGTGGAGGACGTGTCGCCGGTGAAGTGCAGCGTGCTGCGCTTGTCGGCCCACGGCCCCGTCGCCAGCCCGGTCGGGCCGCCGTAGCCGCCCGCCTGCAGCGAGCCGTACGCCCGCGAGATGACGAACCCGCGGCCGGTCGCGGGGGCCGCGAGGTCGGCGTACTGCTGGTTGATCCACGCGTCGGGCGTCACGCCGGGCAGGCTCGACCGCGAGGCGTCACAGCACCAGTCGAGCCACCAGAAGTCGTTGCCCTGCTGCATCATCCCGGCGTGCAGGTCGAGGTAGGCCTTCAGCTGGTCCGGGTCGCCCCAGTCGAAGACGTAGCAGTCGCTGCCGCAGCCGGACTTGGCCAGCTTGCCCTTCGCCGTCGCCTGCGCGCGGGCGAACTGCGGGTCCGAACCCATGATGCTGGGGTGGATGTTGAGGTTGTTGTGCAGGCCCTGGGCCTTCGACCAGGCGAAGAAGCCGGCCGGGTCGGGGAACTTGGCCGTGTCGAACTGCCAGCCGTTCCAGGTGTCCGGTGCCTTGAAGTCGGTGTCGGTCACCAGGACGTCCAGCGGGACGCCCTCGCTGCGGAACCGGGGCAGGATGGTGTCGCGGTAGTCGGCCGCGGTGCGGTCGATGTACTCGGAGTACCAGACGCCGTAGGCCCAGCGCGGCAGCAGCTGCGGTGGCCCGGTCAGCGTCGCGAGGTCGCGCAGCCCGGCCTTGTAGTCGTGGCCGAACGCGAACAGGTAGCCGTCCTGGTAGGGGCTGCCGCCGTGGGACGGCCGCTGCGTCACCGCGCGGGTGCGCGTGTCGTACAGCGCGGAAGGTGTGTCGTCGAGCAGGTACCAGCCGTCGGAGTGGAGCAGCCCTTCGGTGGTCGACGGCGCGCCGTTGTCGCCGTTGACGCCGTCGAGGCCGCGCCGGTAGCCGCCGAGCGCGAGGTGCGGTGGCGGCGCCGTGGCGCCGGCCGGGGTGACGGCGACGGTGTCGAGGTTGACGTGGCAGCTGGTGTCCTCGGGGCAGCCGAGGACGACGTCGTTCGCGCCCGCCTTCAGGTCCACCGGCACGGACGCGCTCGCCCACGCGTCCCAGCCGTCGGTGACCGGCAGGCTCAGCGTGCGGGTGACGCCGTTCGCGGTGACGGCGGCGGTGCGCGTTTCGTGGCGGCCGTCGCCGCCGGTCCCGTTGGCGTAGCGGACGTGCAGCAGGTAGGAGCCGTCGGCCGGGACGTCCGAGACGCGGTGGGTCAGCGTCGAGCCGCGGTTGAGCTCGGCGACGAACCCGCGTCCGGCGTACCCGGTGTGGTCGGTCGCCACGACCGCGGAGCCCGACCGCAGCCCGGCCTCGGCTTCGCAGCTCACGCCGGCCGGGCAGCCGGTGATCGCCCGCGCCGAGGCCGGCGGGAAGGCGGCACCGGCGGTCAGGACGGCCAGGCCGTCGAGGTTGATGTTCCCGGAATCGGCGGCGGTCCGTTCGAGGCGGACGCTGTGGTGGCCCGCGCCGAGGGTGAGCGCGACGGAGGCCAGGCCCCAGGTGTTCCAGTCGGCCGTCACGGGCAGGGTGAGCTTCTGCGCCGCGCCGCCGTCGACGCTCACGCTGAGGGTGCGGGTGACGTGCTGGCCGTCGCCGCCCTGGCCGTTGGCGTAGCGGGCGGTCAGCGAGTAGGTGCCCGCGGTGGGTGTGGAGACGTCCGCGGTCACCGAGGTGCCGGTGCTCTCGAACCCGGCGAGGAAGCCTTCGCCGGTGTAGCCCGAGTGGTCGGTGGCGACGCCGACGCCGTCGGCGGTGAGGTCTTCGGCCTCGCAGCGGGCGCCTGCCGTGCAGGTCAGGTGGTGCCAGGGGGCCGCGAGCACCGGGGTCGCGCCCGCGGTGGTGCGGATCTCGAGGTTGCCGCCGTCGAACGGGCCGGAGTTCAGCCGGTAGGTCAGCGTTGTCGAGCTGGTCTTGATCGTGAGGACGCCACCGGAGACCGTGCTGGTGTACGACGTCGGAGTGAAGGAGCCGCGGCCGACGGCGTTGTAGGTAGCGGCGTCGGTGAAGCGGCCGTCGCCGGCGTATTCGGTGCGGATCAGGGTCGGCGACAGCACCTGGAAGCGCGCGTTGCCTGCGGTGACGGTCTGCCGCGCCGGCCCGGCGACGGCGGGCGTCGCGACGCTCACCGCGGCGACGGCACTCCCGGCGACGGCGAGCGCGCAGGCCCGCCGGATGGTTCTCGCTGTTCTGGTCCGCACGGCGGAAACTCCGTTCCGGTGAAGGGGACGCGGGGTGTTACAACGGGGATGCGTCGGCGTTACAACGTTGGAAAGTCGAGCACAGCGCATCGGCCGATGTCCAGACCACTGAGCGGAACTTGTCCCGGACAGATCAGCGGCCGGTCACCCCGTCGAGCTGCTCCCGCAGGATGTCGGCGTGCCCCGCGTGCCGGCCGGTCCGGGTCCCCGGCGGCCCGGATCGCCGCATCAAAGCCGACCGGGACTTCGGCCGCGGTGCGGCCCGCGGGGACCGCCATCCCGACATCGCCGGGTCCGGTCCGCCCGCGATGTGGTGGTCGAACCGACCTGCTCGGCCGGCGTCAGGTGATGGACCAGCCCGGGCAGCGTGGTGCCGAGCCGATCAGCACCCGGCGCAGCTGCTCGTCGGTGAGCCCGTCGGTCTTCCTCGGGCGTGCTCTCAGGCCGAGTCGCGGACCACGAGCTCCGGCTCGAAGATCACCGACTCCGCGCGCAGGCCCGGGTCGGCCATCCGGTCCAGGACCATCCGGGCCATCGCCGCGCCCATCTCCTCGACCGGCTGGCGGATCGTGGTGAGCCGCGGGCGGCAGCTGAGCGCGATGCGGCTGTCGTCGAAGCCGACGACCGCCACGTCGTCCGGGATGCGCTTGCCCGCTTCGCGCAACACCGTCAGCGCGCCGTACGCCATCAGGTCGTTGGCCACGAAGAGCCCGTCCAGGGCGGGCTCCTCGGCGAGCAGGAGCTCCATCGCGCGCTCACCGCCGTGCTCGGTGAAGTCGCCCTCGGCGACGGCGACGTAGGCGTGGCCGCGGCGGGCCATCGCGTCGCGGAAGCCGGCCAGCCGGTCCTGCCCCGCCGGGGTGCCCGCGGGTCCGGCGATCGTGGCGACGCGCTGGCAGCCCCGCGCGACGAGCCGCTCCGCCGCGAGCCGGGCGCCGTCCTGGTGGGCGACGTCGACGTAGCAGACCGGCGCCGGACGGCCCGGCCGCGCGAACAACGCCGTGGGGATGCCCGCGCCGGTCAGCGCGTGCGGGAGCGGGTCCTCGGCCGGGTGCAGCGAGATCAGCAGCACCCCGCTGACCTGCTCCTGCCGCAGCTTCGACACCAGCTTCGCCCGCTCCTCGTCGCTGTCGACGAGCATCAGCAGCGGGTGCAGCCCGTGCGGGCGCAGGTGCGCGACCACGCCTTCGACGACCCGGCCGAAGAACGGGTCGCCGAACACGCCACCGGTGAACGCCTCGACGTGCCGCTCCGGTTCGGACACGACCAGCGCGACCCCGCCGGTCCGCCGGGTGACCAGCGACCGCGCCGCCCGGTTCGGCACGTACCCGGTGTCGGCGATGGCCCGTTCGACGGTCTCCCGCAGCTTCGGGTCGACGTTGCGCACGCTGTTCACCACACGGGACACGGTGGCGCGCGAAACACCGGCAACCCGCGCGACGTCCTCCAGAGTGGGCGGCTGCGTCGTCACCTGTCCTTTCTACCAGCTGTGAGAGCGCTCTCCCAGCTCAACCGCGCAGCCGGGCCTCGGCGGCCGCCCAGTCGCCGGTACCCGATGGGTCGTAACGGCGGATCTGCTGCGTCTCGCGCACCAGCGCCCGCATCGCCGCCAGGTCCGGCAGGTCCTCCCCCAGTGCCCGGGCCTGGACCAGCACGTTGCCCAGCGCCGCCGCCTCCACCGGCCCCGCCAGGACGGGGACTCCGCAGGCGTCCGCCGTCGATTGGCACAGCAGTTCGTTGCGGGCTCCGCCGCCCACCAGGTGGATGACGTCGACCTGGCGGCCGGTGATCCGGGCCGCCTCGTGGATCGTGCGGCGGTGCGCCAAGGCCAGGCTGTCCACGATGCAGCGGACCACCGCCGGCCGGTCGGCCGGCGGGCGCTGGCCCGTCGCCCGGCAGGCTGCCTCGATCCGGGACGGCATGTCGCCGGGGGGCAGGAATTCCGGCGCGTCGATGTCGACCACCGCCGCCAGCGGGGGTGCCGCGGCCGCCGCGGCCAGCAGGCCGGGCAGGTCCGGTGCCGACCACGTGCGCAGTGTCTCCGACAGCACCCACAGGCCCATCACGTTGCGCAGGAAGCGGATGGTGCCGTCGACGCCGCCCTCGTTCGTGAAGTTCGCCGCCAGTGCCTCGTCGCTCAGCTCCGGGGCCGCCAGCTCCAGGCCCGCGAGGGACCAGGTGCCCGACGAGATGTAGGCGAAGTTCGTCCCGGGCGACGCGGGCACCGCGACCACCGCCGACGCCGTGTCGTGCGAGCCCACCGCCACCACCGGCAGGCCGGCCAGCTCGTCCGCCGTGCCCACCACCGTGCCCGGGTCGCGCAGCGGCGGCAGCAGCCGGGGCGGGATGCCGACCTGCGAGGCCAGCGAAGTGGCCCAGGTCCGCGCGCGGACGTCGTACAGCTGGGTCGTCGACGCGTTCGTCCGCTCGGCGCCGATCGAGCCGGTGAGCCAGTGGTTCAGCAGGTCGGGGATGAGGAGCACGGTCGACGCCGCCTCGAGCCGGTCGCCCTCGGACACCAGCTGGTAGAGCGTGTTGAACGGCAGCTGCTGCAGTCCCGTGACGTCGTAGAGCGAGCGGGCGGACACGAGACCGGCGACCTTGGCCGGCACGCCGTCGGTCCGGGAATCGCGGTAGTGGACCGGGTTGCCGAGCAGCGCGCCGCGGTCGTCGAGGAGCCCGTAGTCGACCGCCCAGGAGTCGATGCCGACGCCGTCCAGGCGCCCGGCCTCCCGGATCCCGGCCAGGCTCTCGCGGTAGAGGCCCAGGATGTCCCAGTACAGCGCCGGCCCCGCGCGGACGCCGCCGTTCGGGAAGCGCCGCACCTCCTCCACCGCCAGCCGCGACGGCCCGACCGTCCCGGCCATCACGCGCCCGCTGGACGCGCCGAGGTCGACGGCCGCCACCCGCTTCACGGACGCACCACCGTCAGCTCCAGGCCGAGCAGGTCCGCGACCGCGGTCAGTTCGGCGACGCGGTGGCCGGTGCCGAGCGCCCAGTGGTGCGCGATGCCGCTGGCGGACCAGGCGTCGGTCCACTCCCCCGGGTCGCAGCCGAAGTCGACGCGGGACGTGGTGTTGCCGATCCGCAGCAGCGGCCCGGGCACCACCGTGCCTTCCGCCGCGACGAGCGTGAACGTGCCGTCGCGGCGCTGGCCGAGCCCGCACAGCGTCACCGGCCCGTGCTTGACGTCGAACTCCACCGACACGCCCCAGCCGCGCTTGCCGTGGTAGACGCCGAGGCCGCGCAGCAGCGGCTTGCGGGCGCTGATGCCCAGGTGGGCCGGCCCGTCGTGGCCCATCTCGACCACCCGGTCGCGGAAGTTCAGCGCCTGCAGCTCGGTGAACGAGCCGCCCGCGCCGAGGCGGTCCATGACCAGCATGGCCAGTGACGTCCGCAGCTCGTACTCGCCGACGGCCGGGATGCCACGGGCGGTGAGCAGGGACGCGCCGAGGATGAACCCGGCGCCGACGCGCTCGTGCGTCTCACCGTCGAGACCGCGGTGGTAGTAGGCCAGGGAGTCGAGCGAGAAGTCGTCGACGAGCCGGTCGAGGGCGACGGACACCCGCGCGCCCCAGGCGAAGTCTTCGTCCACTACGGACTCGTCCACAGTGAACACTTCACGGGCCAGCTCGACGCGGTCCTTCGTTTCGGCCTCGGTGACCTGCTCCACGCGCACCCGCAGGTCGTCGACCTCCAGGATCTCGACGTGCCCGCCGAGCTGGGCCGACACCAGCGTCGGGTCGGTGGCGACGTCCATCATGCCCGGGTAGAGGTGCCCGAGCAGCCCGTGGCGGCCGTGGCGCAGTGTCGCACGAACACCCGCGGCCTTGATCCAGCGCTCGATCCGCGTCCACGCCCGGCTGTCCTCGAGGTACCCGGACACCGAGCGGAACTCGACGCCGAGGCGCCGGAACGCATTGGCCATCTCCGGCAGCGGGCAGGCGCCGCAGTAGGCCAGCCACGCGCCGGTGTCGAAGGACTCGTGGTCCATCGCCTCGGTGGGCTGCAGGTTCAGCAGCAGCACCGGCGCGCCCGAGCGCTGCGCGACCGGGGCCAGCATGTTCGAGGTCAGGTACGTCGTGAGGAAGCCGACGATCAGGTCGCACCCGGCCACCCGCAGCTTCTCCGCCGCGGCCGCGCCCTCCTGCGCGTCCGAGACGAACCCGGCGTCGACCACCTCGCAGTCCAGAGTGGACAGCCGCTCGGTGACGCGCCGCGCCGAAGCCTGCAGCCGGGGCAGCAGCGCCGGGAACTGCGGCCAGTACGCACCGAGCCCGCCCGAGACGAGGCCGACCCGGGTGCGGCGCGGGGTGATCCGGTCGAGCGTCATCGGTTCTCCTAACGCAGGAACGCGGCGGCCACCCCGGCGTCCACCGGCACGTGCAGGCCGGTGGTGTGGGTGAGGTCGCCGCCGGTGAGGGCGAACACCGCGGCGGCGACGTGCTCGGGCAGGACTTCGCGCTTGAGGATGGTCCGCTGGGCGTAGAACTCGCCGAGCTTGGCCTCTTCGACGCCGTAGACCGCGGCGCGCTGGGCACCCCAGCCGCCGGCGAAGATCCCCGAACCCCGGACGACCCCGTCGGGGTTGACGCCGTTGACCCGGATCCCGTGCCCGCCCAGCTCGGCGGCCAGGAGCCGGACCTGGTGGGCCTGGTCGGCCTTCGCCGCGCCGTAGGCGACGTTGTTCGGGCCGGCGAACACCGAGTTCTTCGAAGAGATGTAGACGATGTCGCCGCCGATGCCCTGGTCGATCATCGCCTTCGCCGCCGCCTTCGCGACCAGGAACGAGCCCTTGGCCATCACGTCGTGCTGCCGGTCCCAGTCGCGTTCGGTGGTCTCCAGCAGCGGCTTCGAGATGGACAGGCCGGCGTTGTTGACCACCAGGTCGATCCCGCCGTACGCCAGCACGGTCGCGTCGATCGCCGCCTGCACCGCGGCGGCGTCGGTGACGTCGGCGACGACCGCCGTCCCGCCGACCTCCGCCGCGACCTCCGCCGCCGCGTCCCCGTTCAGGTCCGCGATCGTCACGCACGCACCTTCGGCGGCGAGCCGCTGCGCGATGGCCTTGCCGATCCCGGATCCCGCGCCGGTGACCAGGGCGATCCGCCCGGCGAGGGGTTTGGGTTTCGGCATCCGTTGCAGCTTGGCCTCTTCGAGGGACCAGTATTCGATCCGGAACTTCTCGCTCTCCGGGATCGGTGCGTAGGTCGAGACGGCTTCGGCGCCGCGCATGACGTTGATGGCGTTGACGTAGAACTCCCCCGCCACCCGGGCGGTCTGCTTGTCCTTGCCGAAGGAGAACATCCCCACGCCGGGGACCAGCACGATCGCCGGGTCCGCGCCACGCATCGCGGGCGAATCGGCCTCCGCGTGCCGCTCGTAGTAGGCCCGGTAGGAGTCGCGGTACTCGGCGTGCAGTTCCTTCAGCCGCGCGACGACGTCCTCGAGGGGCGCGGTCGCCGGGAGGTCCACGACCAGGGGCCGGACCTTGGTGCGCAGGAAGTGGTCCGGGCACGACGTCCCCAGCGCGGCGAGCGGCTGCAGCTTCTCCCGGGAGAGGAACTCGAGCACGACCTCGCTGTCGGTGTAGTGCCCGACCTGGCGCTGGTCGGTCGAGGCCAAACCGCGGACCACCGGCGCCAAGGCCGCGGCGCGCGCGTGCCGTTCCTCCGTGGGGAGAGCTTCGAAGCCCGGGACGACCGGCCCGAACGGCTCCGGCGCACCCCGCTCGGCCAGGAAGGCTTCGGCGGTCCGGATGATCTCCAGGGAGTTCCGCTCGCATTCCTCGGAGGTCGTGCCCCAGGCGGTGATGCCGTGCCCGCCGAGGATCACGCCGATCGCCTGGGGGTTCGCGGCCTTGACCGCGGCGATGTCGAGGCCGAGCTGGAAGCCGGGGCGCCGCCAGTCGACCCAGGCGACCCGGTCACCGAAGCACTCCTTGGTCAGCGCCGGACCGTCCGCCGCGGTCGCGAGGGCGATCCCGGAGTCCGGGTGCAGGTGATCCACGTGTGAGGCTTCCACGAGACCGTGCATCGCGGTGTCGATCGAGGGCGCGGCGCCGCCGCGGCCGTGCAGGCAGTAGTCGAACGCGGCGACCATCTCGTCCTCGCGCTCGACACCCGGGTAGACGTCGACCAGGGACCGCAGCCGGTCCAGCCGCAGCACGGCCAGCCCCGCCTCGGTCAGCGTGCCGAGATCACCGCCGGAACCCTTGACCCACAGCACCTCCGTCGGCGCGCCGGTCACCGGGTCGGTGACGGCCCCCTTGGCGGAGGTGTTGCCGCCGGCGTAGTTCGTGTTGCGCGGGTCGGCCCCCAGCGCGTTGCTGCGCGCGATCAGCTGCGTCGGCACGCTCATGCTCCCCACCCCGCCTGCTGCCCACCGGCCCGCTCGGCCACGATCTTCTCCTGGTACCCGCTGCGGTGGTACGCCGCGACCGGATCCGGATCGAGCCCGGCCTCCTCCCGCAGCTCGGCCAGCAGCGGCCGGACATCGGTGTTGTAGGCGTCCATCAGCACCGCGTTCGCGCCCAGCACGTCACCCGACAGCTGCGCCACCCGCAACGCCGGGCGATCCACCAGCAGCGCCTTCGCCGTGGCTTCCTGGACGTTCATCACCGACCGGATGATCGCCGGGATCTTCGCCTCGATGTTGTGGCACTGGTCCAGCATGAACGCGATCCCGTACGCCGGATCCAACGCATCCGCCCGGACGATCTCGTACATGATCCGGAACAGCTGGAACGGATCCGCCGCCCCCACCATCAGGTCGTCGTCGGCGTAGAAGCGGGAGTTGAAGTCGAACGCACCCAGCTTCCCCGCCCGCAACAGGAACGCCACGATGAACTCGATGTTCGTCCCCGGAGCGTGGTGACCGGTGTCGATGCAGACGGTCGCCTTCTCGCCCAGCTCGATGCAGTGGGCGTAGGAGGTGCCCCAGTCCGGCACGTCGGTGGCGTAGAACGCCGGCTCGAACAGCTTGTACTCCAGCAACATCCGCTGGTCCGGACCCAGCCGGTCATACGTCTCCCGCAACGCCGCCGCGAGGCGGTCCTGGCGGTCGCGGATGTCGTCCTGACCCGGGTAGTTGATCCCGTCGGAGAACCACAGCTTCAGATCGCGCGACCCGGTCGCGTCCATGATGTCGATGGCTTCCAGCAGGTGATCGGTCGCCTTGCGGCGGATCCCCGCGTCCGGGTTGGTCACCGAGCCGAGCTTGTAGTCCTCGTCCTGGAAGACGTTCGTGTTGATCGCGCCGACTTCGATGCCGAGGTCCCGCGCGTACGCGGTCAGCGCGGCGTAGTCGTCCACCCGGTCCCAGGGGATGTGCAGCGCCACGCTCGGCGCCACCCCGGTGAGCCGGTGCACGACCGCCGCGTCGGCGATCTTCTCCTCCGGGGTGCGCGGCACCCCCGGTTGCGGGAACACCTTGAACCGGGTGCCCGAGTTCGCGTACGCCCACGACGGCGTTTCGATGCGCTGGGCCCGCAACGCCGCTTTGACCGCGGTCAAGTCGCCCATGGCGATCACTGTCCTTCCCGGACGTCGAGGTGGAAGACCTCGTCGAGCAGCTGGAACCCCGCATCCGGCGGACGGCCGTCGAGGCCGGTGAAGAACTCCGCCATCTCCGCCTGCCAGCGGGTGTTGACGTCGGTCTCCGCCATCGCGGCCCGTGCGGCTTCGAGGTCGTCCGCCTCGACGTACCCGATCAGCAGGCCGTCGTCGCGGAGGAACAGCGAATAGTTGCGCCAGCCGGTGTCGTGCAGGGCCTGCCGCATCTCGGGCCACACCGCCCGGTGCCGCTCGGCGTACGCGGCTTTCCGGTCCGGCTTGACCTGGAGGCAGAAGCAGTACCGTGGCATCAGAAGTCGAACTTGTCGATGTTGTTCGCGTCGAACGTCGTCGGCGGGCCGAGCACGATCTCGCCGTTCTCGCCGATGGTGTACTCGCCGAGCTTGCCCGCCTTGAACTTCTCGCCGGTCTTGCCGGTGATCTGGCCGGACTTGAGCGCGACACCGGCGTAGGCGGCGAGGTAGCCGATGTCCGCCGGGTTCCACAGCGCGAACTGCTTGACCGTGCCGTCCTTGACGAAGGCCCGCATCTGGTTCGGCGTGCCGAGCCCGGTCACCGCGACCTTGCCCTTGTAGCTGGACGAGCTGACGTACCGCGCGGCGGCGGCGATGCCGACCGTGGTCGGCGCGACGATCACCTTGAGGTTGGGGAACGACTGCAGCAGGCCCTGGGCCTCCTGGAACGACTTCTGGTCGTCGTCGTTGCCGTAGGCGACCTTGTCCAGCTTCAGGCTCGCGTACTCCGGCTTGGCCAGTTCCTTCTTGAACACGTCGATCCAGGCGTTCTGGTTGGTGGCGTTCGGCGTCGCCGACAGGACCGCGACCTCGCCGGAGCCGCCGGAAAGGTCCTTCGCCTGCTTCGCCAGCGCCTCGCCGATGCCCTGGGTGGTGGCCTGGTTGATGAAGACGTCGCGGCAGTCCTTGGCGGCGTCGGAGTCGAACGCGACGACCTTGATGCCGGCGCTGCGGGCCTGGTTGAGCGACGGGCACACCGCGTTCGGGTCGTTCGCGGCGATGCCGATGACGTCCTGCTGCTGCTGGATCAGCGTGTTGATGTAGCTGACCTGCGAGGACGCGCTGGCGTCGTTCGGCCCGACCAGCTTGTACTCGCCCTTCAGCTCGCCGAGGGCCTCCTTGCCGCCGCTGACCTCGATGTCGCTGTAGGGGTTGTTCAGCTGCTTGGGCAGGAACGCCATCTTGACGCCCTCCTTCGCCGCGGCGTTCGGGTTCGCCGCCGCGGTGGACTCACCCGCGCCGGAGGCGGCGTTGTCGTTCTTGGTCGTACCGCTGCACGCGGCCAGGACCAGCACCAACCCGGCCGACACTGCACCGGTGAGGAACCGTCGGGACATCTTCGTCACCTTTCCGGAGTTGCTGTATCGATCGGTACTGATCCAGCCACAGTCACGGCCGAATGACTTTCGTGGCAACGGTCACACGCCGCTTGGAGGCCAGCCTGCTTTTGGCCGGATCAGTACCGTCGGCCGACGGCGACGCACTGCCGTGCGGGCCGCCGTCACGATGTTGGGGAGCAGGACCGACACGATCAGGAGCACGCCGGTCACGATGTTGAGGGCTTCGTTCGACACGTCCTGCAGGCGCAGCGCGTTCTGCAGGGACGCCAGCAGGACCACCCCGGCCAGCACGCCGGGCAGCGTGCCCTTGCCGCCGAAGATGGACACGCCACCCAGCAGCACGGCGGCCACGACCGCGAGTTCGAGGCCGAAGCCGTTGTCGGCGCGGGCGCTGGAGTACCGCAGCGTCCACAGCACCCCGGCGAGCCCCGCGACCGCGCCGCTCACGACGTACAGCCAGAACTTGAGCCGCCCGGTGCGGATGCCGGCGAACCGGGCCGCCTGTTCGCCGGCCCGGCCGCGAAGACGCCGCGGCCGATCGGGGTCGCGTGCAGCACCACGCCGAAGACCAGCGCGACGACCACCAGCGGGATCAGGACGTTCGGGATCGGGCCGTCACCGATCGTCCCGGTGACCCAGCTCGTGTAGGCCCGCGGGAAGTCGGCGACCGCGCCGTCACCCAGCACGACGAACGCCAGGCCGCGGTAGAGGGCGAGCGTGCCGATGGTGACGGCCAGGGACGGCAGCTTCAGCACGGTGACGAAGAAGCCGTTCAGCGCGCCGAGGACCGCGCCGAGCACGATGCAGAGCGGGATGATCGTCTCGATCGCCCACCCGCGTTCCACAGCGAGCCCATCACCGCCGACGTCAGGCCGAGCGTGCTCGCCACCGAGAGGTCGATTTCGCCGGTGACGACGATGAACGTCATCGGCAGCGCGACCAGCGCGATCGGGAGCAGGTCGAGCAGCAGGAAGGTGAAGTTGCGGCTGGTGCCGAAGTTCTCGACCGCGCCGGAGGCGACGAGCAGGACGAGCACCGTGACGAGCACGACGGCGGCGTCCCAGCCGAGCAGCCTGCCGAACCGGTTCCCGGTGTCAGACATGGGAATCCCTCTTCTTCAGTGCCTTGGCGACGCGCACGGCGACGAGCCGGTCGGCGCCGATCGCGAGCAGGATCAGCGCACCGACGATGGCCTGCTGCCAGAACTGGTTGATGTCGAGCACGGCCAGGGCGCTGCCGATGACCGTCAGCAGCAGCGCGCCGAGGCCCGCGCCCCAGACCGAGCCGCTGCCGCCGAACACCGCCACCCCGCCGACCACGGCCGCGGCGACGACGTTGAGCTCGTAGCCGGTGCCGGCGGCCGCGTCCACGGTGCCGAACCGGGCGGCGAACAGGACGCCGGCCAGTCCCGCCAGCGCACCGCTGACCAGGAAGGCGGCGCTGGTGTTGCGGCCGACCTTGATGCCCGCGAGCTTCGCGGCCTGCGGGCTCGAGCCCATCGCGTACAGCTCGCGCCCGGCGCGGTAGCTCCGGAGCACGATCCCGGCGGCGACCAGGACCAGCAGCGCGATCAGGACCAGCCAGGGCACGCCGAGGATCGACGCGGTGCCGAAGTCCAGGAAGGACGCCGGGAGCTTGTCGGCGTTGATCTGCCGTCCGCCGGCCCAGAAGTAGCTGACGCCGCGGTAGGCGTAGAGCGTGCCGAGCGTGACGACCAGCGCGGGCACTTGGCCGAAGCGCACGAGGACGCCGTTGACCAGCCCGCACACCGCGCCGACGGCCAGCCCGGCCAGGATCGCGACGACGACCGGCAGGCCCGGGTTGTCCTTCATCAGCGTGCCCACGGCGAACGCCGACAGCCCGAGCACCGAACCGACCGAGAGGTCGATGTTGCGGGTGATCATCACGATCGCCTGCCCGACGGCGAGCACCGCCAGGATCGCGGTCCCCAGGAGGATGTCGCGGATGCTCTGCCCGGACAGGAACCGGGAGTTCTGCGTCGCGGTGAACGCGACCAGGACGATCAGGGCGAGCACGATGCCGGATTCGCGGGCCTTCAGCACGTTCGCCGGCCACGACCGTCGCGAGTGGACGGCCGGGTCCTTCGTCACGCGGGCCTCCTCGGTGACGGTCATGCGGCGGCCCCTGCCCCATCGCGGCGAACATCACCGAGTCCTCGGTCGCCTCGGCGCGCGGGAGCTCGGCCACGATCCGGCCTTCCCGCATCACCAGCACGCGGTCGGCCATGCCCAGCACCTCCGGCAGTTCCGAGGACACCATCACGATCGCGACGCCCTCGGCGGCCAGTGCGACATCAGCCGGTGGACCTCGGCCTTGGTGCCGACGTCGATGCCCCGAGTCGGCTCGTCCACGATCAGCACCCGCGGCGCCATGGCCAGCCACTTGGCCAGCACGACCTTCTGCTGGTTCCCGCCCGACAGCGTGCCGACGGGGTCACCGAGCCTGCGGTACTTGGTGCGCAGCCGCTCGGTCCAGCGGCGTGCCTCCCGACGTTCGCTCGCGCCGGTCAGGAAGCCGAGCTTCGCCAGCGCCCGCGAGCGCGGCAGCGTCACGTTCCGCTCGATCGAGAGGTCCATGATCAGGCCCTGCTGCCGCCGGTCCTCGGGGACCAGGGCCATCCCGGCGGCCATCGCGGCCCGCGACGAGTGCGGCTTGAGCTTCTTGCCGCTCACCTTGACCACCCCGGCGTCCCGCTCGTCGACGCCGAAGACGGCTTGGACGACCTCCGAGCGGCCGGAACCGACCAGCCCGGCGAAGGCGACGATTTCGCCCGCGCGCACGGAGAAGGAGATGTCGCGGAACACGCCCTCCCGGGCCAGGCCCTCGACCTCCAGCACGACCGCGCCGGGCTCGACGTCCTGCTTGGGGAACAACGCGTCGAGGTCGCGGCCGACCATGCGCTTGACCATCTCGTCGACGGTGACGTCCTCGAGGGCGTCGGTGGAGACGTGCCTGCCGTCGCGCATGATCGTCACGCGCTGGCAGAGCTCGGCGATCTCCTCGAAGCGGTGGGAGATGAACATGATCGCGGCGCCTTCCCCGCGCAGCGTCCGGGCGACGGAGAACAGCCGCTCGACCTCGATCCGGGTCAGTGCGGCGGTGGGTTCGTCCATGACGAGGACCCGGGCGTCGGCGCTGAGCGCCTTGGCGATCTCGACGATCTGCTGGTCGGCGATGGACAGGCCGCGGGCCGGGCGAGCGGGGTCGATCCGGACGCCGAGGCGCGCGAACAGGCGTTCGGCCTCGGCGCGGACCGCCGCCCGGTCGATCCGGCCGAGGCTCTTGCGCGGGTGGCGGCCCATCACGATGTTCTCCGCGACGCTCAGGTCGGGGAACAGCGTGGGTTCCTGGTAGATGACCGCGATGCCGGCCGCCTTCGCGTCGGCGGGCGAACCGAACCCGACCGGCTCGCCGTCCAGCAGCAGCGTGCCGTCGTCGGGCTTGTGCACCCCGGCCAGCATCTTGACGATCGTGGACTTGCCGGCGCCGTTCTCCCCACCAGCGCGTGGGCCTCGCCGGCGTGCAGTCCGAAGCTCACGCCGGAGACCGCCGCGACCGCGCCGAACGACTTCGTCACGCCGCGCACCTCCAGCAGAGGGGCCCGGCCCGGGTCCTGCCGCGTCATTGCGACCTCCGGATTGAAAGGTTTCACAAATCTGGTGCGGTGAAGCTACTATGCAGCGGAAGAAGAAGTCAATGCATCGGCGCGGCCGTGGCCAAACGGCGTCTCCACCAGGTCGGTCGCCGTGATGTTACGTTTCAACGAGGGGGTCCGATGGTCGTCAGGGAGCCGCGAGCCGCGGGCATGAAGGAGGTCGCGGCGGCCGCCGGCGTCTCCCTCGGCACGGTGTCCAACGTGCTCAACCGCCCCGACCGGGTCAGCCCGGCGACCCGGGCGAGGGTCGAGGCCGCGATGGCCGACCTCCGGTTCGTGCGCAACGAATCCGCGCGGCAGCTGCGCGCCGGCCGCAGCCGCGTCCTGGCGTACGTGATGCTCGACGGCAGCAACCCGTTCTTCACCGACGTCGCGGGCGGGATGGAGGACGCCGCGGACGCGGGCGACCTGTCCCTGTTCCTCTGCAACAGCGCGCACCAGCCGTCGCGCGAAGAGGCCTACCTCGGACGCCTCGAACAGCAGCGCGTGCAGGGCATTCTCATCACGCCGGTCGACCCGGACGCCCCACTGCTGGGCGAGATCGCCCGCCGCGGCACGCCACTGGTGGTCGTCGACCGCACCCCCGAAGGCGCCACGCACTGCTCGGTCGCGGTCGACGACGTCCACGGCGGCGAGATCGCCGTGCGGCACCTGATCGAGCAGGGCCACGAGCGGATCGCGTTCATCGGCAACCACACGAGTGTCGGCCAGGTCCGCGACCGCCGCCTCGGCGCGTTGCGCGCCCTGGAAGCGGCGGGCCTCGGCCCGGACCACCTGGTCGACCTCACGACAACGGCCCTGACCGTGGCCGACGGCCGCGGAGCGGGCGAGCGCCTGGCTGGCCTCCCGTCCCCCCGCCGCCCGACGGCGGCGTTCTGCGCCAACGACCTGGTCGCCCTCGGCCTGCTGCAGACGTGCGCGAACCTCCGCATGAGCGTCCCGCAGGACCTGGCCATAGTGGGCTACGACGACATCGAGTTCGCCGCGGCGGCCGCGGTCCCGTTGACCTCGGTCCGCCAGCCACGGCGCCGGCTGGGCCGCACGGCGGTGGAGCTGCTGCTGGCGGAGGCGTCCGAAAGCGACCACGAACACCGGAAGGTCGTGTTCACACCGGAACTGGTGGTGCGCGCTTCCACCCTTCGGTGAGCAACCGCCTGATCGTTTGTGACGTCTTACCCGGGACGAGCGATAACACAGCGGAGCCCGAGCCCGGAGGTCGCCGATGGCCGAGTTGCGGGGCGGTTGTCCCGGCGGGGGTTCCTCGCCGCCGGTGGGGCCGCCCTGCTCGGGGTCGTCGCCGGGTCGGCCGGGCATGCCTCGCCCGGGGCGGATGCCCTGCGGCTGGGGGATTTCTGGTTGTTCGGGCGGTACGACGACGGGTGCACCGAGCTCGGCTTCGACGAGGTCGACCTCTCCCCCGTTCAGCTGCCGCACTGCGTGACGCCGCTTTCGTGGACCGGGTGGGATCCCGCGTCCTGGCAGGACCGGTGGATCTACCGCAAGCACTTCACCGCGGCCACGGCCGAACGCCACACCGCCCGCTTCGACGGCGTCATGACCAACGCCGAAGTGCACCTCAACGGCCGGCTCCTCGGCACCCACGAAGGCGGCTACCTGCCCTTCGAAGTCGAACTGCCCGACGTCGTGGCGGGCGACAACGTGCTCGCCGTGGTCGTGGACGGGCGGTGGGCGCTGGACGTGCCGCCCAACCTGCCGCGCGGGGGCGGGCCGTCGGTGATCGACTTCTACCAGCCGGCCGGGATCTACCGGCCGGCCACCGTCGGCGCGGTGCCTCGGGTCCGGCTCACCGACGTCTTCGCCCGGCCCGTCGACGTGCTCTCCCCCGGCCGGTCGCTGCACCTGGCCTGCACGCTCGACTCGCCCGTCGCGGGCCAGGTGACCGCCTCCGTGCGGCAAGGCGGCCGTGAGCTGGCGCGCGGGGCCGCGCCGGTGCGGGGCAGGACGGCCGAATTCGACGTCGGCGGGCTCGGCGGGGTGCGGCTGTGGGACGTCGAGGATCCCGCCCTGTGCGACGTCGTCGTGACCGTCGAGTCCGGGAAACACGCGGTCGACCAGCGGGTGGTCCGGACCGGGTTCCGCGACGCGCGGTTCACCACCGAGGGGTTCTTCCTCAACGGGCGGCGGCTGCAGCTGTTCGGCCTCAACCGCCACCAGTGGTACCCCTTCGCCGGCGGTGCGCTGCCGGATCGCGTGCAACGGCGGGACGCCGAGATCCTGCGCCGCGAGCTGAACTGCACCATGGTCCGCTGCTCCCACTACCCGCAGTCCAGCGCGTTCCTCGACGCCTGCGACGAGCTGGGCCTGCTGGTGTGGGAGGAGATCCCCGGCTGGGGCCACGTCGGCGACGACGCCTGGCAGCGGCGGAACCTGGCGGACATCGAGGGCATGGTCGTGCGCGACCGCAACCACCCGAGCATCGTCGTCTGGGGCACGCGGGTGAACGAGGCCAACGGGACGACGGCGATGTACCAGCGCACCGGGCGGCTCGCGCGGCAGCTGGACCCGTCCCGCCCGACGAGCGGCGCGCTGGCCAGCAGCACGCTCGGCCGGTTCGCCGGCAGCGACGTCGAAATCCTGGCCTACAACGACTACACCGCCCGGCGCGGGGCGCCCTTCCGGCTGCGCCCGCCGCGGCCGGGGGTGCCGTACCTGGTGACGGAGACGATCGGCACGCTCGCCGGCGCCCGCGCGTACCGCCGCACCGATGCCCCCGGCGTCCGGCAGCAGCAGGCGGAGCTGCACGCGAAGGCCCACGACCTGGCCGCCGCCGACGACCGTTATTGCGGGTTGCTCGCGTGGTGCGCGTTCGACTACCCGTCGGGCTGGCAGCGGTCGGTCGGCGGGTCGAAGTTCGCCGGGGTGTCGGACATCTTCCGCATCCCCAAGCCGGCCGCGGCCTTCTACGCCTCGCAGGCCGATCCTCAGGTGCGGGCGGTCGTCGAGCCCGGTTTCGCGTGGGACTTCACCGCCCAGCCGGCCGGGCCGGGCGCCGGCGCGACGATCTGGTCCAACTGCGACCGCCTGCTGCTGTTCCTCGACGACCGCCCCGCGGGCGAGGCCCGCAGCAGGCGCGCGGACTTCCCGCACCTGCGGTACCCGCCCTTCGCAGCCGACCTGGTGGTGCCGAAGGGGCGGCGGCCGCAGCTGCGCATCGACGGCTACCTGGCCGGACGGCTGGTCCTCAGCCGCCGGTTCAGCGGCGAACGCGGTGCGGACGTGCTCAGCTGCGTGCCCGACGACCCGGAGTTGCGCGCGGACGGAAGCGACGCCACCCGCGTGGTGGTGGCGGCAACGGACCGCTTCGGGACGCTGCGGGCGGGAACGGCCGGACGAGTCCGGCTGACGCTGACCGGCCCGGGCGAGCTGGTCGGCGACCCGGTGCTGGACTTCGGCGCCACGGGTGGCGCGGCCGCGGTGTGGCTGCGGCCGTTCGCGGGGCCGCCGGGGACGCTCACGCTGACGGCCCGCCACGACACGCTCGGCTCGGCCACGGCCACGGTCCGGGTGACGGCCGACGCGGCCCGCTCCTGAAGCGCCGAGCCGGGGCGCGCGCGATGGGCGCGGTGCCCGCCGGTAGGGGTCGGGTTGCGTACCTAGAAGGTCGGGTGGCGTACCCACAGGGTCGGGCTGCGTACCCAGTGGGTCGGGCTGCGTACGTCGAAGGTCGGGGCGGGCCCCGCGAGGTCGACTTGCGTACCCAGGCAGTCGGGCTGCGTCCGCAGAGGGTCGGGTTGCGTGCCCAGAGGGTCGGATGCCGGGTCACTCGCCGGTGAGGACCGCTGCCAGTACCGCTGCCTGGCTGATTGCCGGGGTGGCGCTGGCCGTCAGCAGGGTCACCGGGCCGTCGCCCGCCAGCTCGCGCAGGCGGTCCAGGGCCGCCACTCGGTCCGGCTCGCGCAGCTCGGCACGGTAGCGCTCGGCGAACTCCGCGAACCTCTCCGGGTCGTGGCCGTACCAGGTGCGCAGCCGGTCCGATGGCGCCAGGCCGCGGTACCAGCCGTCGAGGACCACCGCCGTCCGGGCGGTTCCGCGGGGCCACAGCCGCTCCACGAGCACGCGGACGCCGTCGGCGGGCCCGGCCGGGTCGGCCAGCCGCGCCACCCGGACGACCGTCGGCTGCATGCGCGCATTCTGCGTCGAGCAGGCCCGGACCGCCACCGGAGTCCGGCAGCAGCTGCCGCGGGCAGCGAAAAGGGCCACCACGGCGACCGTGGAGGGGTCGCCGTGGTGGTCCTACCCCAGCTCGTGCCGCCCGTGGAACAACGACAGCCGAATCCGCCGGTCCCCGGCGACCGAGCCGGCCGTGGACATCGTCGGGAGCATGTCCTGCAGCCCCGCCAGGATGGCGGACCGGGGCTGCGCCACGCTTGCAGTACGCTTGCACACCCGATCAGGTGAGGGGAGGTGACCGGGTGGAGTTCCGCGTCCTCGGCGCCGTCGAGGCGACGGCGGACGGCGCCCCGGTCGACCTCGGTTCCCGCAAGCAGCGCCTGGTCCTCGCCGTCCTGCTGCTCGAGACGCCCCGCCCGGTCACCGTCGAACACCTCGTGGACCTGCTGTGGCCCGACGATCCCCCGGCCAGCGCGCGCAACACCGTCCAGGCGCTGGTTTCGCGGCTGCGGGCGGTGTTCCGCACGCACGGCGGCCCCGAACTGGCTTCCGAAAGCCATGGTTACGTGCTGCGCGCCGACCCGGACACCATCGACGCCCACCGCTTCACCGCCCTCACCCGCCGGGCCCGCGCGGCCGGTGACGAGGCCGCCGTCGAGCTGTTCGACGAGGCACTCGGGCTCTGGCGGGGCGAGCCGCTCGCCGGGGCCGCGTCCGCCGACGTCGCCGGTGTCCTGCTCGCCGGGCTGCACGAAGCCCGGTGGAGCGCGCTGGAAGACCGGATCGACGCGCAGCTGCGGCTCGGCCGGGGCCGTGACCTGCTGGCCGAGCTGACGAAGCTGGTCGCCGCGCACCCGCTGCGGCAGCGGTTCGTCGGCCAGCTCATGCTCGCCCTGTACCGCGAAGGCCGCACCGACGCCGCTCTCGCCGCCTTCCGCGCCCTGCGCGCCCGGCTCGTCACCGAGCTCGGGCTCGACCCTTCGCCGGAGCTGAGCCGGCTGGAGGCGGCGATCCTCGCGGCCGACCCGGCGCTCGACCCCGCGCCGGAGCCACCACCCGAGCCGGTCCGCCCGGCGCAGCTGCCGCACGACGTCCGCGGCTTCACCGGCCGAGCCGCCGAGCTGGCCCGGCTCGACGCACCGGCGGAGCCCGGTGCCGGTGCCGACATCCGGGTGGTCACCGGCACCGCGGGCGTCGGCAAGACCGCGCTCGCCGTCCGCTGGGCCCACCGGGTCCGCGACCGGTTCCCCGACGGCCAGCTCTATCTCGACCTGCGCGGGTTCGACCCGGACCACGAGCCGCTCACCCCGGCCGTCGCCGCCGCGCAGCTGCTGCGGGCGCTGGGGACCGACCCGCGCGCGATCCCGCCGGAGCCGGACGCCCGCACGGCGCTGTGGCGCTCGCTGCTGGCCGACCGGCGGGTGCTCGTCCTGCTCGACAACGCCCGCGACAGCGCCCAGGTGACGCCGCTGCTGCCGCCGTCGGGCACCGTGCTGGTCACCAGCCGCCAGCGGCTCGGCGACCTCATCGCCCGCACCGGCGCGCTCGCGGTGCCGCTGTCCGTGCTGCCTGCCGAGGACTCCCGGCAGCTGCTGGAAACCGTGCTCGGGCCGCCCGCGGTCGCCGCCGAGCCGGCCGCGGCGGCGGAGCTGGCCCGGTTGTGCGGGCACCTGCCGCTGGCCCTGCGGCTGGCGGCGGCGAACCTCGGCGCCGGCGAGGTGTCCGGGATCGCCGAGCTGGCGCGCGAGCTCGCCGGCGGCGACCCGCTGGCCGGGCTGAGCGTCGACGGCGCCGAAGAAAGCGCCGTCACCACGGCGTTCTCCGTTTCGTACCGGGCACTGCCCGCCGAGCACCGCCTGCTGTTCCGGCGGCTCGCGCTGGTGCCGGGCCAGACGTTCACCGCGCCGGTGGCCGCGCGGCTCGCCGCGGTCGCCGACGGACGCGGCGGCCAGCAGCTCAAGGCCCTCGCCGCGGCCAACCTCGTCGAACGGCACCTGCCGGGCCGCTACCGCTTCCACGACCTGCTGCGCAGCTACGCGGGCGGGCGGGTCGCGGCCGACGACACCCCCGCCGACGCGGACGCGGCGCGGCGGCGGCTGTTCGACCACTACCTGGCCACCGCCGACGCGGCAGGCCGGCTGCTGATCCCGCACTTCCTCCGGCTCCCCCGGCCCGAGCCGGAGCCGGCGTTCGAGGGCACCGAAGACGCGCTGGCCTGGCTGGACACGGAGTGGCCGAACCTCGCCGCCGCCGTCGAGCACGCGGCGGCGCACGGCCCGCGCGAACACGCCTGGCACCTGGCCGACGCGCTCCGGGCGTTCTTCCACCACCGCGGTCACCACACCGAGTGGATCGACACGGCCACGACCGCGCTGACGGCCGCCCAGGCCGAAGGCGACCGGCAGGCGCAGGCGGCGATGCGGCTGTCCATCGCGCTGGCCGGCGTCAACAGCGGCCGCTACGCCGAAGCACGGGCCCACCTGACGACGGTCCTCACCGACGGGCTGGCGGCGGAGTGGCCGGCCGGGCGCGCCGCGGCGCTCAACAACCTCAGCGCCGTGCTCCAGCGCCTCGGCAACGCGCGCGAAGCGATCGAGTGCGGCCTGGAAGCGTTGCGGCTGTGCGAAGAAACGGCCATGCCGGGGATCACGATGGCCCTGGCCAACCTCGGGTTCGCGTGCGGCCAGGTCGGTGACTTCGAAGCCGCGCTGGGGCACTTCGGCCGGGCGCTGGAGATCGCCGAACGCGACGGCGCGCGGTTCAGCGTGGCCGTGCTGCTGGTCGACCTCGGGCACGTCCACCGCGATCTCGGGAACGCCGTCGCGGCCGGGCTCTACGAGCGGGCGCTGACCGCGAACCGGGAACTCGGCTACCAGTACGGCGAAGCGGCGGCGCTGTCCGGCCGCGCGGTCATGGAGGCCAGGGCGGGCGACGCCACCCGGGCCCTCGCCGACGCGGCCGAAGCGGTGGAACTGACCCGCCGCATCGGCGACCGCGGCACCGAAGCGTCCGCGCTGGCCTCGCTGGGCGAAACCTGCCTCCGGCTGGACCGCCCGGCGGACGCGGTCGAGCACCTGACGGCGGCGCTGGAGATCGCCCGGGAAACGAGCTTCACGTGGTGCGAAGCCGCGGCGCTGACCGGTCTCGCCGAGGCGGCGCTCGCCGTGGGTGACGCCGAAGCGGCGCGCACCCACGGCGAAGCCGCGGTCAAACTGGCCGCCCAGGCCGGCTACCGGCCGCTGGAAACCCGGGCGGCAGCCGTGCTGGCGGAAGCGGCCTAGCGTCAGCAGGCAGCCGGGGCCGTGCACTTGGCGCGGGCCAGGATGGTGCTGAAGTTGTCCTCGTAGGCCGCGCTGATCCCGGCGTTCTCCACCTTGACGAGGATCTCGTCGTTGTCGCGCAGGGCCGCGCCGGAGATGTTGTGCGAGCCGGTGAAGACGAGCTGACGGCCGGCCTTCTCGCTGTAGTTGCCCGTGTAGAGCATGTACTTCGAGTGCACGGAGATCTCGCGGTCGCCGACGGTCGTGTTGAACCGCTTGAGCGTCACGTTCGCCTTGCCCTTGAGGGCGGCCAGCGCCGCGGTGCCCATGTCGTCGTAGACGATCCGGACCTTGCAGCCCAGCTTGCCGATCCGGACCAGCTCGTCGACGACCGGGGTGCGCGAGTCGGCGATGTTGGCCTGCACGACGTCGAGCGAGCAGCCGGCTTCGTACTTGGTGACGTACTTCAGCAGCTGTGCCCAGGTGTCGGTGGCGAACTCCTCGGAGTCGCCGCCCTTCGAGTCGGCGCGCGGCGAAAGGTAGCTGGTGACCATGGTGGTCAGCGTCTTGTGGTAGCCGGCGGTGTCGAAGTAGTCGTTGGTCTTCCTCTGCGCCAGCATCTTCTGCATGTGGCCGAGGTAGAAGCCGTACAGGTCCGCGTCGCCGTAGGTGAGCAGGGCGTTGTTGAACAGGTTGCCCTGCACGGTGGTCAGGTTGTACGAGCCGATGACGACGACGTCCTTCTTGCCCTCGGTCTCGGAGAACATCCACAGCTTGTCGTGGTTGATCGAGTGCGGGCTGCCGTCGTGGGCGATGCAGCCGGTGTTGTCGCCGCCGGTGCCGCAGAACACCAGCTGGGTGAGCCCGGCGGATTTGAGGATCGGCATCGCGGTGTTGGCCGGGTCGTCGTCCGCGGCGCCGTCGAGGGCGATCCGCACCTTGACGCCGCGGGCCTGCGCCGCCTTGAGCGCCTCGGCGAGCGCCGGCCGCGTCCAGCTGAAGAGCGAGACGTGGATCTCCGCGCCGGCCGGGGTGCCGTTGGCCAGCTGCACCAGCCGCGTTTCGATCGAGTGGTCGCGGTCGCCGTTCTCGGGCGGGTTGTTGAAGATCGCCTCCATGCCGGTGGCGTCGGCGGTCACCGCGGCCGGTGCGGCGTGCGCGACACCGCTCCCGGCCAGTGCGAGCAGCGCGCCGACCGCCGCGGTGAGCGCCTTGAACTTCGGGGCCATGACTTCCTCCCTGTCGGATGACCCCAAGCTCGCAAGCCGCCGTACAAGATCCGTACACCCGGACGTTGCCGCGCATACACGACGAAAAGGGCATCCAGGCCTGCGGAACCCGACTCTTGGCGGGTTCCGCCCATCCGGGGCGCAGAGGACGCTTCTCCTGGCTCCCACGGGTGGAGCCGGGAAAGGACGACCTCCATGAGATCGAGGGTGCTTCCTGCCGTGCTCGGCGTGGCCATCGGCCTGCTGGGCACCGTCGCCGTCGCCACGCCGGCCCAGGCCGCCGCGGTCTGCGGTGACCAGCTCGTCGCCAACGGCGGGTTCGAGAGCGGCACCGCGCCGTGGACCCAGACCAGCGGCGTCATCTCCGCGGCCACCACGGCCGAACCCGCGCACGGCGGGACGATGGACGCGTGGCTGGACGGTTACGGCAGCACCCACACCGACACCCTGTCGCAGTCGCTGACGCTGCCCGCCGGCTGCGCGTCGGCGACGCTCTCGTGGTGGACGCACATCGACACGAAGGAGACCTCGACCGGCACCGCCTACGACAAGCTGGTGGTGCAGGCCGGTTCCGACACCTTGGCCAGCTACTCGAACCTCGACAAGAACACCGGGTACGCCCAGCGCACGGTGGACGTCTCGCGCTACCTCGGCCAGACGGTCACGCTGAAGATCACCGGCACCGAGGACTCCAGCCTGGCCACCAACTTCCTCCTCGACGACTTCGCGCTGACCACCACCGGGACGAGCAACCCGCAGTCGCCGGTCGTCACCTCGCCGGGCGCCCAGACCGGTGCCGTCGGCCAGGCCGCTTCGCTGCAGATCCAGGCGAGCGACCCGCAGGGTGACGCGCTCACCTACAGTGCCACCGGACTGCCCGCGGGCCTGGCGATCGGCGCGAGCACCGGCAAGATCACCGGCACGCCGACCACCGCGGGCACGTCCTCGGTGACCGTGACGGCGAAGGACCCGGCCGGCAACAGCGGCAGCGCCACCTTCACCTGGACGATCACCGCGGCGCCGGCGGACTCCACGCGGACGCCGATCAACCCGGCCTACACGGTGAACCTGACGTCGAACACCGCGGGCGACACCTGGACCGGGCACCAGAGCGTCAGCTTCACCAACGGCTCGGCGACCGCGCTGCCCGAGGTGTACCTGCGGCTGTGGGACAACTACCACGGCAGCTGCCCGAGCACGCCGATCACCGTCACGAACGTCACCGGTGGCACGCCGTCCGCGCTCAGCGTGAACTGCACCGCGTTGAAGATCACGCTGCCCACGCCGCTGGCGCAGGGCCAATCGGCGAGCATCGGGTTCGACCTGAGCATCGTCGTGCCGAGCGGCGCCGACCGGTTCGGCCACGACGGCGCGTTCAACATGATCGGCAACGCGCTGCCGGTGCTCGCCGTCCGCGACGGCGCGGGCTGGCACCTGGACCCGTACACGAACAACGGCGAGTCGTTCTACACGGTGATCAGCGACTTCGACGTCACCCTGGTGCACCCGACGTCCCTGCTGACCCCGGCCACCGGGACGTCGACCGAGACGACCAGCGGCAGCACGACCACCACGCACGCGGTGGCTTCGAAGGTGCGCGACTTCGCCTGGGCCGCCGGGCCGTTCGCGAAGATCACCACGACCTCCGGCAAGGGCGTGCGGGTCAACGTCTACTCCGTCAGCGGGATCTCGACCAGCAGCGCCAACCAGATGCTCACGCTGGCCGCCGACGCGATCGACGTCCACTCGGGCCGCTTCGGCGACTACCCGTACGGCGAGGTCGACGTGGTGCTGGACAACAACTTCTGGTTCGGCGGCATGGAATACCCGGGCTTCGTGCTGGACCTCGTGTCCACCACGGCGCTCCCCCACGAGCTGGCGCACCAGTGGTTCTACGGGATCGTCGGTGACGACGAGTACAACTCGCCGTGGCTGGACGAGAGCTTCACCGACTACGCCACCGACCTCTACCGCGGGATCACCGGCAGCGGCTGCGGCATCACGTGGCAGTCGAGCGCGGAGAAGCTGACCAACTCGATGGCCTACTGGGACGCGCACTCGTCCCGGTACTCCACGGTGGTCTACAACTACGGCAAGTGCACCCTGCACGACCTGCGGCGGCTGATCGGCGACACGGCGATGGCGAACCTGCTGAAGTCGTACGCGCAGTCGCACTGGTACGGCGTGTCGACCACGGCGGAGTTCAAGGCCGCGGCGCAGGCGGCGGCCGGTTCGACCGACCTGACGTCGTTCTGGGCTTCGCACCGCGTGGAGGGCTGAAAACCGGTTTCGTTCCCCGTCCGCGTCCTGCATGGTGAGGGCGTGGACGGGGAACGGCTCTTTTGCGGGACAGCTCTGGCCGAGCGCATCGAACGCGCGGACGCGCAGTTCGTCGCGGCGTGCGCCGACGCCACGCGGCTGCGGCTCGGGGGCGGTCCCGGCTTCACGCGGTCGCTCGCCGGGGGTGTCGCCACCTTCGCCGAGCCGGACTCGCCGTTCACCAAGGTCGCCGGGCTGGGGTTCGCCGGGCTGCCGGGTTCCGCGGAGCTCGACGAGGTGGAAGCGGCGTTCGCCGAGCTGGGCGCGCCGGTGCAGGTGGAGCTTTCGCAGCTCGCCGAGGCCGGCACGGGCGCGTTCTTCACCGCGCGCGGCTACCGGCTGGAGTCCTACGAGAACGTGCTCGGCCGCCGGCTCGAGCGTGGTTCGTTCCCCGGCGACGTGCGCGCCTGCCGGGACGACGAGCTGGAGACCTGGCTGTCCGCGGTGGCCGAAGCGACCGCGGTGCCCGACGGGCAAGGGCTGCCGTCGCACGAGGACTTCCCCCGCGAGCTGCTGGTGAACGCGTTGCGGGACATGGCAGGCGTCCGGCGGTACCTCGCGGAGCGGGACGGCGAGTTCGCCGGCGGGGCGAGCTTCCGCGTCACCGACGGGATCGCGCAGTTCGGCGGCGCGGCGACCCTGCCGGCGCACCGGCGCCGCGGCGTACAGACGGCGTTGCTGCAAGCCCGGCTCGCGGCGGCCGCCGAGGCCGGGTGCGATCTCGCCGTCGTCACGACGCAGCCGGGTTCGAAGTCGCAGCAGAACGTGCAGCGGCAGGGGTTCGACCTGCTCTACGCGCGGGCGATCCTGGTGAAGGGCACTTCGGCGACGAGCTCCTCGGGGGCGGACAGGCGCCAGGCCTCGTAGAGGAGCTCGGCGAGTTCGTCGGCGTCGATGCGGTCGAGGTGGACGACGACCCAGCCGAACCCGCCGGCGGTGAACTGCACCTCGAACACGTCCGGGCGTTCCGACACCAGCGCCAGCTGCTCGGAAATCTCCTGCTTGAGCCCGACGGTCCGGGTCCGCGGCCAGAAGTAGCCGAACCGCTTGCCGCGCACGCTGAACGACGAGTAGTCACGCGCTTCCGAACGCTGGACCTCCGCCAGCGTCTTCAGGACCCGCTCGAACTCCTGGACCCGCACCACCACAGCCGCTCCCCTGTCTCCGGCGACCACCGTAGCGCGCCGGTACCGTGCGGGACATGACCGAGTCCGGAGACGGCCGCGAGGTGTTCGTGAAGCAGGGGCACGCGCCCGGCGCGACCGCCGCCGAAGTGGCCGGCCTGCGCTGGCTGGCCGCGGCCGGCACCGTGCCGATTCCCGCTGTCCGCAGCCACGACCGGGACCGGCTGGTCATCGACCGCGTCCCGGACGGCCGCCCGTCGGCGCCGGCCGCGGAGCGCTTCGGCCGCGGGCTGGCCGGGTTGCACGCCGCGGGCGCCCCGGCGTTCGGCGCGCCGCCGCCGGACGGACCCGCGGAGGCGTTCATCGGCCGGGCCCCGATGGCGAACAACCCGGCGGACGACTGGGCGTCCTGGTACGCGTCGGACCGCGTGCTGCCCTACGTCCGGCTGGCGGTGGACGCGGGCACGTTCGGCCCGGCCGAGGCCGCGGTGTTCGAGCGGGCCTGCGCCCGGATCCCGGCCTCGCCCGAACCGCCCGCGCGGCTGCACGGCGACCTGTGGAACGGCAACGTGCTGTGGGACGGGCGCGAGGCGTGGCTGATCGACCCGGCCGCCCACGGCGGGCACCGCGAGACGGACCTGGCGATGCTGCACCTGTTCGGCTGCCCGCACCTCGACCGCGTCCTCGCCGCCTACGACGAGGCAGCGCCGCTGGCCGGAGGTTGGCGCGACCGGATCGGGCTGCACCAGCTGTTCCCGCTGCTGGTGCACACCGTCCTGTTCGGACAGTCCTACGCGGACCAGGCGCTGGCCGCGGCACGTTCGTTCTAGCAGCGGTCCAGCATGGTCTGCAGGGCCGTCTTCTCCGGGACGGTGATCGTCAGGCCGTAGTTGCGCTTCACGACGATCCAGTCGGTGGCGTAGGTGCACCAGTAGGAGACGAGCGGCGGCTTCCAGGCGTCCGGGGCCTTGTCGCTCTTCTGCTCGTTGAGGTTGTCGGTGACGGCCTTCAGCTGCGGGCGGACGAGGTCGTTCGCGAACTGCTCGCGCCGTTCCCGCGTCCAGCTCTTCGCGCCGCTGATCCAGGCCTGCCCGAGCGGCACCACGTGGTCGATGTCCAGGTCGGACGCCTTGTGCCAGGTCTCGCCGTCGTAGGGGCTGACCCAGGTGCCGGACTTCGCGGCGCACTGCGCGTCGGTCTTGACGTCCTTGCCGTCGCGCTTGAGGACCTGCTCGCGGACGTCGCAGTTGGCGTCGACCTTGTCCCAGTGCGGGAACTCGTCGCGGCTGTAGCCGTCCATGGTGCCGCGCACGGCGATCTTCAGCGCCGCGAGCTCGTTCTTCGCCTCGGCCGGCGCGATCGGCGGGGCGGCGGCCGTCTCGGGTGCCTGGGTGCCGGCCCCGGAAGCGAGCCCGTCGGGGATCTTGCAGCCGGTGAGGGAAGCGCCGGCGAGGACGGCGAGAAGGACAAGCGCTCGGGTGCGCGGCATCGTGAACCCCTTTCACATCGACCGGGAGGTGCCCAGCGGATGCGACGGGGAAACGGTGCAAACGGCCTAGTTGAAGCGAACCGAACGGGTCAAGATCCGTGGAAGACCTGGTTGACGAACACCGCGGCCACCACCCCGGCGGCGACGAGCAGGGTGAGCACGAACAGCAGCACCCAGGGGATCTGCCGGATCGGCCGCTGCCGCGGGAAGACGACGGCCCGCGCGGACGGGGTCCACGGGACGGGCTCGTCTTCGGCGGGCGCCGGCGGGGGTTCCGGGGGTAGGGGAACGACGGCGGGCAGTTCGGGCAGCCGGTCGAGCACGGGAAGCCGCGCGGGAAACCCCTCGGCGATGAGAGCGGCACGGGGTGGGGCGAGGTGCGCGAGGGAGAGGGCGTAGCAGGCGTCGAGGACGTCGTCGGCGGACCAGACGGTCCGCCACCGGTTGTGCTGGGCGATGATCCGCCGCAGCCCTCGCGAGTCGGCGAGGACGACGGCCACGCCGGGCACGGGGTGGGGGTCGGGCCACCGGACTGCGGGCGGGGCGGTTCGGGGCCGGGCCGCCCCGGACGGGAGGTCGGATGCGGGGGCTCGGCCGGTGACGCCGGCATCGCCCGCCTCCGGAACCGCGACCGGCCCGGACGGCAACTCCGCCCCGCGGGCGCGCCCGAGCTCCGGCGAATCGCCCGCCTCCGGAACCGCGACCGGCCCGGACGGCAACGCCGCCGCCCGGGCGCGCCCGGGCGGCGGATCGCTCGGCTGCGGAACCGCAACCGATCCCTCGGCCCGCCGACCTCCGCCCTCAAGCACCGTCGCCTCGCGAAGAGGCGAAGCCACCTGCGAGACCTCCGGCAAGCCGGCCGGCCGCTCTCCCCCGCGTACCGGCCCGCCCATCCCGGCATCGCCCGCCCGCGGGACCACCGCGACCAGGCCCGTCACATGCCGGCCGCCTTCGTGCCCCGCCAGCGCGCCCCTCGCCGCCGCCACGGCCGCTCCGGTCCGGTCTCCCGGGCCCGGCCACTCCGCCGGGCCCGGCTCGTGGGCCGCGATCACCACCACGCCGTACCTCGTGAACACCAGCGCGTCCACGAACCGGGGCCCCAGGTTGCCCGCCAGTGCCAGGCCCGTCAGGTGCTGGGGGCCCGGGCCCCACGACCTCAGCACCGCCACCAAATGCTCCGCCGCCGGGGGGAGCGGCCGGTCCCGGCCGGTGCGCTGGAGGGCCACGAGCACGCCGGTCACACCTCCCACGACGCCTACGGCGAGCACTCCCTCGACGGTAGGAGCCCACCCCGCTCCTGCCCCAGCAGCCGAACGAGTGGTCGATCACCACCGTGTGTAGCCGAAGACCGCAAAACGGCGGGTGCGGTCCACAATGGACCGCACCCGCCGCGGGGCCGCGGGCTACGGCCGAGGGGTGTTGCGCAGGTTGGCGCGCGCCAGGTCGACCATCTTGCCGACCCCGCCGTTGAGCACCGTCTTCGTCGCCCCCAGCGCGAATCCGCGCACCATTTCGCCGGTGATGCGCGGCGGGATCGACAGGGCGTTCGGGTCCGTCACCACCTCGACCACCGCCGGCCCCGGGTGGGCGAACGCCTTCTCCAGCGCGCCGCGCACGTCGGCCGGGTCCTCGACGCGCTCGGCGAAGATCCCGCACGCCGCCGCGATCGCCGCGAAGTTCACCGGGGCGTGGTCGGTGCCGAAGTCCGGCAGGCCGTCGACCAGCATCTCCAGCTTCACCATGCCCAGCGTGGCGTTGTTGAACACCACCACCTTCACCGGGACGTCGTACGCCGGCAGCGTCAGCAGGTCGCCCATCAGCATCGCGAGCCCGCCGTCGCCCGAGAGCGAGACCACCTGGCGGCCCGGCTGGGACAGCTGCGCGCCGATCGCGTGCGGCAGCGCGTTCGCCATGCTGCCGTGCCGGAACGACCCGAGCACGCGGCGGCGGCCGTTCGGCGTCAGGTAGCGGGCGGCCCAGACGTTGCCCATGCCGGTGTCGACGGTGAACACCGCGTCGTCCGCGGCGACCTCGTCGAGCACCGAAGCGACGTACTCCGGGTGGATCGGGCGGCGGTGCTCGATCTTCGTCGTGTACGCGCCGACGACCTTCTCCAGCTTCCGCACGTGCTCGCGCAGCATCCGGTCGAGGAACGCGCGGTCGGTCCGGGGCCGCAGCAGCGGGAGCAGCGCCCGCAGCGTCTCGCGCACGTCGCCGTGCACCGCCAGGTCCAGCGGGGTGCGGCGGCCGAGGCGTGCAGCGTCGTGGTCGACCTGGATCGTGCGGGCTTGCGGGAGGAAGTTGTCGTACGGGAAGTCCGTGCCCAGCAGCACGACCCGATCGGCTTCGTGCATCGCGTCGTAGCAGGCGCCGTAGCCGAGCAGCCCGCTCATGCCGACGTCGAACGGGTTGTCGTACTGGATCCACTCCTTGCCGCCGAGCGAGTGCCCGACCGGCGCGGCGAGCTTCTCCGCCAGCGCCATGACTTCCTCGTGCGCGCCGCGGACACCGGCGCCGGCGAACAGCATCACCTTCTCACCGGAGTTCAGCAGGTCCGCGAGCTCCTGAACGGTCTCCGGAGCCGGCACCGCGGGCGACGGCGTCACCAGCGGGAGCCGCTCGGTCAGCGGACCGGTCGCCTTCCGGTCGGCCAGGTCGCCCGGGATGGTCAGCACCGCGACGCCGCCCTTGCCGACGGCGGCCTGCGTCGCGATCCGGAGCAGCCGCGGCAGCTGGGCCGGGTCGGCCACGACCTCGCTGAAGTGGCTGCACTCGGCGAACAGCCGGTCCGGGTGGGTCTCCTGGAAGAACCCGGTGCCGATCTGGTTCGACGGGATGTGCGACGCGATCGCCAGCACCGGCGCGCCGGAGCGGTGGGCGTCGAAGAGGCCGTTGACCAGGTGCAGGTTGCCGGGGCCGCAGCTGCCCGCGCAGACGGCGAGCTTGCCGGTGACCTGCGCTTCGGCCGCGGCGGCGAAGGCCGCGGTCTCCTCGTGGCGGACGTGCACCCACTCGATGCCGTCGGTGCGGCGGACCGCGTCGACGATCGGGTTCAGGCTGTCCCCGACGATGCCGTAGATGCGCTCGACCCCGGCGTCGCGCAGGGTCCTGACCAGTTGTTCAGCCACGGTTGCCATACCTCCAGCCTGGACCCCGATGATCGATGCGTCCAATGCCTGATTGGCTGAAATTCCATACACTGGCGGCATGGACGTGCAGACGCTGCGGCTCTTCCGCGAGGTCGCGGCCGGCGCCACGGTCACCGAGACCGCCGCGCGGGCGCACCTCACCCAGCCGGCGCTGTCGCGGGCGTTGCGGCGGCTGGAGCACGAGGCCGGCGCCGAGCTGTTCCGCCGGTCCGGGCGGGTGCTGCGGCTGACACCGGCCGGGCACGCCTTCCGGCGGCACGTCGACCTCGTGCTCGACCAGCTCGACCAAGGGCTGCGTGAAGTCGGCGAGATCGTCGCGCCGGACACCGGGGTCGTCCCGCTGGCGTTCCTGCACACGTTCGGCACCTGGCTGGTGTCCGCGGTGCTGAGCGGCTTCCTCGGCGAGCACCCGGGGGCCCGCTTCGAGCTGCGCCAGCACGGCGAGGCCGGGCTGGAGGCCGAGCTCCTCGACGGCACCGCGGACCTCGTGCTCACCAGCGGCGACCCCGGGCACCCGCAGCTGCACTGGTCCCGCCTGCTCGTCGAGCCGCTGCGGCTCGCGGTTCCCCCGCGCCACCGGCTCGCGGGGCGGCGGCGGGTGCGCCTCGCCGACGTCGCGGACGAGACGTTCATCCTCCTGCGCCCGGGTTACGCGCTGCGCGAGACGACCGAGCGGCTGTGCGCCGAGGCCGGGTTCGTCCCCCGGATCGGGTTCGAAGGCGACGAGGTGGAGACGCTGCGCGGGCTCGTCACGGCCGGGCTCGGCGTGTCCGTCGTGCCGCTGCCGCACACCGCGGCGTTCCCGGCACCGCACCTCGAACTGACCGATGTGGACGCTGCGCGCGACATCGGCCTCGCCTGGGCGGCGGGCCGGAACCTCCCGCCGTTGAGCGAAACCTTCCGCCGCCACGTCGTCACCGCGGCCCCGCGGCTGGTCCCCTCCGACCTCGACAGTCCACAAGGGACGATGTGAGAAGTGCCCGGCCGGTCCGCGGGATCGCCGGTGGTGTGCCAGGGTGGAGGTATGGTCGCCGCGCTGAGATCCTTCCTGCTGTCCTGGACCTCCGTCACCCCGGTGCTCGGCGTGCTCGTGCTGGCGCTGTCGTGGGGCCGCGACCTCGGCCCGGTGTTCGTGGCCGTCGTCGCCGTCGCGCTCGGGGCGACCGTGCTGGCCGCGGTGCACCACGCCGAAGTCGTCGCCCACCGCGTCGGCGAGCCGTTCGGTTCGCTCGTGCTGGCGGTGGCCGTCACCGTCATCGAGGTCGCCCTGATCGTCACGATGATGGTGTCCGGCGGCCCGGAGGCGGGGTCGCTCGCGCGGGACACCGTGTTCGCCGCCGTCATGATCACCACCAACGGCATCGTTGGCATCTCGCTGCTCGTCGGCGCCCGCCGCTACGGCTCGACGCTGTTCAACTCCGAAGGCAGCGGGGCGGCGCTGGCGACGGTCGCGACGCTGGCCACGCTGAGCCTGGTGCTGCCCGCGTTCACCTCCAGCACGCCCGGCCCGGCGTTCTCCCCCACCCAGCTGACGTTCGCGGCGCTGGCGTCCCTGGTGCTGTACGGGACGTTCGTGCTGACGCAGACGGTCCGCCACCGCGACTTCTTCCTCCCGGTCGCCGCCGACGGCGCGGTCAAGGAGGACGACCACGCCGAGCCGCCGTCGAACCGCGCGGCGCTGGGCAGCCTCGCGCTGCTGCTCGTGGCACTGGTCGCGGTGGTCGGGCTGGCGAAGGTGGAGTCACCGGCGATCGAGGCCGGGGTCCGCGCGGCCGGGTTCCCGCAGTCGTTCGTGGGCGTGGTGATCGCCCTGCTGGTCCTGCTGCCGGAGACCTTGGCGGCGGTCCGCGCGGCCCAGCGCGACCGGATGCAGATCAGCCTCAACCTGGCGTACGGCTCGGCGATCGCCAGCATCGGCCTGACGATCCCGGCGATCGCGCTCGCGTCGGTGTGGCTGCCGAGCCAGCTGCTGCTCGGCCTGGGCTCGACGCAGATCGTGCTGCTGGCGCTGACGGTCGTGGTGAGCGTCTTGACGGTGGTGCCCGGCCGGGCGACCCGCCTGCAGGGCGGCGTGCACCTGGTCCTGCTGGCGGGCTTCCTGGTGCTGGCCATCAACCCCTGACCTGTGTCGACCCCCTGATCACGAGTGATGCCTCTCCAATCACCCGTGATGCCCCTTCAATCACGCGAGATGCCTCGCAGCGCACGGACAACGCCCGGCTCGATCCACCGGCCGGCCGGCCGCCGCTCGTGCGGAACGAGGCACCGCTCGTGATCGGAGGGGCATCACGCGTGATGGGAAGGACATCATTCGTGATTGGAGAGGCATCACGTGTGATTGGGGGACGACACGCGTCAGGACGTCATCACCTCGATGCCGACGACGCAGGTGTCGTCGTCGGTGTCGGCCGTGCTGTAGGTCAGCAGGCGGTCCAGCTGGTGCTCCAGCCCGCCGTCGTGGCCGTCGACCAGGGTGAGGAGGCGGGACACCGAATCCTGGACCGGGCGGTCGCGGCGCTCGATCAGGCCGTCGGTGTAGATCAGCAGGAGGTCGCCCTCGGCCAGCTGGAGCTCGTCCTCCTCGTACGTCACGTCGCGGACCGCGCCCAGCAGGGAGCCGCGGATCAGGGGCAGCGTCGTGGCCGTGCCGTCGCTGTGGCGGACGATCGGGGGCAGGTGACCCGCCCGGGCCCAGCGCAGCTTGTGGTCCGCCGGGTTGTACACGGCCGTCACCGCGGTCGCCGTGACGTGGTCGGTCAGGTGGTAGGCCACCAGGTTCAGCCAGGTCAGCAGCTGGGCGGGCCCGGCGCCGGTCGCCGCGAGGCCGCGCAGGGCGTTGCGGAGGCTCACCATGCCGGTCGCCGCGTCGATGCCGTGGCCGGCGACGTCGCCAACGCACAGCAGGACCTCGCCGGTCGGCAAGGCCACCGCGTCGTACCAGTCGCCGCCGACCAGGTGCTCCTTCTCCGCGGGCCGGTACCGGACCGCCGCGCGCAGGCCCGGCATGTCGATCGGGCCCTTGGCCGGCGGCATGATCGCGTGCTGCAGCTGCAGCGCGAGCCGGTTGCGCTCCATCGCCTGCTGCTCGGTCTCGGCCAGCCTGTCCCGCGTCGCGGCCAGCGCCACCTCGGTCCAGTGCTGCGACGAGACGTCCTGGTAGGCGCCGCGGACCGCGACCAGCTCGCCGCGGGCGTCGACGACCGGCTCGGCGACCACCCGGATGTGCCGGGCGACGCCGTCGGAACGCTGCAGCCGGAACGCCGTCGACGACGGGCGCTTGTGGTGCAGCACCGCCCGCAGGAACCGGCCGATCGACGGCGCGTCGTCGGGGTGGGCGTTCGCGGCCAGGTCGTGCAGCGACAGCGGCGTGGCGGTGGGCGGCAGGCCGTACAGCGAGAACAGCTCGATGTTCCAGGTGATCGCCCCGGTGACGACGTTCTCCTCGAAGCCGCCGATGCGCCCGAGCCGCTGGGCGTGCTGCAGCAGCACCGCCAGCTTCGCCGCGTCGTCCTGGATGCGCAGGATGAGCAGCACGTTGCCGGCGAAGCGGGTGACGCTGACGTCGGTGAGCACGGTCAGCGGGACCTGGTCCACCAGCGTCGTGACCGCCATGCTCTCGGCCCGGAACGGCTCGCCGGTGGCGTAGACGCGCTGGATCTTGTCCAGCAGCCCGCTCTCCTCGGCGGCGAGCGGGTACGACTCCAGCAGCCGGGTGCCGACGATCCGGCTGCGCGGCCGTCCGCCCGGGTCGGCGAACCGGACGTTGGCGTGGTGGATGCGGAAGTCGCTGAGCCGGTTGCCACCGTCGACGCACGGCGAGAGCAGCACGGCCGGGTCGTGCAGGCCGTCGATGAAGTCGACCAGCTCGCCGAGGAAGTCGCCGTCCGCGGTCACCGGCGGGACGACACCGTCCCATGTGTCGAGCGTGTGCGCGCACAGCTCGGCCAGCGCTTCCAGCTGACGGCGCTGCCGCCCCGGTTCCGCGGGCAGCGGCTCCGGCCAGCACATCTCGACGACGCCGATGATCCGCCCGCCGGTGCCGGTCGGCACGGTGACCCGGCCGCCGCCGGACAGCGTGTGCTGCCCGATCGACGGCAGCCCAGCCCCCGCCAGCGTGGGGAGCCAGACGGTGTCCCGCGCGAGCAACGCGCTGCGGGCGGGCGTCGCCACGCCGGGCGGGACGTAGCACCAGCGCGTCGCCTCCTCCGCGGAGAACCCGGCCGAGCCGGCCAGCGTCAGCGACCCGTCCGGCCCGGCGAGCCACACCGCGACCGCGGTCGCGCCGAGCGGCCGCAGGGCGTGCTCCAGGATGGACTCCGCGACGCGCTGGGTGTCCCCCGCCGCGAGCACGCCGCTCTCGGCGGTCCGCAACCGCACCGCGACCGACTCTTCGCCTTCGGCGCGGGCCAGGAACTCCTGCGTCACCTCGGTGATCCGGTCCTCGGCCGCCTCGCCGACGACGTCCGCGGCGAACTCCAGCGGCGTCATCCCGGAGCGCTCGGCCAGCGTCTCCAGCTGCTTCGCCGCGTCCGACGGCGTGCAGTGCAGGCGTTCCATCAGCACGCCCTTGGCCAGTTCGATCAGCCCACGGCCGTCGGCGACCGCGTGGGCGTGGTCGACTTCGCCGCGCAGGCGCGCGACGGTGTCGGCGAGCCGGGCGAGGTTGGCCGACACCTCGGCCGGTGGGGGCAGCACGGGGATGATCCGGTCTTCGGCAGGCAACCGATCCTCGCCGATCACGCGGTCACGTGCCGCTTGATGCGGGTGATCAGATCGTCCGCATCCACCGGTTTCGTGACGTAGTCGGTCGCGCCCGAGGCCAGGCTCTTCTCCCGGTCGCCCGGCATCGCCTTCGCCGTGACCGCGACGATCGGGATGCTCGCGTGCTCCGGCATCGCGCGGATCTTCGAGGTCGCGGTGTAGCCGTCCATCTCCGGCATCATCACGTCCATCAGGATCAGGTCGATGCCCGGGTGGGACGCGACCGTCTCGACGCCCTTGCGGCCGTCCTCGGCGTGCAGCACGTGCATGCCGTGCAGCTCCAGGATCCCGGTCAGCGCGTAGACGTTGCGCGGGTCGTCGTCGACGATCAGCACCGTGCGCCCGGCCAGCGTGGTGTCGACGTCGGCCGCCTGCACCGGCCCGGCCGCATCCTCCGGGCGGACCAGCGGCAGCACCGCGCCGGGCTCCTCCGCCGACAGGTGCAGCGCGATCCGCTCGCGCAGCTCGTCCAGCCCCGACAGCACTTCGAGGGACTGCATGTCCGCGCGGGACTGCACCAGCTGTTCGAGCTCGCTGTCGAGCCGCCGGCTGTTGTGTGCGAGCACCGGGACCAGCCGCAGCGCGCTGTCGCCCTGCATCGCGTCGAGGAAGGTGAATGCGGTCCGCTCCGGCAGGTCCAGGTCGAGCACCACGCAGTGGTAGGCGTCGGTGGCGAGCGCGGCGGCCGCCTCCTGCGTGCCGACCGCCGTCACGACTTCGACGTCGGCGGGCGAGAGGCCGATGTCCCGGCTGTCGGCCAGGTCCGCCGCCGCGCTCTCGGCGACGAGCGTCAGCAGGCCGTGCTGGCGTTCTTCGACGACCAGCAGCCGCCGGTGCGGCCGCGGGCCTGCCGCCGGAACGACCGCGCCGGACTCGGCGGGCACGACCGCGGTGCCGGGGTGCTCCCCCGACGGCAGCGGCGCGAAGTCCGGGCGCGCGACCGGCAGCGCGAAGGTGAAGGTGCTGCCTTCGCCCAGGGTGCTTTCGGCGGTGATGACCCCGCCGAGCAGCTGGGCGATCTCCCGGCTGATCGACAGCCCGAGCCCGGTGCCGCCGTACTTGCGGCTGGTGGTGCCGTCGGCCTGCTGGAACGCGCCGAAGATCGATTCGAGCTGGTGCTCGGCGATCCCGATGCCGGTGTCGGTGACCCGGAACGCGACGGCGGGCCCGTGCGCCCGCAGCGGCCGGGGCAGCCGCTCGGGGTCGACCGGCTCGATGTGCAGCTCGATCCCGCCGACCTCGGTGAACTTGACCGCGTTGGACAGCAGGTTGCGCAGCACCTGGCGCAGCCGGGAGTCGTCGGTCAGCAGCTCGGGGGGCGAGCCGGGCGCGACGGTGATCCGGAAGTCCAGGTTGCGCTGCGAGGTCATCGGCCGGAACGTCGCCTCGACGTAGTCGATGAGCTGGCGCAGCGACACCTGCTCCGGGGTGACGTCCATCTTCCCGGCCTCGACCTTCGACAGGTCGAGGATGTCGTTGATCAGCTGCAGCAGGTCCGAGCCCGCCGAGTGGATGATGCCCGCGTACTCGACCTGCTTGGCGGTGAGGTTGCGGGTCGGGTTCTGCGCGAGCAGCTGGGCCAGGATCAGCAGGCTGTTGAGCGGGGTCCGCAGCTCGTGGCTCATGTTGGCCAGGAACTCCGACTTGTACTTCGACGCCAGCGTCAGCTGCTGGGCGCGGGCCTCCAGCTCCTGGCGGGCCTGCTCGATTTCCAGGTTCTTCGTCTCGATGTCGCGGTTCTGCGTGGCCAGCAGCGCCGCCTTCTCCTCCAGCTCGGCGTTGGAGGACTGGAGCTCCTCCTGCCGCGCCTGCAGTTCCTCCGAGCGGGCCTGGAGCTCAGCGGTGAGCCGCTGGGACTCGCCGAGCAGCTCGTCGGTGCGGGCGTTGGCGACGATGCTGTTGACGTTGACGCCGATCTGCTCCATCAGCAGTTCGAGGAACGCCCGGTGCACCGGGGTGAAGCCGTGCACCGACGCCAGCTCGATCACGCCGAGCACCTGGTCCTCCACCACGATCGGCAGCACGATCAGGTTGGCCGGCGCGGTGCTGCCGAGGCCCGAGGAGATGGTGGCGTAGCCGGGCGGGACGTCGTCGACGGCGATCGCGCGGCGGCTGCGGGCGGCCTGCCCGACCAGCGACTGGCCGACCCGGAACCGGATCGCGGGGCCGTCCCCGACGGCGCCGGACTCGGGGTGGCCGTAGGCGCCGACCAGCCGCAGCTCCGGCACCTCGGCGGTGTCGTCGGCCAGGTAGAACGCGCCGTACTGGGCGTTGACCAGCGGGACCAGCTCGTCCATCACCGCGGCCGCGACCACGGCGAGGTCGCGGCGGCCCTGCATCAGGCCGGTGATGGTGGCCAGGTTGGACTTCAGCCAGTCCTGCTCCTGGTTCGCCCGCGTCGTCTCGCGCAGCGACTCCACCATCGAGTTGATGTTGTCCTTCAGCTCCGCGACCTCGCCGGAGGCGTCGACGGTGATCGAGCGGGTCAGGTCGCCCTCGGCGACCGCGCTGGTGACTTCGGCGATCGCGCGGACCTGCCGGGTCAGGTTCCCGGCCAGCTCGTTGACGTTCTCGGTCAGCCGCTTCCAGGTGCCCGACACGCCTTCGACCTCGGCCTGGCCGCCGAGCCGGCCCTCGCTGCCGACCTCGCGCGCCACGCGGGTGACCTCCGCGGCGAACGCGGAGAGCTGGTCGACCATCGTGTTGATCGTGGTCTTGAGCTCGAGGATCTCGCCGCGGGCGTCGACGTCGATCTTGCGGGTCAGGTCGCCCTGGGCGACGGCGGTGGTCACCTGGGCGATGTTGCGGACCTGCCCGGTGAGGTTGTTCGCCATCGAGTTGACGTTGTCGGTGAGGTCCTTCCAGGTGCCGGCGACGTTCGGCACGCGGGCCTGGCCGCCGAGCATGCCTTCGGTGCCGACCTCGCGGGCGACGCGGGTGACCTCGTCCGCGAACGCCGACAGCGTGTCGACCATCGTGTTGATGACGTCGGCCAGTGCCGCGACCTCGCCCTTGGCCTCGACGGTGATCTTCCGGGACAGGTCACCGCGCGCGACCGCGGTGGCGACCTGGGCGATCGACCGGACCTGGCCGGTCAGGTTGGACGCCATGACGTTGACGTTGTCGGTCAGGTTCTTCCAGGTGCCGGACACGCCGCGGACCGTGGCCTGGCCGCCGAGGTTGCCCTCGGTGCCGACCTCGCGCGCCACCCGGGTGACCTCGTCCGCGAAGGCCGACAGCTGGTCGACCATCGTGTTGATGGTCTCCTTCAGCTCCAGGATCTCGCCGCGCGCGTCGACGCGGATCTTCTGGGACAGGTCGCCGCGGGCGACCGCGGTGGTGACCTGGGCGATCGAGCGGACCTGCGCGGTGAGGTTGTCGGCCATGACGTTGACCGACTCGGTGAGGTCCTTCCAGGTGCCGGAGACGCCCTTGACGTCCGCCTGCCCGCCCAGCCGGCCCTCGGTACCGACCTCCCGCGCCACCCGGGTGACCTCGTCCGCGAACGCGGACAGCTGATCCACCATCGTGTTCAGCGTGTCCTTGAGCTCCAGGACCTCGCCGCGGGCGGTGACGTTGATTTTCTGGGACAGGTCGCCCTTCGCCACCGCGGTGGCGACCTGGGCGATGTTCCGGACCTGGTCGGTCAGGTTCCCCGCCATGAAGTTGACCGAGTCGGTGAGGTCGCGCCAGGTGCCGGAGACGCCCTTGACGTCCGCCTGGCCGCCCAGCCGGCCTTCGGTGCCGACTTCTCGCGCGACGCGCGTGACCTCGTCCGCGAAGGAGGACAGCTGGTCCACCATCGTGTTGATCGTGCTCTTGAGCTCGAGGATCTCGCCCCGGGCGTCGACCGTGATCTTCTGCGACAGGTCGCCCTTGGCGACCGCCGTCGTCACCTGGGCGACGTTGCGGACCTGGTCGGTCAGGTTGCCGGCCATGAAGTTCACCGAGTCGGTGAGGTCGCGCCACACGCCGCCGACCCCCGGCACCTGGGCCTGCCCGCCGAGGCGGCCTTCGCTGCCGACCTCCCGGGCGACGCGGGTGACCTCGTCCGCGAACGAGGACAGCTGGTCCACCATCGTGTTGACGGTGTCCTTCAGCTCGAGGATCTCACCGCGCGCGTCGACGTCGATCTTCTGCGACAGGTCGCCCTTCGCCACCGCGGTCGCCACCTGGGCGATGTCACGCACCTGGGTGGTGAGGTTGCCGGCCATGGCGTTCACCGAGTCGGTGAGGTCCTTCCACGTGCCGGACACGCCGGGGACCTTCGCCTGCCCGCCCAGCTGCCCTTCGCTGCCGACCTCGCGGGCGACGCGGGTGACCTCCGAGGTGAACAGCGAGAGCTGGTCGGCCATGCCGTTGAACACCGTGGCGATCTCGCCGAGCAGGCCGTCGGCCCCGCCCGGCAGCCGGATGCCGAAGTCGCCGTCGCGGACGGCGGTCAGGCCGGCCAGCAGCCGGCGCAGCTCCTGCTCCCCGGCCTCGCCCACGCCCGAAGCGTCCGCACCCGCACCCGGGCGCGTCCCTTCGACCATTGCCCCGCTCATCCGCCACCCGTTTCTCCGTTTGCCGGCACCGCGGCACCGTCCCGGTGCCTGCACACCGGGTGGCTCAGCATAGTGCAGCTGCACTATGCTGAGCGGCAACGGTTGAGCAACCAGCCGCGCCGGTGTCCCATTGCGCTTCCAGGCGGTGCTCGAAAGCCTTTCCTTCTGTCACAGGCCATCCGGCCGCATTGACCCGTTCGGCTGAACGCCGTCACGGGGTCCGGTGACGTGCGCGCGGACGCCGTTGCCGCACCTCGTCGCGCCCGGAGGTCGACGTCCACAATGGAGCATCCGGTGTGGACACTCCACTGTGGAGCAATTGCTCAGAGCCAGTCCTTGCGCTTGAACAACGCGTACAGCCCCACCGAAAGCACCAGCACGGCGATGGTCGAGGTCCAGAACCCGCTCGGCGCGCCGTTGCCCGGGTAGGGCACGTTCTGGCCGTAGTACCCGGTCACCGCGGTCGGCACCGCGATCACCGCGGCCCAGCCGGTGACCTTCTTCATGATCAGGTTGAGCCGGTTGCTCTGCAGGTTCAGCTGAGTTTCCCGGACCGTCGCGATCAGCTCGCGCAGCGCCTCGGTCTGCTCCGCCGCCTGCCGGGCGTGGTCGTGCACGTCCTCGAAGTACGGGCGGGTCTGCTCGTCGGCCAGGTGCAGGTCCGGCCGCATCAGGGCGCTGAGCACCTCGCGCATCGGCAGCACGACGCGGCGCAGGGCGGTGAGGCTCTTGCGCAGCCGGAACGACCGGCGCTGCAGTTCCGAGGAGTCCGGCCGGTCGTCGAAGACCAGGTCCTCCAAGGCTACGACCTCGTCGTCGAGGGCCTGCACGGCCTCGTACTGCCCGTCGACGACGTGGTCGAGCAGGCCGTGCAGCAGGAAGGGCACGCCGGTCTTCGCCAGTTCCGGCGCCTGGTCCCAGCGGCGCACGACCGGCTCGATGTCGAAGCCGTCGTCCTTGCGCACGGTCACCAGCGCCCGCGGCGCGACGAAGGCGCCGAATTCCGCGAGGGTGACGTCCCCGGTGCCCGCGTCGAAGCGCACCGCGTAGGCGGCCAGGAACGCGTGCCCGTCGTAGCGGTCGAGCTTGGGCCGCTGGTGTTCGGACACCGCGTCCTCGACGGCGAGCTGGTGCAGGCCGAGTTCGTCCGCGAGCTCGGCGAGGTCCGCTTCGGTGGGCTCGCACAGGTCGACCCACACCGTGGTGCCCGGTTCGGCCAGGAACTCCGACACGTCCGCGACGGGGAAGTCTTCCTTCTGCAGCACGCCGTCGCGGTAAACGCGAGTCCTCGTCATCCTTCCCGGTTACCCCGCGGCGGCCGCGTTCAAGCCAGCCACGCGGAGAACCAGGCACGGGTGCGGTGCAGGAAGTCGAGCTGGTGGCCGCGTCCGCGGAGCGAGTGGCCCTCGCGCGGGTAGACCACGAACTCGTGCTCGCGGTCACCGAGGGCGTGGTGCAGGAGCTCCGCCTGGGAGAGCGGGACGTTCGTGTCGTCCTCGCCGTGCACGATGAGGACGGGGGTCGAGATGCGGTGCGCGTGGGTGATCGGGCTGTTCTCCCGGCCGCCCAGTGCGAGCTCGAACCGGCCGTGCTCCCCGGTCGCGGCGAGCAGCGGCCAGTCGACGACGCCCGCGTTGACGACGGCCGCCTTGAAGCGATCCGTGTGGGCCACGGCCCAGGCCGCCATGAACCCGCCGTGGCTGCCGCCGCCGATGCCCAGCCGGTTTTCGTCGGCGACGCCCGCCTCGACGAGCAGGTCGATCCCGGTGAGGAGGTCGGTGAACTCCGCGCCACCGACGTCGCCGGCGACGCTCGCCGCGAAGGCGTGCCCGTGACCGAGGCCGCCGCGGGGATTCGGGAGGAACACCGCGAACCCGGCGGCGGCCAGCCACTGGCCGTTGCGGAACCAGCCGAGCTGGCACCGGTCGGCGAAGCGGTCGTACGGGCCGCCGTGGACCAGTGTGACCAGCGGGAAGGGCCCGTCGGCGCGGGTCCGGCCGGGCGGGAGGACCAGCAGGCCGTCGAGCTCCAGGCCGTCTCCGGCGCGGTAGGACAAGCGTTCCTGCGTGCCCCAGGGGATGTCCGGATGCGGTCCGCCGAGCCGGCCGAGCGGACCGCCGGGTGGTCCACAGTGGACGGCGTCCGGCTCGGCGGCCGTGCTCCCGACGACGGCGATCCGCCCGCCGCCCGCGCTCAGGTCCTGCAGGCTGCCGGGTGCGCGGCCGAGCTCGGTGAACGTGCCGGAGGCGGGGTCGAGGCACCGGATGGTCGTGTCGAGGCCTTCGGCGAACAGGGCCAGCAGCGCGCCGTCGCCGGACCCGGCCAGTTCGATCGGGCAGACACCAAGCCCGGCGGTGAGGTTCCGGCGCCCGACGGCGTCGAAGACCGCGTTGCCGCCGATCAGGCCGGGCGGGGTGAGGCCGAGGTAGGCCAGGCGCCAGCCGGCTTCGTCCCGCCACCAGGTGAGCGACCCGGCCTCCAGTGCCGGGGTGCCGAGATCTTGCCGGTCACCGGTGGCGGGATCGACCAGGTGGAGTCCGGGGTCGAAGAGCCCGGGCTCCCGATCGGCGACGGACCAGGTCAGCACGGCGAGGGTGGCACCGTCCGGCCGCGCGGCGGCTTCGACGACGTGCCGGGGACCGAGGTCGCCGAGCGGGCGGATGGCGCGGGTCGCGGTGTCGAGGAGCCACAGCCGGCCGGGCCGCTCGACGGTGTCCCAGGTTGGTGTCCCGGCACCACCCGGCCGGACCACGCGCACCCGCGGGTCGGCCGGGCCCGCCTTCTCCTCCGGCGCGACGAGCACCACCGCACCGCTGTCCGGCAGCAGCACGTACTCCCGGATCCCCGGGTGCCGGTCCGTCAGCCGCTCCGGCTCGCCCGCCAGGCCGGCCCGGTACAGCTGCGCGGTCCCGCGGTCGGCCCGGTCCGAAAGGAAGTACACCCACGCGGAGTCGGCCGACCACCTCGGGTCGCGGTCTTCGGCCGCGGCGGCGGCGAACGCACGGGGCGGCTGGGTCCCGTCCGCCGGTGCGAGCCACAGGCCGCTCTCCGGGTGCTCCCCCGCCTGCCCCACCGGCGCACTCGCGGACACGACCCACCGGCCGTCCGGCGAGACCCGGGGCGTCTGCGGCACCATCCGGTCGACCACGGACTCCGCCGTCAGCTCCCCCATGGGCCCAGTCTGGCATCACCCCACGGCGGGGACCATCGCCAGCAGCTGCTCGTGGTCGCCTGCTTCGCGCAGGACCGGGGCCTCCAGGGTGCCCGCGTCCAGGTCGCCCGCGCGGACCGCCGCCAGGAACCGGACCACTGCGCGGGCCTCCGGGAGGACGTCGCCGCCCAGGTAGGTCAGGACCGCCGGGCCGCCGGCGTCTTCGATCGCGGCGGCCCAGCCGTGGACCTCGTCCCAGACGAGGGCCAGGTCGTGTTCCGGGAAGCGGGACAGGCGCCAGTCGAGCGCGATGTAGGCCGCCGCGGGGGTTCCGGTGTCGAGCGTGCAGGACTCCAGGCCCACGCCCACCGCACGGGCCACCACTCCCACGTAGTCGCGCAACCGCCGCTCGAACGAGAACTCCGTGTCGCGCCCGAAGTCGATCAGAATGCTCAACGCCGCCTCGCTTTCCCCGTCCGCCGCGGGATCTTCCGCGGTCGCCCGATCGGGTACCCCGGTGACGCTCCGTTCAATCCCGGCGAACCGGACAGTCGTTGTCGTCCATCCGGCGACATCTCACTTGTCATCGTTTCGATGACATGTTAGAACCGGGGTGTCCGGAGAGACAGGCGAGAAAGGCGACCGACCCCCGTGACCGCATCGATCGAACTCCCGACCGGTTACCAGCACCACCCCGCCGTCCCCGCGCTGCTCGGCTACCTCCGCGAGGTCACCGCCGAGCTCGGGATCGGCCTCGAGTCCTGCACCCTCGACCACGACCGCCCGGTGTCGGCCTACGTCGCCCTCGACAGCAGGCTGCCGCACTACCCCGACCGCGACCTGGCCCTGCTGTGGGACGAGGAGCGCGGCTGGGCGGCGGCGATCGAGACCCACTCGGGCGAGGACCTGATCGTCCTGCGCTACCTGGGCGGCCCCACGGTCGCGCCGTCGCCGCGCCGGGTCGCGCGGTTCGTCGCCGCCCTGCACGCGGACGACCACACCGTGGGACGGCCGGACCCGGTGCGCATCCGGACCGCGGGGGACGCCGGCGCGCTCGCCGCGCTGCTGCGCCGTCCGGCCGTGGCCCGATGACGGCGCCCCTGCCCCTGACCCTGCCCGAGAGCTTTGCGCTGACGTTCCGCGGCTACGACCGCGAGCAGGTCGACGAGCGGATCGACGAGCTGCTCGCCGAGATCCGCCTGCTCACCACCGACCGCGACGCGGCCGTCGCCGAGGCCGAACACCTGGCGCGGCAGCTCGAGCACGCGCGCGCCGAAAACGCGGAGCTGACCGCCCGTGCCGACCGGCTGTGCCGGGCACCGGCCGACCCGGCCGCCGTCGGCGACCGCGTCCGGCACCTGCTCGAACTGGCCCACGCGGAGGCGGACGGGGTCGTCACCGCGGCCCGGGAGCGGGCCGCCGCGATCGTCGGCGAGGCGGAGGAGTCCGCCTCGCGGCGCACCGCGGACGCCCGTGCGCAGGCCGGGCGCATCGTCGAAGACGCCCGGCGCCGGGCCGAGCGGCTCGCGGCGGTCGAGCGGCGCACCGCCGACCGGCTCCGGCGGATCGACGCGTTCCTCGCCGACGCCGAAGCACTGCTCGACGAGCGAACCCCGCTCCGCGCCGTCGCCTGACCCCGCGCACCGATCCCGGCGCCGGGTGTTCGCGGCTCTCGGCGAGCCACCCGGGTCGGCGGTGAGGCAGGATCAAGGCGTGAGCATCGATCAGGCCGGGGCTCCGACCGCCCCGCCGTTCCCCGAGCACGAAGCCCGTGTCGACGCACTGAGACGGCAGCTGACCGCCATCGCCGGAGAGGCGACCGTCCGGCTGGCGAAGCGGACGTCGAACCTGTTCCGTTCCCGCGCCGTGGCCAAGCACCCCGGGCTGGACGTCTCCGGCTTCACCCACGTGCTGCGCGTCGACCCCGGGACCCGCACCGCCGACGTCGAAGGGATGGTCACCTACGAGCAGCTCGTCGACGCCACCCTGCCGCACGGCCTGATGCCGCTGGTCGTGCCGCAGCTGAAGACCATCACCCTCGGCGGTGCGGTGACCGGGCTCGGCATCGAGTCCTCGTCGTTCCGCAACGGCATGCCGCACGAATCGGTGCTGGAGCTGGAGGTGCTGACCGGGGACGGCCGGATCGTCGTGGCCACCCCGGACAACGAGCACGCCGAGCTGTTCCACGGCTTCCCCAACTCCTACGGGACCCTCGGCTACGCGCTGCGGCTGAAGATCCTGCTGGAGCCGGTCAAGCCGTTCGTCGAGCTCCGGCACGTCCGGTTCCACGACCGGGAGACCTACTTCGGCGCGCTGCGGGAAGCCTGCGACAGCGGCGACCACGACTTCGTCGACGGCACGGTCTTCGGCCCGGACGAGCTGTACCTCACGCTCGGCTCGTTCACCGACACCGCGCCCGCGACCAGCGACTACACCTGGCTCGACATCTACTACCGCTCGATCCGGCGCCGGGAGACCGACCACCTCACCGTCCGGGACTACCTCTGGCGCTGGGACACCGACTGGTTCTGGTGCTCGCGCGCGTTCGGCGTCCAGCACCGGCTGCCGCGGCTGCTGCTCGGCCGCCGGTTCCTGCGCTCCTCGGTGTACTGGAAGGCCGTGGCGCTCGACCGGCGGTTCCGGATCGCCGAGCGGCTGCTGAAGCTCCGGCGGCTGCCGCCGGAGGAGACGATCGTGCAGGACATCGAGGTCCCGCTCGCGCGGGCCGCGGAGTTCCTGGACTTCTTCGAACGCGAGATCCCGATCAGCCCGGTCTGGATCTGCCCGCTGCGCCAGCGGCCCGGCGGCGTCCGCTGGCCGCTGTACGAGCTGGACCCCGAGGAGCTGTACGTCAACTTCGGGTTCTGGTCGGCGGTGCCGCTGGACCCGGGCGAGCGTGACGGCGTGCACAACCGGATGATCGAAGCCGAGGTCACCCGCCTCGGCGGGCACAAGTCGCTCTACTCGGACAGCTTCTACACCGAGGACGAGTTCTGGCGGCTCTACAACGGCGACGCCTACCGGAAGCTCAAGCGCGCCTACGACCCGCGCGAGCGGCTGCTCGGCCTCTACGAGAAATGCGTCCGCCGCCGGTGAAAGGAAACAACGTGACCCAGGACAACATCACCGTCGGCGAGGTCTTCGCGCGGCTGCTCGGCCCGCGCGCCGAGGTCTCGATCACCGCCTACGACGGCAGCCGCAGCGGCCCGGCCGACGCGCCGGTGGCCATCGAGGTGCGCTCGCCGCTGGCGCTGGACTACCTGATGTCCTCCCCCGGCGACCTGGGCCTCGCCCGCGCGTACGTGGCAGGCGCCCTCGACGTCACCGGCGACCTCTACACGGCGCTGCACGCGCTGGCCGCCCAGGTCGACCAGCTCACCCCGGCCGACCGGCTGTGGCTGCTGCGCAAGCTCGGCCCGCGGCACCTGCGGCCGGTCAAGCCGCCCGCCGAGGAGCACCCGAGCCGGTTCCGGCGCGGGCTGACCGCGCTGCGGCACTCCAAGCAGCGCGACAGCGAGGCCATTTCCAGCCACTACGACGTGTCCAACCGGTTCTACGAGCTGGTCCTCGGCCCGTCGATGGCCTACACGTGCGCGGTCTTCCCGCACGAGGACGCCACCCTGGAGGAGGCGCAGGCGCACAAGTTCGACCTGATCTGCAAGAAGCTCGGCCTCAAGCCCGGGATGCGGCTGCTCGACGTCGGCTGCGGCTGGGGCGGGATGGTCGCGCACGCCGTCCGGCACTACGGCGTCGAAGCCATCGGCGTCACCCTTTCGCGTGAACAGGCCCAGTGGGCGCAGAAGAACATCGTCGCGCTGGGCATCGCCGACCGCGCCGAGATCCGCCACCAGGACTACCGGGACGTCACCGAGACCGGGTTCGACGCGATCTCCTCGATCGGCCTGACCGAGCACATCGGGGCGCGGAACGTCCCCGGCTACTTCCGCTTCCTGGCCGGCAAGCTGAAGGCGCACGGGCGGCTGCTCAACCACTGCATCACCAACCCGGACACCAGCGTCGCGCACCGCTCGCGCGGGTTCATCGACCGCTACGTCTTCCCGGACGGCGAGCTCGAGGCACCCGGCGAGCTGATGACGGCCATGCACGACGCCGGGCTGGAGGTGCGGCACGCGGAGAACTTCCGCGAGCACTACGCGAAGACGCTGGCCGGGTGGTGCGCCAACCTCGACGAGCACTGGGACGAGGCGGTCGCCGAGGCGGGCGCCGGGCGCAGCCGGGTCTGGGCGCTCTACCTCGCGGCCTGCCGGCTGGCCTTCGAACGCCGGGAAATCGAACTGCACCACATCCTGGGCGTCCGCACCGACAACGAGGGCGGAATGGGCATGCCGCTGCGACCCGATTGGGGAGTTTGACCACCGGGGGTGGCCACACCGGACGGGCAATGGAAGGATGGTGGCGAGACCGGGGGTCCGAACGGGACGCCCAGGCTCACTACAAAGAGTAGGTATTGGTATGGCTCAGGGCAGTGTCAAGTGGTTCAACGGCGAAAAGGGCTTCGGCTTCATCGCGCAGGACGGCGGGGGTCCGGACGTGTTCGTCCACTACTCCGAGATCCAGGGCAGCGGCTTCAAGTCGCTCGACGAGGGTCAGCGCGTGGAGTTCGAAATCGGCCAGGGCCAGAAGGGCCCGCAGGCCCAGCGCGTCAGCGTCATCTGAGCCACGAGGCAGCCTGAGGCCCTCGCCCCGACCAGGGGCGGGGGCCTTCCTCGTTTCCGGCCACACTGCGGATTCACAACGATCAGGTAACGTGAGTGGCGGTGAGAGCACCTCGTACGCCGGCCCCCGCCGGCCCCACTCCCACCACGCGGCCACCGAGGCAGATCACCGGCAGGAGCGGTGACGCGCCCGGTCACCCGCAGCCCCCGACCGCCGGGTGTTCCCGCCCCCGGCCTTCCGCGCCCCGAGCGTGGCGCCGAATCCGAAACGAGTAGTGCATGACCGCCTCCGTGAAGGCAGCCCGTCCGGCCCCGAAACCCGTGCTCGCGGGCAAGCAGACGATCCCCGAGCTGATCACCATCCGCACCTTCCTGCTGGTTCCGTTCCTCGCGCTGGCCGTCGCGGTCCCGGTGTTCTGGGGCTGGGGCATCAGCTGGCTCGACCTGACGATCGCCGCCGCGTTCTTCGTGGTGTCGACGTTGGGGATCACCGTCGGCTACCACCGCTACTTCACGCACGGCGCGTTCCGGGCGAAGCGGGCGCTGCGGATCGCGCTGGCCATCGCCGGCGGCCTGGCGGCGCAGGGCCCGGTGCTCGTCTGGGTCGCCGACCACCGCCGCCACCACGCCTTCTCCGACCGCGAGGGCGACCCGCACTCCCCCTGGCTGTTCGGGACCTCCCCGGTGGCGCTGGTCCGCGGCTTCTGGCACGCGCACATGGGCTGGCTCTTCGGCCGCGACAAGACCAACGTCGACCGGTTCGCCCCGGACCTGGCCGCCGACCGCGACCTCCGCGTCGTCGACCGGCTGTTCCCGCTGTGGGTGGTGCTGAGCCTGCTGCTCCCGCCGCTGCTCGGCGGGCTGCTCACGCTGTCGTGGTGGGGCGCGCTGACCGCGTTCCTCTGGGCCGGCCTGGCCCGGATCTCCTTCCAGCACCACGTGACGTGGTCGGTGAACTCGATCTGCCACATGATCGGCGAGCGCCCGTTCACCAGCCGCGACCGCTCGGCGAACTTCTGGCCGCTGGCGCTGCTGTCGATGGGCGAGTCCTGGCACAACACCCACCACGCCGACCCGACCTCGGCCCGCCACGGCGTGCTGCGCGGGCAGCTCGACGTCTCCGCCAGGGTGATCTGGGTGTTCGAAAAGCTGGGCTGGGCGTGGAACGTCCGCTGGCCGACGGCCAAGCGGCTGGCCTCCCTCGCCGCCCGCTGACCGAAACCCGGGCGAAAGTCCTTGCCCACCGCCGCGGGCCCGCGTGATCTTGGAGCGATGGACACCGTCGCGCTGACCTTCGACGACGGCCCGTACCCCGAGACGACGCCGGCGCTGCTGGCCGCGCTCGGCGGCACGCGGGCGACGTTCTTCCTGTGGGGCGAGCACGCCGCGGCCCACCCGGACCTGGTCCGGGCGATCGCCGCGGCCGGGCACGCGATCGGCAACCACACGTGGACCCACCCGCAGCTGACCACGCTGGCCGACGACGCTGCCCGCGACCAGGAGGTCCGGCGCACGCAGGACCTCCTGACCCGGCTGACCGGGCTCCGGCCGTCGCTGTTCCGGCCGCCCTACGGCGACACCGACGCCGCCGTGGCGTCGGCGATCGCGCACCACGGGCTCACCGAAGTCCTGTGGAGCGTCGACACCCGCGACTGGGCCGGCTGCACCACCGAAGAGATCGTCGCCGCGGCCGGGGACGTGCAGCCGGGCGGCGTCGTGCTGATGCACGAAGGCCGCCCGGCCACCGTGGACGCGGTCCCCCGCATCCTCGCCGCGCTCACCGAGCGCGGGCTGCGTCCCGGTCCGATCAGGGGTTGAGGGCGAAGTACGCCGGTTTCGGGCGCAGGTTCTCGTCGAACAGGCAGGCCGCGCCTTCGCCGGGGAAGACGTCCGGGACCCACGAGTGCCGGTCCGTGAAGCCCCACGTGGTGAACTCGACGCACTTGCGGACCGCGTGGCAGCCGTCCCAGAGCTGCCCGAAGTAGCTCGCCTGGGTGGCGAGCTCGGCCGGGTCGGCCGGGGTCGGGATCCGGACGTCGGCCTCGGTGATCGCGGTCTCCACGCCGATCTTGGCGAAGCGGGCCAGGTTTTCGCGGTACTGGCCGGGGAAGCCGTACTGGATCGACAGGTGGCCCTGGATGCCGACGCCGTCGATCGGCACACCCTGCCGCCGCAGCGTCTTCACCAGGTCGTACACCGCGTCGCTCTTGGGGTTGATCCCTTCGATGTTGTAGTCGTTGATGTAGAGCTTCGCGTGCGGGTCGGCCGCGTGGGCCCAGCGGAAGACGTCGGCGACGAAGCCGTCGCCGAGCTTCTGCCGGAAGACCGTGTCACGCCGGGTGCCGTCCTCGTTGAAGATCTCGTTGACGACGTCCCAGGCGCGGATCTTTCCCTTGTACCGCTTGACTTCCGTGGTGATGTGGTCGCGCAGGACCCGGCGCAGCTCGTCGGCGGGCAGCGCCCCGACCCAGTCCGGGAGCTGGGAGTGCCAGACCAGCGTGTGGCCGCGGACGGTCTTGTGGTGGGTCCGCGCGTACTCGACGATCGCGTCCGCGCCGGACCAGTCGTACTGGCCGCGCACGGCTTCGACCGTGCCCCACTTCATCTCGTTCTCGGGCGTCACGTTGTCGAATTCGCGGGTGAGCACGGCCCGGTAATCGGTTTCCGAAGCGAGGTACGCCGCCGCCACCGCACTACCGACGTAACGGTTCGTGGTGTATTGCAGCGGCGTGTGCGCGGATGCCGCAGGCGCCTGCCACACCGCAATACCCAGAGTGGCCGCCACCGTCAGCAGGACCCGTTTCTTAGGAATTCTTCCCGGCATCTTCATCCTCCACGAGACAATGGTGTTCCGAAACTTTCCAACCGTTTCAATTCAGGTTTCGATGACCTAGAATCTCCGTCATGACAACGAAGTCTGACGAGCTCGAGCCGACCGAGACCCGGGTGACCATCGCCCGGATCGCCGCCGAGACCGGTGTCTCCGTCCCGACAGTTTCGAAAGTGCTGAACGGCCGCCCCGACGTCGCCGAAAGCACCCGCGCCCGCGTCGAAGCCGTCATCGGGAAATACGGGTACCGGCGGCGAGCCGACGAACGTTCCCGCCGTTCCCGGCTGCTGGAGCTGATGTTCCACGAACTCGAAAGCACCTGGGCTCTCGAAATCATCCGCGGTGTCGAGTGCGTCGCCCGCGAAAACGGAATGGCGGTGGTGCTCGCGGACTCTTCCGGCCGCCACACGCCCGGGCAGAGCTGGCTGGAGAGCGTCCTCGCCCGGCGGCCCGTCGGCATCGTTTCGGTGTGCTCGGACTTCACCGGCGGGCAGCTGGCGAAGCTGAGGGCCCGGGACATCCCGCTGGTGGTGGTCGACCCGGCCGGTGCGCCGGGACCGGAGACGCCCTCGATCGGAGCGACCAACTGGCAGGGCGGGCTGACGGCCACCCGGCACCTGATCGAGCTGGGCCACCGCCGGATCGCGATGATCGGCGGGCCGGAAGGGGTGCTGTGCAGCCGGGCCCGGATCGACGGGTACCGCACGGCACTGGAGACGGCCGGCCTGGCGTTCGACCCGGCGCTGGTGCGCCGCGGCGACTTCCACGTCCGGGCCGGTTACCGTGAACTGGCTTCACTGCTCACCCTCCCGGACCGGCCGACGGCGGTGTTCGCCGGCAGCGACCTGCAGGCACTCGGCGTGTACGAGGCGGCTCGTGACGCGGGTCTGCGCATCCCGGACGACCTCTCGGTGGTGGGCTTCGACGACCTGCCGATCGCCCGCTGGCTGACCCCGGAGCTGACCACGGTCCGCCAGCCCCTGCAGGAGATGGCGGCGGCCGGCGCCCGGCTGGCGATTTCGCTGGCCCGCGGCGTGGACCCGGAGAGCCACCGCCTGGAGCTGGCGACCAGCCTGGTGGTCCGGCACAGCACGGCGGCACCGGCCCACCGGGGCTACCGGGTGCTGACCGGCGGAGCGAGCTAGGACACGGAGCTGATCCACGGCCGGCGGGCGCGGCGCCGGCTGTCGTTCAGCCACCTCCGGGCGCCGGAATCGTCGGTGCCCGCCGGTAGAGTGGAAAACGGGGGGCGCCCCCGGCGGGCGGTGTCCCGTCGCCGCTCTCACCACGGCCACCGGGTGCTCTCCGGCGGTCCCAGGTAGCTCGCCCGCAGTCCCCCGGTGTCGACCACCAGCTTCTGCACGATCACCGCCGGGTCGACCATCCAGAACTTCAGCACGTGCGGGCCCGGTGCCCCGATCACGTGCCGCGTCGCCGTCAGGTTCACGTTGTCCGACGTCGTCCGCTCCCACTGGCGGTTCATGGCCGTGTCGTCCGCGCCTGTCGCCGTGGTGATGTTCACGACCTGCGGCTCGGCGTCGTCGAACGCCACGGCGTACCGCAGCCCGTCGCCCTGGAGCACGTTGCTGCGCGGGGACAGGAACGCCCACACCGTCACCGGCCCGGTGGTGAACAACGTCATCCGGTACTCCAGGCGCGGCCCCGTCCCCGGTGCGCGGCTCGCCGCCGTCACCGGGAACGGGGTCATCCCCGCGCCGGTCCGTCCGAGGTCCGGGATGCGCCGCCAGCCGACGTCCGCCGTGCCGACGTTGGCGCTGCAGTGCTCGGCCTCCATCGACACGTACCCGCCGGCCTCGATGAATCCCCGCCGCCACCGGGGCGGCAGCTGCGGGTTGCGCACGACGGCGTCCACCGCGACCGAACTCCCCGCGCCCGACACCGTGATCGGCACGGTCGTGGTGCCGGCAGGCACCCGCGCCCAGTCGATCCGCACGGTCATCCGCAGCTCCTCCTCCACGCGGCCGCCCCGCGGCTCGACGAGCACCCACGGCGCGCCCGTCGTCACGGTGCAGCGGAACGGCGTCCGGCCCCGGTTGAAGACGTCGACGTACTGCGGTGGTGCGCTCTGGTACGGGCTGAACTCCGGCAGCACCGGCCGTCCCGCGGCGCCCGGCCACGCGTCCGCCGAGCCGTCGACCGCGACCCCCAGCGACGCGGCGGCGGGCAGCTCGAGGCGTTTCACCGCCGGGAAGATGACGTCCGGCAGGGCGACGTTGTCCTTCTCCGGCTGCTGCCACGGCGCGTTCGGGCCGTAGCGCTCGACGTCGCCGTAGTCGATGTGCGGCTGGGTCTGGAAGCCCTTCCACTTCCCGCCGGCGATGCCGGTGTTGTACTTCTCCGCCAGCGCCAGGTCGTCGGCGAAGCGGGCCTCCGTCACGGCGGCCAATGCGTTCGCCGAAGCCCGGCCCTGGGCCGCGTACAGCAGGTTGGTGAACTCCGCGCGCCGCAGCGCGTACAGGTTCGCCGTCGCCTGGGTCGCGTACTGCACCAGCTCGTAGTAGGCGTCCTGAAAGGCTTTCGGCAGCCGCGCGCCGATCTTCAAGGCCCGCTGCGCGAGGTCGTGCCACTCGTCGGTGACCCGGTCGAGCTCCCGGTAGCCGACCAGGCTGAACGGCGTCATCCGGTCGTCGTAGGTGATGGTGCCGGCGGCGTCCACGGTGATGCGCCGGTTGAGCAGCTCGGGCTTGCGGCGGGACTGCAGCCGCCCGTAGTCGTGCAGCACCCCGGCGATCTCCGCGGCCAGGGCCGCGCCGAAGTTCTCCGCGGCGAACTGCCGCTCCCATGTGGACAGCCGCTCGGCCGGCAGCGCGGCGGGATCCCAGGCGTAGTCGAGGAAGAACTGCAGCGGCAGCTCGTTGCCCTTCATGTCCCCGACGTTGGCCACCCACAGCCGGTCGTTGCCGTAGGCGTACGCCTGGTGCAGCTGCTCCCACGTGTTCGCGAGCAGCGCGGTATCGACCCACTTGTAGTTGCGGCCGCCGCCGACGTAGTCGAAGTGGTAGTAGAGCCCGTACCCACCCGGGTGCGGTGGCAGCGAGAGGTCGGGCATCTTGCGGATGTTGCCCCAGTTGTCGTCGGTGAACACGACGATGACGTCGTCCGGCGGGCGCAGGCCCTTGGCCCAGTACCGCTGGACTTCCTTGTAGAGCGTCCAGACCTGCGGGACGTCCGTCGAGAGCTCGCGCGCCAGGATCTCCCGCTCGGCGGCGATGATCTCCTGCATCAGCTCGATGCCGTCGCCGTCGGGCAGGCCGACGTCGCCGTTGCCGCGCATGCCCAGCGTGACGACGCCTTCGAAGTCCTCGCGGGCCATCCGGCGGATCCCGTCGGTCCAGTAGGCCTTGATGGCCTCGCCGTTGCGGCGGAAGCTCCACTCCCCCGTGCCGCCGTACGGGTCGTGGCCCGGGGTGGTGATGGTCCCGGCCGCGTCGCGGACCGCGGGCACCGCGTGCCGGTTCCACTCCTCGATCCCGCGCATCATCGGCGCCTCGTGCGAGGTGCCCATGACGATGCCGTACTCCTTGGCCGTGGCGTGGTTGAGCGGGTCGTCCTCGGCGAACGCCCGCCCCCACACCGCCGGCCAGAGGTAGTTGGCCCGCAGCCGGAGCATGGTCTCGAAGACCTTGGCGAAGAAGAGGTGGTTGAAGCCGTTCGGGAACCGGGCGCCTTGCCGGGCCCGAAGAAAGCCGGGGCCCAGGTGCCGAGGGCGGGATTCTCGTCGTTGATGAAGAACCCGCGGTACTTGACGTGCGGGGTGCCGAGGCTGAACCGCCCGCCCGGCAGGTGCAGTTCCGCCTGCCGCCGCGGCGGCACGTCCGCCCACCAGTACCAGGGCGAGACGCCGATGCGCCGCGACACCTCGTAGACGCCGTAGATCACCCCGCGCTGGTCGCTGCCGGTGAGCACCAGGCGGCCGTCGACGACCTGGCTCAGCGACGTCTCCCACTTCCCGGCGATCCCGGTGACGTCGAGCTTCCCGGCCGCGACCAAGCCGTCGACCAGCGGGCTGTGGCCCAGGGTGCCGACCACGACGACCGGGCCCCGCGCCGGCACGACGTCGAACGACACCGCGGGCCGCACACCCGTGACGCGCTCGACGTCGGCCGCCAGGTCGGCTGCGACCCGCCGCACGCCGGGGAGATCACCCGAGCCGACCACGATCGTCGCGGCCTTTCCCCGCGACACCAACGGGAAACCGGTTCCCGCCTCGGCGAGGCCCGGCGCGGCTACGGACCCGGCCGCACCGGCCACGGCGAGTAGTTGCAGGAAGGTACGACGATGTACCTCGGACGGCACGGGAGACCTCCTGAGTCAGCCCTTCACGGATCCGGTCAGCCCGCCGACGATGCGCCGTTCGGCGAGCACGAAGAACGCGAGCGCCGGGATCGCCGACAAGGCCGTGAACGCGAGCACCCTGGCGGTGTCCTGGGAGAACTGGGACTGGAACATCGCGACGCCGAGCGGGAGCGTGAAGTGCCCGGAGTCGTTGAACACCAGCAGCGGCAGCAGGTAGGCGTTCCAGCTGGTCACGAAGGCCAGCACGGCGACCGTGGTCAGCGCGGGCGTCGACAGCGGCAGCAGGATGCGCCAGAAGAACCCGAGCCTGGTGGTGCCGTCGAGCACGGCCGCGTCCTCGATCTCGCCCGGGATCGCGTGCATGAACGGCCGCAGGATCACGATCGTCACCGGCAGCGAGAACGCCGCCTCGGGGATCGCCACCCCCCAGAAGCTCTCCAGCATGCCCAGCTGGCGCAGCCACAGGTACAGCGGCAGCGTCGCCACCGTCAGCGGGAACAGCAGGCCGATGGTGAACAGCGTGTACAACGCCTCGCGGCCCTTGAACTGGTACCGCGAGAGGGCGTACCCGGCCATCGACCCGAGCGCGACCGCGAGCGCGGTCGCGATGACCGCGATCAGCGCGCTGTTGCCCAGGAACGTCCAGAACGCGCTCGAGCCCAGGACCGAGGCGTAGTTGTCGGTCACCCACGGGCCCGGCAGCCCGGCCGGGTCGGAGTTGATCTGGGCGTTGGTGCGGAACCCGCCGAGCACGACGAACAGCAGCGGCACGACCGTCACTCCGACGACGACGATCGCCGCGAGGTAGCCCATCGACAGGCCGAACTTGCCGGAGCGCATCAGCCCACCATCCTGGTCAGGGCGCCCTGGGTGTCGCGGCGGAGCGCGAACCGCTGGTACAGCAGGGCGAACAGGAAGCAGATGACGAACAGGATCACCGCGACCGCGGAGCCGAACCCGAACTCGTAGCGCTTGAAGCCGTGGTCGATCAGGTAGGTCGCCATCGTCGTCGAGGCGTTCGCCGGACCGCCGGTGGTCATGATCCAGACGATGTCGAACAGCTGGAGCGAGCCGATCACCGACAGGAAGATCCAGATCCGGATGGTCGGGCCGAGCAGCGGCAGCACCACGTGCCGGGTCGTCTGCCACGCCGACGCGCCGTCGAGCGCCGCGGCTTCGCGCAGTTCGGCGGGCACGCCCTGCAGGCCGGCGAGCAGCAGGATGATGCCGAAGCCGATGTACTTCCAGGTGATCACCGCGAACAGCGTGTAGAGCACGATGCCGGGGTCGGCCAGCCACTGGTGGACGGCACCGCCCAGCCCCACGGCCTTGAGCACCTGGTCGGCGAACGCGCCCGGCTGCAGCATCAGCGACCAGATGACCGCGGTGATCGCCTCGGACAGCACGTAGGGGGCGAAGACCAGGGCGCGCAGGACGGCACGGCCCTTCAGCTTCCGGTTCAGCAGCATCGCCAGCCCGATCGACAGCGGCAGCTGCACCACGATGGACAACCCGGCGATGATCAGGTTGTGCACGATGGCGCTCTGGAACACCGTGCCGTTGAACGCGTCGGCGTAGTTGTCGAAGCCCACGAAGTCGTCGAGGGCGCCGAAGCCGTTCCACTTGAACAGGCTGTAGAACGCGGCGATCCCGATCGGCACCAGGACGAACCCGGCGAACACCAGCAGGGCCGGGCCGAGCAGCACGACCAGCTCCAGGCGTTTGCCGAGGCCGGAGCGTTTCGCCCGGGCGGGGACCGCCGGCGCGGGCGGCCGCGCCGCCGCCCGCGCCGGAGTCGTCGCCGTGGTCACTTGTTGCCCGCCGCGGCCTGGTTGACGGCGGTCACGATGCCTTCGGGGGTGCCCTGGCCGGCGAACAAGTTGGCCACCGCGTCGTTCAGCGCGGCGCCGACCGCCGTCGGGAACGCCCGGTCGAAGTACATCTGCACGTACGGCGCCTTCGTGCCGTAGTCGTTGACCTGCCGGAGCACGTCGGTCTTCAGCGACTTCGCGGCCACGGCGTTCACCGGCAGGCCGGTCCCCTTCGCGGCGAGCTCGGTCTGCACCGGCTCGCTGACCAGGTACTGCAGGAAGGCCGTGCAGGCCTTGGAAGCACGGGTGGTGCAGGCGAAACCGTCACCGCCGCCGAGCGCGGCCGCCGGGTCGCCCTGGCCGCCCGCCACGGTCGGGAACGGGAACCAGCCGACCTTCGAGTCCAGGTCCTTGTCCTCGGTCAGCGACGACATCGTGCCGGGCTCCCAGTCGCCCTGCAGTTCCATCGCGGCCTTGCCGTTGGCGACGAGACCGGCGGAGCTGCCCGCGCCCTGCTGGGCGGGCGTGCCGGCGAACCCGGTCTGGAACGGCTGCGTGTCCAGGAAGTTCTTCAGGTCCTGGCCGGCCTTCGTCCAGCACGGGTCCTCGAGCTTGACCGCCTTCACCGACTGCTGGAGCACCGCGGTCGAGCATTCGCGGATGGCGAAGTAGTTGAAGTAGAAGGCATCCGGCCAGCGGTCCTTGCCGCCGACGGAGATCGGCGCGATGTTCTTGGCCTTCAGCGCGGTGACGGCGGCGTTCAGCTCGTCCATCGTCTTCGGCGGGGTGGTGATGCCCGCTTGCTGGAACAGGTCCTTGCGGTACCAGAAGCCGACGAAGTGCTGCGTGAACGGCACCCCGTATTGCTTGCCGTCGACCTGCCACTTCTCGCCGAACTTGCCGGTGGCCTGCTCGATCCACGACTTGGTGTCGCCGGTGATGTCGGCGACCTTGCCCGAGGTGATCTGCCCGGCCAGGTCGCCGGCGCCCCAGGACTGGTAGATGTCCGGCGGCTCGGCCGACTGCAGGGCGAGCGGCACCTTCGTGTTGAAGTCCTCGTTCTGCAGTGGCTGGGCCTTGATCGTGACCTCGGGGTGCGCCTTCTGGTAGTCGAGGACGACCTGCGCCCAGACCGACTTGATCGGGTCGGTGGTGCCGTTGTGCCACCAGGTCAAGGTGACCGGGCCGCTCGGCTGCGCGGGGGTTTCGCCTCCACCACCGCTGCACGCGGCGAGCGCGAGCGGGACGACGGCCGCCAGCGCGGCGAGAACGGTCTTGCGGCGTTTCACAAACATCGTGGGTCCACTCCTGACGACTTCGGCCGAGTTGGACGGGGCGGCTTCCGCGCCCGGGTTGGCGAAGAGTCTGCTCCCGGGACAAATGCCGTGTCAATCGTTGTCGATAACGTTTTCTATGGCTAGTCTGAGCCGATGCAGCCCAGTTCCAGGGTGACCATCCGTGACGTCGCCGCCCGGGCCGGCGTCTCGGTGGCCACGGTTTCGAAGGTGATCAACGAGCGCTACGGCGTCTCCGCCGCGACGCTCGCCCGAGTCCGCGCCGTGATCGAAGAGCTCGGTTACGAAGCGAGCTTGGTGGCGCAGAGCCTGAGAAACCACCGGACGAACGTCATCGGCATCCTGGTCGCCGACCTGGAGCCGTTCTCGACGGAGCTGCTCAAGGGTGCGGCGGACGCCATCCGCGGCAGCGGTTTCGAACTCGTCGTCTACTCCGCGGGCGGGCGCACGGGAGACCCGTTGGGCTGGGAGAAGCGTTACCTGTCCCGGTTGAGCGGGACTCTGGTGGACGGCGCCGTGCTGGTCACCCCCACCGTTTCGCTGGACGTCGTCCCGGGCACGCCGGTCGTCGCCGTCGACCCGCACACCGGGCCGTCGCACCTGCCGACGATCGACTCCGACAACCTGCGCGGGGCGCAGCTGGCCACCGAGCACCTGCTCGACCTGGGGCACCGGCGGATCGCCTTCCTCGCCGGACGGCCGGACCTGCAGTCGGCCGAACTGCGGAAAACGGGGTACCTGCGCGCGTTGACGGCCGCCGGCATCACACCCGACGAAGACCTGATCCGGATCGGCGCGTACGACCCGGAGATCTCCGCCGCCTCGGCGCACGCCCTGCTCACCGGCCCCGACCGGCCGACCGCGGTGTTCGCCGCGAACGACATCTCGGCCATCGCGACCGTGGACGCGGCCCGCGAGCTCGGGCTGGCCGTGCCCGACGACCTTTCCGTGGTGGGCTTCGACAACGTGCCCGAGTCGGCGCTCTGCAGCCCGCCACTGACCACAGTGGACCAGCCGATCCGCGAGATGGGGCACCGGGCCATCCGCATGCTCATCGCGCTGATCAACGGCGACGAGGTCGAGCGGACCCACGTCACGCTCGACACCGGCCTGGTGGTGCGGCGCTCGACGCGCGCCCTCCTCTGACCGTTCCCTCCTGCTCACTCCTTCACAGACGAAGGGCGGACCTGCCTTGACCACGCAGCCCACCACGGCCGGAGAGCCGTGGCGCGACCCCGCGGCCGACCCGGGCGAACGCGTCCGGGCCCTGATGGCCCGGATGACCCTGCGCGAAAAGCTCGCCCAGCTCTACGGGGTCTGGGTCGGCATCGACTCCGGCGGCGAAATGGCCCCGCACCAGCACGATTTCGTCGACGCGGCGGTCGACTTCGACGAACTGGTCCGGCACGGCATCGGACAGCTGACCCGCGCGTTCGGCACCCGGCCGGTCGACCCGGTGATCGGGGCGCACAGCCTCGCCCGCACCCAGCGGCAGATCGTCGCCAGCGGCCGGTTCGGGATTCCCGCGGTGGTGCACGAAGAATGCCTGACCGGGCTGGCCGCGTGGCAGGCGACGATCTACCCGGCGCCGCTGTCGTGGGGCGCGACCTTCGACCCCGACCTGGTGCGCCGGATGGCGGCGAAGATCGGGCGGACCATGCGCGACCTCGGGGTGCACCAGGGTCTCGCGCCGGTCCTCGACGTGGCCCGCGACCTGCGCTGGGGCGGGTCGAGGAAACCATCGGCGAAGACCCCTACCTGGTCGGGACGATCGGCAGCGCGTACGTGGCCGGCCTCGAATCGGCCGGCGTGGTCGCCACGCTCAAGCACTTCGTCGGGTACTCCGCCTCCCGCGCCGGGCGCAACCTCGCGCCGGTTTCGGCGGGCCCGCGCGAAATCGCCGACGTCCTGCTCCCGCCGTTCGAGCAGGCGCTGCGTGCCGGCGCCCGGTCGGTGATGAACGCCTACACCGACACCGACGGCCTGCCCTCCGCCGCCGACCCGGCCCTGCTGACCGATCTCCTGCGGGACACCTACGGGTTCGACGGCACCGTGGTCGCCGACTACTTCTCGGTGGCGTTCCTGCACCGCCTGCACGGGGTCGCGGGCGACCGCGCCGACGCCGCCGCGCAGGCGCTCACCGCGGGCATCGACGTCGAGCTGCCGACCATGGACTGCTACGGCGAGCCACTGCTCGCCGCGGTGGAAGGGGGCGCGGTCGATGTCGCCGCCGTCGACCGCGCCCTCGAACGCGTGCTGCGCCAGAAGTGCGAGCTGGGCCTGCTCGACGCGGGGTGGGCCCCGGAGGTCCCCGACGAGATCGACCTCGACGACGCGGAGTCGCGGGCGCTGGCCCGCGAGGTGGCCGAGCGTTCGATCGTGCTGCTGCACAACGACGGGACACTGCCGCTGGCCACGGGCACCCGGGTCGCGGTGGTGGGACCGCGCGCGGACACCCCGGGCGCGATGCTCGGCTGCTACTCCTTCCCGCTGCACGTCGGCGTCCACCACCCCGACGTCCCGTTCGGCGTCTCGGTGCCGACCGTGCTGGAGGCGCTCGGCTCGGCCTACGACGTCACCTACGCGCTGGGCTGCCCGGTCACCGGCGGCGACGACGAGGGGATCGCGCAGGCCGTGGCCGCGTGCGAGGACGCGTCGGTGTGCGTGGCCGTGCTGGGCGACCGGGCCGGGCTGTTCGGCGGCGGGACGTCCGGCGAAGGCTGCGACGCGGCCGACCTGCGGCTGCCGGGGCGCCAGGAGGAACTCCTGGACGCGCTGCTGGACACGGGCAAGCCGGTGGTGCTCGTCCTGCTCTCGGGGCGGCCGTACGAGCTGTCCCGGCAGCTCCCCCGGCTCGCCGCGGTGGTCTGCGGGTTCTACCCGGGCGAAGAAGGAGCCGGCGCGCTGGCCGACGTCCTCAGCGGCCGGATCGACCCGGCCGGGCGGCTGCCGGTGAGCTTCCCGGCGGCCGGGGCGAGCCAGCCGTCGACCTACCTGGCCGCGCCGCTCGGCCGGAGCAGCGAGGTGTCCACTGTGGACCCGTCGCCGTTGTTCCCGTTCGGGCACGGGCTGTCCTACACCCCGGCGACCTGGCTGGACGTCAGCGCGACGGGCTCGCTCTGGCCGACCGACGGCGTCTGCCGGGTGCGGGTGACGCTGCGCAACGACCACGAGCGCGAGACGTCCGAAGTCGTCCAGGTCTACCTGCACGACCCGGTGGCCGAGGTGGCGCGGCCGGAGCGCCAGCTCATCGCGGCCCGCCGGATCACCCTGCCGCCCGGCGAAACCTGCGTCCTGGAGATCGGCCTGCACGCCGACCTGACGTCCTACACCGGCCGCGCGCGGCAGCGCCAGGTCGACCCCGGTGACGTCGAGCTGCGGGTGGGCACCTCGAGCGAAGAGATCGTCGCGACCCTGCACTGCACGCTGACCGGGCCCCGCCGGATCGTCGGCGCGGACCGGGTCCTGACCCCGGAGTTCTCGTTGTGAGACGCCCCTTGGTGCTCGCCGTCCTGGCCGCGCTGACCGTGCTCTTCGTCGGCGCGTCCGCCCGTCCCGCGCCGTCGCACTGGGTGGCGACGTGGACGTCGATGCCGCAGCTGACCGAGCCGGGGAACCTGCCGCCGGCGCCGTTCACCGGCTCCGACCGGGTGCTCGACGACGCGACCCTGCGCGAAACGGCCCAGGTCACCGTCGGCGGCCCGCGGATCCGGCTGCGGTTCTCCAACGCCTTCGGCGGCTCGCCGCTGCCGCTGACGGCCGTGTCGGTGGCGCGTCCGGCGGCCGGTGCCGCCGGTGTCTCCGGGATCGTGCCGGGCAGCGTCCTCCCGGTGACCTTCCACGGCAAGCCGTCGACGACGGTCCCGCAGGGCGCGCAGGTGGTGTCGGACCCGCTGCCCTTCCCGGTGCGGTCGCTGGAGAACATCGCCGTGACGGCCTACCTCGCGCACGGCCAGGCGACGACGTCGATCACCTCGCACCCGGGCTCGCGCACGACGTCGTACCTGCTGGCGGGCAACCACGTGACGGACCTCGAGCTGCCGGGCGCGACCCCGGTCGACCACTGGTACTTCCTCAGCGGCGTCGAGGTGCTGTCCCCGGCCTCGGCGGTGGCGGTGATCGGCGACTCGATCTCCGACGGCCGCGGCTCGACCACGAACGGCAACGACCGCTGGCCCAACGTGCTCGCCGCGCGCCTGCCCGGGGTGTCCGTGGTGAACCAGGCGGCCGGCGGCAACCGGGTGCTGCAGGACGGCCTCGGCCCGAACGTGCTGGCCCGGCTGGACCGCGATCTGCTGGCCACCAGCGGGGTTTCGTGGGCGATCGTGTTCGAGGGCGTGAACGACATCGGCACCGCGGCCCCGGCCGACGCGCTGGCCGTCGCCGACCAGCTGATCGACGCCTACGACCAGATCCTGGTCCGCGCCCACGCCCAGGACATCCGCGTGTACGGTGCCACGATCACGCCGTTCGGCGGCAACACCGGCTACGACGACCCGACGCGGGAGGAAGCACGTCAGCGGGTGAACGCGTGGATCCGCCAGCCGGGCCACTTCGACGCGCTGCTGGACTTCGACAAGGTGGCCCGTGATCCTGCTTCGCCGGCCCGGCTGCTGCCGGCCTACGACACCGGGGACCACCTGCACCTCAACCCGGCGGGCTACCGGGCCCTCGGCTCGAGTGTTCCGGCCGTCCTTTTCCGGAACGACGGGTAGAAATCGTCAAGCGCCAAAAAGAAGACAATTCCCGGACGTGGTTTCCCCCGGCTGATCACCGACAGCCGACCTCGGTCTGACGGACGGTGATCAGCCGGATATCTGTTGGGACACAAGCGAGTCTCGAAGACAGGGGCCCAGTGACGCGCGTCACGGGTCGTCCCCTAACATGTCGCCGTCTCCAGTCCCCACAGGTAGTCGTCGCTCCCGGAAAGGGAAACCATGTCCGACGTCATCAACAGCATCTTCGGCCGCCCCAAGAACGAAAACACCGGCTCGGCCGGGTACGCCTACGGCACGGTCGAGCCGGCACCGGTGGTCGCCGAGGCGCCCGCCGAAAGCGCTCCCGGGACCGACGAGGCGGCCGTCGTCGAGGAGACGGAATCCGCACCGGAGGCCGAAGCCGCCGCGGAAACCGTGGAGGACCAGTCCGAAGCCGGCACCGACGATGCCGCCGAGGCGAGCGACGAGGAGGTCACCGGGGCCGACGAGGAGGCGGTCGCCGAGGACACCGAAGAGGACTCCGCCGAAGCGGACGTGGACTCCGCCGAGGAGGACTCCGCCGAGGACTCCGCTGGGGACGACGACGTCGCCGAGGACGTTGCCGAGACCGACGCCGAGCCGGAAGCCGAAGCCGTTGCGGCGGAGGAGGCGGAAGAGCCGGTCGCCGAAGCGGAGCCGGCGGCCGAGACCGCCTCGGTGACCGAGACCGAGCCGGCGGAAGCCGAAACCGTGGCGGCCGAACCGGTTGCCGAAGCGGAGCCGGCGGCGGCCCGCCCCGCCGCGGGATCCCGCGGCAGCACCACGATCGCCGACGGGGTGGTCGGCAAGATTGTCGTGCGGATCGCCGCGCAGACCGCGGGCGTGCACAGCGTCGCCGAGGACGGCATCACGGTCGAGCTCGCCGACGAGGTCGCCTGGGTGACGATCCCGGTGGTGATCGAGTTCGGCCACGCGGTCAAGGCGCTGGGCGAGCAGATCCGCGTCGCGGTGATCGACGCCGTCGAGCAGTTCCTCGGCCTGGACGTCGAGGTCGTCGACGTGCACGTCACGGACATCCACTTCCCCGAAGCGGACTGACCCGCGCCGCCGTGCGCCGCGGCTTCTCAGCGGCGCACGGCGTACCGCAGGTGCAGCACGTCGCGGTCCGGCAGCTGCCGCAGCAGCTCGAACCCGGCGGGTCCGGTGCCCTCGAACAGTCGGCGTCCCTCGCCGAGCAGCACCGGGACCAGGTGGATCTCCACCTCGTCCAGCCGGCCGGCCCGCAGCAGCGCCTGCGCGGCGCCCGCGCCGTGCACCATGACGACCCGGTCGCCCGCGGCCGCGCGGGCTTCTTCAGCGCAGGCAACGACATCGGTGTAGTAGCGCGCGCTGCCCGGCGGCCGGTCGGCCGGGTCCACGTGGTGGGTCAGCACGTGGATCGGCACGCCGTCGTGGTGGTCGCCGCCCCAGCGGCCGGCCAGCTCGTAGGTCCGGCGGCCCGCGATCAGCGCGCCGGTCGCCAGCGCCTCGCGGTAGACCTGCCCGCTGGGGCCGTCGCCGTGGCGGTCGTCCAGCCAGTCGAAGAGCCGGCCGCCGCCGCGGCCCAGCTCCTGGCCCGGACGGTCGTCCGGGCCCGCGATGAAGCCGTCGAGCGACATGGACATGGAGAGGCGGATCATCGGGGACTCCTCGGGCCGGGTGCGCTTCACCCACGCGTCGAACGAACCCCGCCCGGATCGACCGCCCTCAGCCTGCTTTCGCCCGCGCGATCACCTCTTCCAGCCGCAGCGGGCTCGCCGGGTGGTGGGACAGGCACAGCGGCGTCGCCACCTGGCGGAAGCCGAACGCCTCCCCCGCCACGTAGAACTGCGCTCGTTCGAGCCGCGAGATGTCCGCGACCGGGCTGCCCTTCGCCCTGGCCAGTTCGTTGGCCGCGGCGATCTGGGCCGGGCTGTTGAGGCGGCCGAAGAACTGCGTCATCGCGTTGCCGACCACCTGGTTGTGCAGCCCCTTGGGCGCCTGCGTGGCGAACAGCAGGCCGAGGCCGTACTTGCGGGCCTGGGACGCGAGCACGATGGTGCTGCGCGTGCTCGCCGTGAGGCTCCCGGAGGACGCCAGCGTCTGGGCCTCGTCCATGACGAAGAGCGCGCCCAGCGGCCGGTCGCCGGCGGGGTGGCGTTTGATCCAGGCGAACAGTTCCATCTGCAGCTGGTTGACGAAGTTCTGCCGCTGCTCTTCGGCGGGCAGCCCGACGAAGCTGATCACGGAGACGCGCGCCCGCTTGCCGCCGGCCGGGGTGAGCAGCGTGCCGGGGTCGACGGGCTCTCCGCCGCCGGCGAAGAGCGGGTCGTTGACCATCGCGGCCTTGAGGACTTCGGCCAGGTCGGCGGCGATGCGCTTGGCGTCGTTGAGGTTGCTGACGTCCTCGGGCAAGTCGGACATCAGCTCGACGAGGTCGGGCAGGCTGCGTGACCCGGTCTTCGCGTGGTGGACGACGGCCTGCCGGAGCACGGCCAGCCCGATGTTCGCTTTCGCGGTGGCCCCGGTCAGCCGCACCTGAGGGGCGAGCGTCGCCACGGCGACCTCGACGGCGGCGGTGAATTCGTCGGTGTCGTCGAGAACGCCGGCGAAGTCGGGCAGGGGCCGGAAGGCGAGCGGCCGCCCGGTGGCCCGCCCGGGCGTCCAGACGACGACGTCGGTGCCGGCGAGGTACTGCCGGGCGAGCTCGGCATCGCCGTTCGTCCAGCCACCGGGCGGTTCGGGCCAGGCGTCCCCGAGCCGGGCGAGGTCGTTGTTGGGATCGAGGACGATGGCGGACACCCCGCGCAAGGCGCACTCCTCGACGATCCGCCGCAGCAGCACGGTCTTCCCGGACCCGGAACCGGCGAAGACGGCCGCGTGCTTGCGCAGCGCGGAGAGTTCGATCCGCACGGGCTCCCCCGACCCGACGACGGTCCCGAGCGTGATTTCCTCATCCCCCGGCGGCGGGTGGGTTTCCCCGCCGGCCTTCTCGTTGGCCGAGGGCTGTTCGGGCAGGACGGCGGACAACAGGTCCGACCGGCTGGCGGGCCGCCGGTCGATGAGCCACTCGTGCAGCTCGCGGCCGCCGTTGCCGAGCATCTTCTGCAGCGCCCAGAAGGTCCGCACGTCCCGGTCGGAGATCGGCATCCGTTGCCCGCCCGCCAGCCGGAATTCCTTCAGTTCGAGCTGGGTCTTCTCACCCTTCGACCAGTCCGGCTCGCGGATGATCACCAGGTGCCGGTTGTCCACACCCGGTCGCTGCCCCACCGCGGAACGGGCCTTGCGGAACCGGCTCAACGCGGCCTTGGGGTGCTGCGCCGCGATCGCCCGGAACGCCCAGTGCTCCTGGAGATCCGCGTCTTCGTCGAGTGTCCGGGTGAGCCAGGCGTGCACCTCACCCCGGCCGCTCCGGTGCTCGCAGGACCATTCGAGGTCGTCGTCGCCGACCTCGGTGATCCAGGAACGCAGCGCGGCCGAGAGCAGCCCGGGCATCACCCGGTCCTCGGTCTTCTCGGTGAGCAGCTTTCCGGGCTCGGCTTCGGCCTCGAACTTGGCGAACTGGTCGTCGAGCTCGGCGAACCGGTCGTCCTCCAGCGCGGTCCGGACGGGGGCGACCGGGACCTCGATCTCCCCGTCGAAGGACGTGAGCTCCCGAACCTGCTTGCTGCGCAGGCACAGATCGATGTGGGCACCGATGCGCTTCAGCAGCTCGCGCGGGGTCCACTGCTCCCACGGTCCTTCGAAAGCCGACGGTGCGACGGGCCAGGTCGGATGCGGCGGGTCGAAGCCCATCTGCGCATAGGCCACCCCGAGCCGCTTCTCGACCAGGGCGCGGCCGAGTGCGGCGTCGGTGATCCGGCCGAGCGTCACCGACTCCCGGAACCGGTCGGGGACCGTGCCCGCCGCCTTCACCCTGATCTGCTCCCAGGTACTCGGAAGGCAGGCCAGCACGGTCAAGGTCTTGTGGGTGACCTCGCGCAGGTTCATGAGCCCGTCGGCGATCTGCGCCACGAGGAGGTCTTCCTCGAGGCTGTCCCCGATCTCCTGGGTGCGCTTGGTGGAGCGCGCGACCAGCGTGTCGAGCTGGTCGACGGCGATGACAACCGGCCCGGTGAGGGCCAGCAGCCGGGTGATCTCCTCGACCAGCACCCGGGCCGGTTTCGGCCGCGAATAGATGTTCCACTTCCGGGCGTCGGACGTGAGCTCGGTGTCCCCGTCCAGATAGTCCTCGCCGACGTACCTGGCGGCACGGTCCCGGCTCGCGATGAGCACCAGCGCCCGCGCGGTGTCCTCGCAGTGGTCGGCGACCATTCCGTCCAGGCGCCGCACCCCGTCGATGAACTCCTCCACATCGTCCACGGTCAGCCCGCGGCCGCGCCGGATGGTCGCCGTGACTTCGGCGCTGACCTGCGCGCGCAGGCACACCCGGAGGAGGAAGCTCTTCAGCTGCGACTCGTTCGAATCGTCGAGCCGGGACATCCCGCGCCTCAGCGCCTCGGCCGTGTTCTCCCAGAACGCCTCGGCCGCGGTGACATCCGCGAGGAAGAAGTACCCCCGGGCGCGGTGCACCTGCCGCCGGACGAGCCCGAGGAGGTGTGTCTTGCCGACCCCCTTCGTCCCGCGCAGGACGAGCCCGATCGGGCTGGGCCCGTCGCTCGCGACGGCGTCGCGGATACCCGTGTCGAGGGCGGCAAGCGCGTCGGCGTGCAGCCCGTCGACGTGGTAGGGCGAATCCAGCCAGACGTGGTCTGGCGTGTCCGCCCAGTCGAACCTCAGCGTTGCCAGTGCGGTCAGCTCGTCCATCAGGACACCTCGATCGAGATCAGGTGGTTGTCCTCACCGCCGATGCGAACCGCCGCCGCGCGGTCGGCCGCACTGAGGGCTTTGCGGTTCTCCTCCGGCACCAGGTGCACTTCGCCGGTGCTGCTCAGTTCCTTGAGCGCAGCGTCGACCTCCGCGGCATCCGTGGCACCGAGTTTCGACCGCAGGTCCCCCAGCCCGACCCAGCCACGCGGTTCCTTGGCGAGCTCGCGGTAGGCGATCCGGATGCGTTCGGCGAGCGATGCGGCCTCGGGTTGCGCGAAGATGTCGAACAGCCGCTTGTTCTCCCGCTGCAGGTACTCCGCCAAACCCCCGAGCACCACGTACAGCGCGGTCGCCAACGGACTCTGGCCGCGCTGCGGTGGCGGGCCGCCCATCGTCAGCTCGTCCTCGCACCACGCCCAGCCGCTGTCGCTCAGCACGTGCACGTAACTCCGCCTCGGGCCGGTGCGCTCGCTGTCCACGTAGCCGAGCTTGTTCAGCCCGGTGCGCTCGGTGCCCGTGAGGGTGAAGCCGGCCACCTCCGCCAGCTCCTGGTTGGGCACCTCGCGGCCCAGCACCATCAGCGTGAACATCGCCGCGGTCTGTTTGTGTCCCAAGCGGTCGGTCATCCGAGGTCCTTCCGGTGGTTCGGCTACGTCGTGGTGCGGGCGAGGGCGTGCAGGAGCCGGTCGATCGCGCGGCGGGTCTCCCGGGGTGCCGGGGGTGGTCGTCGGCGTGGGGGGCGCGGGGTTTGGCCGCCACGGTCAGGTCCGCCGCCAGCTCGGCCGTGCGGGCGTCGTCGCCCGCTTCGACCGCTGCCTGCAGCTCGGCCAGCAACTCCGCGACCAGGTCCCAGCGGGACGGGCGCAGCCGGGCGCCGCGGACCTGGGCGAGCAACGCGGTCAGGTCGGCGGCCGGGGCGGGTGACGGGGTGCCGCCCTTCAGCTGGGCGACCAGATCCTCGGCGACACCGGCCAGGCCGCGGGCGCCGACGCGCAGGTAGCGGAGGTTGCCGATGTACCCCGGGAGCCCGGCCGCCTGGGTGCCCTCGGTCAGGATCGGGATCACCCGGCGGTCCTGGCCGAACGACCGCTGCAGGAACAGCTCGACCTCGGCCTGCTGCCAGCGGCTCACCTTGCCGTCGACGATCAGGCACAGGTGGCGTGCGTCGTCCTCGGCCCGCTCCAGCATCGACTGGTCGCCCGACAGCGACTTCACCGCCCGGACGCCCCGCTTCCCCAGTTCCGCGAGCAGCTCGCCGGCGGGCTCGATGACCGACCGCGGGATGCTGACCCGCAGTTCGTGCTTGAACTTGCGGTGGCTCGCCCGCACCGCCGCCACGTAGGCGTCGCGGTTCTCCGCCAGCAGGTCCGTGCGGTCGAGGCGGTAGGCGATCACCGCCGCCACCGTCTCCAGCGCGAAGCCGATCTGGTCGGCGCTCGGCGTCTTCTCCGAAAGCACCGGCAGCTGCTCGCCGAAGCTCCAGTACGACACGTACGGCAGCGTGAGGTGGCGGACATCGTCTCCGGCGCGACGCGCTGGTCGAGCCACGGGCCGTACAGCCCGGCCGTCTCCGCGACGACGGTCTTGCGCCACTCCTCCGACCGGCCGTACTCCTCCCGGCTGTCGAACCTGGACAGCACCGGCAGGACGGTCAGCCGCGAACGGTCGTAGGGCAGCAGGTTCCGCGCGGCGTCGGCGCGCCCGGCGAGCTCCGTCGCCCCGCGGATGCTCTGCCGGTTCGCGGTGAACAGCACCACCAGGTGGTCCGGCAGGTGGGCGGTGCAGATGCCGCCGATGTCGGAGATCCCGGTGCGGCTGTCGATGAGCACGAAGTCGTAGTCGGTGGTCCACTGCTCGCGGCACTTCTCGAGGTATTCGCCGAACCCCTCGTCGTACAGGGCTTCCCAGTCGATCGACTGGACCTGCCCGACGTAGTCCTCGTCCTCGCGCCCGGCCGCGAGGAAGTCGAGCGCACCGCTGCGGCGCAGCCGCAGCGCGTGGGCGTCGGGGGCGAACCGGCCGGCCCGGAAGTCGTCGACGAGGTCGACGACACCGCCGCGGGGCCGCTCCGGCAGCCGCGCCGGAAGTAGTCGCCGAGGCCGGGCGCTTCCAGGTCCCAGTCGAGGCAGAGGACGCGGTGGCCCCACCGGGCGAGCAGCACGGCGATGTTGGCCAGGGTGAAGCTGCGGCCGACACCGCCCTTGTAGGAGTAGAAGGTGAACACCGATCCCGGCATCGGTCAGAACCTCGGTATCCGCGCCGTCGCCGGCGGCTCGGGGTCCGGCGTGTGCACCGGCCAGTCCGGCCGCCAGTCCGGCGCTCGTTCGATGAGGTCTTCGAGCTCACCGGCGATCTGCTGGATCTGCTCGTTGAAGTCGAGGTACGCCGGCGCGGCCTGGAAGTGCTCGAACGGGTGGTTCCACTGCTGCAGGTCCCGCAGGCGCCGCTCGTGGGCCCACGGCGGGAAGTTCCGGGAGTCGCAGAAGATCACCGGGTAGATCAACGGCCGGGTGCGGGTGGTCAGCGCTTCGCGTTTCGCCATCGAATGCCACTCCGCGAGGCACCATTCGTCCCGGAAGTACTTCGGCGAGCACACCGGAACCAGCACCCGGGTGCGCAGCAGCGCGGTGCGGACCTCGCCTGCCCAGCTCGCGCCGGTGCGGACCTGGTCGTCGCAGAATATCCGGACGTCCCGGTAGAAGTTGCTGTCGAGCACTTCGGCCAGCCGGGGCCGGAAATGATTCTTCACCCACGCTGAAATGTCCCGGCCGGCGCGCTGGTAGCTGATGAACACGTCGTACTCGTACACGCGTGCCGTCGCTCCTTCACCGCTCCCCACCAGGCAACGGCCCATCCTAGGCCGGGCCCGCGCGCCGGGAGAAGGCTCCAAACCGGACAGAAAGATGCCAATACTTGGCCACCGGTGGACAAATTCTTCGCCTGCTCGGAAAAGCTTGACAAACGCGCTGGCTGCAGATAGACGACAGGCAGCATTGCGAATGGCCGATCGGCAAGATCGGTGATTCACCGACTCGACGCGAAGGGGCGCCAATGCCCGACCGTGCCGCGCCCCGGGTGTTCGTGACCTATTCGCACGACACGCCGGAGCACAAGAAACTCGTCGAACGGTTCGCCGCGTTCCTGCGCACCGGGATCGGCTTGGACGTCCACCTCGACGCCTGGTACGACAACGTGCGCCGGGACTGGTCGCTGTGGGCCACCGAGCAGCTCACCAAGGCGGACTTCATCGTCGTCGTCGCCTCCCCCGACTACAAGCGCCGCGCCGACGGCACGGCGCTGCCCCACGAGGGCCGGGGCGCCCAGTTCGAGGCGGCGATCATCCGCGACAACCTCACCCGGGACCTGCGCCGCGAAACCGAGCGGGTGCTGCCGGTCGTCCTGCCGGGCCGCTCGATCGACGAGATCCCGGTCTTCCTCAACGCCCACTCGACGACGCGCTACCACGTCGACGAGTTCACCGAAGCCGGCGTGGCCGACCTCCTCGCCGCGATCACCGGGCAGGGCCAGTACCCGATGCCCCGCCGCGGCAGATGGCGCGGCGGGGCTCGCGAGGAGCAGCACGAGCCCGCGAGCGAGGTGCCGTGGCTGCACGCCAGCAAGGGGGTGAAACGCGAAGCCGCCGGCATCGACGGCGTGCGCTACGAGCAGAGCATCGTGCTGCGCCCGACGTCACCGCCGGCCCCCGGTCCGGGCTACGTCGAACTGGACCTCGGCGGCAACTACCGGCGGTTCACCACCGTCGCCGGCGTGCTCGACGACGCCGCGGACCCGTTCCAGGTGGGCCGGGTCCGCGTGGTGCTCGACGGCACCCCGCGCTCCGAACACGACGTCTCGGCGGGCAAACCCGCCGTCATCGACCTGGACGTCACCGGCGCGCGCGTGTTGCGCGTGGAGATGTCCCGGCCCGGCACACCGGCATCTCCGCTGCGGTCCGGAGCGTGGGTCACCACCCCGCGGAACGGGCGACCGCCCGAACTGGCGCTGGGCGATCCGACCATGACCTAGCCCGGCAAGCCGCAGGTCCACCGACCGCAACGCCGCCCATCGGTTTCCCGGCCGCCGCACCGGCTTCCGCGACCATGCCCACCAGCTTCAGCAGCGCCGGCCTCCGCGCACAACGCCGCCGCCGGGATCTCGATCATGAACTCACCAGACCCATCAGGCCGGGCCGAGCAGGGCGATCGACGCCCGCACCGCGACTTCCGTGACGTCGCCGGCCCGCCCGCCGTCCTCCACGGTTGTCGCGATCAGCTCGCGCAGCCCTCCCAGCAGCATGATCGACAGCTGGCGGGACGGCGGGCTGATCCCCGCCGCGCGCAGTGACGGTGTGTCCGTCAGGCGCTGGGTCATCGCGATGAACCCCTCCATCGCGTCGCGCTGCAGGTCGCGGGCCGCGCCGCCGAGTGCGGGGACGTCGCGGATCCAGCTCAGCGTGATCGCCGGCTCGGATTCCGCGCAGGCGATCCACGCCTCGATCGCCTGGCGGACCTGGACCGCCCACGGTGCCTGCGGGTCCACCGCCTCGGAGATCTGGCGGATCATCGAGCGGTTCGCCTCCGCCAGGAGCGCGATCAGGCACTCCTCGCGGCTGGAGAAGTGCTCGTAGAACGTCCGGCGGGACGTGCGGGCGCGGCGGACGACGTCGGCCACCGTGGTGTCGCGGAAGCCCGTCTCGGTGATCGACTCGGCCAGCCCGTCCAGGAGGCGTTGCCGGTGCCGGCGGGTGTCGACGTCCACGGGGATCACGCTATACCCCTCCTCTTGAAACGGGATGGTACACCGGCGTACCGTACCGACGGTACGTTCGCGTACCACCTTTCCGGGAGGGTCGATGACGACCATGACAAGCCCCGCGACCCTGCCGCCGGGGCCCACCGCGCCACGGGCGGTCCAGGGCGCCTACGCGCTGACTCGACCCCTGCGCGGCCTGCGGCGGCTCAAAGACCGCTACGGCGACGCCTTCACGGTGAACGTGCCGATCTTCGGCAACGCCGTGGTGATCAGCGGCCCCGCCGAGATCAAGCAGCTGTTCACCTCCGGGCCCGAGCTCGTCGACAACCTCGAGGTCAACCTCGGGCGTGTGCTGGGACCGCGCTCGATGTTCGCGCTGTCCGGCGAGGAACACAAACGGCAGCGGAAGCTCCTGGTCCCGCCGTTCCACGGCCGCCGCCTCGCCGCCTACGAGCAGATCGTCGAAGAGGAAACCGTCCGCGAACTGGCGACCTGGCCCGAAGGCACCGCCTTCGCCACGCTGCCGTCGATGATGCGGATCACCCTCAACGCCATCCTCCGCGCCGTCTTCGGTGCCGAAGGGGCCGAGTTCGCCGAGCTGCGCGAGCTGCTCCCGCCGTTCGTCACCCTCGGCTCGCGGCTGGCCGTGCTGCCCATCACGAAGAAGGGTCGCGTCAACCCGTGGCGCCGCTTCGAACGGATGCGCCGCGAGTACGACGCCATCGTCGACCGGCTCATCGCCAAGGCCCGCGCCGGGGAGAAGGACGACGTCCTGTCGATGATGCTGCAGACCCGCTACGACGACGGGTCCGGGCTCAGCCGCGAGGAGATCTCCGACCAGCTGCTCACCCTGCTCACCGCCGGCCACGAAACCACGGCGACCACGCTGGCCTGGGCCGTCGAGCGCCTCCGCCGCCACCCCGCCCTGCTGGAAGAACTGCAGGCCGACGACGGCAAGCTCCTCGACGCCACCATCCTCGAGGTCCAGCGCACCCGCCCGGTCATCGACCTCACCGCCCGGCAGGTCAAGCAGGACGGCTTCCGGCTGGGCCGGTGGACGCTGCCGAAGGGGTACGCGGTGCTCGTCAGCATCGCGCTGATCCACGACGACGACCGCGTCTTCCCGCACGCGGCCGCCTTCGACCCGCACCGCTTCACCGGCGCGCGCCCGGACCTCTACCAGTGGATCCCGTTCGGCGGCGGCACCCGCCGCTGCCTCGGCGCCGCCTTCGCGACCATGGAGATGAGCGTCGTGCTGCGGACCCTGCTGCGGGACTTCACGCTGGTTCCGACGAGCGAGCCCGGCGAACGCTGGCACTCGCGGGGCGTGGCCTACGCCCCGGCCAAGGGCGGCCGCGCGATCGTGCGCCGACGAAGCACCGGAGGAGATTCGTGACCGAACAGATCGCCGACGCCGGCCGGGGGATTTCCCTGGCCTACGAACGGATCGGGGACGACGGCGCCGAGCCGCTGGTGCTCGTCGCCGGGCTGGGCCAGCAGCTGCACAGCTGGCCGGACGCCTTCTGCGCGGAGCTCGCCGGCCGCGGGTACGAGGTGATCCGGTTCGACAACCGCGACGCCGGCCGCTCGACCCACCCGCGGTTCCGGCCGCCGAGCCTGCCCGGCATGCTCGCCGGCCGGTTCCCCGCGCAGCAGTACGACCTGACGGACATGGCCGCGGACACGATCGGCCTGTTCGACGCCCTGGACATCGAGACGGCCCACATCGCCGGGGTTTCGATGGGCGGCATGATCTCGCAGACCACGGCGGCGCTGTACCCGGACCGGATCCGCACGCTGACGTCGATCATGTCCACGACCGGTTCGCGCCTGCTCGGCCGCCCGGCGTTCTCGACGCTGCGGATGATGGGCGCGAAACCGCCGAAGTCCCGCGAAGAGGCGGTGGAGAGCGCGGTCCGGATGTTCCGGCACATCGGCTCGCACGGCTTCCCGTTCGACGAGGCGTTCGTGCGCGAGCTGGCCGGCACCGGCTGGGACCGCGACCCGACGTCCGGCGGCGTGGGACGGCAGCTCGCCGCGATCATGAAGTCCGGCAACCGGACGCCGCTGCTGCGGAAGATCACCGCGCCCACGCTGGTGATCCACGGCGACCGCGACCGGATGGTCCACCCGACCGGCGGCGCCGCCACCGCGCGGGCCATCCGGGGCGCCCGGCTGGAAACCATCCGCGGCATGGGCCACGACCTGCCCGAAGGCGCCTGGCCCACGATCCTCGACCTGATGGACAAGCACGCGAGGAGCAGCGATGTCACGGCCCCGTAGCCTGAACGGACGGCCGGTGGTGATCACCGGTGCGGCGTCCGGCATCGGCCGGGCGCTGGCCACCCGGCTGTCCCGGTCCGGCTCGCCGGTCGCGCTGGCCGACGTCGACGAAGACGGCCTGAAGGCCACCGCGGCCGCGCTGTCCGGCCGGGTGCTGACCCGGGTCCTCGACGTCCGCGACGCCGAAGACCAGCTGCGGTTCGCCGCCGAGGTCCGCGAGTGGCTCCCGGCGCCGCTGGCCGCGGTGTTCAACAACGCCGGCGTCGCGGTCACTTCGTCGGTGCTCGACGCGGTGCCCGAGGACGACGACTGGCTGCACGAGATCAACTTCCGCGGCGTGGTGCACGGGACGCGGGCGTTCCTGCCGATCCTCGTCGACCAGGGCGAAGGCGCGATCGTGAACACCTCCAGCGTGTACGGCCTGCTCGGGGTGCCGTACCAGAGCGCTTACTGCGCCGCGAAGTTCGCCGTCCGCGGCTTCACCGAGTCGCTGCGGCACGAGCTGCAGGGCACCGGCGTCCGCGCGGTGACCGTCCACCCGGGCGGCATCACGACGAACATCGCGCGCAACGCCCGGATGCGCCGCGACCCCACGGGACGGGGACGCACCCACGAGCAGATGGCCGCGCAGTTCGAGGCCATGACGATGACGTCGCCGGACAAGGCGGCGGCGATCATCCACGCGGGCGTCGACCGCGGGAAGGCCCGCATCCTGATCGGCCCGGACGCCTACCTGTTCGACGCGCTCGCCCGCATCACCCCCACCCACTACAACGCCGTGCTGACCCGCGTCCTGCAGCGCGCCCGGCGGACGGAGGCGGCCTGAGATGACCGATCACGTCGACGTGCTGATCGTCGGGGCCGGGTTGTCCGGCGTCGGCGCGGCCCACCACCTGCGGACGGCGTTCCCGCGCAAGACCTACGCGATCCTCGAAGCCCGCGAGGCGATCGGCGGTACCTGGGACCTGTTCCGCTACCCCGGCGTCCGGTCCGATTCGGACATGCAGACGCTGGGCTACCGGTTCCGGCCGTGGACCGACGCGAAGGCCATCGCCGACGGCCCGTCGATCCTGCGCTACGTCCGCGACACCGCGGCCGAGGCCGGCATCGACCGCCACATCCGGTTCGGGCACAAGGTCATCCGCGCCGCCTGGTCCACAGAGGACGCACTGTGGACGGTCGAGGCCGAGCACCGCGGGAAGCCGGTCGAGTTCACCGCGAAGTTCCTGTACCTGTGCAGCGGCTACTACGACTACGCGGGCGGCCACACGCCGGAATTCCCCGGCATCGGGAACTTCCGCGGCACCGTCGTCCACCCGCAGCACTGGCCCGAGGACCTCGACTACGCCGGCAAGAAGGTCGTCGTCATCGGCAGCGGCGCGACCGCGGTGACCCTCGTGCCGGCGATGACCGACCGCGCCGCGCACGTGACCATGCTGCAGCGCTCCCCCACCTACATCCTGTCGCTGCCGTCGGAGGACGCACTGGCCAACCGGCTGCGCGGGCTGCTCGGCGCGCGGCTGGCGTACCCGATCGCGCGCTGGAAGAACGTCGCGGTGAGCACCCTGATCTACCAGCTCAGCCGGCGCCGCCCGGGTCTGGTGAAGGCGCTGATCCGCAAGGCCACGGCCAAGCAGCTGCCGCCCGGGTTCGCCGTCGACACCCACTTCAAGCCGCGGTACCAGCCGTGGGACCAGCGGCTGTGCCTGGTCCCGGACGGCGACCTGTTCCGCGCGCTGCGCCGGGGCGACGCCTCGATCGTCACCGACCGGATCGCGGAGTTCACCGAGCGGGGGATCCGGCTCGAATCCGGCGACGAGCTCGAAGCGGACGTCGTCGTCACCGCCACCGGGCTGCGGCTGCTGGCCTTCGGCGGCATCGAGCTGTCGGTGGACGGCAACCCGGTGAAGCTGCCGGAGACCATGGCCTACAAGGGCATGATGCTCAGCGGCGTGCCGAACTTCGCGTTCACGATCGGCTACACGAACGCGTCGTGGACGCTCAAGGCGGACCTGGTCGCCGAGTACGTCGTCCGGCTGCTGCGGCACCTCGACCGGCACGGCCACGACCAGGCCGTCCCGGTCAACGACGACCCGGCGGTCACCGAGCGGCCGCTGCTGGACTTCGACGCCGGGTACGTGCTGCGCTCGATCGACGAGTTCCCGAAGGCGGGCTCCCGGGCGCCGTGGCAGCTGGGCATGAGCTACGCCCACGACGTCGTCAAGCTCCGGCACGGCCGCATCGACGACGGCGCGCTGCGGTTCTCGCGGCGGCCCGCGGCGGGAGCGGGCAGACTGAGCGCATGACGCTCGGTACCTCGGCCGCCCGGAGCCGCTGACATGCACTCCGCCGGACTCGTGCTGCACCCCCGCCGCGACTCCGCGGCCGCCGTCCAGGCCGTGCTCGGCTGGGCGGGCAACCGGAACATCGAGGTCCTCGGCATCGAGGACGAGATCGTCCGGCTCGACTGCGCCGCGAAGGGGGTGACGGCCGAGGAGCTCGGGCGCCGGGCCGACCTGCTGGTCAGCCTGGGCGGCGACGGCACGATGCTGCGCGCCATGCGGCTGGCCGACGGGCAGCGCGCGCCGGTGCTCGGGGTGAACCTCGGCAAGCTCGGCTTCCTGGCCGAGGTCGACGTCCCGGACCTGCCGGGCGCGCTCTCGGCCATCGACGACCACCAGTTCACCGTGGAGCCGCGGCTGGCGGTGGACGCGGTGCTGCAGGGGCGGAAGATCACCGCGTTCAACGACATCGCGGTGGTGCGGGTGCCCGGCGACGGCAGTGCGGTGGTCGCCGTCCGCGTCGGCGGCCAGCCGTTCGTGAGCTACTCGGCCGACGCGGTGGTGGTGGCGACGCCGACCGGCTCGACGGCGTACAGCTTCTCGGCGGGCGGCCCGATCACCAGCCCGTCGGTGGAGGCGCTGCTGGTGACGCCGGCGGCGCCGCACTCGGCGTACAGCCGGGGCGTGGTGCTCTCGGTGCACGACGAGGTGACGCTGGAGCTGCTGCCCACCAGCGGCAGGCTGGCGGTGGAGGTCGATGGCCAGGTCGAGGGGTACGTCTCCCCCGGCGAGCGGCTCGACCTTCGCGGCCGGCCGAGCGCGGCGCGGGTGGTCCGGCTCGGCATGACGACGTTCTACCAGCGGGCGCGGCGCAAGCTGCGGCTCACGGATTCGGCCGAAATCCCCCAGGACGGCGACCACTGAAGGTGCCGTGCGTCACACCGCGGGCGCGTCGGCAATGGTCACGGAAAGGTCACGGGTAGCCTGCGCGGCTGCGCCTGAACCAGCCGAACCGTCCCGGAGTGTCTCCCTACATGCTGTGTCCCGCACCCGCCCGTCCCCGTCTGCGCGCCCGCCTGCTCGTCCCCGGGGCGCTGGCCGCCTTCGCCGGCGCCGTCGTCCTGCTCGCCGTGCTGCACCTGGACCGCCGCCTGGCTCCCCTCGACCCGGTGAGCACGATGCTCAGCGACTACGCGCTGAGCCCGGGCCGCTGGATGTGGGACGGCGCGTTGCTGCTCACCAGCACGGGGTCGGCGGTGCTGCTGGTCGCGCTCTGCCGCCGTGGCCTGCTGGCGAACCCGGCGCTGGTGGCGGCGAAGGCACTGTGGTGCGTGAGCCTGCTGGCGGTGGCGGTGTTCGCGAAGGACCCGCAGGGTGGCGCGATCACCGCGACGGGCAAGATCCACCTGTACGCGTCGGCGGTGACGTGCCTGAGCCTGCCGGTGGTCGGCTGGGCCATGGGCCGCCGCCACCGCGACGACCCGCGCTGGCGCCGGTTCGCGACCTGGTCCCGCCGGCTGGCACTGGCGGCGATCCCGTTCTACCTGCCGTTCATCGTCCCGTTCGCGGTGAACGTGATCCTGGGCGGCCACCTGCCGACCGTGGCGACCGGCCTGGTCGAGCGGTTGATGATGGTGCTGGAGATCGCGTTGCTCGGCGTGCTGGGGTACTGGGCACACCGGGCGATGCACCCCGCGCGGCTGTTTCCGGTCGCTTCGCCGGCCTGATCGAGGTTCGGAACCCGTCACCCGCGTGATCCGAGCCGGAACTCGCGTGGCGGGAGCCGTATCTCGCGAGTTCCGCTCCCAGTCACGCGAGTTCCGGCTTCGATCACGCGAGTGACGGGTTCCGGGTCTCGTCGTCCGGCTGGTCGCGGGTGCGGTGCAGGAGCCAGTCGCGCGCGGTCGTAGCGGTTGTAGAGCTCGACGTTGGCCGCCTGCAGCCGGGTGGCCAGCTGCCGCTCTTCCCGCATGATGCCGGCGGGCAGGTACAGCAGCGGGTCCTGGGCCGAGTCGAACCGGTAGCCCTCGGCGGTGAAGTCGTGCAGGTCGCGCCGCAGACCGCATTTCCCACGAATGAGCCGAGGTCCCGCAGGTGGCGAAGTCGTACTGCGCGAGCCGGCTTCGGGGCAGGCGGTCGAGCGAGCCCACTCCACAAGCAGCTACTCGAACCCGTCAGCCACCGCGGTACGCACGCTTTCCGGACGCCGGGCAGGCTTGAAGTCGGCACGCGAGGAAGTCGCGTCCGCTACACCTCGTCGTCCGGCTGGTCGCGGGTGCGGTGCAGGAGCCAGTCGCGCGCGGTGTGGATCAGCGCGTACCGGACCGCGCCCGCCCGGCCGTGGAGGGTGAACAGGATGCGCCTGGCCGTCCGGTCGTGCTCCTCCCACCAGCCCGTGTCGGCGATCTTCTTCGTCTCGTCCTCGTACGCGAGGTGGTCGAGGGCGTGATCGGGAACCGCGACCGCCAGCCGGTCGGCTTCGGCATCCGGTGGGAGGCCGCGCGGGACCGCCCAGGAGCGGAGCACGCCGTTCTCCTCCAGCCGCAGGTCGAAGTGGTGCCGCGGGCGGAAGTGCTCGTGCAGCACGAACGCCGGTCGCCGATCGGTCACGGCGTTCACCATGCCAGATCACCCGGCCGCGCGCGTCCGGCTAGGCTCGCGGGGGATTCCAGAGGAGGCCGGGGTGAACGTCGGCGGTGCGGTACTTCCGGTCGCCGCCGGGGTGGCGCTCATCGTGTTCGCCGTCCGGCTGGCGCGCGAACCGCGGCGGCTCGGCAACGCCGTGTGGCTCGGCCTGGCGCTGCTGCTGACCGCGCTGTGGCTGCTGCGTGCCGCACTGCACCTGGAGTGGCTGACGCCGGTGCTGCTGAGGTTGCTCGCCGTCGCCGCGATCCTCGTCGCCCTGGTGCTGCCACCGCGCTGATCGCCAACGGCGTGCGGATGTGGCGGCGGGAGGGGCGCAGCGCCGGGAACCTGCTGTCGCTCGGGCTGGGCGCCGGGCTGGTCGCGCTGGAGGCGCTGGCGTTCGCGCCACTCGGCCGGTGGGGCTCGGCGCTGGTGGCCATCGCGGCCGTGCTGGCCGGCTACTTCGGCTTCCTGTTCCTGTCGCTGCTGGTCTATTCGGTGGTGTACAGCCGGATCGGCCGCCGCGGCGGGTTCGACGCGATCATCGTGCTCGGCTGCGGCCTCGACGGCGAGCGTGTCCCGCCGCTGCTCGCCGGGCGGCTCGAACGTGCCCTCCGGCTCCACGCCCGGGAGGCGACGCCGCCGCTGCTGGTCGTCTCCGGCGGACGGGGCCCGGGCGAGACGGTCAGCGAAGCCGAAGCCATGCACGCGTACCTGCGCGACCGCGGCGTCCCGGACGAGCAGATCCGGCGCGAGGACCAGGCCCGCACGACGGAAGAGAATCTCCGCCTCTCCGCGGCACTCCTCCCCGCCGCGGCCCGCCGGGTGGTCGCGGTGACCAGCAACTACCACGTGTTCCGGACGGCGGTCGAATGCCGGCGGCTCGGCCTGCCGTTCCAGGCGACCGGCTCGCCGACGGCCCGCTACTTCCTGCCGAGCGCGCTGCTGCGCGAGTTCGCGGCGCTGATCCTGCACTACCGCCGGACGACGGTCGCGGCGTGCGTGCTGATCATCGGCACCGGCCTCGCGCTGGCGATCTCGGCCTGACGCACCCCGGCTAGCCCGCCCGCAGGATCGAGCAGGCGCGGGCCACGCCGTCCTCCGCTCGCAGCCGCGCGCCGACGTACTGCGCGCCGCGCCGGAACAGCGGGTTGTCCGTCAGCTCCCGCAGCCGCGCGGTCAGCGTCGCGACGTCGATGTCCTGGAGCGGCAGGGGTTTCGGGCCGGCGCTCAGCCGCGACACCCGGTCACCCCAGTAGGGCTGGTCGGAGAAGACGGGGCAGACGAGCGACGGCACCCCGGCCCGCAGCCCGGCGGCGGTGGTCCCGGCCCCACCGTGGTGGACGACGGCGGCGGTGCGCGGAACAGCCACTCGTGCGGGACGTCCCGGACGACCAGCAGGTCATCGTCGTCGTCGGCGCCGCCGCCGACCAGGCCGCGCAGCCCGGCCCGGCGCAACGCGGTGCGGACGACGGCGGCGGTGCGTTCCGCGTCGGCGGGCTGCATGCTGCCGAAGCCGACGTACACCGGCGGCGGCCCGGCGGCGAGGAAGTCGCGCAGCCGCGGGTCCGGGTCAGGGCTCGCGGTGTCGAGGAACCAGTAGCCGGTGACGTGCACGCGGGCGGGCCAGTCGGGCGGCCGCGGCACGACGGCGCCGGAGAAGCCGCACAGCACCGGTGACCGGCGGCGCGGTCCGCGGGCGCCGGCCGGGGGCAGGCCGAGCGTTTCGGTGCGCCAGCGGTCGACGTCCGGGCGCAGGACGTGCCAGGAGAGCGCGTCGACGGCGGCGAAGCTGAGGTGCCGTCCCCAGGGCCCGAGCCGGGCGGCCCGCGGCAGGAGGGGGTGCGGGAAGGCGCGGGTGGGGACGCTGGGCTGGTAGTGCAGTTCGACGTCGGGGACGCCGAGGTGGGCGCCCAGGTGCGCGCCGAGGAAGCCGAGCGAGGGGGCGAGCACGAGATCGGCCCCGGCGGCACCGGCGTGGACGTCGGCGAGCAGCCGGTCGAGCACGGGCCGCAGGACGGCCCGCAGCCCGGAGAGGAACCGCCGTCCCCCGGTCCACGCCTGTCCCGCACCCGACCCGAGGACGGCGGCGGGATCGGCGGAGAGGGGCGCGAAGCCGAGGCCGTGGGTTTCGACGAGCGCGCGGAAGTTCGGAGCGGCGAGAACCCGCACGAGGTCACCGCCTGCGGCCAGCCCCCGCCCGAGGGCGACACAGGGTTGGACGTCCCCCCGCGAACCCGGGGCGACGATGACGACGAGGCGGCTCATAGTTTCGCCTCACAGCGGGGATGGCCGGTCGATCCGGCGGCGCGAGGGCTCGCCGCGCGGCCCGACCGCCGGTTCGCCGCCGCACGGCGACTGGACAAGCCAACTCGCCCGCCGCACCAAGTCCGCCCGCGACCCGCGCGCGCCCGACAGCGCACAGCGAGACTCCCGAGCCCGAAACACACCGGCCGACCGGCGCCCTCATCGCTTCGCCGCCGTCAGGTGGTACCTCACCCGGAACGGCAGGCTCGCCAGCACCGCCGCCAGCCTTGCATCGGCGCCCACCAGGTATCTCGGCGCCGGGCGGCGGGCCGTCAAGGCGCGGACGACCGTCTCCGCCGCCCGGCGCGGCGGCACTCCCGTTCTCGCCGAGCGGGCCGCGCTGCGCTCGGCCGCCGCCAGTTGGTCGCCGTACCTCTCCAGCGCCGCCGGGGACAAGGCCGCCCGGACCTGCGAGGCCGCCTCGTGGGCGCGGGGCCAGATCGGGGTGGCCACCGCTCCCGGCTCGACCAGGACCACGCGGATCCGCTCCGGGGCCAGCTCCGCGCGCAAGCTGTCGGTCAACCCCACCAGCGCGAACTTCGACGTGTGGTACGGCCCGACCATCGGCCCCGCGATCCGGCCGCCGATCGAGCCGATCGTCACCACGCGGGCCGATTCCGCGCGCCGGAGCGCCGGCAGCATCGCCCGCGTCACCAGCAGCTGGCCCGTCACGTTCACCTCCAGCTGCTCCCGGAACGCCGCCGGCGGCACGTGCTCCAGTGGCCCCGGCCGCGCGAGACCGGCGTTGTTCACCAGGCCCGCAACGGTCCCGCCGCCGCGACGCGTTCTCCGCACCGCGCGATCGACTCCGCGTCGCGCAGGTCCATCCGCAGCACCGTCACCGCGTCGCCGTACGCGCGCACGAGTTCCGCTTCGTCCGCGTCGGTGCGCACGCTCGCCCACACGTGGGCGCCCCGCCGGACCAGCTCCGCCACGCAGGCGCGGCCGATGCCGCCCGCCGCGCCCGTGACCACATAGGACGGTTTCACGACGCCAGCACCTGCAGCATCCGCGGCCACGTCCGGTGCAGCTGCTCCTGCCAGTACGCCCACTGGTGCGTGCCCGGCCCGTAGAGATCGACCGTCACCGGGACGCCGAGCTCACGCAGGCGACCGGCCATGGCCGTGGTCTGGGCGCCGCACAGGAACTCCAGGAGCATCGCGCCGGGCAGCACGTCGATCGGGAGTTTGGCGTCGAGCGGGCCCGGCAGCCCGTTGCCCGCCGACAGGTACAGCTCGGTGCCGCGCAGGCGATCGGCGTTCACCAGCGGGTCGTGCGCCTCCCAGCGCGCGGCCTCGCGACGCCGGTCGCCCCAGAGTGCCTCGGGGTCGAGGTGGGCCGACGCGACGATCGCATCGGTCAGCAGTTCGCCGGTCGCGCCGGCCGGGTTCAGGTTGCCGCTGAAGGAGGCCGCGTAGCGGAACACGCCCGGGCGCCGGGCGGCGAGCTCGAACGCGCCGTACCCGCCGAGCGACAGCCCGGCGACCGCGCGGCGGCCGTCCCCGCGGTAGCCGCGGTCGATCAGCTGCGGGAGCTCGACGGCGGTGAAGGTCTCCCACTGGTTGAGCGCGATGTCCTTGCCGTAGTTCCACCAGTCGCTGAAGAAGCCGGCGGAGCCGGAGCCGGGCATGACGACCAGGACGCCGGCGTCGTCGGCGAGCCGCCGGATGTCGGTGTTCGCGCTCCAGCCGCGGTAGTCCTGCAGCCGGGTCTCGCCGGCCAGCAGGTAGACCGCGGGCCAGCGCCGTCCGGTCCAGTTCTCCGGCAGGATCAGCCGGACCATCGCGTACGCCCCGACGCCGGTCGAGCGCACGGTCAGGTCGAGCACCCGCGCGTCACCGTCCACAGTGGTCTGGGCGACGACGTGCGAGCCGTCGTCGGCCCGGGCGTCCGGGACGCCGTCCGCGGCCAGGGCGGGTGTGCCGGGCAGTGCGCACACCGCGGCCGCCAGGGCGGTGAACCACCTCACAAAAGGGCGCATGCGTTTCCTTTCCCGGTCGTCGAGGGTCCGGCCAAGCTAAAGGAATCGCGCGCCGGAGCGCAATTGTCCTGTCCAGGATGTGAGCGGACAATGTGAATGGCAGGCAAACAATCTCCCCCGCCGGGGTGAGTCGACGGTCGCGCAGCGTGACCAATCTCGGACGCCCGTGCCACAACCAGGCGCCGAACTCATCAGTAACCTGCAATCGCGCAGCTCACGCGCTGTACATGAAGATGTTTACGCCGTCTTGAGGTGCTTCCGGTAACCGATTTCCCGGCGTAGCCTTCGCCGTGCCGCCGGGATCGGCCGTCGCTCGACGCTCCCGGCGAAGGGTTCCAGCGCAGGGGCCGCACCTCTCCCGAGAATACTCCCGGAAGGCTTCTCCATGGCTGCCCGAATTCGCTTTCCCCCGGCCGTACTCCTGATCACGGCGGCCGCCGTGGTCACCATTTCCCCGGCAAAACCGGCCACGGCGGTCCCGGTTCCCGCACCGCCCGCGGTCCCCCCGGCCGTGCTGCTGCCCGCCGAGGCCGTCCCCGCACCCCCCGCCGCGCGCGACGTGTTCGACGTCGCCACCGCAGTGTCCACTTCGGACCGCAGCGACGACGGGTCGTGCGCCGACATCGTCCACGGCCGCTTGCTGCGTCCCGGCGCGGTCACCGGCCAGGGCTTCCAGACGGCGGTCCCGGGCGGGCAGCTTTCCGAGCTCGTCGCCCGCACCCCGCACCCACCCGACCTCGCCGCCTGGGCCGCCCAGGCGCGCCGCTGCACCCGCGTCACCGTCGACGACCAGGACCTGCCAACGGAATCGACGACCACCCTCGGCACCGGACCCGCTGTTCCCGGCGCGGAAACCCTGTCCTACGAGCAAGTCCTCACCCTGCCCGGCCGGCCGGCCGGGCTGCCCGGACTGCGCCTGCGCACCGTCGCCATCGCCGCCGGCGGCGTGCTGGTCCTGCTCCGCGACGCCGGCTCGACCGACCTCGACCTCGACGCCCTCGCCGTCGCCGCGTGGCAGCACGCGGCACCGCGGCTGGGCCGCTAGCAAGGAGAACCCCATGTCCCAGGACACCTTCCCGGCGGTGGGCGGCGACACCCTGACCGCGTGCCTGCACCACTGGGCGAGCGCCACCCCCGACGCCCCCGCCCTCACCTTCGCCGACTTCACCGCCGACCCCGCGGGACGACGGCGCACGCTGACCTGGCGGCAGCTGGCCGACCGCGTCGGCGCGGTCGCCGGCGCGCTGCCGGTGTCGCCGGGCGACCGGGTCGCGGTGCTCTGCCCGCAGGGCCCCGACTACGTCGTCGGGTTCCTCGCCGCGATCACCGCGGGCGCGATCGCGGTGCCGTTGTTCGACCCGGGACTGCCGGGCCACGCCGGACGGCTCGCCGCGGTCCTCGCCGACTGCGCACCGTCGGCCGTGGTCACCACCGCGGCCGCCCGGCCGGGCGTCGAAGCGTTCGCCGGCCTCGACGTCGCCGTCGTCGCGGCCGACCGGCCGGAACCGGTCCGGACGTGGCCGGCCCCCGCCGCCGCTCCCGGCGACGTCGCGTACCTGCAGTACACGTCCGGTTCGACCCGCAGCCCGGCCGGCGTGGTGCTGACCCACGCGAACGTGCTCGCCAACGTCGCCCAGGCCGTCCGCGGCCTCGGCCTCGACCCGGCCGCGGCGACCACCGTCTCGTGGCTGCCGCTGTTCCACGACATGGGGCTGGTCCTCGGCCTGCTCACGCCGCTGGCGTTCGGCCTGCGGTCGGTGCTGATGGACCCGCTGGCCTTCATCGAACGTCCGGTCCGCTGGCTGGAACTGCTCGGAGACCACGCGGGCAGCTGGAGCGCGGCCCCCAACTTCGCCTTCCACTACTGTGCGAGCCGGATCCGCGAAGCCGACCGCGCCCGCCTGCGGCTCGGGCGTATCACCGCGATTGTGAACGGCGCGGAGCCGATCAACCCGGACGTCCTCGACCGGTTCCACACCGCCTTCGCCACCGCCGGGTACCGGCCGGAGATGACCCGCCCGGCGTACGGGCTGGCCGAGGCCACGGTGTTCGTCACCACCGGGCCGGCCGCCGCCCCGCGCGTCGCCACCTTCGACCGCGACGCCCTCTCCACCGGCACCGCGCGCCCGGCCGCGGACGGCGTCCGGCTCGTCGCCTGCGGCGTCCCGGCCGGGCAGCTGGTCGCCCTCGTCGACCCGGAGCGCGCCGTCGTGCTGCCCGACGGCTCGGTCGGCGAGATCTGGGTGCACGGGCCCAACGTCGGCACCGGGTACTGGCAGAAACCCCTGGAGAGCACCGAAACCTTCGGTGCCCGGCTGGCCGGCGGCCTGCCCGAGGGGCCGTGGCTGCGGACCGGCGACCTCGGCGTCCGCCACGACGGCGAGCTCTACATCGCGGGCCGGATCAAGGACCTGATCATCGTCGACGGCCGCAACCACTACCCGCAGGACGTCGAAGCCACCGCCGCGTCGGCCGACGCCGCGATCCGCCCGGCAGCGTCGCCGCCTTCGCCGTCACGGGCACCGACACCGAGGCCGTCGTCGTGGTCGCCGAGCACCGCGGCCACGCGGATCTGGCCGAACCCGCCGAGCGCGCGCTGACCGCGGCGATCCGGCGGCTGATCTCCGACGCGCACGGTCTCGCGCTGCGGGACGTGCTCCTCGTGCCGCCGGGGCGGGTCCCGCGCACCTCCAGCGGCAAGATCGCGCGCGCCGCCTGCCGCGACCGCTACCTCGCCGGCGACTACGGAAAGGCACTGGCCCGATGAGCGAGCCGACGACCGACACCCTGCGCCGCTGGCTCCTCGACACCGTCGCCGAGCACACCGGCGTCACCGCCGAGCCGGACCGGCCGCTCGGCGACTACGGCCTGTCCTCCCGCCAGGCCGTGGGCATCGCCGCCGACCTCGAGGACCGGCTCGGCCGGTCGCTGCCGGCCACGCTGCTGTGGGAAAGCCCGACGATCGACCACCTCGTCCGCAGCCTCACCGGCGGCGCCGAGCCCGAGCTCCGGCCGAGCACCGACCGCCGCCGCACCGACCCGGTCGCCGTCGTCGGCCTGGGCTGCCGGTTCCCCGGCGCGGACGGGCCCGGCGCGTTCTGGGACCTGCTGAGCAGCGGCCGGGACGCCGTCCGCACCGCACCGCCGGGACGGTGGGCCGCCGACGCGGCGCCGGTGTTCGGCGGGTTCCTCGACGACGTCGCCGGGTTCGACGCCGAGCACTTCGGCATCACGCCCCGCGAAGCGGCGACCATGGACCCGCAGCAGCGCATGCTCCTCGAGGTCACCTGGGCCGCGCTGGAGCACGCCGGCATCGCGCCGACGTCCCTGCGCGGCAGCCGCACCGGCGTGTTCACCGGGATCTCGACCCACGACTACGGCCACCTCACGATGACCGGCGGCCGGCCGGACCTGTGGACGGCCACCGGCGCGGCGGGCAGCATCGCGGCCAACCGGCTGTCCTACGTCTACGACCTGCGCGGCCCGAGCATGGCGGTCGACACGGCGTGCTCGTCTTCGCTGGTCGCGGTGCACCACGCGGTGCGCGCGCTGCGCGACGGCGACGCGGACCTGGCGCTGGCGGCCGGGGTCAACCTCATGCTGCTGCCGGGCCCGACGGCGGCGTTCGCGGCGGCGGGCCTGCTCGCCGCCGACGGCCGGTGCAAGACGTTCTCGGCGGCCGCCGACGGCATCGCACGCGCCGAAGGCTGCGGCGTCGTCGTCCTCAAGCGGCTCGCGGACGCCGAATGCGACGGCGACCGGGTGCTCGCGGTGATCCGCGCCTCGGCGGTCAACTCCGACGGCCGCTCGAACGGCCTGGCGGCCCCGAACCCCGTGGCGCAGCAGGCGATGCTGCGGGACGCCTACCGCGGCGTCGATCCGTCCACTGTGGATTACGTGGAGGCGCACGGGACCGGGACGCTGCTGGGCGACCCGATCGAAGCCGGCGCGCTGGGTGCGGTGCTCGGGACGGGCCGGCCGCCGGCCGCGCCGTTGCTGGTCGGCTCGGTGAAGACGAACATCGCCCACGCGGAGGCGGCCGCGGGGATCGCCGGGCTGATCAAGGTCGTGCTGGCGCTGCAGCACGGGACGCTGCCGCCGCAGCTGCACTTCGACGCGCCGAACCCGCACATCCCGTTCGGCTCGCTCGGGCTGAAGGTGGTCACCGAGCCGACGCCGTGGCCACGGCACGCCGGCCGCGCGACGGCCGGGGTGTCGGCGTTCGGCTTCGGCGGGACGAACGCGCACGTGGTGCTGGAGGAAGCGGCGCCGAGCCCGGACCGGCTCCCGGCGGCCCGGTCCGGCGATGGACTGCTCGGCCGCAGCCAGGGCACCGCCTCGCAGAACCCGGACGGTGACCGGCCCGCCGGCGGCGGAGTCCGGATCGGGTTGCTGTCCGCCCGGACCCGCGACCGGCTCGTCGAGCGGGCCGCGCAACTGGCCGCGTGGCTCGACTCCCCCGCCGGACGGTCGAGTCCGCTCGCCGACGTCACCCACACCCTCTTCCGCCGCGACAACGCCGGCCCGCACCGCGCGGCGTTCGTCGCCGCCGACCACCGGGAGCTCGCGGCGCTGCTGCGGGCCGTCGACACGGACCTGCCGCCCGCCGGGGCGTTCACCGGTTCCGCCGTCGGCGGGGAAGGGCCCGTTTTCGTCTTCTCCGGCCACGGATCGCAGTGGGCCGGGATGGGCCGTCGGCTGCTGGCCGTGGAGCCCGCGTTCGCCGCGCAGGTCGACAAGCTCGGCGATCTCTTCACCGAGCACGCCGGCCGGTCGCTGCGCTCGCTGCTCACCGGGGCCGATCCCCGGTCGCTGGCGGAAACGCAGCTGGCGATCTTCGGGACGCAGATAGCCCTGGCCGCGCGGTGGGAGGCGCTCGGCGTGCGGCCCGCCGCCGTCCTCGGGCACTCGCTGGGGTCCGCGGCCGCCGCGGTCGTCGGCGGCGTGCTGACCGCCGACGAGGCCGTCCACCTGGTCGCCACCCGGGCACGCCTGCTCGGCACGGTCCGGCCGGGCGGGGCGATGGCCGCGGTGGAGCTGACACCCGACGAGCTCGCGGCGCACCCCGGAGTCGAGCTCGCCGTGGACGCCGCACCGGGCCAGGTCACGGTCGCCGGCGACGAGGAGGTGCTCGACCGGCTGGTCACCTCGCTGGAGGCCGCGGGCCGCAGCGCCCGGCGGCTGCCGGTGGGCGTGGCCGGGCATTCGGCGGGCGTCGAGCCCGTCCTCGGCGCCCTGCGCGGCGCGCTGGCCGAGCTGGGCGGCCGCCGGCCGCTGGTGCCCTGGTACGACACGGTGCTGGACGACCCGCGCGAGCTCCCGGACTTCGACGCGGGCTACTGGGCCGCGCACCTGCGCCGCCCGGTCCGCTTCCGCCAGGCGGTCACGGCGGCGGCCGCGGACGGCCACCGGCTGTTCATCGAGGTGTCCCCGCACCCGATCCTGCGCGGCTCCCTGACCCGCACCCTCGCGGCGGCCGGGATCGCGGACGCGGTGGTGACGGGAACCCTGCGCCGCGGCCAGGACGAGATCCGCACGTTCGCCGCCGCGGCGGCGACGGTGTACTGCGCGGGAACCCGCATAACGCTGGCCACCCCGGACGACGACGCCCGGCTGACGGACGTCCCGCCGATGCCCTGGCGCCACGAGCGGCACTGGTACACGGACACCGCCGACCCGGGCGGCGGATCGGCGGCGGTCGCGGGGTCTGCGGTCCGGAGAACGCAACGCTCGGCGGCGCCATCCGCCGGGCCCGGGGCGGCCACGGCAGCACTGGCGGCCCTCTCGGCCGCCGCCACCTCGACCACCGGGGCCGGGAGCGAAGCACTCCCGACCGCGGCCGCGCCGGAAGCCAACCCGAGCCACCTCGCCGACCACACCGGCAACAGCCGGCTCACCGCCATCGTCGCCGCCGTCATGGGCCTCACCCCCGACCGGCTCGACCCCCACGTGCCGCTCGTCGAACTCGGGCTCGACTCGCTCATGGCCAACCGCATCCGCGAAGCCGTCCGGCGGGAGCTCGGCGCCGACCCCGATCCCGCCGCCGTGCTGCGCGGCGCCACCCTCGCCGAGCTCAACCGGGACCTCGCTCCCCGCGGCGACGAACCCCCGGCGCGCGGCCGGGCCTGGGACGCCGCCGACCGCCTCGTCCTCCGGCTCTGGCGGCGGCACACCGGCACCGACGCCGGCCCGCACACCCGCCTGTCCGGCACCGCCGAACCACACCACCTCGCGCGGCTCCTCGCCGACGGCCTCACCGCCGAGCTCGACACCCCCGTCGACCCGGCCGACCTGCTCCGGCACGACACCCTCGCCGCCGTCGCCGACGTGGCGCGGGCCGTGCTGGACACGCGCGAAGAACGCGGGCCGGTGCACCTGCTCAAACCCGGCGACGCCGGCACCGCCCCGCTGCTGCTGTTCCACCCCGGCGGCAGCACCTGCACCGTCTACCGCCCGCTGCTGGACCGGCTCCCGGCCGGCGTCCCCTGCCTCGGCTTCGAACGCGTGCCCGGCGCCGGCCTCGAAGACCGCGTCGAACGGCTCCTCCCGCTGGTCCGGGCCCGCCTGCCGCACGGGCCCTACCGCCTGGCCGGCTGGTCCTTCGGCGGTGCCCTCGCCTACGGCCTCGCCGCGCGGCTCGCCGAAGAAGGCGAAGCCGTCGAGCTCGTCGCGCTGCTCGACACCATGCTTCCGCTGCCGGAACCGGACCTCGACCCGCGCGCGTCGTCGGCCCGGCGGTTCCTGCGCTTCACCGGCTACGTCGAAGGCACCTACGGCCGGACCGTCCGGCTCGGTCACGACGAACTCGCGGCCCTGCCCGAGGAAGCGCAGATCGAGCTGACCATGCGGCGGGTCGCCGAAGCCGGCCTGCTGAGCCCCGGCGTGCTCCGGCACCAGCGTCAATCATTTTTGGACACCCTGGCCGCCGAACGCGGGACACCGCGGCCCTACGACGGCCGCGTGGTCCTGTACCGGGCGACCGAACCGTACGCCGCCGGGCTGGCGATGGAACCCCGCTACTCCCGTACCGACCTCGCGGCCGGGTGGGTGGACCTGTGCCCGCGGCTGGAGATCGTGCCGGTCCCCGCGCACCACCTGTCGATCGTCGACCCGCCCCACGTCGACGCCGTCGCGCGGCACCTTGCGGACCTGCTGTGGCCGTGACCGTCCGGACCTGGCCGCTGCTCACCGTGCTCGGCGCCGGCCTGTTCCTGGTCGCCGTGGACGCGACCGTGCTGCACGTCGCGCTGCCCGACCTGGTCCGGCAGCTGCGCCCGAGCGCGGCCGCCCAGGTCTGGATCGTGGCGATCTACCCGCTCACCGCGGCGCCGCTGCTGCTGCCGTGCGGCACGCTCGGCGACCGGTTCGGACGGCGGCGCGTGCTCGTGACCGGCTACGCGGTGTTCGGGGCGGCGTCGCTCGCCTGCGCGCTCGCCCCGAACGTCCCGGCCCTGCTCGCCGCCCGCGCGGTGCTCGGCGTCGGCGGCGCCCTGATCATGCCGGTGACGATGTCGCTGCTGCGGGAGCTGTTCCCCGACCGGCGAGCGCGCCGCACGGCGATCGCGGTGTGCAGCGGGATCGCCGGGACCGGTTCGGTGTTCGGGCCGGTCCTCGGCGGGGTGCTCGTGGAAGCGTGGGGCTGGCGGGCGACGTTCCTGGTCAACCCGCCGGTCATCCTCGCCGCGGTCGTGGCGGCGCTGCGCCGGCTGCCGAGGAGCCCGCCAGGACGCCGGCCGTGGGACGCGCTCAGCGCGCTGCTCGCGGCCGGCGGCGTGCTCGGGATCGCCGCTGCCATCGGGCCGTCGGGGGGCGGCTTCGCGGCGGGGGCGGCGGGGTGCGTGCTCCTCGGCCTCTTCGTGCGCCGCCAGCGGCGGGCCGAATCGCCCCTGCTCGACCTGGCGCTGTTCCGGCGGCCCGGGGTGCCGGCCGCGGCCGGCGGCGTGCTGCTGGTGATGAGCACGCTGGTCGGGCTCGGCCTGCTGCTCGCCCAGTACCTGCAGGTGGTGCTCGGCCTCTCCCCGACCGCGGCGGCGGCCCGGCTGCTGCTCGTGCTCGGCGCGTCGGCGGCGGGCAGCGTGGTCGCCCCGGCCTTGCTGGAACGGTTCGGCAACGCCCGCGTCCGCACGGCCGGATTCGCGCTGGCGGCGGCGTCCCTCGCCGTCCCGGCCGCGGGCGGGCTGGCGTCGCCGTGGTGGCTCGGCGGCGCGCTCGCCGGGTCGGGGCTGGGCATGGCCCTCGCCCTGACGTCGAGCACCGACACGCTCCTGACGGCCGCCCCGGCCGACCGCGCGGGTGGCGCGGCCGCCGTCGAGAAGACCGGCTACGAGCTCGGCGCGGGCCTGGGCACGACCGCGTTCGGCTCGCTCGCGGCCGCCGTCTACACCGCCCGCCTGGTGGTGCCGTCCACCGTGCCGGACGCGGCGGCACGGCTGGCTTCGGCCGGGCCCGCGCAGGCCGAAGCCGCGGCCGACGGCCTGGCGGCGGGTGTCGAGCTGCTCTCGGCCGCTCGCGCGGCCTGCACGGCGAGCGTCGAGGTGGCGGCGGCCGTCGCGTGCGGGCTTTTCGCGGCCGCGGCGGCGCTTTCCGCTTTGAAACGACCAGCCGTATAGGTCGTTATACGATCAGAACTGCTCGCGCTGCGCCTCTTGGGCCACGACCTCGGCACGGTCCGCCAGGCGGCCGAGGCCGCTGAGGGGCTGCCGCATCCGGTGGTTGCCGCGCAGGCGCTCGGCGTTGCGGTCGAGGAACGCCCAGTACCCCGCGGTGAACGGGCACGCATCGGGCCCCGTCCGCTTCTTCGGGTCGAAGACGCAGCCGCCGCAGTGGTCACTCATCCGGTTGACGTAGGCGCCCCCGGCGGCGTACGGCTTGGTCGCGACGAGGCCGCCGTCGGCGTACTGGCTCATGCCGATCACGTTGGCCGGCATCACCCACGGGAAGCCGTCGACGAAGGCCGTGGCGAACCAGCGGGTGAGCGCGGCCGGGTCGTACCCGCGCTGCAGCCCGTGGTTGCCGAGCACCATGAGGCGTTCGATGTGGTGGGCGTAGCCGCGGTCGCGGACCCCGGCCAGCGCGGTGCGCAGGCAGGCGGCCTCGACCGCGTCGGCGTCCAGCGTCCGCCACCAGCCGGGCAGTTCGCGGTGGGCCCGCAGCGCGTTGCGGCGCAGGTAGCCCGGCCCCTGGTGCCAGTAGAGGTGCCACACCCATTCCCGCCAGCCGAGCACCTGCCGCACGAACCCTTCGACGCTGCTCAGCGGCGCCTTCCCCGCCCGGTACCGGTCTTCGGCGCGGCGCACGACGTCACGCGGGTCGAGCAGCCCGAGGTTCAGCGGGACCGACAGCAGTGCGTGTGCCATCGCCCAGTCGTGGGTGAGCATCGCGTCCTGGTGCGGGCCGAAGGAGGGCAGCCGGTGGTCGAGGAAGCGCCGCAGCGCCCGGTTCGCCTCGTCGTACCCGACGGCGAACTGCCGTGGCCCGTCGACGCCGACGGGGTGGATCCGTCCGGCCTGCTCGGCCGCGTCGAGTTCGGCGCGGACCCGGTCGTCGATCTCGTTCTCCCGCGGGTGCCAGGGAGCGGGGACGCCGAGCCGCGTGGTCTTCGGCGGCGGCTGCCGGTTGTCGTGGTCGTAGTTCCAGTGCCCGCCTTCGGGTTCGCCGTCGGCTTCGAGGAGGACGCCGAACTTCCGGCGCTGGTCGCGGTAGAAGTCCTCCATGACGAACCGCTTGCGCCCGGCCGCCCAGGTGGCGAAGTCCGCTTTGGACAGCACGAAACCGGGCGTGGGCAGGATTTCCGTGACGATGCCTTCGTCCCGCAGCCGCCGGACGAAGGCATCGGCCGCGTGCGAGCTCGGCTCGTGCACCACGACCCGCCGCCCGAACCGGCGCAGGCCGGTGCGGTAGTCGGGCGCGTCGATCAGCGTGACGCGGTCACCGAGGTCGGCTTCGAGCCGGTACAGGGCGGCCTGGACCAGGTGCAGCTTCTGCCGGTGAAAGGGTTTCGCGGCGAAGGCCGCGGCCGACCGGATCAGCAGCACGTCGCGTTCGCGGTGCTCGGGCGTGCTGTGGAAGTGCGGCCCGAGCTGGTCGGCGAACAGCCACAGCGCGGGCTCGTCTCGCATGCGCGGAACGCTAACCCGCTTCCGGCGACTCCGCAGCGTAAGCACGGAGGACCTCCGTGGCGTCGCCGAGGAACCGCGCCACCACCTCGGCGTGTCCCGGTGCCAAGCCGTCCGTCAACCGGGTGATGGCGTCGACCAGCGGGGCCAGCGCCGCCCGGACCTCGGCCCGCGCCGCCTCGCTCACGACCAGGGTGACCCGCCGTCCGTCGCGCGGGTGCGGGTCCCGGCGCACGTGCCCGGCCGCTTCCAGGCGGTCGACCAGCACCGTCGCCGATGCCGAGCGGATCTTCAGCGCGTGCGCGAGGTCGACCGTGCCCATCGGGGTGCCCGTCGCCAGGTGCTGCAGTGCCTGGACGTCGGTCGCACCCAGGCCGAGGCGGCGGGCCAACGCGATCTGGACGTCGTGGGCCTGCGCGAGCAGCTCGCGCAGGGCGAGGTTCACGCGGAGCGCGACGGGACTGTCTTCCACCGGGTCATTTTAAGTTAGCTAGACAATCTAGCTAGTTTTGCTACCGTGGAGCCCGTGGACGTCCGAGCGATGAACGCCGAAATGACCGCCAAGCTGATCGACGCCCCCGCCGAAGCGCCCCCGGAAGGCGGGTACGCGCTGCGCGTCGTCGAGACGCGCGGGCGCCGCACCGGTGAGCCGCGGCGGGTACCGCTCGCCGTGGTGGCGCGCGAGGGCCGGCACTACCTCGTCTCCCCCGTCCGTGACCGGGACTGGGTCGAGAACCTCCTGGCCACGCCGGAGTGCGCGCTGCTGTCCGACGGCCGCCGCGAGGACCGGCGGGCCGACGAGATCGGCGGCGAGGAAGCCGCCGCGGTGGTCGCCGCCTACCTGGCCGCGATGTCGGTGCCGTGGGCGATCCGGGCCTTCCCGGTTCCCCAGGACGCGACACCTGAGCAGATCCTCGAACACCTGCCCGGCATGGCCGTGTTCCGGCTGACCACGGACACGCCGTGAGCGTCGCGATCGCCGGTGGCGGGCCCGGCGGGCTGCTGCTCGGCTACCTCCTGGCCCGCGCCGGGATCGACGTCACGGTGCTGGAGTCGCGGGCGGACTTCGACCGCGACTTCCGCGGCGACTCCCTGCACCCCTACACCCTCGAACTGCTCGACCGCCTGGGCCTGGCCCGTGACCTGCTCGAACTCGACCACTTCAAGGCGCGCTCGTTCCGCTTCCACACCCCGGACGGCGTCTACCGCGCCGCCGACTACGACCGCCTCCGGACGCCGTTCGGCTACGTCGCCCTGATGCCCCAGGTGCGGTTCCTCGACTTCCTCGCCGAGCGGGCCGGCGAGCTGCCGACGTTCACCCTGCGGACCGGCGCCAAGGTGACCGGGCTGCTCGAAGACGGCCACGGCACGGTGACCGGCGTCCGCCACCGCGGCGGCGAGCTCACCGCGGACGTCGTCGTCGGGGCCGACGGCCGGTTCTCCACGGTCCGGCGCCTGGCCGGGCTCGACGCGCGGCCACTCGGCGCGACCACCGACCTGCTCTGGTTCCGGCTGCCCCGCACCCCCGGCGACCCGCCGGACGCGGACCTCGACCTCTACTTCGGCCGTGACGCCTACGTCGGCGTCCTCGGCGGCGTCCGCGACTGGCAGGTCGGCTACAGCATCGAGAAGGGCGCGTACCCGGCGTTGCGCGAACGCGGGGTCGAGCCGATCCGCGCCTTCGTGCGCGAGCGCGTGCCGTGGCTGGCCGACCGGGCCCACCTGCTCACGGACTTCTCGCAGACCACGCTGCTGTCGGTCGACATCTCGCGGGTGGACCGCTGGTCCCGGCCGGGCCTGCTGCTGCTCGGCGACGCCGCGCACGTCATCTCCCCGGTCGGCGGCAACGGCATCCTGATGGCGGTCCAGGACGCCGTCGCCGCGGCGAACCGGCTGATCCCCGCCTTCCGCCGCGGCGGCGTCACGCCCGCCGACCTGGCGGGCGTCCAGGCCGACCGGATCCGCGCGATCGAGCGCGTGCAGGCCGACCAGGTGCGGGTCGAGCGGCGGGCGGCCGCCGCTCGGGCGCGAGGCCGCGGGGCTGCGCCGCCGAAGCTGCTCAAGTACCTGTTCGCGGTGCCGGCCGTGCGCGCCCGCGGCGCCCGCGCCAACGCCTACGGGCCGTTCCCGCCTCAGCTCGACGTGTCCCTCTTGTCGTCGTAGGAGGTCCAGCCGCCCTGGCCTTCGGCCGCCTCGACGTCGGCGTCGGCGCTCGCGGCGTGCGTCATCGCCGCGACCGTCCGCTCGAGGCCCTGCTGGACCTCGCCGCCGTCGGCTTCGCGGACGCTGTGCAGCGTCACGGTGATCTCGGAGGACGCCGGGCCGTCCTCGCGGATGCGCAGTTCGCCGTGGTAGTCGTCGGGGCCCTCCGCGCCCCACTGCAGCGACCGGGTCGCGGCGTCGGTGTGCAGCCACGCCTCGCTCGCGACGCGGTTGCCGTGCACCTCGGCCTCGACGTGCACGGTGTCGCCGCCCTGCGGCTCGGCGACCTTCATCTCCGGGAAGTACCGGGGCAGGTTCTCCGGGTGGCTCAGGAAGGCGAACAGCTCGTCGGCGGGGATGTCGGCGGTCGCGGTGTGGCGGTATTCGGTCATCGTGGCAGTCCTCCTCGGCGGTCCGGATCGTGCCCGGATACCCCGAATGCAGTGCATTAAAAGGGTTCGGGCGGGGAACCCCGGAAGCATGACGGCCACCGAACCCGAGACCCGGGCGCCCCGGCGGGGTCCCGCCCCCGTGCAGGGCATGGGCATGCTGATCGGCCTGTTGTTCCTCGTCCTCGCCGCGCTGGAGCTGATGGCCGGGGTCCCGGGCGGCAGCGGGCCGCGCGTGCTGTTCGGCGTGCTGGCCGTGTCCGGGGTGTGGACGCTGGTGCACCTGCTGACCGGCGCCGCCGCGGTGTTCTGCACCCGCTCCTCGCGCTGGGCCGCGCGGTTCCTGGTCGCCGCCGGTGCCTGCTACGTCGTGGTCGGGTTCGCCGGGCTGCTCCCGCTGCCGCGGGCGGTCTCCGACGTGCTGCCGATGAACACCGCCGGCATCTGCCTCGACCTGGCCATCGGCACGGCCATGCTCATCCTGGGCGCGGGCTGGCTCCGGCGCGGGCCGGCCCGGCCACGCTGACGAGGTTGTCCTCCCGCCGCGGGAACCGCGCCAGCACCGCGGTGAGCAGCACCGCGAGTCCGAAAAGGACATAGCCGTTGCCGGTGAGCTGCTCGACGAAGGTCCAGTTCCGTTCCACCTCCCCGCCCCGCGGCCACCACCACTGCGGCCCCGCGACGAAGAGCACCACGCCCGTCCCGGCCAGGAGGGCGAACCCGCGCCGCCGCGTCCGGCGGGCCAGCTCCGCCCAGCCGAGCAGGACGACCACGGCCCACACCCAGTGGTGGGTCCACGAGATCGGCGAGACCAGCAGCCCGCCGACGGCGTTCAGGCCGAGCGCGACCGTCGGCTCCCCCGCGTTCAGCGCGCGCCGCACCCCCACACGGTCAGCACGAGCACCACCGCCACCAGCGGCAGCCACCACGCCGTCCGCGCCTGGACCGGCACCCCGGCCCTGGCCAGCAGCCCGAGCAGCGACTGGTCGCCGGCGTAGGTCGGCTCGCCCACGCGGCCGGTGTCCCAGAGCGCGCTCGTCCAGTACCGCACCGAGTCCGCACCGGCGAGCAGGAAGCCCACCGCCGTCGCGGCCAGGAACGTCACCACGGCGGTCACCGCGGCCCGCGTGTCGCGGCGCAGGAGCAGGTACAGCAGGAACACCGCCGGGGTCAGCTTGATCGCCGCGGCGAGCCCGATCAGCAGGCCACGCGGCCGGCGGGGGTGGTCCACCAGGACGTCCAGCACCACCAACGCCAGCAGCAGGAGATCGATCTGCCCGGCGTACAGCGTGCGCAGCACCGGCTCCAAGGCCTCCGCGGCCAGGAGCAGCACCACCACGCGCGGCCAGTCGCACCGCGCGCCGAACGCGCGCAGCACCGCCACCAGGACCAAGACCAGCACCCCGAGCGTGAGCAGGGTGAGCGCGAGGCAGGCGGCCCAGTACGGCAGCACGGCCAGCGGGGTCAGCAGGATCGCCGCGAACGGCGGGTAGGTGAAGAGCAGGAACTGGCCGTCGCCGGTCGGCGGCAGCGTGCCGTAGAGGGCCTGGCCGTGCAGCACCGCCGTCGAGCCGAGCCGGTAGACGTCCAGGTCGACGCGGTAGGCCGGGAACCGCCAGCGGCCGCCGTTGTACGACACGAGCAGCGCCACCAGCACGAGCAGCTGTGCGCCGAGCAGCACGTACCCGGTTCCCGGTCTGGCCCGCACCCCTGCTCCCCCTCCGGTCATCCTGGCATTCTGTCGGGTCCCCGCCCGGGCACCATCCGGGAAACCCCCGATCCGGCCCCGGGAAAACCGGTTGCCGCCCGTGCCACCCTGAGCCCATGGGGACACCGCAGGGCTTCGCCTACCGCGACGAGCGCGGCACCGTGACCATCACCCACCACGGCCGTCCGGCGGGCACCCTGCGCGGGGCCGCGGCCGCGCGGTTCCTGGCCGCGGTGGCGCGGGGTGACGACCAGCAGCTGCTGATGGCCCGGGTGACCGGCAACTACAAGCACGGCAACGAGCGCCGGGCCCGGCAGCACCCCCGCAACCGCTGACGTCCCGGCCGTTCGGCGCCGCCCGCCGCCGTCCGCCGCGGGGATCTTGAGGCGGGTGGCCGGCGTTGGGCATGCTGGCGCCGTGACCTACGACGTTCAGACCATTCGAGCGCAGTTCCCGGCCCTCGACGGCGGCGCCGCCCACTTCGACGGACCGGGCGGCTCGCAGGTCCCCCGCGTGGTCGGGGACGCGGTGGCCGGGACGCTGTGCGCGGCGATCGCCAACCGCGGCGTCGTCACCGCCGCCGAGCGCCGGGCGAGCGAGGTCGTCGCCGAAGCCCGGCTCGCCGTCGCCGACCTGCTCGCCGCCGACCCGGCGGGTGTCGTCTTCGGCCGCAGCATGACGCAGCTGACGTACGACTTCTCCCGGACGCTGGCCCAGAAGTGGGGCCCCGGCGACGAGGTGGTGGTGACCCGCCTCGACCACGACGCCAACATCCGGCCCTGGGTCCAGGCCGCGGCCGCGGCCGGCGCGACCGTCCGCTGGCTCGACTTCGACCCGGCCACCGGCGAACTCGCCCCGGTCGCCGGGCTGCTGTCGGAGCGCACCCGGCTGGTCGCGGTGACGGCGGCGTCGAACCTGCTCGGTACCCGCCCGGACATCCCGGCGATCGCGGCCGAGGTGCACCGGGCGGGCGCGCTGCTGTACGTCGACGGCGTCCACCTGACCCCGCACGCCCTGGTCGACCTCACGGAGCTCGGGGCCGATTTCTACGCGTGCTCGCCGTACAAGTTCCTCGGGCCGCACCTGGGCGTGGTGGCGGCGGCGCCGTCGCTGCTCGAGACGCTGCACCCGGACAAGCTGCTGCCGTCGACCAACGCGGTCCCGGAGCGGTTCGAGCTGGGCACGCTGCCGTACGAGCTGCTGGCGGGCACGACGGCGGCGATCGGCTTCCTCGCCGGGCTCGTGCCGGGGACCGGGGCCCGCCGGTCGCGGCTGGCGGCGTCGATGGCGGAGCTGGAGGCGCACGAAGACGCGCTGCTGACGCGGCTCGACGGTGGCTTGGCCGCGCTGCCGGGAGTCACGCGGTACGGGCACCGGGGCGGCGGCGGACACCGACGGTGCTGTTCTCCGTCGACGGTGTTCCGTCGCAGGCGGTGTACGAGCACCTCGGCGCGCTGGGGGTGAACGCGCCGGCGGGCAGTTTCTACGCGCTGGAGTGTTCGCGGCACCTGGGGCTGGGCGACACCGGGGCGGTCCGGGCGGGCATCGCCCCGTACACGACCGAGGACGACGTGGACCGGCTGCTGGCCGGGGTGGCGTCCCTCCCCCGCGGCTGACCGGGTGGCGGGCCGGCAGGATCACCTCGGACCGCGGACGGGAGACGACGGCGTGACGCACGGCCGGCTCCCTTCGTTCGACGCGGCAGGCGAGTTCCGGGGAAGAGTGGTGACGACCGCCCCCGCCGCCAACGCAATTTCCGCAGCCCTCGCGTGACCGGAGAGGCATCACGCGTGACTGGCGGGGCATCACGCGTGATTGGGCGGGCATCGCGTCCGATGCCCCGCTGATCACGCGTGTGTCCCTTCCGGACACGCGTGATGCCTGGTTCCGCACGGGCGTCAGGTGGGTGGTGGGGCCACGACGCGGAGCTGGAGCATGGCCGCGAACCTCGCCTCCGGGTCCGTCATGTCGAAGCCGCCCACCTCGGCGAGGCGGCGGAGGCGGTAGCGGAACGTGTTGGGGTGGACGTGGACCGCGGCCGAGGCGGCGATGACGTCACCGAAGGCGTCGAGCCAGGCTCGGAGGGTCTCGACGAGGTGGGCCTGGTGCTGGGCGTCGTAGGCGAGCAGGCGGGCCACCACGCCGGTCGGGCGGTCCCCTCGCGCGGCGACCAGGTCCTGCAGCTCCAGCAGCAGGGCCTCGACGTGGACGTCGGCCAGCAGCGCGACCCGGCGGCCGGCGCCGCTGCCCGCGCGCAGCACGCGCAACGCCCGGTCCGCGCTGCCGCGGGCTTCCGGCAGGTCGGCCGCGCTGCGCGCCACCGGGCCGATGCCGACCACCGCCCGGACGCGGTCGCCGACCCGGTCCAGGAAGTCGCGGGCGATCCGGAGGGCGCGCTGCTCGGCGTCGGTGTCCCGGGTCACCGGCACCAGGCCGTACGCCGTGTCGCCGACGAGCGCCGCCGCGCACCGGGGGTGGACCGCACTCAGGTGCATCGCCAGCCCGTCGCTGAGCCGCTGCCGGTCGGCGGCGAGCTCGGCGTCGGCCGCACCGGTCCCGACCACGGCGAGCGCCAGCACGACGACCGGCTGGTCGGCCAGGCCGAGCCGGCTCAGCGCCTCGCGCGCGGCGGCCCCGCCTTCGAGCGCGGTGCTCAGCAGGTCCGCGCGCAGCCGCCGCTCGACGTCGGCGCCGGCCCGGATGCGCAGCAGGTGCAAGGCCACCAGGCTGGCCGCGTCGCGCAGGGCCCGCGTCCGGTCCGGCGTGAGCGGCTGGGTCACCGCGGCCCAGATCGAGCCGAGGATCTCGTCACCCGCCCGGACCGCGACGGCGACCCGCGGCACCATGAACCCGTCGGGGCTTTCCGGCGGGCGGTCGACGTACACCGGCTGGTCGCTGCGGTAGAGCTCGGTGAACACCCCGCGCTCGGCCAGCATCCGGGCGAACCGCTCGGGCACCTGACGGCCCAGGATGGTCTCGACGCGCGACGGGTCGGCTTCGTCCTGTCGTCCGGAGAACGCGAGCACGCGCGAGCGCCGGTCTTCGATGGTGACGGGCGCGTCGATCAGCGCGGCGATCGCGTTGGCCACCGCGAACAGGTCGCCCGACGGCAGCCCGGCGAGGGTCTCCGGCTGCGCGTCGCCGACGTCGCCCTCGGCCAGCAGCGACCGCAGCATCGCGGCGAGCTGCGCCCAGGACGCGCCCCGGGCCAGCCCCAGCACCGCGACACCGGTCTCCTCGACGGCGGCGGCGATGGCCGGGGTCACCGTGACCGGGGCGCGCAGGACGAGCCCGGCGGCGTCGTGGCGGGCCAGCGTCCGCAGCTGCCGGACGATCTCGTCCGGTTCGGCGAGGCCGACCCCCAGTACCAGGGCGTTCTGCGGCAGCGCGGGTTCGTCCAGCGGATCGTGGATGGCGACGCCACCGATGCCGCCCTGGCGTTCGCCGTCGCCGAGCACGAGGTCCAGCAGCGTGCCGCCCAGGTCGTCGAGGACGCGGCCGAGGCCGGCCCGCGGGCGCAGGTTCACGGAAACGAGCACCTCCCGAAGCTAGGCGGGACGTGACCAGCGTAGTTCGTCGCGGCCGACGAATTCAGCTCCCGCGTTGGTCGCGGGCTACGAATTCCCGCTAGATCAGCTTCGCGGCCACGTTGTACGCCTCCACCAGCAGTTTCGCGTGGGGCACCCGCCGCCGCGGCTCGACGCGGACCGTGCGGCTTTCGCCCGGCAGCAGCCAGAAGTAGTTGTCGCCGTAGCGGGTCGGCAGCACCCGGTCGGTGCCGTTCTTCTCCCGCAGCGACAACCGGATCATCGCCGCCACCGTCCGCCCGTCGTTGCGGACCGTCGCGGTGTAGGCGTCGCCGTCGGGACTCAGCGACGTCGTCAGGCGCGCGCCCGGGAGCTGGTTGAGGGCCCGCATCGCCGTGTCCGTCCGGTACCGCCAGTACGTGTTCTCCGACAGGACCGTGCCACGGCCGTCCGTCAAGGTCAGCCGGAGCAGGTGCAGGTCCGGCAGGCCGTCGGCGAACGGGACCGTGAACGCGGCCGCGGCCGCATCCGGGGCGACGTCGAGCTGCTGCTGCACCGGCGCGCCGAGTGACGCGCCTTCCAGGGAGAACAGGCGCGCGGTCGCGGTCACGCCGGTCAGCGCGCCCGGCGTGTGGTTGACCACCCGCACCTGCCACGTCGTCAGGTCGGCCTGGACGTGCCGGGCCTCGCAGCCCTTGCGCGCACCGTAGTAGCTGCCGTTGACGTCGAGGTCGTAGTCGTAGGTCTGCCACACCGTGCTGTGCCACGCCGGGTGCGACATCCACAGCAGCACGCCGGTGGCGTCGGACCACAGTTTCGCGTTCCACGCCTCGAAGATCGCGCGCATACTCTCGTAGTTGACGAACTGCGCCTTGCGGCAGAACTCGGCCAGGCTCGTCGACGGCGCCAGCCGGGCGTCGATCGCCGCCAGGTAGCTCTGCGGGGACTGGTTGCCGTTGGTGGACCAGTCGTGCAGGAACCACGGTGCCCCGATCGGCCAGCCGGGGTCACCGGCGCCGACCAGGTTGCGCATGCTTTCGACGACCGAGACCGTCGGCAGGCCGATCTCGCTCCAGAACCCGTACTTGCCGCCGGTCGCCTCGCCGGTGAAGTACCGCTTCGGGTCCTGCCAGTAGTAGGGACCGTCGCCGGTGATCACACCACCCGCCGAGTTGCCCTGGTAAAGCAGGTCGGTGTTGGAGTGGACGATCTCGCGCAGCGCGTTGTCGATCACCGCCGGCGGGGTGCCCTCGTTGCAGCCGAACCAGACGGTCGCGCAGGCGTGGTGGCGGTAGCGCAGCACGGTGTCCTGCGCCTGGGCCAGGAAGACGTCGTGGTTGGCCGGGTCGGTCGACCAGCCGTCCCAGAACTCGTTCCACAGCAGGATGCCGTACTTGTCGCAGGCGTCGAACAGCTCCGGCCGGTACGAGGAGCCGACCCAGTTGCGGATCAGCGTGAAGTTCATGTCCCGGTGCATCGCGACGACGGCGTCGGCGCGCTCGGCCGGCATCCGGCGCAGCAGCTCGTCCCAGCCCCAGCTGCCGCCGCGGGCGAAGATCTTGACGCCGTTCACCAGGAACGTGAGCGGCTTCGGGCTGTTGTCGACCGACGCGGCGTCGGTCCAGGTGTCGCCGTCCTGCGACACCTGGATCTTGAACGTCGCCGCGTAGGCGGTCTCCCAGGTCAGCACGACGCGGTCGAACGCCGTCGGGGCGCCGAGGTCGACCTGCAGCCACTGGTTGTCGCTGTACTCGGAAGTCCAGCGCGTGTTCGGGTCGCCGTCGAAGGCTCGCTCGGGCGGGTTGCCGTCGGCCACCGACTGCGACGCCGACGGCTTGCCCTGGGCCAGGTCGGGGCCGGAGCCGTTCAGCACGGCCATCGTCCAGAGCGAGAAGCCCCAGCTGGTGGCGCGCCGGAGCCCTTGCATGCGGACGAACCGGGCGTTCTGCGGCCCGAGCTCGACGGTCTGGGTGGCCCGGCTGTCGGCGATGACGATCGGCAGGTCGTAGCGGTAGCCGATCTCGCGCAGGCCGATCCGGACCGTCCGGCGGTCGCTCGTGGCCGCGCCGATCGCCGCGGTCAGCGTCAGGTCGTACAGGTCCGGGTCGCCGTAGCCGTTGGGCCACCACAGCTTCGCGTTCTCGACCCGCTGTTGGGGGAACCCGACGTCGGTGGTCCGCCCGGCCGGGACGGTGACCGTGCTCGACACGCTCACCGGGCCGAACGCGGCGGTGACCTTGACGCGCTGGGCGGTGGGGGCCGCGTTGCGGACCGGGACGGTCAGCGTCACCAAGGCGGTCTTCCCGTCCGGCACCTTCGTGTCGACGCGGACGTCGCCGAGCACGGCGGCGCCGGTGGAGCGCAGGCGGACGTGGTCCCAGAGACCGGACGCGCGGTCGCGCACCGCGGGCATCCAGTCCCAGCCGGAGACGGCGAGGTAGGTCGGCGAGTTGTCGAACATCGTGCCGCCCGCGTCGACCCAGGAACTGCCGTTCGCCCCCTTGTCGCCGGGGCTGCCGGGCCGCGGCATGGGTGAGATCTTCACGGCCAGTACCTGGTCCCCGGTGCGGCGGAGCGCGGCGGTGACGTCGTGGACGCCGCGGCCGAACGGGTGGCTCTGCGTGGCGATCTCGGCCCCGTTGAGCCAGATCCGCGCCTCGTGGTTGACGCCGTCGAACTCCAGCCAGACGTGCCGCCCCGGCGAGGTGTCCAGGCCGCGCGGGAGCGCGAAGCGGCGGCGGTACCACCACGCGTGGCGGGAGAGCGCTTCCGGGACGTGCAGGTTGTTCATCCCGGACACCGGGTCGGGCAGCTGTCCCTGCTCGACGAGCGAGGCCAGCACGGTGCCGGGGACGGTCGCCGGGAGCCAGCCGCGGGTGTCCACAGTGGTCCCCGAGAGGGCCGTGCCGTCGCCGGTGGGCGCCCAGTCGTCCATGGTGAGCACCCAGCCGGATTCGAGCGGCACGGTGCCGTCGGCCGCCACGGCGAGTGCGGGCGGGTCGTCGTGCGGGCGCACCGGGAAGCTGGTCCAGCCGCGGACGGCGGGGCGGGCTTCCCGGCTGGTGCCGAAGACCTGGAAGCCGTTGAGGCCCAGCGGGTTGCCCGTCGAGCGGCGGCTCGCGGTGAAGCGGACCCAGCGCGCCGTGACGGCCACCGGGATGGTGACGACACCGCCGGTGCCGGCGTCGGTGTGGTGCACCGTGCGCCAGGCCTTGCCGTCGCCGGAGACGTCGAGGTCGAACGCCGTCGCGTAGCTGGACTGGACCTCGAAGCCGCTGGTGCGGGAGCGGGAGGCGCCGGCGTCGAAGGCCGGGTCGCCGGGCCGGGCTTCGAAGGTCAGCACGACCGATTCGATGGCGCAGGAGGCCTGCAGGTCCACGACGATCCACTGGCCGTCGCCCTGGGCGGCCCGCCAGCCGGAGCCGCGGACGCCGACCTCGGCGAGCCCGTCGACGGCGAACTCGGCCGGGGTGGCGGCGTAGTCGGTCGAGGAGACCTGGACCGGCCGGAACAGGGCGAGATCGCTCCGGCGGCTCTCGGGCGCGGCCGGCGCGGCCGCCGCCGTCCCGGGCAGGACGGCCGCGAGGCCGAACCCGGCGAGCAGCCCGGTCCCCGCGGTCAGGACGTGCCGCCGGGACACCGCGGCCACCTCCGCGCGCTCGTTCTCCTCCGCCATGCGGACTCCGTTCTTCGGGCGGCAACCGGGACCTGGCGGGGCGGGGCGCCGTGGGGGTGACAACGTTGCCAGGAAGCTTCCGCCGCGACCGGCGACAGGGTCAAGAAGACAAGGAGGACAAGAATTCGGAAGATTGACATCGATGTCTCACCGTGCTCCGGTGACCGGCGCACCCTAGAATTGCAACGCAGTTGCAGCGATTCGGGAGGCGAACATGGTGCAGGTCGAGCGGACGGTCACGGTGGGCACACCGATCGGGGCGGTGGCGGAGTACCTGGCCGACTTCGCGCACACGGAGGACTGGGACCCGGGCACGATCTCGTGCACCCGCACCGATCCGGGGCCGATCACGGTGGGCGCCCAGTGGCACAACGTGTCGGAGTTCCGCGGCCGGAAGACGGAACTGGACTACCGGCTGACCCGCCGCGAGCCGGGGAAGGTGACGTTCGTCGGCGAGAACAAGACGGCCACCTCGACCGACGACTTCACGCTCTCGGCCGGCCCGGACGGCACGACGGTCCGCTACCGCGCGACGATCGAGTTCCACGGCCTGGCGAAGCTGGCCGGCCCGCTGCTGAAGCGCGAGTTCGAGCGGCTGGGCGACGAGGTGGTGCCGGAGCTGAAGCGGGTGCTGGGCGAGCTGAACTGAGCCTCAGGCCTGGGCGTGCGCCACGGCCAGCTCCATCGCCGACGCCAGGTCGTTCACCCACCGGAAGCCCCGGTCCCCCAGGTGCGCCCAGCCCGGTCCGGCCGTGCCGACCTCGCGGCCCAGTGCCCGGATCCGCGCCGCCAGCAGGTCGTCGGCCGTGGTCGGCGCCATCGACCACAGCACCACCAGCACCGGGTCGAGGCGGGCGGCCAGGTCCGCGACCGTCTCCGCCGGGACCAGCTGGCCCAGGTACGCCACCGGGACCGCCGCCTCGGCCAGGGTGGCCCGCAGCGCCTCGATCGGCAGCGAGTGCCGCTCCGCCGGGCAGCACGCCAGCAGCACCGGGCGGCCCGGGACCGCCTCCGGGAACCGGCGGCTGAAGCGCTCGAAGGCCAGCGAGATCTCCGACGTCAGCGCCCACTCCGACGCGAAGCACGTGTCACCGCGCTGCCAGCGGTCGCCAAGGCCGCGCAGAACCGGCGCCAGCACGTCGGTCCAGGCCGCCGCCGGGCCCAGGGTGCCCAGTGTCTCGTCCAGCAGACCGGCCACGGAGGCGTACCGCAGCTCTTCGGCGGCGTCGGTGAGCTCGCGGGCGCGCCGCGACGCCGGCACCTCGAGCCCGGCCGAGGCGCGGTCGAAGGCCGCCTCGGCGGCCTCCCGCACCGGCATCCGCGCGCGACGAGCCGCTGCATGTGCTGCAGGCGGCGCACGTCGGCGTCGGAGTAGCGGCGGTGGCGGCCGGCACCGGCGGGCGGGCCGATCCCGTACCGCGCGCTCCAGCTGCGCAGTGTCACCGGCGACACCCCGAGCAGCTCCGCCACCTTGCCGGGCGCCCAGGCACCGGCGACGGACGGCGTGTCCTTGTCGGGTTCCACCTTGCCCCTTCGCCTCGCGGACGCGAATTGTCGAAGTCTAGCGAGGAGAGGCGGCCGCACGGGCGCGGACACGGGGGCCGCGGCGGGGACGCGGCGGCCGGGCGATGGCCTGCCGCGTCCCCTCCGGCGCCGCCCGGCGCCGGTGATCCGGCCCGCGTCAGCCGGATCCGGCCGGCGCGCGGCGTGGCAACCGCCGCGGCCGGCGACGGGCGCGGAACCCGTACCCGGATGACGTTATACCGCTGCGCAACGGTTGTGCATCGGATTCGCTCGGATGTCGCAGCCGCGGTGTGGATGATCTTGCGCCGTGGCGGGTACCCCGTGGGTGGGCGCCCGAGGAGGAGAGAACCGATGACCGACCACCCGACCGTCGGCCCGGCCGTCACGACGGACGACGGGGTCGTGACCGTCCGCTGCGCGGGCGAACTGGACCTGCACCACGCACAAGCCCTGCGGGACTCCCTGCTGGGCCCCATCCGCGCCGGCGCCCGCGGCGTCATCGCGGACCTCACCGACACGAGCTTCTGCGATTCGACCGTCTTCAGCGTGCTGGTCGAGGCCTACCGGGAGGCCGCCGCCCGGAACGTGCCGTACGCCATCGCCGCCGGCGAGACCGCGGTGACGCGGCCGCTGCAGCTGCTCGGCCTGGACCGGCTGCTTCCGCTGCACCCCGAGCCCGGCACCGCCCGCGCGGCCGTCTCGGGCCGGGCCTCGGCCGGCTGCGGCGACGCCGGTCGGGCGTGACCGTCCGTCCACGGCAGCCGTGGCATGATCACCCCGTCAGCCCTGGTCCGCCTGCTCCGCCTTCGTCAGCTTGACGGTGATCGCAGTTTTCTGCGCCATTGCCGTGCTCACCACCGGCCTGGCCGTTCCAGGGGATCAGCCGATGGGCCGTCGCTGATCGTCATCGCGTCGGCAGGCGCCGAGGCCCGGCTGGTCGCCGAGCTCTGGGACGAGCACCTGTCCGGGTCGTGGATTTCGATCCAGGACCGGGCGGGCCTCGGCGGCAGCCCGCAGGCGGGCGTGACGCTCGACCCGGACGTCCACCATCGCCGCGGCCGTCTGGAGCCGGAACGGCGGCGCCCCGCACGAGCGGTTCCGCGGGCTCGACTCCGGGAGCGGCGACCTGGCCGCGGGCGAGACGCGGACGTTCACCGAAACCGGCACCGTGCCCCGGGCGCCACCACCCACGGCGGCTTCCACCTCGCCGGCAACTTCGGGATCGACCCCGGCCCGCTGGACGGGCGGCCCGAGGTCGACGTCTTCGCCCGCGTGCCCGCCCCGCCGGGCACCACCGCCGGCGTGCTCTACCACGACGACGACGCCGACTACACGGTCGACGCGGGCGAGGCGATCACCGGCACCGCGGTCGAGCCGGTCGACCGGGTGGACGGCTCGGTCGCCGCGACGGCCGTGTCCGACGCGCAGGGGCACGTGGCGTTCGGGACCGTCCCGGCCGGCTCGTACCGCGTGCGCGTCGACGGCTGGGAGGAAGTCGACAGCGGGGCCGTCTCCGTCGGCACCTGCTGGTACTGCGGGGAGGAGTGGGCCCTGCGGTACCGGCACTGATCTCCGGCGACTGATCTCCGGCGGTGGTCCGGCGCACGCCGGGCCACCGCTCTCCCGGTGATCACCGGGCCGTGACGGAGAACTCGCGGAATTCCCCTGTCCGCCAGACTGCGCCGCAGGCCGTCGAGGCCATAGGGTTCGCATCATGAAGGTCGGCCTGCTCACCCGCGAATACCCGCCGGAGGTCTACGGCGGCGCCGGGGTCCACGTGGAGTTCCTCGCCCGGGAGTTGCGATCGCTGGTCGATCTCGACGTGCACTGCTGGGGTGCCGACCGCGCGGACGCCACCGGGCACACGGATCCCCACGGGTACCGCCAGCCCGCGTTCACCACCATGGACATCGCCGTCTCGATGGCGAACGCGCTCGACGGCCACGACCTCGCGCACAGCCACACCTGGTACGCGAACCTCGCCGGGCACCTGGCGAAGATGACGCACGGCATCCCGCACGTCGTGACCGCGCACTCGCTGGAGCCGCTGCGGCCGTGGAAGGCCGAGCAGCTCGGCGGCGGCTACCGCGTGTCGTCGTGGATCGAGCGCGAGGCGTACGAGGCCGCGGACGCGATCATCGCCGTCAGCGGCGGGATGCGCCGGGACGTCCTGGCCGCCTACCCCGACGTGCCGCCGGAGCGCGTGCACGTGATCCACAACGGCATCGACACCACGCTGTACCGGCCGGACCCCGGCACCGAGGCCCTGGTCAAGCACGGGATCGACCCGGACCGGCCGTACGTGCTGTTCGTCGGCCGGATCACCCGGCAGAAGGGCGTCCCGCACCTCGTGCGGGCCGGCGCTTCGCTCGACCCCGGCGTCCAGCTGGTGCTGTGCGCGGGCGGCGCCGACACCCCCGAGCTCGACGCCGAGTTCCGCGGGCTGGTCGCCGAGCTGGAGAAGACCCGCACCGGCGTGCGCTGGATCCCGGAGATGCTCCCGCGCGACGAGGTCGTGCAGCTGCTCACCCACGCCGCGGTGTTCGCCTGCCCGTCGGTCTACGAGCCGCTCGGCATCGTGAACCTCGAGGCGATGGCGTGCGGCACGCCGGTGGTGGCCAGCGACGTCGGCGGGATCCCCGAGGTCGTCGACGACGGCCGGACCGGGCTGCTGGTGCACTACGACGAGCAGGACCCGCAGGGGTTCGAGGCGGGTCTGGCCGCCGCGCTGAACGAAGTGGTCGGCGCCGGGGACCGTGCCGCCGCGATGGGCACCGCCGGCCGCGAACGTGCGGTCGGCGAGTTCGGCTGGAAGGCGATCGCCGAGCGGACGGTCGCCCTCTACGAGGCGTGCGGGAGGTCGCTGTGAACAGCGAATGCCATGTCCTGGGCATCGTGCTCGCGGGCGGGGAGGGCAAGCGCCTGATGCCGCTGACGGCGGACCGGGCGAAACCGGCGGTGCCCTTCGGCGGCACGCACCGGCTGATCGACTTCGTGCTCTCCAACCTCGTGCACGGCGGCATCCGGCGGCTGTGCGTGCTGACGCAGTACAAGTCGCACTCGCTCGACCGGCACATCTCGACGACCTGGCGGCTGTCCTCGCTGACCGGCGAGTACGTGACGCCGGTGCCCGCGCAGCAGCGGCTGGGCCCGCGCTGGTACCAGGGCAGCGCCGACGCCATCCACCAGAGCCTCAACCTGGTCCACGACGAGAACCCCGAGTACATCGCGGTGTTCGGCGCGGACAACATCTACCGGATGGACCCCCGGCAGATGCTGGAGGCGCACGTCGCCTCCGGGGCGGGGGTCACCGTCGCCGGCATCCGCGTCCCGCGGAAGGAGGCGAGCTCGTTCGGGGTCATCCGGACCACCGACGGGCTGCTGATCGACGCGTTCATGGAGAAGCCCGCGGACCCGCCGGGCCTGCCGGACTCGCCCGAAGAGGCGTACGTGTCGATGGGCAACTACATCTTCACCACCAAGGTGATGCTGGAAGCGCTCTACGCCGACGCCGAAAACGCCGCTTCGCACCACGACATGGGGCGGGACATCATCCCGGCGCTGGTCAAATCGGGTGAGGCGGCGGTCTACGACTTCAACACCAATGTCGTACCCGGCGAAACCGAACGCGACCACGGTTACTGGCGCGACGTCGGTACCATCGACAGCTACTACGACGCGCACACGGACCTGATTTCGACGCACCCCATCTTCAACCTCTACAACCGGCGGTGGCCGATCCTGGCCCACCCCGGCCAGCGGGCGGCGGCGAAGTTCGTCGAGGGCGGCTCGGCGAACCAGTCGATCGTGAGCAACGGCTGCATCATCTCCGGGGCCCAGGTCGTCGACTCGGTGCTCTCCCCCGACGTCATCGTCGAGCAGGGCGCGGTGGTGCAGGGCTCGGTCCTGCTCGACGGGGCCCGGGTCGGCCGCGGCGCGGTGGTGCGGCGGGCCATCCTGGACAAGAACGTCGTGGTCCCGGCCGGGGCGCACATCGGCGTCGACCTGGCCCGCGACCGCGGGCACTACCACGTCAGCGAGGGCGGCATCGTCGTGCTGGGCAAGGGGGAACGGGCGATCTGAGCCCGGTCAGGGGCGGGTGGCGGCCGAGATCCGCTCGACGACCTGCCGGGGGTCGATCCCCCAGCGCTCGGCGAGCTCGGAGATCGACGCTCCCGCCGCGTACTCGGCGGCGATCAGGCGGTCGACGACGCCGGCCACGGCTCACTCCTCGGCCACGGGTGCTCGGGCACCGGAGATGCTACAGGTTCGTCGCGGACGTCGAACGACGTGCTGCACGTTCGCTCACCGACCGCTTTTGTCCGGCTCCCGCGGCGGATTCGGCGTATTCGCCTTGGCGCGCGTCGCGCTGAACACGGCGTCGAAGATCGGCGTCGGCTCGACATCATCCCGCTTCGGCCGCTCTTCCCCGGGTTGCGCTTTTCCTCTCCCACGCGCCCAGTTTCTGCGACGACCGCCGATTGCGCCGGGGCCGACCCCGAAAATCGCCCGCCCGGGGGATCACCCGCGCCCGAATTTCTTGCTTTCCGGGACCGAAAAACGATTTCCCGTTGCGCATTTCCGCTGCTGCCGGGAATATCCCGCGCCGCACGCGGGTTGCACCGGACATGAAAGCTGTCGTCTACCGCCGCCACGGCGGACCCGAGGTGCTGGAGCTGTCGGAGCGGGCCGTCGCGGACCCGGGGCCGGGTGAGGTGCGGGTGCGGATCGTGGTGTCCGCGGTCAACCCCACGGACTGGAAAGCACGCAGCGGTCTCCGCGCCGAGCCGGGAGCCGAGGTCCCGGAGACGGTACCCAACCAGGACGGCGCGGGCGTCGTCGACGCGGTCGGCCCCGACGTGACCGGGTTCGAGCCGGGCGACCGGGTGTGGACGGTCATCGCCGCCGCGTACCGGCCGGAGTCCGGCACCGCGCAGGAGTACACCGTGCTGCCGGTCTCGAAGCTGGTCAAGCTGCCCGAAGGCGCCGGCTTCGACGACGGTGCCGGGCTCGGCATCCCGGCGCTGACCGCGCACCGCGCGCTCACCGTCGCCGAGGACGGGCCGTCCCGCCTCTCCCCCGGCGCGCTGGCCGGCCGCACGGTCCTGGTCAGCGGCGGCGCCGGCGCGGTCGGCAACGCGGCCATCCAGCTCGCCCGCTGGGCCGGGGCGACGGTGATCGCCACGGTCAGCAGCGACGAGAAGGAAGCACTGGCCCGTGCGGCGGGCGCCGACCACGTGCTGCGGTACCCGGACCCCGCGCTGGGCGAGCGGATCCGCGCGATCGCCCCGGACGGGGTCGACCTGGTGGTCGAGGTCGCGATGGGGGTCAACGCCCAGCTGCACACGGAGGTCCTGCGCCCCCGCGGCACGGTCGCCACCTACGGCGACGACCGCGGTACCGGGACGGTGACGCTGGACTTCGGCGCGAACCTGTTCCTCAACGCCCGCTACCAGTTCCTGGTGCTGTACACGGTGGGCGAGGACAAGCTCCGCGCGGGCGCCGAGGACATCACCGCGGCACTGGCGGACGGCGCGCTGGGGGTCGGCGAAGAGCGCGGGGTGCCGATCCACCGGTTCCCGCTGGAGGAGACGGCGAAGGCCCACGCGGCGTCGGAGGACGGGATCACCGGGAAGGTGCTGATCGACGTGGGTCCGGCGGACTGAGTCCGGTCGGGTGGGCCTGCGCAGGCCCACCCGAGCCCGGCCGGTCGGACCGAGCGCTCCGGCCGCTGCCGTACTTGCGCCCGCGTGGCCTGGCTGTCCGACCACCGCCGCACGAGCGGGCCCGACCGGCATTCCTGTCTCCCGACCGGAATGCCGGTCAGGACAGCGCGGCTTCCGCCCAGCCGATCTCCTCCTGCACCGCACGTCCCGCCCGCAGGTTCCGGTCCGCCTCCGCCTGCCGCCCCAGCGCAGCCTCGGCCGCGCCCAGCCCCAGCAACGCCCGCGCCTCCTGGGCCCGGTAGCCGATCCGGCGTGCCGTCGTCAGGGCCACGCCGTACGCCGACACGGCCGCACACGGGTCGCCCGTCGCGTGGGCCGAGGCGCCCAGGCTGTTGGCCGCCATCGTGAGCAGCAGCGGGTGGTTCAACCGGGCGAGGATCGCGCAGGCCCGTTCCGCGTGCGCGTGGGCCTCCGCCGGGCGGCCGTCGGCCAGCAGGACTTCGGCCGCGTCGATCCGGCTCCACGCCTCCCCGAACGCGTAGTCCGCCTCGACCGCCGCGCACACCGCCCTCTCCGCCGTCGCCCTGGCCTCCGCGAGGCGGCCGAGCCGTGCCTGCACCAGGCCCAGCTGCGCGCTCGCCAGGATCGCCCCGTGCGCATCACCGAGTTCCTCGCGGATCGCCCGGGCCCGCGCCGCCGACGTGAGTGCCTCTTCGTACCGGCCGAGCACCTCCTGGGCGTTGCTGAGGTTGCCCCAGGCCGTGCACGCGACGTCGTGGCTGCCCGTTTCGCCGGCCAGCACCAGCGCCTGGCGGTACAGCCGGACCGCGTCGGCGTAGCGGCCCAGCATGCCGTGCACCGCGCCCATCCGGGCGAGCGCCGCCGCTTCCGCCGTACGGTCGCCGGAGGCGCGGACCAGCCTCAGCCGCTCCGCCGTCGTCTCCACCGCCTCGGCCAGCCGCCCGGTTTCCCAGTGCGCGGTCGTCAGGTTGGCGAGGCCGAGCTGCCGGGCGTGCGGGTCACCCAGCCGGTCCGCGGCCCGGGCGCCCGCGCGAGCCAGCGCGGTCAGCTCGTCGCGGTGGCCCTGCTCCCGCAACGCGGCCACCGCGCGGTCGGCGATGCGCCAGGCGTGCTCGTCGTGGCCTTCCAGCGTGGTGACGGCGACCAGGTTGGCCCGCTCGGCGGCGAAGGAGTACTCGCCGTCGCGGTAGTGGTCCAGCAGCCGGGTCAGCGCCGCCTCGGTCTCACCCGGCTCCGCCACCGCCCGCGCGTGCTCGGCGATCAGGTCGTGGAAGCCGTAGCGGTCCGGGGCGGGCTGCCGGAGCAGGTGCGCGTCGAGCAGGTCTTCGAGCAGCCGCTCGGCCTCCGCGAGTCCCGTGCCGGCCGACGCGGCCGCCGCGGCGGCCGTGAAATCGCCGCCCGGGTGGCAGCCCAGCGCACGGAACATCCGCCGCTGCGGTGGCGTGAGGTCGCGGTAGGACAGCGCGAACGCCGCCGCGACGTCCCGGCCGCCCGCGCGCAGCTCCCCCAGCCGGCGCCGTTCGGAGCCCAGCCGCGTCACCAGGTCTTCCACCGTCCACAGTGGACGAGCCGACAGCCGGGCGGCGGCGATCCGCAGGGCCAGCGGCAGGTACCCGCACAGCCGCGCGACCGCGGCACCCGGCCGTCCCCCGGCGGCCGCGGCGAAGAGGGCTTCGGCTTCCGGCGGTGGCAGGACGTCGAGGGACAGGGCGAGCGCGCCGTCCACCGCGGCGAGCCGGCGACGACCGGTCACCAGCACCCCGGCGCCCGCGCCGCCCGGCAGCAGCGGCACCACCTGGCTCGCCGAGCGGGCGTTGTCCAGCACGACGAGCAGCCGCCGCCCGGCCACCCGTGAGCGCCACAGCGCGGCGCGCTCGTCGAGCCCGTCCGGCTGGCGGCTCGCCGGCACGCCGGTCTGCATCAACAGGGCGGCCAGCGCGGCTCCGGCCGGCAGCGGGTCGCGGCCCGGCGTGTGGCCGTGCAGGTCCACGAACAACTGCCCGTCCGGGAAGTCCCGGGCGGCCAGGTGCGCGACGCGGACCGCGAAGGCCGTCTTCCCGACCCCGGCCATCCCGTCGACCACCACCGGCCGCCCGGTGCGCAGGGCCGTTACGGCCGCCGCGATGTCGGCCGCGCGGCCGGTGAAGTCCGGGACGTCGTAGGGCAGGAAGCACCGGCCCGGCGCGGGTTCGTCGTGCAGCAGCTGCTCGTAGGACGCCCGCAGCGGCGCGCCCGGCGCGATCCCGAGCTCGTCGGCCAGGCGCCGCTTCGCGCGCTGGTAGACGTCGATGGCATCGGCCTGCCGTCCCGCCCGGTGCAGTGCCCGCATGAGCAGCCCGACCAGGCCTTCGCGCAGCGGGTGCTCGGCGACCAGCGCGGTCAGCTCGGCGACGGCGTCCCCGTCCCCGGCGTCGACCTCCGCGGCCAGGCACTGCTCCAGTACGGCCAGCCGGCGCTCCGCCAGCCGCCCGGCGTCCGGGCGCAGCGCGGCGCTGTCCACGCCGGCGAGCGCCGGACCCCGCCAGCAGGCCAGTGCCGCCCGGTACTCGCCGCGGGCGGCGAGGTCCTCGAACCTGTCGAGGTCGAACTCGCCCGGCCGCAGCGCGAAACCGGGGCCTTCGGCGGTGAGGACGTCCTCACCGGCACCGGCCGCGACGAGCGTGCGGCGCAGCGCGGTGGTGAGGTTGCGGACCTGCCGGACCGCGGTCGCCGGCGGCTCGCCGTCCCACACGACGTCGACCAGGCGGGACACCGGCACCACCCGGCCGGCGCCGAGCAGTAACGCGGCCAGGATGCGTCCCTGGCGCGGCCCGGACGGCGCGATCGGCCGCCCGCCGCCGAGCACTCGCACCGGACCCAGGACGCGGAACTCCATCACTCACCCCGCGGCCGAGGTTAGCCACCCGCCCGGCGGCGCCGGTGCGGAAGTGATGCAGCTGTGATGCACCGCCCGGGCAGCGTCGGGGGCCGGAACGACGGAGGGACAGCAGATGCGCAAGTGGGGTTACGCGGCGCTGGGCACGGCACTGGTGGCGACGGTGCTCGGCCCGCCGGCCGCGGCGGCAGGCGACCAGGCGGGCGAGCAGTGCCGGCGGGCGTTCGACCACGCCGTCTGGGAGGACATGGACAGCTACAACAAGCGCGACGCCGCCCGCTACCGCGCGATCATCCACCGCGACATGGTCACCGTGGGCCGCCGGGGCAACCTGTACATCGGGTACGACGCGAACGTGAACCCGGTGCTGGAGCAGTTCAAGGTGCCCTACGAGTATTCGATGCCGTGGACGGTGACACACACCGTCGTCGAGGACTGCAAGATGGGGTTCGCGATCCTCGACGCGCACTACCTCGAGCCGTCGCACGGCATCGACCGGCACTACACGATCAGCCTGACGCTGGTGCGGGAGCACGCCCGGTGGCAGGTCGTGAAGGACACGGTCACCGAGGTCGTGCCCTGACCTCAGCCGAGTCCCCGCCGCAGCGCGTCCAGCTCGTCGGCGAACATCCGGCGGGAGACCTCCGCCGTCTCGACCATGCTCGAGCCGTGGAAGGTGCCCGGGTAGAGGCGCAGTTCGACGGGGACGCCGGCGTGGGCGAGGCGCTGCGCGTAGGCGATGCCTTCGTCGCGGAGCGGATCGAACTGGCAGGTCGTCACGAAGGCGGGCGGCAGCCCGGCGAGGTCGGTGGCCCGCGCCGGGGCGGCGTACGGCGAGACGTCGGGGCCGCCCGGTTCGGTGCCGAGGTAGCTGGTCCAGCTGTGGATGGCGTTCGGCCGGTGCCAGACCGGCGTGTCGGTGTAGTCGCGCATCGACGGGGTGTCGAGGCGGTCGTCGAGTTCGGGGATGCCGAGGTACTGGAAGCACAGCCGCGGGCCGCCGCGGTCACGGGCCAGCAGCGCGACCGCGGCGGCGAGGCCACCGCCGGCGCTTTCGCCGGCCACGCCCAGGCGCGCGGGATCGATGCCGAGCTCGTCCGCCTTGGCGGCCACCCAGGTCAGGGCGGCGTAGCAGTCTTCGACGGGCGCCGGGAACGGGTGCTCGGGGGCGAGCCGGTAGTCGACCGAGGCGACCACGATGCCGAGCTCGTCGGCCAGGCGCAGGACGTGCGCGTCGAAGGTGTCGAGATCGCCCATGACGAACCCGCCACCGTGGATGTAGAGCAGCCCGGGCACGGCGGCGGTCCGGTTCGCGGGGGTGTAGACGCGGACCGGGACATCGGGGGCGTCGGAGGGCCCGGGCACGGCGATGGTGCGGACTTCGACCGGGTTGGCGGGTTCGTGGGCGGGGAGGATCCGGCCGAGCTGCGCGATCGAGGAGCGCGCGGCCAGGAGGGAGTCGTGGTCGGTGAGGGTGACGGCCGGGAGCATGTCCAGCCAGGGCAGCAGCTCGGGATCGATCGCGTAGGTCATGCCCCCGATCATCGGCCGGGAGGAGGGAAGGAGGCCACCGCCAGGCGGCGGGCGTTGACGGGAGGAAACCAGCCACCCGGCGGCGGGGCGGCCGGTGCTCGCCTCGAGGCTGTCGGCGCGCCTATCGTGGCGGGATGAAAGGCCTGCTGCTGCGGCTGTCCGGGCTCGACGCCGACGCCGAGAACGCCGTGCGGGTGATCGGTTTCTTCGACCGCCTGATCACCGGCCGCGCCGGGCTGGACGTCCTGGTGCGCAGCACCGCGGATCTGGCCGGCTGTCCCGTCGGGGTGCACGCTCCCGGGCAAGGCTTGTCGCTGCGGGCCGCGCCGGGCGGTGCCGTGCTCACCCCGGCCGCCGCGCCGGTCGGGGCGGCCACGCGGACGCTCGAAGGCGGCGTGGTCGTCTGGGTGGCGCGGGACGGCGCGCCCGTTCCGCTCGACGACATGCTGCTCGAACGGTTCGCCATCGCCGCGGCGATCCTGCTGGAGCACTCCGGGGTGCCGCGGCCGGAGCTCGGGGATCCGGCGCTGGTCGAGCTGGTGCTGTCGGCGGACACCGGCACCGCCGAACGGTCCCGCGCCCTGCACCTGCTCGGCTTCGGCCCGGCGACCCGGCTGCGCGTGCTCGCGGGCACCGGGGTCGACGCGCTCGCGGGCCGGTCCGCGCGGCTGGGCGGGGTGCGGGCGGTCCTGCTGCCGGGCGAGGTCGCGTCGCTGCCGGAGGGCGCCCGCGCGGGCGTCGGCCCGGACGGACCGGCCATCGACGTCGCCCGTTCGTGGGCGGCCGCCCGGACGGCGCTGCGCTTCACCTCGGCGGCCGAGCCGGTGGTGCGGTGGGAACGGCTCGGCGCGCTGGGTGCGCTCGCGGACAAGCTGACGCCGCCGGAACTCGCGGAACTGGCCGACGTCCGCGCGCTCGACCGCCTGGCGGCCGAACCCCACGGCGCGGACACGGTGGCGGCGCTGGACGCGTTGTGCGCAACGGGCTCGGCCCGCAAAGCGGCTGCGGCACTGCACCGCCACCACAGCACGATGCCGGCGCGGCTGGCCCGCGCGGAGTCGGTGCTGGGCTTCGAGGTCGACTCGCCGGCCGGCCGCTTCCGCCTCCACCTGGCCCTGACGCTCCGGCGGCTGCGGGACAACGCCGACCTCGGCTGACCGTCCCGAGTGGACTCGGCCGGCGCGACCACCGGTCGCGCCTTCCGCGGCCTCGTGCCGAGCCCCGCCGACGGTTGCGGCGAGCGACACGCGCCCGTGGATGGACGACACGCGCACCCAACCGGACGACACTCGTACCCGGGCCGTCGGCTTGCGTACCCGGATGGTCGGCTCGCGCACCCGGACGGTCGGCTCGCGTACCGGAAGCGTCGGGTTGCGTACCTGGGCGGACGGCTCGCGTACCTGGGCCTTCGGCTCGCTGGCCCGAACGGGCGGCTTGCGTACCGGAAGCATCGGGTTGCGTACCCGAACCGTCGGCTCGCGTACCTGGGCGGTCGGCTTGCGTACCGGAAGGGTCGGGTTGCGTACCTGGGCGGTCGGCTCGGCGCGGGCCGCGGTCAGGTGGTTGTCTTCGCGGGCCGGCGGGATCGTCGGACCAGGTCCTCGGCCGCGGGCGGCCAGGTCGGGTACTCGAACTCGAAGCCCGCCTCCGTCAACCTGCCCGGGGTCACCCGGCGGCTCTTCAGCAGGAGCTCGGTGTCGCTGCGGAGCAGGAACGCCCCGATCTCCGCCATCCACTTCGTCGCCGGCAGGCCCAGCGGGACCCCCGCCGCCGCGCGGAGGGTGCGGAGGAAGTCGGCGTACGGCAGTGGTTCCGGAGCGGCCAGGTTCACCGGGCCGCTCAGTTCGCCCTCGATCAGGAAGCCGATCGCCCGGACCAGGTCGTCCTCGTGGATCCACGACATGTACTGGCCGCCGCCCGCCACCGGGCCACCCAGACCCAGGCGGGTCAGGCGCAGCAGCATCGCCAGCGCCCCGCCCGGCTCCGGGCTCATCACCATCGCCGTGCGCAGGGCCACCTTGCGCGTCCCCGGCGTGGCCGCCACGCGCTGCTCGCGCTCCCACGCCTTCGCGATGTCGACGCTGTACGACCAGTACGCCGGCACGTCCGGCTCGTCGCCGCCCAGGATGCCCGTATCCTCGTCGTTCGGTGCGTCCAGCCGGTGCGCGTAGATCGTCGCGGTGCTCATCTGCAGCCACACCGACGGTGGCCGGGCCGCGCGGGCGATCGCGCCGCCGACCACCCGGGCCGAATCGACGCGGGAGTTCAGCATTTCGCGCAGGTTCGCCGCGGTGTACCGGCAGTTCACCGACCGGCCGGCCAGGTTGAGCACGACGTCGCTCCCGTCGAGCTCGGCCGTCCACGGGCCCGCGCTGCGGCCGTCCCACCGGACGTGGCGCACCCCCGGCTCCGGCCGCGCCTCCCGCCGCGTCAGCACCACGACCTCGTGCCCCTGCCCCGCCAGCGCGCGGCTCAGCACCCGGCCCAGGTGCCCGGTCCCACCCGGAATCACGATCTTCATGCCACCCCTCCCGCCCCGGTTCCACCGTACCGGAAGAGTTGAACGCGTTCAAATATGACTCAACACGCGGCGAATTGTCACGCAAAGTAGTACCCGCCCGAGCGCCTGCAGCGCTCCACCGGAGCCACTGGCCAAGACCGCGAGCAGGCCACGGAAGATCACGGGAGGGTCTCCGCCATTCGGCCGAACGGGTCATGAAAACCGCAGGTCACGGTCCCGCATCGGAACTCGCCCGGCGTGGAACAACCTCGCCGTGGCTCGATTGCGCGCGCGTAACAGGTTGGACCGAAAAGAGCAAGGGACCTCCGGCCTTCGCAGTCGGGCCGGTCGCCCGGGGAGAAGATCGCCGCGGAATTCGCACACTCTTCGTGACGGTCCTCACGGACCAGCCGGACCGCGACCGGGCACCGGCCTTCCCGATGAAACAGCTTCCAGGAGAACCTCATGCGCAAGATCAGCAAGCGGTCCGCGATCGTCCTCGGCGCCGTCGGGGCGGTGGCCGTCGCCGGTGTCGCCTACGCGGCCTGGACGAGCACCGGCTCCGGCACCGGCTCGGTCTCCTCGACCACGTCGGTCAACTCGACGATCACGCCGGCGGGCTCGGGCAGTGCGCTCTACCCGGGCGGCGGCACCGACTTCACCGTGACCGTCAACAACCCGAACGACTACCCCGTCGTGGTCACCGGGATCAGCGCCGGCACCTCGAACGCGGTCGGCAGCTGCGCCGCCGGCACCGTCACGAGCCCCGCGCCCGCGGACACGACCGGCACCATCGCCGCCGGTGGCTCCAAGACCTACACCCTGCACGCGACCATGAGCGCCGGCGCCACCGACGCCTGCAAGAGCGTGACCTTCGTCCTGCCGCTCACCGCCACCCTCGCCTCGAACGCCTCCTGACCCGCCGGCGGGGCGGCGCGCGCCGCCCCGCCCTTCCCGGAAGGGACCCCGATGTCCAGGTGGCGCAGCGGTGTTCCGGCGGGCGCGCTCGCGGCCGTCGTGCTCACGTGGTTCGCGATCGGCCCGGCGCCGGCGGCGAACACCGCGAACGGCAACGGCAGCAAGCAGTTCGGCATCGCCGACGTGCCCGGCCGGGCCACCGCGCTCGTGCCCGGCGCGACCGGGAACCGGTGGATCCGGCTGGCCAACACCGAAAACTTCCCCATCCTCGTCCAGACCGTGACGGCCGCGGTCGGCAAACCCAACGACAGCCGCGGGCGGCCCGTCCCGGCCTGCCCGGCGTCCTCGGTGCAGGTCGACGCACTTCCCCGGCCGGTGACGGTGCCCGCCAACGGCACCGCCGACGTCGCCCTCACCACCCGCATGCTGCCCGGCACCCCCGACGCGTGCCGGTCGGTCACCTTTCCCCTGACGTACACAGGAACGGCGGTCAAGCCATGAAGAACCCGACCCTGCGCCGCGTGCTCGTGGTCACCACGGTGGTCGGCGCGACGCTGGGCGGCGGGATCGCCGTCGCGGCGTGGACGAGCTCCGGTTCGGGTGCCGCGAACGCGAAGGCCGGCACGGCAGCCGCTCCGACGACCACGGCACTGACGGCCGCGGCCTTCACCAGCAACCTGCTCTACCCCGGCGGACCGGCCGGGGAGGCCAAGGTCCTGGTGAACAACCCGAACCCGTACCCGGTCAAGGTCAACAGCATCGTCGCCAACGGGACGCCGACCGGCTCCGGTGGAACGGGCACCTGCACGGCGACCGGCGTGAGCTGGACCGCGCAGACGACGCTGAGCCTGCCGGTGCCCGCCAACGGGAACGCAACCCTCACCCTGGCGGGCGCGGTCTCGATGGGCCCGACCTCGGACGACGGCTGCCAGGGTGCGCTGTTCTCGATCCCGGTGACGGTCACGGTGGTGAGCGGATGAGCGCGAACCGGGTGGTTTTCGCGGCGGTGCTGGTGGCGGCTTCCTGGACCACGGTGATCAGCGGCCTGGTCGCGGTGGGTGCCGCGAGGGCGGAGGCGGCCTGGCTGAAGTCCGGCTCCGGCACGGGATACGCGGTGGCCGGGACGCTGCCGGACATCGCCAAGCCGACCCTCACCAACCCGAAGTGCAACAACAGCGGCAGCGGTCCCACCGCCACGCTCACCTGGGCTTACCCGGCCGCCCTACCGCAGGGCTTCGAGGTGCTGACCTCGCTCACGCCGAACAGCCCCACCAACAGCATGACCACCACGAACACCACGACCACCGTCTCCCTGCTCAGCAACAACAGGACCACGTACGTGAGCGTGCGTGCGGCCCTCGGCGCGTGGCGGGGACCCCGTTCTCCGGAGGTGCCCGCCTGCTGATCCCGGAACGCCACCCAAACCCTGCAACGCAAAGGAAAGAACCATGCTGGAGAACCTGCGTGCCGCCCGCGCGAACGAGGACGGCTTCACCCTCATCGAACTGCTCATCGTCGTCGTGATCCTGGGCGTGCTCGCCGGGGTCGTCGTGTTCGCGGTGCAGGCGTTCAACGGTGACGGCAAGGCCGCCGCCTGCAACGCCGACTGGAAGAGCGTCGAGACCGCCAACGAGGCGTTCTACGCCAAGACCGGCGGTCACGCCGCCAGCCCGGCCGCGCTGAAGACCGCCGGTTACCTGAAGGACGAGCCGTCGACCACCAACGGCTACACGATCGCCATCACCGCCGGTGTCGTCACGGCTTCCGGCGCCTGCACCCACTGATCCGCTCCGCGGGGTGGGGCGACCCACCCCGCGGCACACACCCTCGCCCCGGAGGATCCCATGCTCACCCAGATCGGCAGCCGCGTCGACGGCCTGCTCGAGGCACTCTGGCAGGCGCGCGGCACCGACTTGCTGCTCACCGCCGGACTGCCGCCCCAGCTGCGCGTGCACGGTGACCTCTCCGCGGTCCCCGGCCACCCCGTCCTCACCGGTGACGACACGCGCGCGCTGCTCGCCGAGCTCCTCACCGACGACCAGGCCCTCACCTGGAGCACCGCCCGCGAATTCGACTTCTCCTTCGGCTGGCGCGACGAAGCCCGCGTCCGCGGCAACGCCTTCACCCAGCGCGGGGAGACCGTCGTCGCGCTGCGGATGATCCCGCGCCGGATCCCCGGCATGGCCGATCTCGGCCTGCCGCCCGTCCTGGCCGACTTCGCGCGACGGCACCAGGGTCTCGTGCTCGTCACCGGGCCGACCGGCTCCGGGAAGTCGACCACGCTCGCCGCCGTCATCGACCGGATCAACAGCGAACGCGCGTGCCACATCCTCACCGTCGAGGACCCGATCGAGTACGTCCACGAACACCGGCGTTCCGCGGTCAACCAGCGGGAGGTCGGCACCGACACCGAGTCCTTCCCCGCGGCCCTGCGCAGTGCGCTGCGGGAGGACCCCGACGTGCTGATGGTCGGCGAGATGCGTGACCTCGACTCGATCCGCTTCGCCCTCACCATCGCCGAGACCGGGCACCTGGTCTTCGCCACGCTGCACACCAACGACACCGCGCAGTCCCTCGCGCGGATGATCGACGTCTTCCCGGCGGGCCAGCAGGAACAGGTCCGCGTCCAGCTCGCCGCCGCGCTCACCGGGATCGTCCACCAGCGGCTGCTCCCCCGCGTCGGCGGCGGCCTCGTCGCCGCCTTCGAGGTGCTGGTGGCCAACACCGCCGTGCGCAACCTCATCAAGGAGGGGAAGCCGCACCAGCTGCGCAACGCGCTGGTGACCGGGCGCCGCGAAGGCATGGTGACGCTGGAGCAGTCGCTGTCCCAGCTGGTCGCCGCCGGGCTGGTCACCCCCGCCGACGCCGCCGCCCGCAGCCTGCACCCGCAGGACATCGATCCGCGGCCGCTGCCCCGGAGCGTGCCGGCATGAGAATCCGCACCCAGCCCCGGTCGGTCGACCTGCGCACGGTCACGCCGGACCGCGCCGCCGCCGACCTGCTCGGCGAGGCGAAGGCCCGCGAGCTCTGCGCGATCCCCCTGACCGTCCGCGAGGACACCGTGCTGGTCGCCGTGGCCGACGCCGCCACCGCCCCGGCGCTGCAGGCGGCCCTCGGCCGCCCGGTGACCGTCGCCGTCGCCGACCGCGCGGACATCCTGGCCACCATCGGGCGGACCTACCGGGCGCTCACCGGCGTCGACCAGCAGGTCAAGGCGTTCGAAGCCCGCGACGCCGTGCGCCGCGACGCCGCCCGCGCCGAAGCTCCGGCCACGGCGAACGACGACGCGCCGGTCGTGCACGTCGTCGCCCTGATGATCAAGCAGGCACTGCGCGACCGCGCCTCCGACATCCACGTCGAGCCGCAGGCCGAGCGGATCCGGGTGCGCTACCGCATCGACGGCGTCCTGCACGACGTCCTCGACCTGCCCGGCTCGATGGGCCCGGCGGTGACCAGCCGGATCAAGATCCTCGCCGGCATGAACATCGTCGAGCGCCGCCGCCCGCAGGACGGCCAGATCAGCATGGACGTCGAAGACCGGCCGGTGGACATCCGGGTGGCCAGCACGCCGGTCGTGGGCGGTGAGAAGGTCGTGCTGCGGCTGCTCGACAAGAGCCGCCCGCTGTTCCGGCTGCCCCAGCTGGGCATGCCCGCCGGGATGGCCGAACGCTACACGGCGGTGCTGCAGTCGCCCTACGGCATGGTGATCTGCGCCGGCCCGACCGGCAGCGGCAAGACCACGACGCTCTACGGCTCGCTGGGCGAGCTCGACAGCAGCGAACGCAACATCATGACCATCGAGGACCCCGTCGAGTACACGATGTCCTCGATCAACCAGATCCAGATCAACGAGCAGACCGGCGTCACCTTCGCCGACGGCCTCAAGTCGATCCTGCGGCAGGACCCGGACGTCATCCTGGTCGGCGAGGTCCGGGACGTCGACACCGCACGCATCGCCGTGCAGTCCGCGCTCACCGGCCACTTCGTGCTCTCCTCGCTGCACGCCACCGACGCCGCCTCGGCGCTGCACCGGCTGCTGGACATGGGGATCGAGAACTTCCTCGTGGCGTCGTCGGTCACCGCGGTGCTCGCCCAGCGCCTGGTCCGGCGGATCTGCCTGCGCTGCCGGGAGTACTACGCGCCCTCGGCCGAAGAACTGTCCTTCATGGACTCCCTCGGCGCTGACGAGCCGGCGGGCGGGTACGTCCGCGGGGCCGGCTGCAACTTCTGCGCGCAGACCGGGTTCCTCGACCGCACCGGCGTCTACGAGCTGATGCCGGTCAGCGAAGGGATCCGGACGCTGGTGCTGGAGAGCGCGCCGCACCGCGAGGTGCACGAGCTGGCCCGCAAGGAAGGCATGCGGACGCTGCAGGACGAGGCGCTGCGGCTGGTGGCCGAGGGCGTCACCACCCCGGCCGAGGTGCTGCGGTCGATCTACCTCACCGGAGGGGCGCGATGAACCGGTACGCCTACGTCGCCACCGGCCCGGACGGGCAGCGCACCCGCGGGGTGCAGAAGGCCGCCGACGCCGATTCCGCCGTCCTCGCGCTCTACGAACGCGAGCTGCGGGACATCGAGGTCACCGAGAAGAAGAGCGTGCTGAGCCGGGAGCTGACCGCGCCGCGGGTCAAGCGCGAGGTCGTCATGCACCTCTCGCGCCAGCTCGGCGCGTTCGTCCGGGCCGGGCTGCCGCTCATCGACGCCGTCCGGATCCTCGGCGAGGAGGCCGCGAACTCGACGGTGGCCCGGATGCTGCGGGACGTCGAACAGGGCCTGCGCGGCGGCGACCGGCTTTCCGACTGCATCGACCGGCACCCGAAGATCTTCCCCGAGTTCTACCGGGAGATCCTGCGCTCGGCGGAGCTCACCGGGCAGCTCGACCAGGTCCTCGACCAGCTGGCCGATTACCTCGAGCGCGACCTCGAAGCGCGGCGCAAGATCAAGGCCGCGCTGATCTACCCGGCGATGATCGCGCTGATGTCGGTCGTCACCGTCGTCGTGCTCGCCACCTTCGTGCTGCCGCGGTTCAAGGTCTTCTTCGCCAGCCTCAACGCGAAGCTGCCGTTGCCGACGCGGATGCTGCTGGCCGTCACCGACTTCCTGGGCCGGTGGTGGTGGGCGCTGCTGGCCGGCCTGCTCCTGCTCACCGTGTCCTACCTCGTCGCCGTGCGCACGCCCGGCGGCCGGTACGCCCGCGACCGCGTGCTGCTCGGCGTCCCGGCGATCGGCCCGACCGTGCGGCACGCGCTGGTCGAGCGGTTCTGCCGGATCCTGTCGTCGATGGTGAGCGCCGGGGTGCCGCTGCCGGAGGCCCTGCGGGTCGCGACGGACTCGCTGCGCAACCGCGTGTTCATGCGGGCGCTCGGCCGGGTCGCGCAGGCCGTGCTGAACGGCGAGGGCCTGGCCCGCCCGCTCACCGGCTCCGGGCTGTTCCCGGTGACCGCGGCGCAGATGATCCGCGTCGGCGAGGACACCGGCACCCTCGACACCCAGCTCGAGGTCACCGCCCAGTACTACGAAGGCGAGCTGGACTACCGGCTGAAGAAGCTCACCGCGCTGTTCGAACCGGCCGTGATCGTGGTGATGGGCCTGGTCGTCGGGTTCGTGGCGGTCGCGCTCGTCTCGGCGATGTACGGGATCTTCGGCCAGGTGCACGTCTGATGAGGACCGACGACCGGGGCGAGACCCTGCTGGAGCTGCTGGTCGCGGTCGCGATCCTGGGTATCGCGGTCGTGGCGATCGTCGGCGGCATCGGCGTCAGCGTGTTCATGTCCGACGTCCACCGCAAGCAGGCCACCGCCGGTGCCGGGGTGCGCGACTTCGGCGAGGCGGTCGAGAACCAGGTGATGGCGGGCGGCTACTTCGCCTGCGCGGCGCCCGCGAAGTACGCCGCGCCGGCCGGGTTCACCCTGCCGCCGGGGTTCACCAGCGCGGTGTCGTCGGTGAAGTACTGGACCGGCTCGGCGTGGTCGGCGACCTGCGGCACCGACACCGGGCTGCAGCAGGTGACCCTGCAGGTCGCCAGCGGCGACGGGCGGGCGAGCGAACGCCTGGAGGTCGTGGTGCGCAAGCGGTGCGGGCTCGGGGAGGCGCTGTGCTGAGCCGCCGGTCCGACGCCGGGTTCACGCTGGTGGAGCTGCTGATCGTCGTCGTCATCCTGGGCGTGGTCGTGGCGCCGGTCGCCAACGCGGTGATCGTCTCGATCCGCAACACCGATGCCACGTCCGCGCGGCTCGCGGTGTCGCACGACGCCCAGCAGAGCGCGGCGTTCTTCGCCCAGGACGTCGCCGCGGTCGGCCTGCGGGACTACTCCGGGTCGGTGGGCAGCGGCCAGGTGCCGTACTCGCCGTCGATCCAGCTCGGGGCCGGCTACGGCAGCGGCGGCCAGGTCTGCGGCACCGCCGCGACACCCGTTTCCCTGGTGCGGCTGCTGTCCGACGACTGGGACACCAGTACGCCGGCCGCGACCCGGCGCACCGCGATCGTCGCCTACTACCTGACGGGCACCGAGCTGCACCGGTTGCGCTGCCTCGATTCCGCGCCGCTGTCCGACTCGGTCGTCGCGCACAACGTCGACCCGGCCACGCCCGCGGTGACGTGCTCCAGCGCGTGCACCGCGGCCGCCGTGCCGCTGTGGGTGAAGCTGACCTTCACCGCCGTCGCGCGCAACGCCGACCCCTACCCCATCACCCTGTTCGGGCAACGGAGGCAGACATGAACCGCCGGTGGAAGGGCGACGACGCCGGAGCCGCGCTGCCGCTGGTGCTCATCCTGGTCACGGTGGTCGCGGTGGTGCTCGGCGCGCTGCTGTCCTTCGCCGACACCGGCGTCCGCACCACGGTGAACCTGCGCGACCAGGCCGCGGCCGCCTACACCGCCGACGGCGCGCTGCAGGCGGGGATCAACGCCATCCGCACCAGCACGTTCACCGGTGCGGCAGGCGAGCACTGCTTCGGCGGGTCCGACACGCTGACCCTGCCGAACTTCGGCGGTGGCGGCTCGGCCGCCGTGTCGTGCACCGCCGACCCGGCGAAGGTGCGGATCCAGTGCCCGTCGCTGAGCGTGTGCAACCGGCCGGGCAACGCGATCCTCACCCTGGGCACCGGCGGCGAGGACGGGCTGAACATCCAGCAGCCGACCGGTTCGTCGTTCCGCGTCCACGGCATCGTGTACTCGAACTCGAACATTCGCGTGGTCAACGGCTCGCTCGACACGAACACCGCGGTGTACGCGCGCGGCGCGTGCTCGGGCACGATCAGCAGTACGCCCGCGCCTTCGTGCGGCTACGGCGGTTCGAGCCTCGGTGCGGATCCCGGCTACACCCCCGCGTTGACCTCCGTGCCGCCGCGGCAGGCGCTGCCGCCGTGCACCAAGGCCGGTTCGCTGGTCACCTTCCAGCCCGGGCTCTACGACGACGCGGCCGGGCTGTCGGCGATGATGTCCAGCAGCAGCAGGTGCAAGGACAGCACGTTCTGGTTCACCCCCGGCACGTACTACTTCGACTTCCGCAACAGCGCCGCGGTCCGGCCGCCGTCGCTGCCCGGCGGCGACGACGTGTGGACGGTCGACAACGGCTACCTCGTCGCGGGCACGCCGGTGGACGGCAGCAAGCGGGTCATCGCCAAGCCGCCGGTGCCGGCGCAGATCCCGGGTGCCTGCGACAACCCGATCGACGACCCGAAGGCGTCCGGCGTCCAGTTCGTCTTCGGCGGCGACAGCAGGCTGGCGGTGAAGGCGGGCCAGGTGGAGATCTGCGGCACCTACAGCGCGGACCGGCCGCCGGTCGCCCTCTACGGGCTGGCCTCGGGCGCGGACGCGCCGGTGACGACGACACTCGTTCCCACCGGCACACCGGGCGGCACGTTCACCACCGCCCCGGCCGGCAGTTTGTCCACTGTGGATGGCAATCTTGCCACGTGGACCAACAACGCCGGTGGCAACCAGAGCGCCGCGGTGACCGCGACCGGCTACACCCCACCCGCGGCGATTCCGGCGGGCTCGATCCTCAAATCCGCACAGGTGCGCGTCCGGCACGGCAACGACGGCGGGTCCACCCAGGACAACCTCACTGTCCAGGTCACTCCGGCGGGCGGGACCACCGGCGACCCGTACAAGGTGCCTTCGTATTCGGACAACTCGCTGCACACCGATCTCGTCGACGTAACCTCGGCCGCGCTCTCGCAACAGGTGTACGACGGCACCTTCACCGGCGCGCAGCTGAGCTACACCGCGGCCTTGAAGCACAAGGGCACAGAGCAGGTCGATGCGTTGCAACTGGTGCTCGACTACACCCCGCCTGCCCTGCGCGCGGAGAACGGGTGCACGCAGCTGATGTACCCGAGCAGTGCCGCGTGCGCCCTGGTGACCGCGGTCAACAACTCCGGGAACCGGTTCTACGTGCAGGGGACGACGTACGCGCCGAAGGCCGTCCTGGACGTCACGCTGAACAACGCGACCGAGCCGATCTTCCGCTTCGGCGTCGTCGCGCGGTCCCTGTGGGTGAAGGAAACCGGGAGCGTGACGTTCACCGGCGCGGTCATCGAGGTGCCGGACGACTCGCCCGGCTTCGTCTTCGGCGTCTACCTGTCCGCCTACGTGTGCCCCGGTGCGGCCACGTGCACTCCGGGTGGTGCCCGGTGGCCCGGGCCCGGGTGGCCTATGTGGACGGTGATCCGACGAACCCGGTGGCCGGGGCGCGGCAGGTGTCGGTGCTGAGCTGGTCGGGGAACCGGTGACGGCTCAGGCCAGGCCGGTCAGCCGCTGGTAGGCCTGGCCGAGCGGGCCGGCCGCGAAGATCGCCACCAGGGCCGCGGCGATCATGAACGGCCCGAACGGCAGCGCCGTCTTGCGGCCGCCCTTGCCGGTGGCCAGCACGACGACGCCGGCGACCGCACCGAGCAGGAACCCGCCGAACGCGCCGACCACCAGCGTCCCCCAGGAGAGGTAGGCGAGGATCCCGCCGAGGATGCCCGCGAGCCGGACGTCGCCGAAGCCCATGCCCGCCGGGTAGGCCAGCGCGAGGAGGAGGTAGAAGGCGAACAGGGCGGCGCCGCCGATCCCGGCGCGGGCGAGCGCCCACCAGTCGCCGCGCCACCAGGCCGACGCGGTCAGCAGGACGACCAGCACCGGGTAGGACGGCAGCACGATCGCGTTCGGCAGGCGGCGGCAGTCGAGGTCGATCAGGGCGAGGGCGACGCCGATCGCGCCGAAGTAGAGGAAGGCGGGCAGGTCCGGCGGGTCGAGCCGCAGGGCCAGCAGCGCGAACAGGACGCCGGTGCCGAGCTCGACCAGTGGGTACCGGACGCTGATCCGGGCACCGCAGCCCGCGCACCGGCCGCGCAGGACGAGCCAGCCGAAGACGGGGACGTTGTGCCGGGGTTTGATCTCCTGCCCGCAGTCCGGACAGCGCGACGGCGGCCGGACGACGGACTCGCCGCGCGGCACCCGGTGGATCACGACGTTGAGGAACGACCCGACGAGCAGGCCGAGCACCGCCGCCGCCAAGACCACCACCGCCATCGGGCTCCTTCCGGCCACCGCAGGTCTCGCCGGACGCAGATCTTGCCGGACGCGCCTGCTGTCCGCGACCGGACGACACGCGTACCCGACCGGACGACACGCGCACCGGGAGGGTCGGCTTGCGTACCTGGAGGGTCGGTTCGCGTACCTGGAGGGTCGGTTCGCGTACCTGGAGGGTCGGGGCTGTGGGGTTCTGGGAGGGGGTGGGCCTGGAGAGGCGGGCACCGGCGGCTCACTGCGCGAGCGCAGCGCGGCCGCCCGGCTGAGCGTCCTCGGCGACCGCGGCCGCGGCGGGTTCCCACGCCGCCTGTCCCGTCCACCTCGTCCGCACCACCGGATGAGGGGAAGCGGAACGGAAGCCGGACCCGGCAGGATGGCGGGCGGACCCGAGGGAGGACGAAGATGAAGACTGCGGTTCAGGCCGGACTGGTGGCGCTGCTGGCCGGTGCGACGGTCCTGGTGGCCCCCGCCCAGGCGGCGACGATCATCCAGCGGTCGGCGATCTGCAAGGCGGACGCCTTCAGCGGCACGCTCACCCTCCGGTACGAGAGCGTCGGCTTCGACTTCCGCATCGTCGGCGGCTACACCACGTCGGGGCCGTACATCGGCGACGTCGCGGGCAAGGTCTCCCTGCGGATCTCCTACCGCACCGGAACGACCACGCACACGGTGTTCTCCCAGACCTCGGCGACGACCGGGAACACCACCTTCGCGGTGCCGACGACCACGACGGTGCCGGCATCGTCCGCCGGCACCGCGGCGGCGACCTTCGACAACGGCACGAGCTCCTGCACCGCGACGGTGCCGATCAGCTGACCGCCGGATCGAGGATCACGCGCGCCGAACCGGCCCCGTCGGCGGGGCCGGCGCCTCCTCGATCCGGCGGGGTCGTCGCGGGCGCCGCCCTGGGTCGCGGTGAGCCGTGACCCAGGGCGGTTCTCACCCCGGGATCAGCAGCTCGAGTGCTGGATCGTCTTGAAGATGTCGACAGCACCGAAGAGCGCCGCGTCGTAAGTGAAGTGCTTCGACCAGAAGTACCGCGGCGGCGGGTTGCCGTCGTTCATCACCGGGCTGTCGAACGTGCCCGCCGAGAACAGCTTCGTCCCGGCCGTGGTCTTGAAGTCGAAGCTGGAGTGCCAGACGTCGCCGGTGTGCGTCTGGAAGGTCAGCGTGGTCGCGCTCCAGTCGCCCGTGCCGTCCGAGCGGAGCACGATGGTGCCGTTGTCCTGCTCGCAGTCACCGACGTGCAGCTGGCCCCACGTCGCGCTCTTCACCTCGAGCGCCGCCGCGTGCGCCGGCGCCGCGTTCGCCGCCGGTGCGCCCGCCAGCACCGCCGCCCCCGTCGCCGCGAGGGCGAAAACCGGTGCGAGACCCCGAATCATGCGTTTCATGGACTTCCTCCCGAAGAACCGGTAGCCGCGGACTCCTCCGTCCGCGACACCGACACTCGCAGCGCCCGTCGACGATCCATCGACAGATCGTCGACGGAGATTCATCCGGCCGTAGACGTATCCCGGGTGGCCCGGACCGCTCCTGTACGCGAACGCGCGCGGTAGCGGCGTTGCGGAGGGGCGGGCATGGGCGGGGTGGACCTCGGGGTGCTGGGACCGTTCGAAGTGCGGCTGGACGGCGAGCCGCGGGACGTCGGGGGTCCGCGGCTGCGGACCCTGCTGGCGGTGCTGGCGGCGGAGGCGGGCCGGGTGGTCAGCGTCGCCTCGCTGGGCCGGGCACTCTGGGGCGAAGAAGCACCCGCGCACGCCGGCCGCACGGTGCGGACGTACCTCTCGCGGCTGCGCGGCGCGCTCGGCCAGGAGGCGATCCTGACCCGGCCGCCCGGGTACGTCCTGCACCTCGCACCGCAGGCCCTCGACGCCGCGCGGTTCGAAAGCCTCGCCGCCGAGGGGCGACGGGTGCTGGCCGCCGGGGAATCGGCCGCCGCCCGTGAGCGGCTGGCCGCCGCGCTCGGCCTGTGGCGCGGCCACACCGCCTACGAGGAGTTCGGCGACGTGGAAACCCTGGTGGCGGAACGGGTCCGGCTCGACCGGCTGCGCCACAACGCCGTCCAGGACCGGATCGACGCCGACCTCGCGGCCGGCGAGGACACCGGGCTGATCGCCGAGCTGGAGGCGCTCACCGCCGCGTTCCCCGGCCACGAACGGCTGTGGGCGCAGCTGATGACGGCGCTCTACCGGGCCGGGCGGCAGAGCGACGCCCTGGAGGCGTTCCGCCGGGCCCGGCACGGGCTGATCAGCGCGTCCGGCGTGGAGCCGTCACCGGTGCTGGCGCAGGTGCACCGCCGGGTGCTCGCCCACGACCCGGCGCTGCTGGCCGCTCGCGCGACCGCGGTGGCGACCGCGCCCGGCGACGCGCTCACCGCCGGCGAGCACGCGCTGTTGGAGGACGGCGACCTGCGGACCAGCCGGGAACACTTCGAAACCGCGTACGTGCAGGCCGAGCGCGCCGGGGACGCCGTCGTGCTCGGCCGCGCGGCCCTCGGCCTCGGCGGGGTGTGGGTGCACGAGCACCGGACGGCCGTCGCGGCGGCGTCCCTGCTGACGCGGCTGCGGTTCGCGCTGGAGCAGGTGGAGCCCGGCTCGTCGCTGGCCCACCGGCTGCAGGCGCGGCTGGCGGCGGAGCTGGACTACGAAGCGGGCCGGCACGACCGGATCCTCGCGGTGGCCGTCCGCACGCGGGCGGCGGACGACCCGGTCGCGCACGCCGAGGCGCTCAGCCTGGCCCACCACTGCCTGCTCGGGCCGGACCACACGGCGCTGCGGCACGCTCTCGCGACCGAGCTGGTCGGGGTGAGCGCCCGCTCGGGCCGGCGCACCGACCTGGTGATGGGTGTGCTGTGGGAGACCGTCGACCTGTTCCTGGCCGGCGACCCGCACGCCGAGCGCCGGCTCGGCGAGCTCGACGACCTGCTCGCCGAGCGCAAGCACCTGGCGGCCGGGTTCGTGGCGGACGCGGTCAAGGTCATGCTGGCCATCCGCGCCGGCCGGTTCCGCGAGGCCGAAGCCGGGGCGCAGGCGTGCGCCGAGGTCGGCCGGGCGGCGGGCGACTTCGACGCGCTCGGCTGGTACGGCGCCCAGCTGGTGGCGATCCGCTGGTTCCAGGGCCGGCTCGGCGAGCTGGTGCCGGTGCTCGACGGCCTGATGCACTCGCCGACGCTCAGCCCGATCGACAACTCCTACTACGCGGCACTGGCGGTGGCCGCGGCCTCGGCGGGCGACCGCCGCACGGCCGCGGGCGCACTGGCCCGGCTGTGCGGGGAGGACCTGGGCGCGCTGCCGCGGTCGAGCACCTGGCTGACGTCGTTGTGCGGCGCGGCCGAGACGGCCCACCTGCTCGGCGACGCGTCCACGGCGGCGCGGATCCACGAGCTGCTGGCCCCGTTCGGCCAGCTGCCGGCGATGGCGAGCTTGGGCATCGCCTGCTTCGGCTCGGTCCAGCACCCGCTGGGGACGACGGCGTTGACGGCGGGCGACCCGGACCGCGCGGTGACGCACCTGAGGGCGGCGGTGCGGCACAACCTGGCGCTCGGGCACTGGCCGGCGGCGGTGTTCTCGCGACGCCGGCATGCGGACGCGTTGCTGCGCCGAGGCGGTCCGGGAGACGCGGCGGCCGCGGAACGCGAGCTGGCGGCAGCCGATGAGGAGGCGCGGACGTTCGGCGGGCGGTGATGTCCGGCCGCCGCAACGCCGACCGCCCATCGAGCGCGGCGGTGTTCCGCCGCCGCGAGCTCCTTCGGCCGCGAAGCCGAGCCGAACGCACGCCCGCTGCGGGCCGTCACAGCGACGGTCGCCACCCCGGTGAGTACACCGGCCGGACCGGCACCCCTCCCCGCGCCGTGCCCAGATCCGTCAGCGCGACCTTCTCCAGGCCGTTGCCCGGGCCGCCGTCGCTGGTCACCGCCAGGGCCAGGCTGTTGCGGCCGTGCGGGTCCAGGATCCCGTCCGGCAGCACGAACGTGTGCTGCGGCCCGACGTCCCCGATGTATTGCCCGACGTTCCAGCCGTTGAGGAACACCAGCACCCGGTACCGGCCGCCGGAGCGGGGCTTCGCCGGGTCGCCGATCGTCAAGCCCACCGAGGTGTCCTGGTCGCGCGGGACGTGCAGCGAGAACGTCGTGCGGTACCACGTCGTCCCCGGGTCGGCCGTCGCCGCGGGCACCGCCGCCGGGGTCCAGGTGCGGTCCGGGAAGCCCGGGAGGTGCCGGCCGTTCGCCAACGCGCCGCCGTTCAGCGGGCCGCGGACCGGGTCCGCTGTGCCGCCCTTCAGCTTCCACGCCACGCCGCCCAGCGTCGTCGAGATGAGGCCGCGGCCCTCCTTGTGCGCGTCGTTGACGCCGCCGTCCTCGTTGTGGCCGTTGTTCCGGACCATCACCGAGAGCACGTGCGGGCCGTCGCCACGCAGGTCTTCGGGCACGGTGAACTCCGCGGTGCCCGTCGTCGGCGGGGCCGCCGACGCGGACGGCAGGACGTGCTGGCCCAGGTACCGGCCGTCCAGCCACGCCTGGAGCATCCCCGCGCCCCCGCCGCCGTAGCGCAGGCCGACCCGCTCCCCCGGCGTTCCGGTGATCCGCCCCCGGTACCAGACGTCGCCGACGCCGAAGCCGTAGTCGTCGGCGGTCAGCACCGGCTGCCCGGCCGGTGGCGGGGTGGTGCTGTTCGTCGTGGTCCGGTCCGCCACCGGCCAGGCCGAGTCGTCGAAGCCCGGTGCGGCTTCCGGCGAACCGGGCGCCGAGCGCCAGCCCGTGAGCTCCGGCAGCCGCGGGTCGGCCGGTCCGGGCAGCGGCCGCAGCGCCAGGACGCTGCCCGACGCCGTGGGCCGCACCGGCACCGGGGCGCCGTTCCACCACAGCAGCGGGCCGCGGGCACCCCACACCTCGAGGTCCCTCGGTGCCTTCGTGTCGCCGGTCAGCGCGAAGCCCGCCCGTGCGGTCCGCACCAGGTCCGGCCCGCGCACGAGCAAGCCGTCCACCGGCCAGAACGTGTCCGCCACGGCGTCTTCGGCGAGCAGCAGCGTGACAGCCGGGCGGCCGCCGCCGCTGATCCGGACCCGCGCGAGCCCGTCGTGGCGGTAGTTCAGCCGCAGGTCGTTCCCGGACCAGGTCGTGGTGACGGACCCGGCGAGGACGTCCACGCGCGGCCGCGCCGGGTACCGCAGCACCGTCTCGCCGTCCTCCCCCGGCCGTCCGTGCAGCAGCAGGGTCCCGGCGGCCCGGGCCATCAGTTCCGACGTCGAGTACACCAGGTGCTGGCCCGCGACGTCGAAGTCCGCCATCAGGAACTTGGCGTCCTGGCCGGCCAGCCGCAGCGGAACCGTGTACTCACCGTCCGATGTGGACAACGGGAAGGTGAAGGCGTCATCGGTCGTGGCGTTCGACGGGGTGTGCACCGGCAGGCAGAAGTGCACCCCGGTGTCCGGGTTGACGTTGTGGTGGACCTTCACCGCGGCCGACGACGGCGTCACCGGCGCCCCGCGGTCCATCTCGGCCAGATCCGGGACGGTGGCCAGGAACGACCCGATCTCCTTCATCGTCGACGCCTTCGGCCGCAGCTGGCGGCCCTCGTCGATCGCCGCGCCGTAGTCGTAGGAGCTGTAGACCACCGGCGCCGGGAGCCCGCCCCACGACGTGCCGCCGAAGGTCATGTAGAAGTTCTGCAGGGTCAGGCCGTTCGCCAGGTTGGTGCCGTAGAAGACGCGCTCGTAGCCCGGGCCCTGCCGCACCGCGGTGCACGGGTAGGTGCCGTTGCTGCCCCAGTAGTCGAACCAGCCGCCGCCGAACTCGGCGACGAACCCCGGCGTGTTCGGCGACGCGCTCGCGCCGCCCTTCGCCCCGCCCGGCCCGTAGGTCCCCCAGTCCGGCGCGACGCTCGGGTTGCCCGGCGTCGCGTCGGTCCGGCAGGTGCCGCCCGGGTAGCCGTCGAAGGCGTAGAGGTCGACCTGGCCCTCCACGGTGCCGGGCACCCCGGCGCCCGGCGGCACCCAGATCCCGTTGCGCCCCTTGTCGTTGTGGAAGACCGGGACGGTGATCCCGTCGGCCCGCACCTTGTCGTGGAGGTGCGCGACGTAGTTGCGCTGCGAAGCGCCGGTCGCGGCCAGCTCGTTCTCGATCTGGTACAGGATCACCGGGCCGCGGCCGTCGGTGTACTGGTGCCTGCCGATGATCCGGTCGATCCGCGTCAGCCATTCGTCGGCCGCGGCGAGGTAGCCGGGCGCGTCGCTGCGCGCCCGGCCGGCCTGGGTGCTCAGCCAGGCCGGGAAGCCGCCGCCGGTGATCTCGGCGTTGATGTACGGCCCGGGCCGCGCGATGACGTACAGCCCCGCTTCGGCGGCGAGGTCGAGCACCCGGTCCATGTCCCGGACGCCGGTGAAGTCGTACACCCCGGGCGCGGGCGAGTGGTAGTTCCAGTCGAAGTAGATCGAGACCGCGTTGTAGCCGGTCGCCTTCATCTTCTGCAGGACGTCCCGCCACAGGTCCGGGCTCGGCAGCCGGAACGGGTGGAACTCGCCGGACCAGACGATCCGGCGGTGGCCGTCCAGCAGGAGCGAGTACCTGTCGAACGTGATCCGGTGCCCGGCCGGGACGGCCGCCGCCGGCGCCGCCCCGAGCCCGGTGGTGGCGAGCAGGGCGAGCAGGAGCGACAGGAACCGCTGCATGGGTCACCTTCCCGACGGGCGCCGTATAGGTCGTTATACGAGGTCAGTACACGTAGGGCCAGCCGGCGCTGTCGTAGCCGACGAGGTTGATGCCGAGCTTGCCGGTCAGCGGCGTCGCGTCCGAGAAGTAGTAGTGGTAGACCAGCACGTCGGCGTCGGTGTCGTGGACGACGGCCACGTGGCCGGGGCCGTGGACGGCGCCGTGGCTCGCGCGGATCTGCGTGCCACCGCCGTCGGTCATCCGGACGCCGGCCCGATCGGTGTACGGGCCGGTGATCGACGTCGAGCGGCCGGCCATCACGCGGTAGGTGCTCTTCGTGCCCTGGCAGCACAGGTCCCAGGAGACGAACAGGTAGTAGTAGCCGCCGTGCTGGACGATGAAGGGCGCTTCCTCGGCCGTCGTGCCGCCCGTGCGCCGGGCGATGCCGCGCAGCGCGGTGTCGCTCGCGCTGCGCTTGCCGGTGGCCGGGTCGAGCCGGATCATCTTGATCCCGGTCCACCAGGAGCCGAAGCTGAGCCACCAGCGGCCGGAGGTGTCGACGAACAGGTTCGGGTCGATCGCGTTGTAGTCGTCGCTGGTGCTGGTCTGGATGACGACGCCCTGGTCGGTCCAGCTGCCGGGCAGGCCGGTGCTGCTGGTGGCGAGGAAGATCGCCGAGTTGCGGGAGCCGAACGACGAGGCCGCGTAGTACAGGTAGTACTTGCCGTTGTGGAAGGAGATGTCCGGCGCCCACAGGTACCCCGGCTTGGCCGGGTCGGTGAAGGGCGCGGTCCACGGCGCGCCGTTCGGCCAGACCGAGCCGATCCTCGTGAAGTGGATCCGGTCGGTCGACCGGCGGATCTGCAGGTACTGGTCGGTGGAGTAGAGCAGGTAGCTGCCGTCCGCCGCCCGGATCATCGCCGGGTCGTGCACGGCCTCGATGTCCCCGGTGACGTAACCGGGGTCGGGGTAGGTCGCGGCTTGCGCGGCGGGCGCGCTCAGCAGGGCGGTGGCGACGGCGACGAGAGCCGGAAGGCGGCGAAGTTTCATGGGGTGTCCTCGGTTCGGCGCCGAGCCTGGACGTTGTTAGCGCTAACAATTCCTGATCGGATCATGGTCGGTGGTCACGGCCCGGCGCGTCAAGGGCCGGACGGAGGGTCTCCCCCGCCCCGGCCCCGACGGCGTCAGTGCACCGGGTTCCACCCGTCACCGCCCGCCAGGTACTTCTGCGGCGTGTAGTTCGCGGCCTGCGCAGCGGACAGCTGCGGCCGGTCGGCGCCGGTGCCCGCGCCCGGGCCGGTGTTGCGGTATTCGCCGAACCGGGCGTCCTTCCACGAGAAGCCCGACATGTCGGTCCACGGCGCCGGCTTGATCGCCGCCGGGAGGGACGTCTCGCGGAACAGGACCTGGGCGACGGCGTCGACGTCTCCGCTCGGGTGCCACGGCCGCCCGAGGTAGAAGCTCGCGTTGGCCGCCGGACTGAGCACCTTGCTGCCGACGACCAGGAAACCGTACGGGTTCGAGCGGCGGGTGCTGGCCGCGGTCAGGAACCCGTTGTTGCTGCTGGAACCGCGGTCCAGCGCGGTGATCGTCGCCCGGTCGAACACCGCGGTGGCGCGGCCGAAGAGGAAGTCGACGTCGCCGCTGATCGAGCAGTTGCGGTAGTACTGGCGCCCGGTCGTGCCGACGGCCGCGGTGTCGGCGTACAGCGTGTCCTGGTGCCCGAGGAAGGTGACGTTGTCGAAGACCATCCGGTCGCCGGTGGTCTTGACCGCGACGGCCTGGGTGTCCTTGATCTCCGGGTGGGCGGTGCGGTCGAAGGAGTTGCGGAAGGTCAGCGCGGTGGCGGTGAAGCCGTTCGCGGCGATCGTCGCGGTCGCGCTGCCGGAGGTGCCGTACGTCGTGCCGTCGGGTTTCTTGGTCCCGCTGGCGTTGTCGTAGTCGATGACGACGTCGGCGGCGTTGCCGGTGGTGCCGCGCAGGGTGATCCCGGTCTTGGCCGACGGCAACGAGACGACCTCCCGGTAGGTCCCGGGCTTGATCGAGACGGTGCCACCGGCGGAAACCGCGTTGATCCCGGCCTGCACGGTCTGGTAGTTCCCGGAACCGTCCTCGGCCACGACGACGTTCGCCGCCGCCGCCCCGGCCGGTGGAGCGGCCAGCGACGCGAGCACCGATGCGACGAGCAGTGTGCCGAACATGGCGCGCCCCTATTTGTAGGTGATGTCGGCGGCGGTGTAGAGGCAGTTCGTCGCGTCCGGGCCGGTGCCGATCTTCGTCGGCTCGCCGCTGGTCACGCCCTGGTACTTCTGGCAGGGCTCGATCTTGCGGCTGGAGTCGCCGGAGATGGTGATCCGGGTCAGCCGGGCGGTGTCGCCGTAGTTGGTGTTGATGCCGACGAGCGCCTTGCCGGGCACGGTGGCGGTGACGTTGTCCACGACGACATTCCGCTTGTACTGCGTTTTGCAGTTGCCGCAGGAGCGGTACAGCTTGCCGAAGTCGCCGACCTGGAAGTTGCGGATGTACATCGTGCCGGGGCCGTTGTGCTGGAACACCTTGTCCGACGCCTTGCGCGCGCCGCCGCCGTCGATGGTCATCGTCTGGGAGGCGGAGGTGCCCTTGAAGGTCGCGGCGTCCTCGCCGACGTCCTCCCACCACACGTTGAGCAGCGTGCAGGTGCCGAGGCAGTGCACGCCGTCGGCGGCGGGGCTGCCCAGGACGACGTTCTTCAGGGTGGTGCCGTCGGCCAGCTGGAAGAGCGGGCTCTGACCTTCGTCCTGACCGCCGCTGCCGAGGTCGCCGGTGCCGTAGAACCGCTTGAGCCCGCCGTCGTAGGTGCCGCTGGTCACCTTGATCGTCGCGCCCACCGGCACGCTGGTGCTCGGGCTCGGCCACGAGGCGGCCGACGCGGTGGCGCCGGTGCCGGCCGCCGCCGAAACGGCGAGCGCGGTGACCGCCACTGCCCGGGTGATCCGGGCCATCACGGGGGGAATCATGCGACACTCCCTGGTCTCGAGTTTCAATCGGCGTTGACGGAAAACGTCCGACCGGGTGGTGAAAGCGCTTTCTCGACCCGAGTTTCGGGTTGCGGACGCGCCTGTGTCAACGTCGTTCGCCGCAGCGGCACGCATGTCGCCCGGATGGTCGCCGAGGAGGAAGCGTTTTCAGAAAACACGTGCCGAAAACCGCGAAACCGTCGGAGGTTCAGCGGCCGGGACCGGCACCGGCGAGCACCAGGGCCGGGACCGCCCAGGCGGGGTCGACGCGTTCGACGAGGGACGGCGTCCACCCGACGTCCGATCCGAGATCCGGGTCGTTGGCGGCGTTGTATTCGGCCAGCAGATCGACCGGGCGCGGCCACTGGCCACCCCGGGCCACCAGGGTGCCGCTCGCGTGCAGCACGGTGCCCTTCCAGTAGTGCACCAGCTGCCCCAGCGGCAGCCCGGCGGGGATCCGGAATAAGTTGTTTTCCGCGTAGATCCGCGATTCCACACCCACGCCGAGCGAATACGTGTAGGCGGCCGGATCCTCGACCGAGTAGAGGTTGTCGTAGACGTGCACCTGGCCGTACCGCACGCGGGGCGCGCGCTGCCCGATCTCGGAGAACAGGTTGTGGTGCAGGGTGACCCGCAGCTTGCCGACGTCGTGGGCAGGCTTGTCGGTGTTGCCGATCAGCATGGTCTTGTCGTGGTCCTGCAGCCGGTTGTAGGACACCGTGACCAGGTCCGAGCCGTTGACGATGTCGATCAGGCCGTCGTGGACCTCGTACTTGCGGCCGAAGTACGCCGGCTGCTCGTCGTTCCCGCCGTCGCCGAACTCGTTGTGGTCCACCCAGACGTGGGTCGCGCCGACCAGGTCGACGTTGTCGTACTCGGAGTTCCAGTTGCCGTCGGCGGTGTCGAGGGGTCCCACTGGGGGAAGCAGTCGTGGGCGTCGGAGAAGCGCAGGTTGCGCAGGATGACGTTGTCCCCGGTGACGCGCAGGGTCAGCCCGTGCAGGGTGGCGTGCCCGCCCAGGCCGACGATCGTGGTGTTCGGGCCGACGTCGAGGACGACCTGCTTCGCCTGGTTGGCCTGCGACCGCTCGCGGGCTTCTTCCAGCGGCCCGGACGGCGGCACCCTCCCCCAGGTGGCCGGGTCGTAGGCGGCCAGGTACGCCGGGAGGCTGTACCCGGGATCGGCGAAACTTTCACAGCTCACGGGCCGGTCGGCCGCGTCCACATTGCCCTCGACGGTGCCGCGGACGTAGACGATCTTGGGTGCGCCGGGGTGTGCGGCCAGTGCGGCCGCGAGCTCGGAGCGCTTGGCCACCGTCCGGACGTCGGCGGGGGCGGCGGCCGACCCGCCGGTGGTGCCGGTGGTCGCGGCGGCCCAGCCGTCGTGGGCGCCGAGCACGACCCGCCCGGGGTCGCGGCCGTGGGCTTGGGCGGGTACCGCGGTCACCGTCAGTCCGAGCAGGGCGAGACACCCCGCGAAAGCCGTCCAGCGCATGTCAGCTCCTCTCCTCGGCCGCCCGGGCGGCCAGCTCGGACAGCCGGGCGGTGTCCGGGGCGCCGTCGATGACGACGACGTGGTGGGTCAGGGTCAGTTCCTCGTCCGGTTCGAGCAGCCACGGCCGGTGGTAGGTGGCGGCGAAGCTGACCACGGGGAACGGCTCGGCCCGCACGTACCAGGCCGTCGGGTGGGCCGCGTTGCCCGGGCTGTCGGCGAACAGCAGCGTCGAGGTCCGGAGGCTTTCGTCGTGCCGCCCGGTGAAGGCGAGCCACGGCGCCCGGTGCCCCATCGCGTCGGCCGCGGACTTCCCGTCCGGCGTGCGGACGGTGCCGCCGACGAACGAGCGCGGCCCGCGCCAGAACAGCCCGCCGTAGCCTGCGGTGTCCCGCCCTTCGGTGACCGGGCTCCCCCAGCGCAGTTCGTGGCCGCTGGTGTTGCGCAGCCGGCTGGACCAGGTGAGCGTCCAGTGCCCGCCGCGCCGCGAGACGTCGCCGAAACCCAGCGTGCGGTGTTCGGTGAGCCAGCGCCGGCCGCCCGCGGTGCGCCAGGCCAGCTCGTGCCGCAGCTCGCACCGGCCACCCGCGTCGTCGATGCCTTCCCAGCGGACGTGGCCGATGGTGCCGTTGTTGTCGAGCGGGGTGTAGCCCCGGCCGCGGACGTAGGTGCGGCCGCCCCAGAAGTTCTCGCCGGAGAGGTGGGCCATGGTGAACTGCAGGCCGTTGTGCCAGGTGTGGTCGTGCGGCCGGACCGCCGTCACGACCTCCCCGGCGGTGGTGCGCAGCGGGTGCAGGTACGGCTTGGGCGAGTCCCCGGCGGGTGTCGGCGGCTCGACGACGTACTCGGCCAGCACGAGGTCGCCGAGGCGCACGCACACCCGGCCGTCGGGCTCCTCGGTCACCGCCGGCGTGCCGTCCCCCACCGCGGCGCGGCTCACGCCGGTTCCCCGATCTCCTCCAGCAGCTCCTCGACGGCCACGGCCTGGCCGGTTTCCAGGGACCGGTTCGCGGCCAGGCCGGTGAGCAGGGCCTGGAGACCGGCGTCGTGGCCGGCCGCGCAGCCGAGCGCGTCCGGTTCGGCGTCGCCGAGCAGTTCGGCGAGCATCCGCTCGTCGCCGCCGCCGTGGCCCTCGCCGAGGAGTCCGTCGAAGACGGTGCCCGGCGGTTCCCAGTGCCGCTGCACGGTCAGCCGGGCCCGCGCCCGCTTCGGCACCGGCTCGGCGCCGGAGGCGTACTCGTTCTCCCGGACGTCCAGCTCCAGCCGTCCTTCGCTGCCGGAGAAGGCGACGCGGTAGCCCTCCCGCGGTGAATAGGCGTGCAGGTGGTAGTTCAGCACCGCCCCGCCGTGGTGGCGCACGATCACCGAGAGGTCGTCTTCGATGGTGACCCCGGGTGCGAACACGTCCTGGTTCCGGACGTAACCGTCTTCGCGTGCGGCGTCGCGGTAGAGCGCGCGCAGCTTGGGTGCGGCGTCGAGGTCCAGCGCGAACCGGTCGCTCCGGTGGCCGGTTTTGTCACCGTAGAAGAACAGGCTGCCCAGCGCGAACACGGTTTCGGGGCCGCGGCCGAGCCACCAGTTGACCAGGTCGAAGTGGTGGCCGGACTTGTGCACGAGCAGGCCCCCGGAGTTCGCCTTCTCGCGGTGCCAGCGGCGGAAGTAGTCGGCGCCGTGCGCGGTGTCGAGCAGCCAGCTGAACTCGACCGAGCCGATCTCCCCGATCGCTCCGCCGTCCAGCAGCTCCCGGACCCGGCGGTGGACCGGGTTGTACCGGTAGTTGAACGCCACCCGCACCGAGCGGCCGGTCTCGCGCCGGGCCGCCAGGATCGCCCGGGCGCCCTCGACGTCGGTGGTCATCGGCTTCTCCGTGACGACATCGCAGCCGGCCTCGAGCGCGGCGACGACGTACCCGGCGTGCGTGTGGTCGGGCGTGCACACCACGACGACGTCGATGCGTTCCTTCGCCAGCATGGCGGTGAAGTCCTCCGGCCGGTAGGCGGGGATCTCCGTGCCGAGCCAGCCGTTGTGGACCCGCATGCGGGTCTCGTTGCGGTCGCAGAACGCCGCGAGTTCCGCCCGCGGCGACGCGGCCAGTGCCCGGGCGAACAGCTCGGCGCGCGAGCCCAGCCCGACGATCGCGTGGCGACGCACCGCCATCACCTCTTTCGTTCCGGGAGAGCCGCGCCGGTCCAGGGCAGGGCGAGTTCGGAGAAGAGCGCGAGCCGCTCGGCCGCGGTCTCGACGTCCCGGTCGATGCCGGGCACGACGAAGTGCCGGTCGGGCCCGGTGCCCACGGCCTCGACCCACGCGGCGGGCAGTGGGAGCGGCTCGGGGGCGTCCCGCACGGCCGCCACCAGGGCGGTGAACGCGCGGGTGGCGGCCAGTGGGGCCAGCAGTGGCTCGCCCGCGCGGACGTGCGCGACCAGGTTGGCCAGCAGGTCCCGCGGCGGGGCGACCTGGCGCTGTTCGCCGTCGATGGTGAGCAGGTCCGTCTTGTAGTGCCAGCGGATCTGCCCTTCCGTGCCGTGGACCAGCACGTACGGGTCGTGGTCGGCTTCGGCGTCGAGGGTGGCCGCGACGACGACGTCCGGCGCGCCCGGGAAGCTCAGCCGCGCGCAGGCGGTCTCGTCCGACTCGATGTCCCGGGCGCGGTACAGCTCGACGGCGATCCGTTCGGGCAGCACTTCGGCGGTGCCGTTGACCAGCAACGCCGTCGCCACGGCGTGGGCGAACGGGTTGGTCAGGGTGCCGTCCACGACCGGCTGCCCGCCGACGCGGCGACGGCCCGCCCAGTCGGCGCGCGCGAAGTACCGGTCCCGCCGGATCCACGCCCCGGCGGCGGCGATCCCGGTGACCGTGCCGATCGCCCCGCTCTCGATCGCGGCCCGCACGACCGGGACCGCGGCGGAGCCGAAGCTCTGGAACCCGGTCTGGCAGGCGCGGCCGTGGGCCAGACCGGTGAGTTCGGCGAAGGCGGCGAGGTCGAGCACCGGCGGTTTCTCGACGAGCAGGTGACAGCCGGCGGCGAACGCGAGCCTCGCCAGGAGCAGGTGGGTGTGCGGCGGGGTCGCCACCACGGCGATGTCCGGGGTGGTGCGGGCGAGCAGTTCGCCCGCGTCCCTGGTGATCACCGCACCTTCGGGCAGCAGGGCACGGGCTTCAGCGGAGGGTTCGCGGATGTCGCAGGCGCCGGCGAGGCGGAGTTCCCCGCGGTCGTGCCGGGCGCGGGCGCGGCGCAGGTGCTGGGCCGCGTAACCGGCCGTGCCGAACACGACCACCTCCGGCGTCACCGGCGGCCGCCGGTCGCGACGGCGGCCAGGGCGAGGGGCCCGGCCACCACGAGCGCCAGGATCGGCAGCATCCAGACGAGCAGCACCGCGAGGCCGGCCGCGACGGCGAGCAGCAGGCCGTTCTCGGGGTCCGCGGCGGTTTCCCGGGCCGCGGTCACGACCGCCCGGCGCCAGTCCGGGCCGCCCGTGGCCATCACCTCACACGTTCGCACCGCCACCACCGCACCGGCCACCGCCAGTACCCACAACGCCGGCCGCAGCACCCCCGCCCCCGGCATCGCGGCCACCACCGCCAGGTCCACCGCGAACGCCACCACCGCGGCCAGGCACCCGAGCCCGAAGCCCACCCCGCCGCGGGCCGCCGAGCGGAAGTCCGCCCAGAACGTCGTCCACAGTGGACTTCCGATGCCGTGCCGGGTTCGGTCCAGGACCCGGCAGCCCGCCACGAACGCCGGGGCGGCCGTCACCACCGGCACCGACGCCAGCGCGACCAGCAGCCCGGCCAGCAGGCAGTCCGAGAAGTCGCCGAGCCCGGCGCGCCACCCGGTTCGCATCACGTCACCCCTTCAGGCCGCTGGTGCTGACGCCTTCGACCAGCAGGCGCTGGAAGGCGAGGAAGAACAGCACGATCGGGACGAGCGCGAGCGCGGACATCGCGAACATCGCGCCGAAGTTCGACTCGCTGCTGGTGTCGACGAACAGCCGCAGGCCCAGCGGCACGGTGAACTTCTCCGTGCCGTTCAGGTACACCATCTGGGTGAAGAAGTCGTTCCACGTCCAGATGAACGTGAAGATCGACGTCGTCACCAGTGCCGGTTTCGCCAGCGGCAGCACCACGTGCCAGAACGTGCGGTACACCGAGCAGCCGTCGATGGTCGCCGCTTCGTCGAGCTCGCGCGGGATGCCGCGCATGAACTGGACGATCAGGAACACGAAGAACGCCTCTGTGGCCAGCAGCTTCGGCAGGATCAGCGGGACGAACGTGTCGACCAGCCCGGCCTGCTGGAAGATCACGTACTGCGGGATGAGCGTGACGTGGTAGGGCAGCATCAGCGTCGTGAGCATGAACGCGAACAGCGCGCCCCGGAACCGGAACTCCAGCCGCGCGAAGGCGAACGCGGCCAGCGAGCACGACAGCACGTTCGCCACCACCGACAGGCCGGCCACCAGGAACGAGTTGAGGAAGAAGCGGCCGAACCCGACGTCCGCCGCGCCTTCCCAGCCCTTGGCGTAACCGTCGAAGACGAACCGGGTGGGCAGCAGCGCCAGCCGGGACAGGATTTCGTCCGGCGGTTTGACCGACGCGAACGCCAGCCACACCAGCGGGTACAGCACCACGGCGACGATGACCAGGCACAGCACGTGCCGGCCGGCCGACCGGGCGGTGCGCGGGAGCGCGGTCACTTCCGTGCCTCCGCGTCGTCGTAGAACACCCAGAGCTTCGCCGTCCGGAACACGATGGCCGTGACGATCGCGATGACCACCAGCAGCACCCAGGCCATCGCGGACGCGTAGCCCATCCGGAAGTCCTGGAAGCCGACCTCGAACAGGTAGAGCGTGTAGAACAGGTCCGCGTCGGCCGGACCGCCGCGGCCGCCGCCGATGACGAACGCCGGGGTAAACGCCTGGAAGGCGTGGATCGCCTCCATCACCAGGTTGAAGAAGATCACCGGCGACAGCACGGGCAGCGTGATGTGCCGGAACCGGCGGAACGCGCCCGCGCCGTCGATCGCGGCCGCCTCGTGCAGCTCCGCCGGGATCTGCTTGAGCCCGGCCAGGAAGATGACCATCGGCGCGCCGAACTGCCAGACGCCCAGCAGGACGATCGAGGCCAGGCTGAACCGCGGGTCGTCGACCCAGCTCGGGGTGTGCCAGCCGAGGAAGGCCAGTACCTCGTTCACCGGGCCGCCGCCCATGAACAGCGCCCGCCACACCAGCGCCGCCGCGACGCTCGCGCCGAGCAGCGAAGGGGCGTAGAACGCCGCGCGGTAGAAACCGGTCCCGCCGCGGCGGGTGTTGAGCAGCATGGCCACCAGCAGCGAGACCGTCAGCTTCAGCGGCACCGAGACCAGCACGTAGATGAGCGTCACCTCGACCGACTGCAGGTAGCGGTCGTCGCCGGTGAACATGTGCGCGAAGTTGCCGAAGCCGACCCACTTCGGGGTGGTGAACAGGTCGTAGTCGGTGAACGAGAGGTAGAGCGAGACCACCATCGGGCCGACGGTCAGCGCCACCGCGCCGAGCAGCCACGGGGCCAGGAAGGCGAAGGCCTCCGGCTGGCTCTTGCGGCGGCGCCCGCCCGGCCGCTCCCGGCGCCGGACGCGCGCGGGCGCCACGGGGGCGACCGGCGGGTCCGGCGTGCGCAGGGTCGTCATCGGCTAGGACAGTCCCTTCTCGGCTTCGGTCATGAACCGGCTGACCGCGTCGTCGATGCTCATCCGGCCGAACGCGACCTCTTCGTACGTGCGCTGGAGGAGCTTCTGGATCGCGCCGGCGCCCTTGGGCGGCACCGGCGGCGCGGCCCCGAGCTTCGGTTCGAGTGCGGCCTCGTAGTCGTAGAGGGTCTTGTCGTTGCCCTTGGCCTCGCCGGCGAGCTGCGCGCGGACCTTCAGGTTCGGCGCGAGGCCGCGGTCGGTGCCGACGATCCTGCCGACCTCGGGGTCGTTGATCAGGAAGTCGACGAGCTTCGCCGCCGCTTCCTGCTGCCGGCTGCGCGCGGCCACCGCCAGGAACATCGACGGCCGCCGGTACTGCCCGGTGCCGCCGTTCGCGCCGCTCGGGTACGGCGCCACGTTCAGCGGCTTGCCGTTCGCCTTCCGGTAGGCGGGCAGCAGGTTGTCGTAGGCGAACTCCGAGCTGGTCAGCTTCTTGCCGAGCGGCGACTGCTCGGGCGAGGTGTTGTAGGACGCCGTGACGTCGGCGGGCGAGGCGGCCTTGGTGTCGCGGAACTTGCTCGCCAGTTCCCAGTAGCGGCGCAGGTCGTCGGCGGTGAAGCCGAGCTTGCCGTCGGAGGTGTAGAACTGCTTGCCCTGCTGGCGCAGCCAGATCTCCAGCGTCGTGTCGAGGATGCCGAAGTCGGTCACGCCGCGCGCCGAGCCCGCCGTGCCGGCCTTCCGGGCCGCTTCGGCGTACTGGTCCCAGGTCAGGCCCTTCGCCGGGTCGGCACCGGCCGCCGTGAACGCCGCCGGGTCGTAGATCATCGCCGGGGTGTTCTGGGCCCACGGCACCGCGTACCGCTTGCCCTGGTAGACGCCGGTGGCCGCCAGCTCCGGGTTGACGTCGGCGAGCGAGATCGCCTTGCCTGCCCCGGAGTTCAGGTCGGCCAGGACGTTGCGGCCGCCGTATTCGGCCAGGTAGCGGCTGTCGACGTTGAGCACGTCCGGCGGCTTGCCCCCGGCCGTCTGCGTCGCCAGCTTCTCCCAGTAGGCCGCGTACGCCGAGAACGACGTCTGCACCTTGATGTCGGGGTTCTTCTGCTGGAAGAGCTCGACGGCCTTCTGCGTCAGGTTCGCCCGCCCTTCGCTGCCCCACCACACGAAGGTGATGGTCGCGGCGCCGCCGCCCCCGGAACCCGAGCCGCAGGCGGCCACCCCGGTCAGCAGCAGCGGGACCACCACGGCCAGCGCGGCGGCACCCCGGCCCCTGGTCCTGCGCACAGTTGTCCGCCCCATCGAACTCTCCGTCCTCGGCCGGTCGGGACTCTTCGGTGAAAACGCAGCCTGAAAACGCTGTCAGCGCGGGTCACGGTAGGCAGCGCGGCGCAGCGGTGTCAACGACATGATCGGGAGAACAACCCTTGTGCAGCAATGTTTTCAGTGTTTTCAGACCACGGGAGAAAGCGCTTACCCGTGCCGTGGGCCCGACCGGGGAGGTCAGCCCGTCCGCCGCCGTGCGGCCCGCGCCCACGGGACACCGATTTCCGAGAACAGTGCGAGCCGGTCCGCGGCGACGGCCACTTCTTCGCCGATCCCTCGCACGACCGAATACCGGCTCGCCCCTTCGCCGACGCTGCGGATCCAGCCCGCGGGGATCTTCGACGGCGAGGGCGCGTCCCGCACCGCTTCGACCACCGAGGCGAACGCCCGGGTGCCGGACAGCGGCGCGAGCAGCGGCACGGCGTCCGGGTCGAGGTGGTGGGCGATCAGGTTGCGCAGCAGGTCGGCCGGGGGCCGGGGTGGCACCGCTCGTCGTCGAGTTCGAGGCGGTGGCTCTTGTACCAGAACTTGGCCCGCGCCTTTTCGCCGTGCACCACGACGTAGGGCTCGTGGTCCTGTTCCGCGCACAGGGAAGCGGCGACGACGATCTCCGGTCCGGCGCCGAACCGGATCCGCAGGCACGCGGTGTCGTCGGCTTCGATGTCCCGCGTGCCGTAGAGCTCAAGCGCGATCTCCGCCGGAGCGCGCCCGGCGACCCCGCCGACCAGCAGCGCGGTGGCCACGGCGTGGGAGAACGGGTTGGTCAGCGCGCCGTCGACGACGGCCTCGCCGTCGAGCCAGCGGCGGCCGGCCCAGGGGTTGCGGCGGTAGTAGGCGTCGGTGCGGATCCACGCGCCGGCCGCGCCCACGCCGACGACGGTGCCGAGCCTGCCGTCGTCGATCGCCGCGCGCAGGACCGGGAGCACCGGGGAGCCGAAACTCTGGAACCCGGTCTGGCAGGCCGCTCCGGTCTCCGCGGCCAGCCGCGTCAGCGTGGTGAAGCCGGCGAGGTCGAGCACCGGCGGGGTCTCCAGCAGCAGGTCGCTGCCCGCCCGCAGCACCGCGGCCGCGGTCCGGACGTGCGCGTGCGGTGGGGTCGCGACCACGGTGATGTCCGGGCGGCAGCGGCGGAGCAGGTCCTCGACGCCGGTGTGCGCGGTACCGCCGGGCGGCAGCAGGGCGCCCGCGGCGGCCGACGGCGGGCGGATGTCGGCCATGCCGGCGAACCGGACCAGTCCTTCGTCGTGCAGGATCCGCGCACGGTGCAGGTAGCTGAAGGCGTAGCCGGACGTGCCGACGACCGCCAGCCTCGGCGGGTCCGCGACGGTGCGGCTCCGGCTCCCCGACATGGATCTCCGATCGGCGGCCCCGAGGGCCGCGCGGGACCGACGGAACGGGTCAGGCGTTCGGGAGAAACTTCCGGGCGTCACGGTAGGGCGTTCGCGACAAACGTGTCAATCACCAGGACACCGCGTCGAAACAGTCGAACACCGGCGGCGCGGTTTTCGAGATAGCGCTTACTGGAATGGAAGAGCCCGGCTTGCGGGGTTTGCGGGATTTGTTGACAACGGTCTCCGCCCTTTTCATGATGTTGCCCGGGAGCCTGCCGAGGAGTTGCCGTGGCCGTGACGATTCACGACGTCGCCCGCCGGGCCGACGTGTCGATCTCGACCGTCTCGCGCGCGTTCACGTCCCCGGGACTGGTGCGGCAGCAGACCCGCACCCGGGTGCTGGCCGCCGCGCACGAGCTGGGCTACCACGCGGCCGGCGCCCCGCAGCCGGGAACCGCGGCCCGCACCGGGCACATCGGAATCGTCGTCTCCGACCTGGGCAACCCGTTCTTCACCGGCGTGCTCAACGGTGTCCAGGCGCGCGCCCGGCAGGACGGCATCGCGGTGCTGTTCGCCAACAGCGACGAGGACCCGGCGACCGAGCAGAACCTCGTCCGCCGGATGGCCGGGCAGGTCGACGGGGTCGTGCTGTGCAGCCCCAGCATGACCGACGACCAGTTGCGCACGCTCGCCGCGCGGACGACCCTGGTGCTGGTCAACCGCGAGGTCCCGGGGATCCCGTCGATCGTGCTCGACGCCGCGGACGGGATGCGGCAGGCGATCGAGCACCTGGCCGCGCTGGGCCACCGCCGCTGCGCCTACCTGGGCGGCCCGCGGGCGTCCTGGGCGAACCGGGCCCGCCGGCAGGGCCTGGCGGAGACCGCGCAGGCGCACGGCACCGACGTCGTCGAGTTCGGCCCGTTCCCGCCGGTGTTCGAGGGCGGCCTGCAGGGCGCGGACCTGGCGCTGGCGGCGGACGTGACCGCGATCATCGCCTACAACGACCTGGTCGCCTTCGGCGCGCTGGCCCGGCTGAACGCCCGCGGCGTACCGGTGCCGGACGAAGTCAGCCTGGTCGGCTTCGACGACCTGGTCTTCGCGGCGATCTCGGCCCCACCGCTGACGACGATCGCGATGCCGACGGAGGCGGCAGGCCGCGCGGCGGTCACGATCCTGCTCGGCCTGCTCGACGGCGAGGCCGACAAGCACACGACCCGGGTGCTGGACACCCACCTGATCGTCCGCGCCACGACCGCCCCACCGACGGGCCGGCCGCCACGCTAGCCGCCGAAGACGTTCCGCTCCAGGAAGGGGTTGCGGAACTTGCCCGCCGGGTCGAGGCTCTCCGCCAGCGCCCGGAACTCCGCCAGCCGCGGGTACCCCACCGGGACGCCGTGGAAGAGCTTGCCCCAGTGCGGGCGCGCCCCGAACGGCGCCAAGCGCTCCTCGAGCACCGGCAGCACCGCCTCGACCTCCGGCTGCCGCGGCTGCCAGGTGAAGTGCAGGGCCACCCGGTCGCCGCCGTGGCAGGGGGACAGCCAGCGGTCGTCGGCCGCGATCGCGCGGATCTCCGAGACCAGCAGCAGCGGTGCCACCAGGTCGGCGAGCTCGCGGACCGCCCGGATGGCGGCCACCGCGTGCTCGTAGGGCACGAAGTACTCCGACTGCAGCTCGTCGCCGACGCTCGGGGTGAACGCCAGCGCGAAGTGCGGGAGCCGCTCGTGCCACGGCCCCGGAACCCCCTGCTGGGGCGTGCAGTTGTCCGCCGGGATGCCGGCGGCCTGCGCCGGGTGGCGCGGGCCGTCCGCCGGGACCGCGCCGAACAGGTCCCGGCGCTCGGTGAACTCGTCGACGCGGCTCTTGACCCACACCTGGTCGACCGCGTCGTTCGCCCAGTTCGTGAACATGCTGACGCTGTAGCCCGCGTCTTCGATTTCGTCGAAGTGCGCGTACGCGGCTTCCCACGGCAGATAGTCGAAAACGTCCTGGCGGACGTCGAACGCGGGAACCGCGTCGAGGGTCAGCCGGGTGACGACGCCGACCGCGCCGAGGCCGACGACCAGGCCGGGGAACTCGGCGTCGGCGCGGGTGAAGCGGCGCAGTGAGCCGTCGGCGGCGACCAGCTCGATCCCCGAGACGGCCGCGGCGAGCCCCGGCTGCCGCCGCCCGGAGCCGTGGGTGCCGGTCGCGACGCTGCCGGCCACCGTGATGTGCGGCAGCGACGCGAGGTTCGGCAGCGCGAAGCCCGCGTCGTGCAGCTGCTGCGCGAAGTCGCCGTAGCGGGCCGACCCGCCGACCGTCACGGTGCCGTCGCCGATCTCCACCGGGACGTCGAGGGCGTGCAGGTCCAGCAGCAGCCCGCCCGGGGAGTCCGCGATCGTGTTGAAGCAGTGCCGGCTGCCGAGGGCTTTGACGCGCGTCGCGCCGGCGACGGCTTCCTGGACCTCGGCGACGGTCCGCGGGGTCGTCACCGCGTCCGCGCCGTAAGTGAGGTTCCCGGCCCAGTTCGACTCGCTCACCCGCACGTCCTTCCACCGTAGGAGATCCACTGCAGACCCTACGCGGCCGCCGCCCGCCAGAAGTCGCGCATCCAGCCGGGCGTCACGGGGGAGTCCTCGCCGACCTGGGTGAGCAGGACTGCCACGGTGCCGGTGGCGGGCACGACGTGCGCGGTGGTGCCGGTGCCGCCGACCCACCCGTACCGGCCGGGGACGTGCCACGGCTCGGTGACGGCGATGTCCACCGAGCCGCCCATCCCCCAGCCCTGGCCTTCGAGGAACAGCACGCCGATCTCGCGCTGCGCCGCGGTCGTGTGGTCGGTCGTCATCAGCCGGACGGCCTCCGGCGTGAGCACACCGGCGCCGCCGGCCAGCAGCATCCGGCCGAACGCGGCCCAGTCCCCCGCCGTCCCGGCGAGACCGCCGTTGCCGAGCGGCAACGCGGGCATCGCGGCCCACTGGCCGTCCGGCGGGTCGGCGAGCACCAGCCCGTCCGGAGTCTTCTTGTAGAAGGCGGTGAATCGGCCGGGCTCGGCGACGAACCCGGTGTCGGTCATGCCCAGCGGTGCGAAGACCCGTTCGGCGAGGAACTCCGGGAAAGACTGTCCGGACGCGCGTGCGACGAGCAGTCCCTGGAGGGTCGAACAGGTGTCGTAGAGCCAGGATTCGCCGGGCTGGTAGGTCAGCGGCACCTCCGCGAGCTGTGCGAGCCAGACGTCCGGTTCGGGGAAGCTCTGCACTTCCCGGCCGTCGCGCTGCACCCCGGCCAGCGCCTGCACGGCCGGCAGCGAGAAGTCCGACGCGAAGCCCCAGCCGGCCTGGCTGGTGAGCACGTCGGACACCGTGATCGGGCGCTTCGCCGGGACGACGTCGTCGAGCGCGCTCACCGGGGTGCGCACCACCTTCGGCTCGGCCAGCTCGGGCAGCCAGCGGCCGATCGGGTCGTCGAGGGCGAGGGTGCCGTCGTCCACCAGCACGAGGGCCGCGGCCGCGGTGATCGGCTTGGTGATGGACGCGAAGCGGAACAGCGTGTCCTCGGCCATCGGGCGGCTGCCCTCGACGTCGACCGAGCCGACGGCCACGACCTCCCGCGTGCCGCCCCGGTCCACGATCGCCACCGCGCCGGGCAGCGTGCCGTCCTCGACGTGGCGGTGCAGGGTCTCGCGCAGGTCCATGCTCCCCGACCCTAGTTCAGCGGGCCGGGATGATCGCCTGGTGCCTGCCGCCGAGGCCGTGCGGGCTGAGCAGGCGGCCCATCCGCTTGGGCATCCGCAGCGTGATCGCGCGGTCGAGGACCCGCGCGCCGGGCGCGGCTTCGGCCAGCCGCGTCTCGTAGGCCGTGCAGTCGGAGGGCACCCGCAGCCACGCCGAGACGACGAGGTTGCCCTCCCCCACCACCGCGGCCGCGAGGCGGGTCTCCGGCAGCTGGGCGATCGCCGCCCCGGCGCGGTCGAGCCCGGTGGCGTCGACGTCGAGGCGGTACCCGGCGATCACCGGCCAGCCTGCCGGGACGTGCGCGAGGTCGCAGCGGAAGTCGAGCTCGTGGTTGCGCAGCATCCGGGCCAGCGTGCGGCGCACCGCCGACTCGCTCATCCCGCAGTCGCGGGCCAGCACGGCGTAGCTGCGCCGCCCGTCCTCGCCGAGGGACTCCACCAGCGCGCGCAGGTCCCGGTCGTCCCACTGCTGCGGCACGACCAGCCGGGCCTGCACCGCGGTGTCGTCCAGCACCGCCCGCTGCTCCGGGGCCAGCGCGTCCACCAGCCAGCCGCTGCCCTCCCGGTAGACGCGGGTGGCGACGGCGAACCGGACCTCCCGCACCCCGGGCAGCGCGCCGATGCGGCCGGTGACCAGTGCGTCCAGCGCGTCGAGGTCGCGGGCGGCCACGCCGAGGAACAACGCGAACCGGCTGGTGGTGCGCTCGACGCTGAACACCGGCGGCCAGCCGCACAGCTCGCGGGTCAGTGCGCTCAACGCGTCCGGGCGGCAGGCGAGGTCGACGTAGCCGACGGTGGTCGTGGGCGGCGTCGAGTAGGCGGTGAGCCAGGCCAGCCCGGCGGCCTGCAGCCGTTCCCAGCGGCGGGCCGCCGTCGTCGCGTCGGTGCCGACCGCCGCGGCGATGCGCGTCCAGGGCGCCCGCGGGTCGCGCTGCAGGGCTTCCACCAGCGCGAGGTCGGACGCGCTCAACCCGGGGCGCGCCGGTTCCGGCGGCGCACCGGGTGAAACGGGCATGACGCATTGTGACCTGGTCATGATCGGCTGCCGAGGGGCCGCCGGACGCGCCGGCGGCCCCTCGTCGTCCCTACCGCCGCCGCAGCCGCGGCACCGCGACCGCGCCGGCCACCAGCACGAGGACGCCGCCGAGCACGAACGGCAGCACGGGGACGTAGCCCGGGTCCGCGGCGGGCACCGCGCGTTCCCGGCCGCCGTAACCGCCGCCCGCGCCGTCGCGGTCGTAGGCCGAGCCCGGCAGCTTGTCCGCGTAGCGCTCGTGCAGCGCCGCGCGGTAGTCCGCCAGCGACAGCTTCGTGCCGGCGGCGAGGCCGGTGACCGAGCCGTCCAGCACGGTCACGGCGTCTCCGTGCACCGCGTACCAGGCGTTGACCTGCGGTTCGTGCAGGAGGTAGCCGCCGGCCGCGGCCTGGGCGTACTGCCGCTCGTAGTCGCCGGAAGCGACGTTGACGACGGTCCAGGCGGGGCCCTGGCGCTCGGCCCAGACGGTGGCCGCGGTGCCGTCGCCGGTCCGCGCCGGGACCGCGACGTAGGCGAGGGCGGCGGGGACGTCCGACCGGCCGGCGACGAACGCCGCCGTCGGCTCGTAGACCGGGACCTGCGTGCGCGGGTCGGCGGCCTGCTGCGCCGCGGCCGCCGTCCGGCTGCCGGGGAACTTCGTCTTCGCGAGCCGGCCGAGCGTGTCCGCGCCGCCGGCGACCTGGCCGATCGCGGCCGTGTCGGCGGCGGTCGGGGCGCCCGCGGGGCCGCCGGCCGCGCTCGCGGCGCCGGTCGTGGTGAGCATCGCGGCGCCGGCCAGCACGGCCGCGCCCATGGCGTTCCGCAGCATGCTCATCCCTCGATCCCGTACAGCGTGTGGGTCCACTGGAACTGGCTGTTCGAGCGGTAGGTGTCGTAGTTCATCGAGTTGTAGCGGCTGTTGTTCGGCCACGGGTCGCCGTATTCGACGCGGGTGGCACCGCCGGAATTGTCGTAGCCGTAGAGCACGTGCATGTGCCCGCCGCCGGAACGCCAGCCGATGCGGGTGCCGACCGGCTTCCCGGCGTCGATCTGGCTTTTGACGCTGCTGAAGGAAAGGGTCTGGCCGCCGGAATTGTAGGTGCCGACGTTCGTGAAGCCGAGGTAGCGGAACACGCGCTGCTGGTCGGACAGGTAGCCCTGGTTGTTGGCGCAGTCGCTGCCGGATTCGTTGTGCGCGATCTGGCAGAACCGGGTCTGGGTCAGGGAGTAGCCCCAGTAGTCGGCGATCGTGTTGCCGCTGGCGTCCCAGCACCACTGGTCCTTCTGCTGGGCCTGCATGGTGATCCCGAGATCGGTCCGCGCCGCGGCCGCGGCGGCCGGGGCCTGCAGCGCGACGACCGCGACCGAGAGCGCGGCGAGTCCACTGAGGACTCGTGAGGTGGTTTTCACGAAGTGTGCCTCCAGCCGGTGACGATTCGACGTGGTGGCTCGGAATACTCCGCGCCCGCCCCGGTGATCCGGTACCTACCAAGGGAGGATTGCGTTGGCGGTAAAGCGGTTCCGGCGGATACCGGCAGTTCCGGGCCGCCGGATTCCGGCACGGGCCGGGGGCCGCCGGACGGATTCCGGCGGCCCCCGTGCGCGCTGCGGGTCAGGAAACCGTCGTCGTGCCCAGGGTGGCGTCCTGGTCCGGCGGGTCGAGCGTCAGGGCGACGTCGAACTCGCCGAGGGCGCTGTCGGTGACGACGTGCGTGCTCGCGGCGGCGTTGACGCTGCTGGTCGCCTCGCCGGCCGGGGTGCCGGCCGGGACGGTGAAGTCGACCTGGCCGCGCGCGGTGAACTTGAGGGTGCCTTCGGCGGGCACCGGCGTCTCCGGGATCGGCAGCTCGACCGGGATGGCCACGGACTGGCCGCCGATCGCGACGTCGACCTGGGACTTGATGGTGCCGGAGAGCTGGGTGGCGCCGACCAGGCGGAGGCCGTCGCCGGCGGCCTGGCCGGCGTCGACGTCGAGGCTGAAGGGCACCGAGACCGTGCTGCCCGCGGTGGCGGTGGCCGGGATGTCGGCGGTGACCACCACGGCGACCTGCTGGTCGCCGATGAGCGGGAACCCGCCCCGGTAGGTGAGCTGCTTTTCGGCCGCCGCGGCCGGTCCGGCGGAAACAATGGCGAGCGCGCCGGCCAGCAGCGCGGCAACACCCATTCCACGACGTCGGGTCTTCATTTGTCCTGTCCTTTCGTCATTGAACGGCGGTTCGGATACTAGGTGGAAAACTTCCCAACCGGCCATGCCCTTTTCTCGTTTACCGGGAATTTGTCACGCGCATTCGCCGTCGTCGTCGGGATTTTTGTCACCCGCCCGCGCGAGAGCGCCGGTGTAGCAGCGGTGTAGTGCCGGTGCGCAGGGTTTGCGCCGTCGACGCCGGGGCTGCCCCGGCCTACCGAGGGAGACACCCATGCGCATGATCTGCCAGGCGGCCGCGCTTTCGGCCGCCCTGCTCTTCGGCGGCGCGAGCGTCGCTGCCGCCGAGACTTCTTCGGAGGTGTACGCGGAGGTCACCGCCGCCGACATCGCCGACCCGGGCGCAGTGCTCACCGACTCGGCCGCGGACCTGGCCGCGGCGCGGACCGCCGACCAGGCGATTTCGTGGTTCTCCAGCCGCAACGGCAGCACGGCGTACCAGGGCTACTGCGAGCGGGCGGTCCGCTTGGCGTGGGACCGCACCACGCACCACGCGAGCGCGATCGAGCACTGGCGCTCCTCCGACGGCGCCCGCCACACGACGGGCACCCCGCCGCGCGGCGCGTTCGTGTTCTGGAACATCTCGGCGTACGGCCACGTCGGCATCGCGGACGGCAGCGGCGGAGTGTGGGCAACGAGCGTCAACGGCGCGATCGGCCACGCCCGGCAGGGCTACTTCGCGAATTACCTCGGCTGGAAGCCGGGAAACAGCAACTGACCTCCCGCCCCGAGTGATGCCCCGCCAATCACGCGAGATGCCTCGCTAATCACGCGAGATGCCTCCCGGATCACGCGAGTTCCGCTTCTGATCACGCGAGTTCCGGCGGGAATCACGCGGGTTACGGGTTCGATCACGCGAGTTCCGGGTTTAGGCACACCGGAGGCCGGCGGGGCCGCGAGACCGCCGGGGCTCGCTCGGGAGGCGGGCGAGCCCCGGCCGGTCGGCCGGCGTACCTGGCCGGTCGGCCGGCGTACCTGGACGGTCGGCCGGCGGCCTGCGCAGTCGGTCCGCGTACCTGGGCAGTCGGTCCGCGTACCTGCGCGGTCGGATCGCGTACCCGGCCGGTCGGATCGCGTACCCGGCCGGTCGGATCGCGTACCCAGCCGGTCGGATGGCGTGCCTGGGCGGTCGGAGCGTGTGGCGTGGCTCAGGGGTGGGTTGCCGGTGCGGGGGTTCGGCGGCGTTGAGCCTGCTCCAGCAATGCCAGCCCCGTCGTCTCGCCCTGGTGGTTGCCCGTCTCGCGGAACACCCTCAACGCGCGGTCGCACACCCCGCGCGCCTGGACCGGCTCGCCCGCCTCCAGCAGCGTCTGGCCGATGCCCAGCAACGCGTACGCGCTGCACCTCTCGTCGTCGAGCTCCTCCAGGATGCCCAACGCCGATCTCAAGCACGTCAACGACTCCGGCAGCCGGCCCGTGTCGCGGTGAAGCGTGCCCAGCTCCGTCAGGACCTTCGCCTCCCGGTGCGGGTCCTCGATCTCCCTGGCCAGCTCGCGCGCCCGGCTCAGCCACGTTTCCGCCTCCCCGAACGACCCCAGCACCGCGTACGTCGAGCCGATCGAGTTGCGCAGCTGGGCGACGCCGGTCAGGTCGTCCGCCCGCTCCAGGCCCGCGAGGGCCCGGCGATAACACCCCAGTGCCTCCAGCGGACGGTCGCCGAGGCGGGCCACCGTGCCGAGGCCCGCCACCGCCAGCGCCTCGCCGCGGACGTCACCCAGCGCGGCGAACAGCTCCGCCGAACGCCGCATGTCGGCGGACGCCTCCGCGTATTCGTCGTGGTACAGGCGGACCTGGCCGAGACCTCGGCGGAGCACCGCCGTCCCGCGGCGGTCGCCCGCCGCTTCGGCGGCCGCCAGTGCCGTCAGGTGGCTGCGGCGCCAGTCGTCGTACGCTCCGCGCAGGTCGTAGAACGGTACTGCCGCCGCCGTCAGCTGCCAGGACAGCTCCGCCAGGCCGCGTCCGCCGCCAGCTGGACCGCCGCCGCCAGCAGCTTGCGCTCCGCGGTGAACCAGCCCAGCGGGTCGGTCACCAGCCCGTGCGGGACCGCGCCCGAAGGCACCGGCGGCCCGGTCATCGCGCCGAACGCCGGTGGCAGGCCGGCCGCCGCCGTCTTCGCCAGTGCCAGGAGCACCGACAGCACGCGGGTGAGCGGCGCGTCCGGAACGGGTTCCTCCGCCAGCAGTTCGCTCGCGTAGCAGCGCAACAGGTCGTGCAGCCGGTACCGGGGCTGCCCGCTCGCGTCCCGCCCGGTCAGCGACACCAGGTTGGCGTCGACGAGCACGTCGAGGACGTCGTGCGTGCCCGCGCGGTCCAGCAGCGCGTCGACCACCCAGCTCGGGAAGTCCTGCGCGCCCAGCACCGCCGACCGGCCGAACGCCGTCCGCGCGGCCGGGGGCAGCTGGCGCAGGCTCAGCTCGAAGCTCGGCCGGACGCCCAGATCGCCGACGCGCAGCTCGCTCAGCCTGCTCGACTCGTCGGCCAGCCGGTCGTGCAGCGTGCGCAGGCTCCACGCCTGCCGCCCGGCCAGCCGCGCGCCGGCGATGCGGATCGCCAGCGGCAGGTACCCGCAGCACCGCACGATCGCCGCCGCCTCCGCGGGTTCGCCCGCCACCCGCTCCGGCCCCGCCAGTTCGGCCAGCAGCCGCGTGGCCTCGCGTTCGCCGAACACCGGCAGCTCGACGTGTTTCGCGCCGGCCAGCTCCGGCAGCCGCCCGCGGGTGGTGACCAGCACGGCGCAGCCGGCGTCCGCGGGCAGCAGCGGGCGGACTTGCGCGGCGGTCGCCGCGTCGTCGAGCACCAGCAGCACCCGGCGCCCGGCCAGGCGCGAGCGAAACACCGCCGCCCGCTGGCCGAGCCCGGACGGCACGGTGTTCCCGGTGACGCCCAGCGCGTGCAGGAAGTCGGCGAGCACCTCGGCCGGGTCGCGCGGGGCGCCCGTGCCGGCGAGGTCGACGTAGAGCTGGCCGTCCGGGAACCGGGGTGCGAGGCCGTGGGCGACGTGCATCGCCAGCGCCGATTTCCCGGTGCCGGGCGCGCCGGTCAGCACGACCGGCGCCGGCCCCGCCCCGAGGGCGGCGGACAGGTCCCGGACGTACTCCTCGCGGCCGGTGAAGTCGGGGAGATCCGCGGGCAGCTGCCGGACCGGGGCCGGCGAGGCGGGCCCGGGCAGCGGCTCGCCGGTCAGGATCGCCGCCTGCAGCGCCCGCAGCTCCGGCCCGGGTTCGACGCCGAGTTCGGTGACGAGCCGTTCGCGCGCGGTCGCGTACGCCTGCAACGCCTCGGCCCGGCGGCCCGCGCCGGTCAGCGCGAGCAGGTACTGCTGCCAGAGCCGCTCGCGGTACGGGTGCTCGGCCAGCAGCACGGTGAGCTCGGCGATCGCCGGATCGTGCCGGCCCAGCCGGACCTGCAGCGCGAGCCGCTCTTCGACGGCGGCCAGCCGGTTCTCCACCAGCCGGCCGAGCTCGGCGTCCCACGCGGGCGCGGTCGGCAGGTCCTCCAAGGGATCGCCGCGCCACAGGGCTTCGGCCTCGGCCAGCAGCGCCAGCGCCGTCTCGGGTGCGCCGCCCTCGGCCGCGCGGGCGGCGTCCGCGACGAGCCGGGCGAACCGGTGGGCGTCGACGTCGGCCGGGTCGACCGCCAGCGAGTAGCCCGGGTCGTGGGTGCGCAGGACGGCGGTGCCGGGCAGCAGCCGGCGCAGCCGCCACACGTAGGTCTGCAGGTTGGCGGTGGCCGACGTCGGGGGTTCGCGCGGCCAGAGCGTGTCGACCAGCTGCCCGGGCGAGACCGTCCGGTTCGCGTTGAGCAGCAGGTGCGCGAGCAGGGCCCGCTGCTTGGCCCCGCCGAGGGCCAGCGCCCGCCCGCCGACCGTCACCGTCAGCGGTCCGAGCAGGTGAAACCGCACTTCAGACCCCATCGCGCGCTCCCGTTCCCGACGACCGCCCCCAGGCGGAACCTCGCAGCCGGACTGTAACCGGACGGCGACGTTGCTCGTGGGGAATTCGCGGACACCGGAAAACGGGGACGGCGAACGTCACTCGTTTGCCGTCACGCCTCCGGCCGGCGCGCGGCGACCGACGGCGTCCTGAGGTCGCCGAGCAGCTCGACCTGGCCGCTGAGCACCTCGGTCAGGATCTTCCGGGCCACCGCGAGCAGCTCCGCGACGTCCGCGCTGGTCAGCGAGTAGTGGACGGCGGAGCCCTCCTTGCGGGTGACGACCAGCCCGGCCCGGCGCAGCACGGCGAGGTGCTGCGACATGTTCGCCGGCTCGATCCCGACGTCGGTCAGCAGTTCCGACACCGCGTGCTCGCGCTCGCTGAGCAGCTCGAGGATCCGGATCCGCGCCGGGTGCCCGAGCGTCTTGAAGAACTCGGCCTTGACCTGGTACAGCGGCCTGCTCACGAGCCACCCCGCCGTCCGGTCGGCGTCCCGCCGATGTCGCGCATGCGGTCGATCCTGCCGTGCCACCCCTCGGGCCGCGCGGCGCACTCCCCCGCGCCGGTCAGGACGGCTCCGGCCGCGGGTCCGGGATCTCCGGCCCGTCCGGGGACGCGAGGTCGATGCCGTGCCGGCGAGCCAGGTCGAAGAGCTCTTCGAGCCGGGCGGCGTGCAGCTCGGAGTCGTAGTCCTCGCCGTGCTCCCGCGCGGCGGCGAGCTCACGGTGGACGACGCCCACCCGACGCCGGAGGTTCCGTTCGAACTCGTTCACGACCGGCTGCCTCCTGCCGTCCGAAGAAGTTGCTAACATTCGCAATTGCTCAACAGGTTACACGGCGGCCGCGCCGGAAAGGGGATGCCGCGTGGGTGAGCTCGTCCTCACGGTGGCCGGCGACCAGGCTCACGAAGCAGCGCGACTGCTCACCGACCTCACCCCGCTTCACGCCGTGGCTCGCACGATTCCCGGCGACGACCTGCTCACCGCCGTCCGGAACCGACACGCAGAAGCGGTCTTCCTCACCGGCGCCGACCGCGCCGCGCTCCGGACCGCGCAGCTCGCCCTGGCCGTGGAGCTGACCGTGCTCACCGAAGAGGACACCCTCGCGATCGCGCTCACGGCCGCCACCGCGGTGGCCCTCTCCCGGCGCGGCCGGACCCCGGCGGACGCCCGGGTGCTCGTCGTCGCACCGGACAGCCTGCCGTTCCTGCTTCCCGTGCTGCTCGCGGCGGGCACCGCCGACCTCACGCTGTGGCGCCCGGCCGACGCCGCGGCGTTCCCCCTGGCCGGGCTCGCGCGGGACGTCGACGTGGTGATCGACCCGCTGGGCGGCCACGACCCGGGCCGGGGACCGGCGCTGGTGACACCCGGCGACCCGGTCGCCCCCCTGCTCGCCCTGCCGGGCCTGCTGCAGGACGGGCCGCGGACCGGCGACCCGCAGGCGCACCCGGACGTCCACGCCGCGTGCGCGCGGGCGCTCGCCGGCCTCACGCCGGTCGACCGGCTCCTCCCCGAGCTCACCGACCCGGATCTGACGTCCCGGGTCGCCGACGCGGTGGCCGCCGTCCGCTCATGCTGACCGGCGACTCTGACGGCGGTGTTGACCGGCGAACGAGAGTGAGTGTACAGTCACTCACATGACGAAACGCGGTGCCACGCTCTCCACCTCCGACGCCCGGCGGGACGCCGTCGTCGACGCGGCCATCGCCGAGTTCGCCCGCGGCGGCTACCACAGCACGCCGATCAGCGCGGTGGCCGCCCGCGCCGACATCTCGCCCGCCTACGTCTTCAAACTGTTCCCCGGCAAGGTTTCCCTGTTCGTCGCCGCGCTCGACCGGTGCTACGAACTCGTCGTCCACGCCCTCTCGAACGGCGCCGCGCGCGTCGAAGACGCCGATCCCGGGAAGCTCCTGCACGAGATGGGCGGCGCCTACGCGGAGCTGATCGCCGACCGGGACCTGCTGATGCTGCAGGTGCACGCCCAGTCGGCCGCCGACACCCCCGAGATCGCCGAAGCCGTCCGCCGTGGGCTGGCCAAGGTGACCGAGTTCGCCCGGTCCCGCTCCGGCGCGGCCGACGACGAGGTGCAGCGGTTCATCGCCTACGGCCAGCTCTGCCACCTGATCACCACCCTCGGCCTGGACGAGCACCCCGGCGAATGGGCCGCCGTGCTCTCCGCCGGCATCCGCCACCCCGGCAAGAACTGAACAGCCGGCCCCGCCCCGGGGCCTTTTTCTCGCCCGTCGAGTGATTGACCAGTCACTCACACCGAAAGGACCCTCCGATGACCGTCACCGAAATCGTCCTTCCCGGCCTCGTCGAGCCGGACGGCCTGCGCGTCGAACACCGCGAGCTGCCGAAGCCCGGCGCGGGCGAAGCGCTCGTCCGCGTCGAAGCGACCGGCGTCTCCTTCGCCGAGCAGCAGATGCGCCGCGGGAAGTACTACGACCAGCCGCCGTTCCCGTTCGTCCCCGGCTACGACGTCGTCGGCACGGTGCTCGAAGCCGCCGACCCCGCCCTGGTCGGCCGCCGGGTGGCCGCCATGACCAAGATCGGCGGCTGGCGCAGCCACCTCACCGTCCCCGCCGCCGACCTGGTGCCCGTGCCCGACGGCCTCGACGCCGCCGAGGCGGAAACCTTCGTGGTCAACGGCATCACGGCGTACCAGATGCTGCACCGCTGGGCGAAGGTCGAGGCCGGCGGCACGATACTGGTGCACGGCGCGAGCGGCGGCGTCGGCACCACGTTGGTGCAGCTGGCCCGCGCGGCCGGGATCGAGGTGATCGGCACGGCGTCGGCGCGCAACCTCGGTGTCGTGACCGCGCTCGGCGCCACGGCCGTCGACTACCGCGGCGACGTGCTCGCCGAGGTGCGCAAGCTGGCCCCGAACGGCGTCGACGCCGTCTTCGACCACGTCGGCGGCCCCGGCATCGTCGACTCGTTCCGGCTGCTCGCCCCCGGCGGCGCGCTGGTCGCGTACGGCAGTGCGGCCACGAAGGACGAGCCGGGCAACTCGCGGCTGCCGGTGCTGAAGCTGCTCGCCCGCCTGCTGTGGTGGACCGCCCTGCCCAACCGCCGCCGAGCGCACTTCTACAACGTCTGGGGCGGCAAGCGGAACCTCGCCCGGTTCCGCGCGCGCCTGGCCGAAGACCTGACGGCCGTCTTCGACCTGGCGGCGAAGGGCGAGCTCGAGGCGCAGGTGGCCGCCCGGATTCCCCTGGCCGAAGCCGCGAAAGCACTGGCGCTGGCCGAATCCGGCACGGTGACCGGCAAGGTCGTGCTCGTCCCCTGAACGCACCGAAGGCCACCACGCAGCCGTGCGCGGTGGCCTTCGGGTCGTGCGCGGATCAGTCCGTGCCGAACTCCATCGCGGCGCTGTCGAGCAGCTCGACGTCGTCGGTCTTGCCGCGGGAGGCGATCGCCTCCGCGCCGCCTTCGGGCATCGCGCCGATGAGCCCGGTCGACGCGGCCTGGGCGGCGCCGATCAGCTTCGGGTTCGAGCCGCCGACCATGCCGAGGCTCGCGTACTGCTCCAGCTTCGCCCGCGAGTCCGCGATGTCGAGGTTGCGCATGGTCAGCTGGCCGATCCGGTCGACCGGGCCGAACGCCGAGTCCTCGGTGCGCTCCATCGACAGCTTGTCCGGGTGGTAGCTGAACGCCGGGCCGTTCGTGTCGAGGATCGAGTAGTCCTCGCCGCGCCGCAGCCGCAGCGTGACCTCGCCGGTGATCGCGGTGCCGACCCAGCGCTGCAGCGACTCGCGGAGCATCATCGCCTGCGGGTCCAGCCAGCGGCCCTCGTACATCAGCCGGCCGAGGCGGCGGCCCTCGTTGTGGTAGCTGGCGAGGGTGTCCTCGTTGTGGATGGCGTTGACGAGCCGCTCGTAGGCCGCGTGCAGCAGCGCCATGCCAGGGGCCTCGTAGATGCCACGGCTCTTGGCCTCGATGATCCGGTTCTCGATCTGGTCGGACATGCCGAGCCCGTGCCGGCCGCCGATGGCGTTGGCTTCCAGGACCAGGTCGACGGCGGAGGCGAACTCCTTGCCGTTGATGGTCACCGGACGGCCCTGCTCGAAGCCGATGGTGACGTCCTCGGCGGGGATCTCGACCTCGGGGTCCCAGAAGGCCACGCCCATGATCGGCTTGACGATCTCGATGCCGGTGTCCAGGTGCTCCAGGGACTTCGCCTCGTGCGTGGCGCCCCAGATGTTGGCGTCGGTCGAGTAGGCCTTCTCGGTGCTGTCGCGGTACGGGAGGTCGTGCGCCAGCAGCCACTCGGACATCTCCTTGCGGCCGCCGAGCTCGGTGACGAAGTCCGCGTCGAGCCACGGCTTGTAGACGCGCAGGGAGGGGTTGGCCAGCAGGCCGTAGCGGTAGAACCGCTCGATGTCGTTGCCCTTGTAGGTGGAGCCGTCGCCCCAGATCTGGACGTCGTCCTCGAGCATGGCGCGCACCAGCAGGGTGCCGGTGACCGCGCGGCCGAGCGGCGTGGTGTTGAAGTAGCTGCGGCCGCCGGAGCGGATGTGGAAGGCGCCGCAGGTCAGCGCCGCGAGCCCCTCTTCGACGAGGGCTTCCTTGCAGTCGACGAGCCGCGCGATCTCGGCACCGTACTGGCCGGCCCGCCCGGGGACCGACTCGATGTCGGGCTCGTCGTACTGGCCGATGTCGGCGGTGTAGGTGCAGGGCACCGCGCCCTTGTCGCGCATCCACGCGACCGCTACGGAAGTGTCGAGGCCACCGGAGAAGGCGATACCGACACGCTCGCCGACGGGCAGGGAAGTGAGCACCTTGGACATGCGAATGATTATGCACGGCCATGCATCGTCGTGCAATCCGGGGTGCCGGTGGTCACGGAAACCCCGTTGACGTGCGTGGTTCGGTGATCACATGGGCCGGATGCACGCCGACGAGCACGCCGTCGACACGACGCTGGTCCGGCGGCTGGTGCGCGGGCAGTTCCCCGCCGGGACCGGCCTGCCGGTCACCCGGCTGGCCTCGGGCGGAACGGTCAACGCGGTCTTCCGCCTCGGCGACCGCTGGACGGTCCGGCTGCCGCTGACCGAGGGCGGCGCCGCGGACATCGCAAAGGAACGCCAGGTTCTCGGTGCTCTGGGCGGACTGCCGGTGGCGGTCCCCGCTGTCGTCGCCGTGGGCGAACCGGCCGAGGGATATCCGTGGCCGTGGGCGGTGCACGGCTGGCTCGACGGCGCACCGGCAATCGAAGGCCGCTCCGCGGCCGGCCTGGCGGAGTTCGTCCTCGCGCTCCGGGCGAACCGGGCAGCGGGTCCCCCGGCCCGCCGTGGCCGGCCGTTGTCCACAGTGGATTCGGCCGCCCGCGAGGCGATCGACGAGCTGAGCCGCACCGACGAGCCCTTCGACCCGGAGGCCGCGCTCGCGGTGTGGGCCGAAGCGCTCGACGCTCCACCGTGGACCGCGCCGCCGTGCTGGCTGCACGGCGATCTGATGCCGAGCAACCTCCTGCTGCGCGACGGCCGGCTGAGCGGGGTGCTCGACTGGGCGACCGCGGGTGTCGGCGACCCGGCGATCGACCTGATCCCGGCGTGGAACCTGCTGACCGCGGACACCCGGGGCGCCTTCCGCGAGGCGGTGGCCGCCGACGACGCCACCTGGGCCCGCGGCCGCGGGCGGGCGCTGGCGATGGCCGTGATCCAGCTGCCGTACTACCGGCACACCAACCCGGTCATCTCGGCCAACGCCCGTTACGTGCTCGCCGAGCTGGACGTGCTCACCAGTTCCCGATGACGGGCAGGTCCCACCGCACGGCGTGCGAGTTCTGCTCCGGAACCGGGCATTCGCCCGTGACCGCGCCCCGGTCGTTGAGGTCCGTGGCACGGCAATAAGCGCCCTCGGCGGGCAACGGCAGCGGAGTGACCCGGCCACCGGGACCCCAGACGACGAACCCGCCCGGGCTGGTTTCCACGAGCGCGCTGCCGCTGTCGTTGGCGGTGGTGAACCAGGTCCGGGCGTCACCGGCGGCCGGGAACACAGTGAGCCGCCCGGCCGGGTCCCAGCGGGCGGGTCGGCTCTTGCCGTCCTCCCCCACCACTTCGCCGTAGATCGTTCCGTCCGCGCCGATTTCGGCCGCCGAACTGAACATCCAGGTGATGTCGAGCACCGTGAGGTGTCCCGCCGCATCCCACTTCGCGGCGTGGAAGCCGCTCGAACCGACGGCCGTGCCCGCGTCGTCGAGGTCGGTGGCGGTGCCGCCACCTTCCAGCGGGACGACGTTCCCCGCCGGGTCCCAGTACTTCGCCCCGCCGATCACCGCGCCCGCATCGTTGACCGCGGACGGCCGGCCGAAGCCGAGGGCCGTGACCGTGCCCGGAGCGCCGTAGGAGTATCCGACGGCGATGCCGTGGGCGTTGATCGCGGCGACGCTGGAATACGCGTAGCACGGGAAGCCGGGCACCGGCGGCAGGTCGACCGGTGTCCCGGACGCGCCCCAGAGCGTGGCCCGCCCGGCCCAGCCGTTGGCGGCCATCGAGTCCCCGACCGCCACCCCGTCCTCGGTGAGCGCGGCGGGCTGAACCGACGCGTAGCCCGGCTGCGGCGCCAGCTCGGTGATCCGGCCGGCCACGTCCCACCGCTGGTCAATCCCCGGGCAACGTGCCGAGGCCGCCCGGCTGGTCCGCGCTCGCCGGAACGGCGGTGAGCACCAGCGCCACCGCCGCCGTCGCGAGAACACCTCTGAACATCCCCTGCTCCTCCCCGTCAGGTGGTTCCGGGGTGTCCACGCGCGACGGCGGTGACCGTTCAGCTCGGCAGCAGCGCCGGAGCCGCGAGGCGGGTGGCGTTCGCCGCCGCGTCGTCCGGGGCTTCCTGGGCCGAGCGCTCCGCCTCGACGCGCGCGAGGTAGTTCGCCACCTCGCGCTCACGCTTCGGGACGTCCCAGCCGAGCAGCGGGGCCATCAGCTCCGCGACGACGGGCGCCGCCGCGATACCACGGTCGCGCTCCTCGATCGAGATGCGCGTCCGCCGGGTCAGGACGTCCTCCAGGTGCAGCGCACCTTCGTGGGAGACCGCGTAAACGGCCTCCACGCGGAGGTACTCCGAGGTCTCCGTGATCGGCGAAGCCAGCGAAGGATCCTCCTCCATCAGCTCGACGAGGTTCCAGATCCGCGTGCCGTACCGCTGCAGGAGGTGCTCCACCCGCGTCAGCGACAGGCCGGTCCGCGAGGCGACGGAGTACCGGTCCTCCCACAGCTCGTGGTAGCCCTCGGCGCCGGCGATCGGGAGCCGGTCGGTCCACGACGGCGGGGCCGGGCGGCCGACCTCCTCGACCGCCGCGTCGACCGCGTCCGCGGCCATCACCCGGTACGTCGTGTACTTGCCGCCGGCCACGATCACCAGGCCCGGCACCGGGCGGGCCACCGCGTGCTCCCGCGACAGCTTCGTCGTCGCGGTCGCCTTGGCCGCCAGCAGCGGGCGGAGACCGGCGTAGACGCCCTCGATGTCGTCGTGCGTCACGGGGGTGCGCAGGACGGCGTTGAGGTGGTCGAGCACGTAGTCGACGTCCGCGCGGCTGGCCGCCGGGTGCTCGCGGTCGAGGTCCCACTCGGTGTCGGTGGTGCCGACGATCCAGTGCCGTCCCCACGGGATGACGAACAGCACGCTCTTCTCGGTGCGCAGGATCAGCCCGGTGTCGAGGTCGATCTTCTCCCGCGGCACCACCAGGTGGATGCCCTTCGACGCCCGGACGGTGAACGGCGCGGGGATGCCGGCCGCCTCCGCCATGTCGTCGCTCCAGACACCCGTGGCCGCCACGACCGTGCGAGCGCGGATCTCGAACTCGACCCCGCTCTCGCGGTCCACGACCTTCGCCCCGACGACCCGCTCGCCCTCGCGAAGCAGCGAAGTGACGCGAGTCCGGGTCAGGACCGAAGCGCCCTGCTCGGCGGCCGTCCGCGCGATCGTCATCGTGTGGCGGGCGTCGTCGACCTGGGCGTCGTAGTACTGGATCGCCCCGATCAGCGCGTCGTCGGCCAGGCCCGGGGCCACCTTGGCGGCGCCACGCTTGGACAGGTGCCGGTGCCGAGGCAGCGCGCGGGCGCCGCCGAGGGTGTCGTACAGCGTGACGCCGGCGCCGATGTACCCGCGCTCCCACACCCGGTGCTGCAGCGGGACCAGGAACCTGACCGGCCGCACCAGGTGCGGGGCCAGCTTCTGCAGCAGCAGCCCGCGTTCCTTGAGCGCTTCGCGCACCAGCTTGAAGTCCAGCTGCTCCAGGTAGCGCAGGCCGCCGTGGATCAGCTTGGACGACCGGCTGGACGTGCCGGCGGCGAAGTCGCGGGCCTCGACCAGCGCGGTCGACAGCCCCCGGGACGCGGCGTCGAGCGCGACGCCCGCCCCGGTCACGCCCCCGCCGACGACGAGCACGTCGACCTCTTCATCGACCAGATTCCGCAGGGTGTCCGCCCGGTACTGCGGGGAAAGCGGGGTCACGGTGTTCCTCCTCGTGTTCACTGCACGTCGACCCAGTCGAGCGTGCGGCCGACGGCCTTCTGCCAGCCCGCGTAGCCCTCCGCGCGCTGCTCGTCGCTCCACGTCGGCGTCCAGCGCTTGTCCTCGTTCCAGTTCTGCTCGAGCTCGTCGGTCGACTTCCAGAAGCCGACGGCCAGCCCGGCCGCGTACGCCGCGCCGAGCGCGGTGGTCTCGGCGACCACCGGCTTCGACACCGGCACGCCGAGGATGTCCGCCTGCAGCTGCATGCACAGCTCGTTGGCGGTGACACCACCGTCCACCCGCAGCACGTCGAGGGTCACGCCGGAGTCGTTCTGCATGGCCTCGACGACGTCGCGGGTCTGGTAGCAGATCGCTTCGAGGGTGGCCCGCGCGATGTGGGCGTTCGTCGTCGCGCGGGTGAGGCCGACGATCGCGCCGCGGGCGTCCGAGCGCCAGTACGGGGCGAACAGGCCGGAGAACGCCGGGACGAAGTAGACGCCGCCGTTGTCCTCGACCTGGCGGGCCAGGCTCTCGCTCTGGGCCGCGCCGCTGATGATGCCCAGCTGGTCGCGCAGCCACTGGACGGCCGAGCCGGTGACGGCGATCGAGCCTTCCAGCGCGTAGACCGGCTTGTCGTCGCCGAACTGGTAGCACAGCGTCGTGAGCAGGCCATGCTTCGAGCGGACCAGTTCCTGGCCGGTGTTGAGCAGCAGGAAGTTGCCGGTGCCGTACGTGTTCTTGGCCTCGCCGGGCCGGAAGCAGACCTGGCCGACGGTGGCGGCCTGCTGGTCGCCGAGGACGCCGGTGATGGCGACCTCGCCGCCGAGCGGGCCGTCGGTGCGGGTGGTGCCGAAGCCCGGGTTCGACGACGGCCGGATCGCCGGCAGCATCTGCCGCGGGACGTCGAAGAACGAGAGCAGCTCGTCGTCCCAGTCGAGGGTTTCGAGGTCCATCAGCATGGTGCGGGAGGCGTTGGTCGGGTCGGTGACGTGCACGCCGCCGTCCGGGCCGCCGGTGAGGTTCCAGATGAGCCAGGTGTCGGTGGTGCCGAACAGGGCGTCACCCTTTTCGGCGTCCTCCCGCACCCCGGGGACGTTCTCGAGGATCCACTGCAGCTTGCCGCCGGAGAAGTAGGTGGCGGGCGGCAGGCCGGCCTTGCGGCGGATGACGTCGCCCTTGCCCTCGCGCTCCAGCGCGGAGGCGATCCGGTCGGTGCGGGTGTCCTGCCAGACGATCGCGTGGCCGTACGGGCGGCCGGTGCGGCGGTTCCAGACCACGGTGGTCTCGCGCTGGTTGGTGATGCCGAGCGCGGCGAGGTCCCGGAAGGTCAGGTTGGCCTTGTTGAGCGCGGTCGCGATGACCGAGCGGGTGCGTTCCCAGATCTCGGTGGCGTCGTGCTCGACCCAGCCCGGCTTGGGCAGGATCTGCTCGTGCTCGAGCTGGTGGCGGGCGATCTCGTTGCCGCCGTGGTCGAAGATCATGAAGCGGGTGCTGGTCGTGCCCTGGTCGACGGCACCGACGAAGTCCGGCATGGTCGTGCTCCTACTCAGTTGGCGGGCTCGAGGTCCTTGGCGGGCATGGCGTCCAGCGGGTCGCCCGTGGGCAGGAACCGCTCGATCAGGTACTTGTAGATCGCGCCGCCGATCAGCGCGCCGAGTACCGGGGCCACGATCGGGATCCACCAGTAGGGGAAGCCGTACTGGTCGGTGAACGCCGTGTCGTAGCCGGTCAGCCAGGAGGCCAGGCGCGGGCCGAAGTCGCGGGCGGGGTTGATCGCGTAGCCGGCGTTCGTGCCCCAGGCCATGCCGATGGCGACGACGAGGAAGCCGACGACGACCGGGGCCAGGTTGGCACCGGGCGAGGTGTTGCGGAGGTCGGTGATGGCGAACAGGACGATCAGCAGGATCGCGGTGCCGATGATCTGGTCGCGGAAGGCGCCCCAGTCACCCACGGGCAGCGTGCCGTTACCCGGCAGGGTGGAGAACACGCCCTGGGTCTTGATCGTCAGGCCCGGGTCCTTGGCGTTGAGCACCTCGGTGTAGTTCCAGCGCACCAGCAGCGCGGCGAGGAACGCGCCGGCGGTCTGGGCCAGTGCGTAGGGGGCGACCTTGCGCCACTCGAAGCCCTTGAACACCGCGAGGGCGATGGTCACGGCCGGGTTCAGGTGCGCGCCGCTCACCCGCGAAGCGACGTAGACACCCAGGGTGACGCCGAGGCCCCAGGCCCAGGCGATGCTGTCGTGGTCCCCGATGCCCGCGGCGACGACCTGCGCCACCACTCCGCACCCGAACAGGATGAGGATCATCGTCCCCACGAACTCGGCGGCCATCTCGCCGGCGAGTCCGTGGGCCTTGAGGTTTCGCACCATTGCTTTCCTCCACAAAGGACCTTGTCCCCCTATTGGTGGATGAAAGTTAAGTTCGCGTGTCAGGCCGGTCAACGGACACCGGTCGGCATTGTCGAACGCCCCGAGTGGATGTTCGACATTGTCGAATCGGGGCCGGTCGGGTTAGGGTCGCGGCGTGCCGGGTCCGATCCAGTCCATCGAGCGCGCCGCCGCGATCCTGCGGCTCCTGGCGCGCGGTTCGGGGCGCCTGGGCGTCGGCGAGATCGCCGAGTCGCTCGAACTGGCGAAGGGCACCGCGCACGGGATCCTGCGCACGCTGCAGGGCGTCGGGTTCGTCGAGCAGGACCGCGACACGGGCAAGTACCAGCTCGGGGCGGCCCTGCTGCACCTGGGCACGAGCTACCTCGACGTCAACGAGCTGCGGTCCCGGGCGATCAACTGGGCGGACGCGCTGGCCGCCCGCAGCGGCGAGGCGGTCCGGATCGGCGCGCCCCTGGAAGGCCGGGTGCTGGTCGTGCACCACGTGTTCCGCCCCGACGACAGCCTGCAGACCCTCGACGTCGGCACCCTGCTGCCGCTGCACGCGACCGCGCTGGGCAAGGTCCTGCTGGCCTACGACACGACGCTGAAGGCGACCCCGGAGCCGTACACGCGCCGCACCCTGACCACCCAGACCGCGATCAAGCGCGCGTGTGCGAAGGTACGAGAGGCGGGCTGGGCGGCCGAGAACGGCGAGATGATCGCCGGCGAGGCCGGGATCGCGGCCCCGATCCGCGGCCACGGCGGCATCGTGGTGGGCGCGATCGGCGTGTCGGGCGCGGCGGAGCGGATCTGCGAGCCCGACGGCGCCCCGAGCCCGAAACTGCTGACCCAGGTCCGCGACGCGGCCCGCGCGGTGTCCCGCGACCTCGGCGCGTCCCGATGGTGATGGGAGGACCATGGTCCAGCGGTACGTGATGTCCATCGACCAGGGCACCACCTCCACCCGGTGCATCCTGTTCGACGCGCGCGGCCGGCTCGTTTCGGTCGTCCAGCGCGAGCACCAGCAGCACTTCCCGCGGCCGGGCTGGGTCGAGCACGACGCGACCGAGATCTGGCGGAACCTGTCCCGGATCGTCCCCCAGGCGCTGGCCGACGCCGGCGCGACCGCGGACCAGGTGGTCGGGCTCGGGATCGCCAACCAGCGGGAGACCACCGTCCTGTGGGACCGGCGCACCGGCAACCCGGTCGGGCGGGCGATCGTCTGGCAGGACACCCGCACCGACGCCATGCTCGAACAGCTCGCCCGCGAACCCGGCGCCGGCCGGGTGCGGCAGCTGTGCGGCCTGCCGCTGGCCACCTACTTCTCCGCGCCGCGCATCCGCTGGCTGCTCGAACGCACGCCCGGGCTGCGCGAACGCGCCGAACGCGGCGACGTCCTGTTCGGCACCATCGAGAGCTGGCTGATCTGGAACCTCACCGGCGGCGCCGAGGGCGGGGTGCACGTCACCGACGTCACCAACGCCTCGCGCACCATGCTGATGAACCTGCGCACGCTCAACTGGGACGACGAGCTCCTGGCGTTCTTCGACGTCCCGCGGGCGATGCTGCCGGAGATCCGGTCGTCGACGGAGGTCTACGGGACGACGTCGCGCGTGGTGCCGGGCATCCGGATCGCCGCGGCGCTGGGTGACCAGCAGGCCGCGCTGTTCGGCCAGACCTGCTTCGCGCCCGGAGAGGCGAAGTGCACTTACGGCACCGGCAGCTTCCTGCTGCTCAACACCGGCCCGACGCCGGTGCTCTCCACCCACGGCATGCTCACCACGGTCGGGTTCAAGATCGGCGACGAGCCCGCGGTATACGCGCTCGAAGGGTCGATCGCCGTCACCGGGTCGCTGGTGCAGTGGTTCCGCGACGGCCTGGAGCTGATCGGCAGCGCCCCCGAGATCGAGACCCTGGCGCGCACCGTCGAGGACAACGGCGGCTGCTACATCGTGCCCGCGTTCTCCGGCCTGTTCGCGCCGCACTGGCACAGCGAGGCCCGCGGGGTGATCGCCGGGCTGACGTCGTACATCACGAAGGGCCACCTGGCGCGGGCGGTGCTGGAGGCGACCGGCTGGCAGACCCGTGAGGTGGTCGACGCGATGAACGCCGACTCCGGGCTGGCGCTGTCGACACTGAAGGTCGACGGCGGGATGACCGCCGACAACCTGCTGATGCAGTTCATCGCCGACGTCCTCGACGTGCCGGTGGTGCGCCCGATGGTGGCGGAGACGGTGTCGCTCGGCGCGGCCTACGCGGCGGGGCTGTCGGTCGGGTACTGGCCGGACCTGGAGGGCCTGCGCCGCAACTGGCACCGGGCGGGCCAGTGGCTGCCGGCGATGGACCCGGCCCGCCGCAACACCGAGTACGCGCACTGGCGCCAGGCGGTGGAGCTGACGTTCGGGTGGATGCGCCCGGCCCCGGCCGCGGCGGCGCCCGGTTCGGACGTGGTCGAGGTGCTGCTGGGCGACCACCGCCGCTTCGAGCAGCTGCTGCGCGACCTGCGCAACAGCGAAGCCGACCGCCCGGCGCTGGTGGCGGAGCTGTCGGCCCTGCTGGTCGCCCACGCGACGGCGACCGAACGGATCGTCCAGCCGTCGTCGCCGGGCTCCCCCTTCGCCGAGGAGCTGCTGGCGGTCCTGGACGGCGACGACTTCGACAAGGCGTTGCTGCGGCTGGAGAACGTGGTGGACGCCCACGTCCGCGGGGAAGAACGCGGGCTGCTGAACGACCTGCGGCGGGGTATGTCCACTTCGGACCGGACGGGGCTGGGCCGGGCGTTCGTGGCCGAACGCCGCCGCCAGCTGGACCTCGGCTGCGGCGGGGCGGACCACGTCCGCGGCCTGGGTGAGCGCCTCAAGCTCTAGCACCGGCAACCGGCCACACTTGAATCTTCAAGCCAGGCGGGCTAACTTGAAGATTCAAGTCCCGTGGATCGGAGGCCACCCGCGATGCGGCTGTACGCACTGGAGGAGCACTTCCTCACCGCCGAAGTCGCCGAGGCCTGGCAGCGGCACGATCCGCGGCTGGCCGAGCCGATGATGAAGCGGGCGTTCGCCGGGGACGTGCTGCCGGCGCTGCTCGACGTCGGCGAGGGGCGGATCGCGGCCATGGACGACGCTGGCATCGACACCGCGGTGCTGTCACTGACGACACCCGGCCTGCAGAACCTGCCCGCCGCCGAGGCCGTCGCGCTGCAGGTGGCCGTGAACGACGGGCTCGCGGACGCGGTCCGGCGCCATCCCGGCCGTCTGCAGGGCTTCGCGACACTGGCGACCCCCGCACCGGCCGCCGCGGCCGACGAGCTGCGGCGCGCGGTCACCGAACTCGGGTTCGCCGGGACGCTGGTCAACGCCCACTCCGGCGGCCGAGCCCTGGACGCGGCCGGGTTCTGGGACATCTACGAAGCCGCCGAGGACCTGCGCGCCCCGGTCTACCTGCACCCCCGCGCGCCCGTCCCGGCCGTCGACGAGGCCTACTACCGCGGGTTCGGCGAGCCGGTGGACAGCATGCTGGCCACCGGCGCGTTCGGCTGGCACTACGACGCCGGCCTGACGATCCTCCGGATGATCGTCGCCGGTGTCTTCGACCGGTTCCCCGGCCTGCAGGTCATCCTCGGGCACTGGGGCGAAGTCGTGCTGTTCTACCTCGACCGCGTCGCCGCCATGGACACACTCGTCCCCCTCCGGCGCCCGATCGCGGAGTACTTCCGCACCAACGTCTTCGTCACGCCCGGCGGGATCTCCAGCCACAAGTACCTGCGGTGGAGCGTGGAAACGGTGGGGGCGGACCGGATCATGTACGCCTCCGACCACCCGTTCAACCGGGAGCGGGCCGGGTCAGCACGGTCCTTTGTGGACGATGCGCCCCTCGGCGACGCCGACCGGGAGCTCATCGCGTACCGGAACTGGGAGAAGCTCGTCGCCGGAATCAGGCGGCGCTGAGGGCAAGGCTCTTCAAAACACTTGCCCGGACGCCGATCCGTCGGCCATGGTGTCCCCAGTCGTCCGGACCCGCCTCGGCCGGGCCGCGTCCCGCCGCCCGGGTTCCCGGCGGCCACGAGGACTCCCCCATGCCGTCCGGATATCGTCCGGTGCTGCGCCGTCCCGGCGCCGCCGTCTTCTTCTTCACCGCCGCCGCGGGACGCGTCGGCATCGCCATGACCGGCCTCGGCCTGCTCTGGCTGCTCCACGCCCGCACCGGCTCCTACGGCACCGCAGGTCTCGCCACGGCCGGGTTCGCCCTCGCCGAAGCGGGGCTCGGCCCGCAGGTCGCCCGCCTGGTCGACCGGTTCGGCCAGCCCCGTGTCCTGCTGTTCTCCGTGGCCGTCCACGGCGTCGCCGTCGCCGGTGTCCTCACCGCGCCGTCCCCGGCGGCGATCGCCTTCGCCGCGTGCGCCGGCGCGGCCGTCCCCCAGCTCGGTGCCCTCTCCGCGGCCCGCTGGGCACACCTGCTCCGGGAGACCGACGCCCTGCCGGCCGCCTTTTCGCTGGAGTCGCTCGCCAACGCCACCGCGTTCCTCCTCGGACCGGTGCTGGTCACGGCGCTCGGGGCGGCCGGGTTCGCGGCCGTGGCCAGCACCCTCGCCGCGGCCCTCGTCGTCGGCGGCGGTGCCGCCCTGGCCGCCCAGCGCCGGACCGCGCCACCGCCGTCCCGACCGGGACGTCCCCTCTTCCGGCCGCGGTTCGTCCGCCTCGCGCTGCTGAACCTGGCCGTCGGGTTGTACTTCGGGACCGTGGGCGTGTCGGTGAGCGCGTTCGCCACGGACCACGGCGTGCCCGGCGCGGCCACCCCGATCGTCGCCGCCGCGAGCATCGGCGGGCTGGTTTCCGGCTGGTGCTACGGCCTGCGCCGGCACCGCGTCCCGGCACGTCTCCAGCTGGTCGCCGCCGCCGCTTACCTGGCGGGCACGGCGTTCCTGCTCCCCCTGGCGCCGTCCGCACTCTGGCTCGGCGCCGCCGTCGTGGTGACCGAGGCGGCGATCCCGCCGACGCTGGTGCTGCTCAATGTGCTCACCGAGACCGCCGTCGACCCGGCCGTCCGGACGCAGGCGTTCACCTGGAACAACTCCGCCAGTGCGGCCGGTTCCGCGGTGGCGGCGTTCGCCGCCGGGCACCTCGCCGACGCACTGGGCGCTTCCGCCGCCTTCGCGCTCGCCCCGGCGGCCGGGCTCGCCCTGCTCGCGCTGGCCCTCGCTCTGCCATCGGAGTGATCCCGGGTCCGGGCCCTGCCCCGGCACCGTGCCGGGGAGAAGACTGCGGACACCGCACCGCCACCGGAGGGAGCTCCCGTGTCCGACGCCGCTCTGCTGTCCCTGTCCACCCCCGCCGCGCTCGCCGATCCGTACCCGGTCTACGCGAAACTCCGCGAAGAGTCACCGGTCTTCCGCAGCGAGGTCTACGACGGCTGGGTGCTCAGCCGGTTCGCCGACTGCCAGCAGGTGCTCGCCGACGGCGAGACCTTCCGTGTCCTGGACGCCGAGTGGCGCGACCGGCACCGGCCGGGCTGGCGGGACAACGCCGCGATGGCCATGCTGACCGACCTCCTGCCGTGGAAGAACCCGCCGGAACACACGCGCGAGCGCCGGCTGCTCGTCCGCGACTTCACCGTCCGGCGTGTCCAGGCGCTGGAGCCCGCCGTCCGCCGGTCCACCGACCGGCTGCTGGACCGCTTCGCCGACGCCACGGCGGACGGGACCGCGGCGGAGTTCGTCGGCACGGTCCTCTACCCGCTCGGGATGGCCGTGATCGGCGATCTGGTCGGCGTGCCCGAATCCGACCACGACCGGCTCCGCCGCGTCACCGACCTGATCGGCAAGCAGGTCGACCCGGCGATGGCACCCGAGCTGCGTGCCGAGGTCGACGCGGCCGCCGTCGAATACCGGGACTACTTCACGGAGCTGATCGCGCGGCGGCGGGCCGATCCCCGCGACGACCTGACGTCCGCCCTGCTGGCCCGGCCCGGCGCCGGCGAGGAGCTGATGTCCGAGGGCGAGGTGCTCAACGCGCTGCTCGTGCTGTTCGGCGGCGGCTACGAGACCACGGCGGGTGCGCTGGGCAATGGCATCCACGCGCTGCTGACCCACCCGGACCAGTACGCCCTGCTCGCCGGCGACCCGGGCCTGGCGGCGGGGGCGGTCGAGGAGGTGCTGCGGTGGGACGGCGCCGCCCAGATGAGCCAGCGTGCAGCCGCCCGGCCGGCGGTGCTCGACGGCCGGGAGATCCCGGCGGACGACATGGTCGTGATCCTCACCGGAGCGGCGAACCGCGACCCCGCGCGCTTCGCGGACCCGGACCGCTTCGACATCACCCGTGACAGCGGCCGCGGGCTGTTCTTCGGACACGGCTTGCACCTTTGTCTCGGAGCGGCTCTCGCCCGACTCGAGATGACGGTGTTGCTCGAACAGCTGGGAAAGCGGTTTCCGACGCTGCGGCTCGCCGGTGAGGTGACGCGCCGCCCGAACCCGGCACTGCGCGGGATGGCGTCCCTGCCGCTGACCCGCTGACCGGGAGCCGGGCCGGCGCTCACCCGGGAGTGATCGCCCCGGACAGTTCCGGCGGCACGTCACCCTCGAACTGGCCGGCGGTGACGCGAGGGGGCTGCGCGAAGCCGGCGCCGCGGAACTCGGCGTTCTTGCGGAACGTCGCGTCACGCAAGCCGACGGCGCCGTCGAACGCCACGCCTTGGAAAGTCGCATCGCGGGCGAAGACGGCTTCCCGGAAGCTGGCGGCGCGCCGGAACGCAGCGCCGTGGAAGTGGGCGTTGCCGCCGAAGGCCGTGGCGACGAACCTCGCGTTGCCGGCGAAAACCGCACCGCGGAACTCGGCGTCCCCCTTGAAGTGGGCCGAACCGAATTCGGCGCCGCGGGCGAAGACGGCTTTGGTGAACCACGCCCGGCGCGCGAACCTCGCCCCGGGAAAGGCGGCGTCGCCGGTGAAGGACGTGCCCTCGAACCGTGCACCCAGCAGGAACTTCGCCTCGGCGAAGTCGGCATCCCCGGCGAGGGTCATGTCGCGGAACTGGGCGCGGCCGGCGAAGGTCGCGCGGCCGAAGTGCGCCTCACCGGTGAAGGTGGCGTCTTCGAAGGCCGTGTCCTCGGCGAAGGTCGTCCCGGCGAAGCGGGTGGCGCCGTGGAAAGTGACGCCGGTCAGCCGGAGGGCATGCAGGTGGCAGCCGCTGAAGTCCGCCTCGGTCAGTACCGCGCCGGTCAAGTCGAGTTCCAGGCCGGGCCAGAACGTCGCCGCCGGGGTCCCGGGTTCGGGCCCCGGACGGAGGTGACCGGCCAAGATGCGTTGCGCGGTCAGGCGAACTTCGTGTTCGCGCCGCCTGCGCCGGGCCTCCGGGTCGTCGTCCGGGTCCGGCGGCGGGTCGACCGGCATCCGCAGATAGGCGCAGATCACATTCACGATGGTCTGCCGCTGCGCGGGGTTGTCCTGGGCCAGTCGCTCCAGTGCGTACAGCCCACCCAAGCGCACCGGTGCCTCGGCGGCCCCGAGGTGCTCGACGGCCTTGCCGAACAGCTCCGTGATCCGGCGGGCCGTCGCGTCGGTCTCGGTGGCGAGGGCGACCCGCTCCTGGTGCGCCCGGTTCTCCGCCGCGACGCGCTCCTGGAGGGCGTGGGCGCGGGCGACGTCGGCTTGGTCGCGCTCCTTCTGGAGCAGGGCGAGGTCGGTGGCCCGCTGCCGCCGCCAGGCCAGGTACAGGGCGAACAACCCGCCGCCGCCGAGGCCGAGGCTCAAGCCGATCCGGAGCACTTCCAGCCGCGCACTCACCCGTGCCGGGTCGGCGCCGTCCGTGGTCAGGCCGATCCACAGGGCGGTCACCACCGCGGCCACGACGAGCGCGGTTCCCACGGCCATGGCCAGCACTGCCCGGCCCGCCAGCGGGGTCACGATCTGCTTCGGCGGCTCGGCGGGATCCGGGACAGGCGGGAGACCCGGGGCGGTATCGGTCACCGCACCATCATGACGTGCGGCCCCGCGCTCTCCGGACCACACCCGGCGGATCCGCCGGATGCGGCTCAGGCACCCTTGAGGCAGCGGCTGCTCTCCCGCACCACCAGCTCGGCCTCGACCGTCGCCCACGCCGGTACCGCGACACCGTCGAGGCGGGCCGCCATCGTGGCCAGGGTGTGGCGGCCCGCCGCCAGGTAGTCCTGGCGGACCGTCGTCAGCGGTGGGGCGAAGTACGCCGCCTCGGGGACGTCGTCGAAGCCGACCACGTGGGCGTCGCGCGGGACCTGCATGCCCGCCTGGGTGAACGCTGCCAGCAGCCCCAGTGCCATGTGATCGTTCGCCGAAAACACCGCGCCCACCCCGGGTTCGACCGCCAGGGACTGGCCGGCCCGGAAACCCGACCGGGCGGACCAGTCGCCGCGGACCACCGGCGGCACCTCCGCGCCGTGGCGTTCGAGCGTCTCGCGCCAGCCCCGCTCGCGCGCACGGGCCACCGGCCCTTCCTCCGGGCCGCCGAGGTGCCAGACCGTCGCGTGGCCGAGCTGCAGGAGGTGCTCGGTCGCCTGGCGGGCTCCTGCGTACTGGTCGGTCGAGGCCGCCGGGACGAGCGGAATGGCGGCGACCGGGGCGAGCTCGGCCAGCAGGTGCCCGTCGAGCACCACGATCCCCGCCACACCCTGCAGCTGCAGACCGGCCACCGCGGCGAGCACCGCGGGGCCACTGGCACTCGAGACGCTGAAGACGCTCAGTGCGTACTCCTGCTCGCGGGCGGCGGCGCGCAGGCCGTGCAGGACGGGCCCCGACGCCGAGGCTCCGGTCGCGATCACCCCGAGCGTGCCCCGACGCCGGAGGGGCCGCGCGCGGAGGGGGCCGTCGGGACCTGCGTCGTCCACGGGCATGCGATGCATGTTAGCGATCACAGAGACAGACGTGAACTTTGTTCACCTTCCATAAATAACGAAAAGGTAACGTGCTGAACCGGTCCCCGACGGCGGCCGTTCCCCCCAATGCCGGAACCAGTGACACCGGGCGGGTTCCCCCGATACCCGCGCCCGATGCTCACTCCCCGGGTTCCGCGCGTCTCCAGACCGGGTGCGCAGGCTTTCTTCGGCGTGCCCGGACAACCGAACGAGGTGAACATGGCCCGGAATACTTCCCGCACCCCCGCCACGGGCAGACATCGCATCACCCGCCGCACGAAGATCGCGACCGGTGGCCTGGCGCTCGCGCTGGCCGTCGGCGGCATCGTCGTCGCGACGACCGCCGGGCGCACCGGCGAGGCGAGCGCCGACGAGGCCGACCCGTCGTTCTTCATCGACATCGCGAAGGTCCCTTCGGGCATCAACGTGAACAAGGCGCTGCAGCAGAAGGGCGCGCGAGGCACGTTCACCGTGGACTGCGGCCGCAACGAGAACCAGCACTTCAACCCGGACAACTTCATCGCCCAGCCCGGGATCAAGAACGGTGCCCAGCACCTGCACGACTACGTCGGCAACCTCTCCACCAACGCCGACTCGAACAACAAGAGCCTGGTCAAGGCGGGCACCACCTGCAAGAACGGCGACAAGTCCGCGTACTTCTGGCCGGTCGTGCGCATCGACACCGGCGACGCCGAGAAGAACCCGCCCGCCACCCAGCCCGACCGGGCGGGCAGCGCCAAGGACAAGGCGAGCACCCAGGTCGACTGCCCCGACGTCGCGAGCAAGCTGCCCGACGTCCCGGACCAGGCCATGGACGAGGTGAACCGCAACCTCGACCTGCTCGACAAGCAGATCGACGAGGCCAACAAGCGGATCGCGAACGGCGACCTCAAGACGCCGCAGGACATCCAGAACGCCGTCGTCGGCCCGCTCAAGGACAAGCGCGCCGCCACCATCGACCGGATCGCCATCGCGATCGGCCGCCGGGCCGCGAAGCCGACGAACCTCGGCGGGCTCGCGCAGTGCGCGCTCAAGCAGAACGGCAAGGGCGGCCTCGACAACGGCGGCCAGAACAGCAATGGTCAGGCGGCGGAACTGCCCGGCGTCAACGACAAGAACGAGGTCGGCGACAACGACGGCGAGATCCAGCGCGTCCAGTCGGCGACGATCACGTTCACCAGCGGCGGCGCGCAGAAGGTCGTCGCGATGCCGCAGTTCCTCCGGATCCTCTACGGCGACGCCAAGCAGAGCACCAACGGCCCGGCCAACGCCCGGCCCAGCTGGACCTGCACCGGCTTCGAGGACCGGCTGACCGACCACTACCCGATCTGCCCGCAGAACAGCAAGGTCGAGCGCATCCACGCCTTCCCCAACTGCTGGGACGGCAAGAACATCGACAGCACCAACCACCGCACGCACATCGTGTTCGCCGACCAGCAGGGCAAGTGCCCGCAGGGGTTCAAGAACGTGCCGCAGCTGGTGATCAAGCTGGTCTACAACATCCCGCACGACATCCAGGTGAAGGGCCAGTACAAAGTGGACGCCTTCGCCCAGGAGAAGCACAACCCGCGTTCGGACCACGACGACTTCGCCAACGTCATGGGCCAGCGCCTGATGAACCAGGTCGTCAACTGCATCAACACCGGCAAGCGCTGCAACCAGTAGTCCCGCGGGTGGCCGTGCCGGTTCCCGGCGCGGCCACGCCACGGCGAAGGCCGCCTCGGGGCGTGCACCCCGAGGCGGCCTTCGCGGGCGAACCTGGTCAGGAAGCGGCGCGGCGCTTCGTCCAGATGTCGTAGGCCACGGCCGCCAGCAGGACGACGCCCTTGACCAGCATCACCCGCTCGCTCGGGGCGCCGATCAGGGACATCCCGTTGTTGATCACCGCCATGATCAGGCCGCCGGTGATCGCGCCGACCACCTTGCCGACGCCGCCCTGGACCGCCGCGCCGCCGATGAAGGCCGCCGCGATCGCGTCCAGCTCGAAGTTGACGCCCGCCGTCGGGCCCGCCTGGTTCAGCCGGCCGGCGAAGATGATGCCCGCCAGCGCCGCCAGGACGCCCATGTTGACGAAGATCCAGAACGTCACCTGCTTGACCTTGACGCCCGAGAGCGTCGCGGCCTGCAGGTTGCCGCCCACGGCGTAGATGTGCCTGCCGAACACCGACTTCCCGGCCACCAGCGAGTAGCCGAGCACCAGTACGGCCAGCAGGATCAGCACCCACGGCAGGTTCTTGAACCGCGCCAGCTGCACGACCAGCGCCAGCACCAGCACCGCGATCCCGGCCAGCTTCAGCACGAACAGCGGGAACGGGTCGACGTCCTGGCCGTAGCCCAGCCTGCCCATCCGCTTGCGCCACTGGGTGAACACGATCCCGGCCACCGCGGCCACGCCGGCCAGCAGCGACACCAGGTCGGCGCCGCCGAGCGGGCCGAGGCCGATGTTGCCGAGGTAGCCGTCGGTGAAGCCGTTGGACAGCGTGCGGATCGCGTCCGGGAACGGGCCGATGCCCTGGTTGCCCAGCACGGTCAGGGTCAGCGCCCGGAACGCCAGCATGCCGGCCAGCGTCACGATGAACGCCGGGATGCCGAAGTAGGCGACCCAGTACCCCTGCCACGCGCCGATCGCCGCGCCGACGACGAGGGTGATCAGCACCGCGAGGAACCACGGCACGTGCGAATTCACCATCAGCACCGCCGACACCGCGCCGGTCATCGCGACCACCGACCCGGCGGACAGGTCGATGTGCCCCGAGATGATCACCAGGATCATCCCGATCGCGAGGATCAGCACGTAGCTGTTCTGCACGATGATGTTGGAGATGTTCTGCGGCTCCAGCAGCGCGCCACCGGTGAGCACCTCGAACAGCACCACGATCAGCGCGAACGCGACGTAGATGCCGCTCTGGCGCGGGTTGATCGAGATCCTCCGCTTGGAGCGCTCAACCGGGGGCGCGTCGGGCCGCGCTTCGGTCGTGGTCATTCCCGTTCCTTAGTCATGTACTGCATCAGCAGTTCCTGGGTGGCTTCCTCGCGCTGGGCTTCGCCGGTGATCCGCCCCGCCGAGAGCGCGTAGATCCGGTCGCAGAGCCCGAGCAGCTCCGGCAGCTCGGAGGAGATGACCAGCACGGCCTTCCCCTGCGCGGCGAGGGAGTTGATGATCGTGTAGATCTCGAACTTCGCGCCCACGTCGATGCCGCGGGTCGGTTCGTCCAGGATCAGCACGTCCGGATCGGTGAAGATCCACTTGGCCAGCACGACCTTCTGCTGGTTGCCGCCGGAGAGCTTCCCGGTCACGCTCTGCACGCTCGGCGCCTTGATCCGCAGATCACGGCGGTAGGAGTTGGCGGTGTCGTGCTCGGCGTGCTCGTTGACCCAGCCGCGCTTGGCCAGCTTGCCCAGCCCGGCCGCGGACACGTTGCGCTGGATGTCCTCGATCAGGTTGAGCCCGTAGCGCTTCCGGTCCTCGGTGGCGTAGGCGATCCCGTGCCGGACGGCGTCCTGCACCGTCCGGATTTCGATCTCCTCGCCGTGCTTGAAGATCCGGCCGGAGATGTCCTTGCCCCACGACCGGCCGAACACGCTCATCGCGAGCTCGGTGCGGCCGGCGCCCATCAGGCCGGCCAGTCCGACGATCTCCCCGCGCCGCAGCGAAAGCGACGCGCGGTCGACGACGACCCGCCCGGCTTGGGTGGGGCTGTGCACCGTCCAGTCCTCGATCCGCAGCACCTCTTCGCCGATCTCCGGCTCCCGGGGCGGGAACCGGTGCTCGAGGTCGCGCCCGACCATGCCGGTGATGATGCGCTCTTCCGTCAGCCCCGCCGCTTCGAGGGTCTCGATCGTCCGGCCGTCACGCAGGATCGTGACGTTGTCGGCGATCGCGGTCACCTCGCCGAGCTTGTGCGAGATGATCACGCACGTGACGCCTTCGTCCCGCAGCCCGCGCAGCAGCTCGAGCAGGTGGGCCGAGTCGTCGTCGTTGAGCGCCGCGGTGGGCTCGTCGAGGATCAGCAGCTTGACCTCTTTGGACAGTGCCTTGGCGATCTCGACCAGCTGCTGCTTGCCGACACCGAGTTCCTGCACCGCCCGCGTGGGGTTTTCGGCGAGGCCGACGCGCTTGAGCAGCGCGCCGGCCTCGTGGTTGGTGCGGTTCCAGTCGATCCAGCCCCGCTTCTGCTGTTCGTTGCCGAGGAAGATGTTCTCCGCGATCGACAACTGACCGCACAGCGCGAGTTCCTGGTGGATGATCACGATCCCGCGCCGTTCACTGTCGCGCACCGACCCGAACTCGCACCGCTGCCCGTCGAAGGTGATCTCGCCGTCGTAGCTCCCGTGCGGGTAGACGCCCGAGAGCACCTTCATCAGGGTGGACTTCCCGGCGCCGTTCTCCCCGCAGATCGCGTGGATTTCCCCGCGGCGCACGGAAAGGTTGACGTCCGACAGCGCCTTGACCCCGGGGAAGGTCTTGGTGATCCCGCGCATGCCGAGCAGTTCGGTCATTTCAGCTGACCTGCCGTGTAGTAGCCCGAGTCGACGAGTTCCTTCTGGTAGTTCGTCTTGTCCACGGTGACCGGCTGCAGCAGGTAGGACGGGACGACCTTCTTGCCGTTGTCGTAGTCCTTGGTGTTGTTGACCTCGGGCTTGCCGCCCTTGAGCACCGCGTCGGCCATCTTGACGGTGGTGTCGGCGAGCTTGCGGGTGTCCTTGAAGATCGTCGAGTACTGCTCACCGGCGATGATGGACTTGACCGAGGCGACCTCGGCGTCCTGGCCGGTGACGATCGGGTACGGCTGGCCGGCGGTGCCGTAGCCGTTGCTCTTCAGCGCCGAGAGGATGCCGATGGACAGGCCGTCGTACGGCGACAGCACGCCCTGGACCTTCGCGCCACCGGTGTAGGTCTTGGTGAGCAGGTCCTCCATGCGCCGCTGCGCGGTGGCCGGGTCCCAGCGCAGGATGGCCGCGCGGGCGAAGTCGGTCTGGCCGCTCTTGACGACCAGCTTGCCGCTGTCGATCAGGGGCTTGAGGACCGACATCGCGCCGTTGAAGAAGAAGGTCGCGTTGTTGTCGTCCGGCGAACCGGCGAACAGCTCGATGTTGAACGGACCCGCCCCGTCACCGAGGCCCTTGACCAGCGAGTTGGCCTGCTCGACGCCGACCTTGAAGTTGTCGAAGGTGGCGTAGTAGTCCACGTTCGGTGAATTGCGGATCAGCCGGTCGTAGGCGATGACCGGGATCTTCTTGTCGGCCGCCTCCTGCAGCTGGGTGGTGATGGCGGTGCCGTCGATCGAGGCGATGACCAGCAGCTTGGCGCCCTTGGTGATCTGGTTCTCGATCTGGTTCACCTGGGTGGGGATGTCGTTCTCGGCGTACTGCAGGTCGACCTGGTAGCCGAGCTTCTCCAGTGCGGCCTTGATGTTGTCGCCGTCGTGGATCCAGCGCTCCGACGACTTCGTCGGCATGGTGACGCCGACCAGGCCGCCCGCCGCGCTCGCGCTCGACTGCGCCGCCTGGTCCGCGGTCTTCTGGGACGAGCCGCACGCCGACAACGTCAGCGCGAGCCCCGCGGCAGCGAGCGCCGCGATTCCTCTGGTGAACTTCATCGTTCCTTCTTCCTTTCTCAGAAGCCCTGAGCGAGCCGGTGGTACGCCTGGTTCCAGCGGATGCGGTCGGCGAAATCGTGCGGCGTCGTGTCCTTGTCGATGACGAGGAGTTCCACGCCCAGCAGGTTCGCGAAGTCGCGAAGGGTCTCCGTGCTCACGGCCTGGGTGAGCACGGTGTGGTGCGGGCCGCCCGCGGTGATCCAGGACTCCGCGGACGTCGACAGCGACGGCGCCGGCTCCCAGACCGCGCGCGCGACCGGCAGGTTCGGCAGCGGCTCGTCCGGCGTGACGACGTCGATCTCGTTGGCCACCAGCCGGAACCGGTCGCCGAGGTCGACCAGGCCGAGCACGACACCCGGGCCGGGGGCGGCGTCGAACACGAGCCGGACCGGGTCTTCGCGGCCGCCGATGCCCAGCGCGTGGATCTCGCAGGACGGCTTGGCGGCGGCGATGCTCGGGCAGACCTCGAGCATGTGCGCGCCCAGGATCTTCGGCTTGCCGGGTCCGAAGTGGTAGGTGTAGTCCTCCATGAAGGACGTGCCACGGTCACGGCCGACGCTCATCGCCTTGACCGCGGCCAGCAGCGCCGAGGTCTTCCAGTCGCCCTCGCCGCCGAAGCCGTAGCCGTCGGCCATCAGCCGCTGCACCGCGAGACCGGGCAGCTGGCGGAGCCCGCCGAGGTCCTCGAAGTTCGTGGTGAACGCCCCGAACCCGCCGTCGGTGAGGAACTTCCGCAGCCCGGCTTCGATGCGCGCGGCGTACCGCAGCGACTCGTGCCGCGCTCCCCCGGCCGCGAGCTCCGGCACAACGTTGTATTCGTCGGCGTAGCGCCCCACCAGCGAGTCCACAGTGTCCTTTTCGGACACCGCGTCCACGAGCTCGACCAAGTCGTTGACGCCGTAGGTGTTGACCGAGACGCCGAAGCGCAGTTCGGCCTCGACCTTGTCGCCCTCGGTCACGGCGACGTCGCGCATGTTGTCGCCGAAGCGGGCCAGCCGCAGGTTGCGCAGGTGGTCGGCGCCGATCGCGGCCCGCGCCCACGCGTCGATCCGCGCGACCACGGCCGGGTCGGACACGTGCCCGGCCACCGTCTTGCGCGGCACGCCGAGGCGGGTCTGGATGAACCCGAACTCCCGGTCGCCGTGCGCGGCCTGGTTGAGGTTCATGAAGTCCATGTCGATGGTGGCCCACGGCAGCGTCTCGTTGAGCTGCGTGTGCAGGTGCAGCAGCGGCTTGCGCAGCGCGTCGAGCCCGGTGATCCACATCTTCGCGGGCGAGAAGGTGTGCATCCACGCGATCACGCCGACGCAGGCGGCGTCGGCGTTGGCCTCCTGCAGCACGCGGCGGATCGACGCGGCCTCGGTCAGCACCGGCTTGCCGACGATCTCGGCCGGGAGCGCGCCGGAGGCGGTGAGCAGCTGCTGGATGCGCAGCGACTGGCCGGCGACCTGCTCGAGGGTCTCCTCGCCGTAGAGGGCCTGGCTCCCGGTGAGGAACCAGAGCTGGGGTTTCGATGCCGAAGTCATCGTTCTCCTTGGGAAGTCAGTGCTGGCCGTAGACGTTCTGGTACCGGGCGTAGAGCCGGTCGACGTCCTCGGGCGGGAGGGGTTCGGGCGTGCCGAGCTCGAAGGACTTGTGGACGGTGCGGGCCACGTCCTCGACCATCACCGCGGCCTTGACCGCGTCGCGCGCGGTGCGGCCGACGGTGAAGGGGCCGTGGTTGCGCATCAGCACCGCCGGCGAGCGGCTGGAGCGAAGCGTTTCGACGATGCCGCGGCCGATGGAGTCGTCGCCGATCAGGGCGAACGGCCCGACCGGGATCTCGCCGCCGAACTCGTCGGCGATCATCGTCAGCACGCACGGGATCGGCTCACCGCGGGCCGCCCACGCGGTGGCGTAGGTCGAGTGGGTGTGCACCACCCCGCCGATCTCCGGCATGTGCCGGTAGACGTAGGCGTGCGCGGCGGTGTCCGACGACGGCGCGAGGTCGCCTTCGACGAGCTCGCCGTGCAGGTCGGTGACCACCATGGTGTCCGCGGAGAGGTTGTCGTAGGACACCCCCGAGGGCTTGATGACCAGCAGGTCCCGGCCGGGGACGCGGGCCGAGACGTTGCCCGCGGTCCAGATGACCAGCTCGTTGCGGGTCAGCTCGCCGTGCAGCTTCGCCACCGTGTCCCGCAGTTCGGCGACGGTGTCGAGCACTTCACCGGTCAGGGACATCAGGACCGTCCTTTCGCGACGGCTCGCTTGCGGGCGGCCAGGCGGTGCATGACATCGTTGCCGCCACGGCCGAAGTAGTCGTGGAGCTCGGTGTATTCGGCGTACAGCTCGTCGTAGGCGGTGACGTGCGCGGGCACCGGCCGGTACACCGCCCGCTCGACCGAGCCCATCGCGGCGGCGGCCGCGCGGATGTCCGCGTGCGCCCCGGCGGCGACGGCCGCGTGGATGGCCGACCCGAGCGCGGGCCCCTGCGCCGAGCCGATCACCGACAGCGGGAGGTTGGTGACGTCGGCGTAGATCTGCATCAGCAGCGCGTTCTTCGCCAGGCCGCCGGCGATGATCAGCTCCGTGACCGGGACCCCGGCGGCGTTGAACGTCTCGATGATCTTCCGGGTGCCGAAGGCGGTGGCCTCCAGCAGCGCGCGGTAGACGTCGTGGGCGCGGGTGGCGAGCGTCTGCCCGACGACCACGCCGGAGAGCTCGTGGTCGACCAGCACCGACCGGTTGCCGCTGTGCCAGTCCAGGGCGATCAGGCCGTGTTCGCCGATCTCCTGCTGGGCCGCGAGCCGGGTGAGCTCCTCGTGCGAGGCGTCGGCGAAGTGCTCGGCGAACCACCCGAAGATGTCGCCGACGCCGCTCTGGCCCGCCTCGTAGCCCCACAGCCCTGGCACGATGCCGCCTTCGACGACGCCGCACATGCCCGGCACCTCGTGCAGTTCGGCGCCGTTCATCACGTGGCACGTCGAGGTGCCCATGATCGCCACCATCTGCCCCGGTTCGACGGCCTGGGCGGCGGGCGCGCTGACGTGGGCGTCAACGTTGCCAACGGCCACGGCGATGCCTTCGGGCAGCCCGGTCCACCCGGCGGCCTCCGCCGACAGGGACCCGGCACGGGAGCCCAGCTGGCCCAGCGGGTGCTCCAGCTTGTCGGCCACGAAGTCCTCGAAACCGGGGGCGAGCTCGCGGAGGAAGTCGCGGCTCGGGTACTGGCCGTCCTGCAGGATGCCCTTGTAGCCGGCGGTGCAGGCGTTGCGCACGTAGGTGCCGGTGAGCTGCCAGACGATCCAGTCCGCCGCCTCCACCCAGTGCCGCATCGCGGCGTAGACCTCGGGCGCCTCTTCGAAGACCTCCAGTCCCTTGGCGAACTCCCACTCCGAGGAGATCAGCCCGCCGTAGCGCGGGAGCCACTTTTCGCCGCGGGCGCGGGCCAGCTCGTTGATCCGCACGGCCTGCGGCTGCGCCGAGTGGTGCTTCCACAGCTTCACGTACGCGTGCGGGTTGCCCTCGAACTCGGGCAGCTCGCACAGCGGCGTCCCGTCCGCGGTCGTCGGCACCATCGTGCACGCGGTGAAGTCGGTGGCGATGCCGACGACGTCGCCCGGGTCGACGCCGGCGTCCCGCAGCGCCGCCGGTACGGCGTTGCGGAGCACCCCGACGTAGTCCGCCGGCACCTGCAGCGCCCATTCCGGCGGCAGCGCGCGGCCCGTCGCGGGCAGCGTCTCGTCGAGCACCCCGTGCGGGTACTCGAAGACGCCGGAACCGAGCTCGGCCCCGTCGGCCACGCGCACGACCACCGCGCGGCCGGACAGGGTGCCGAAGTCGACGCCGACGGTGAGTGGTTCTCCCACGGTGTCTTCCCTCCTGGTTGGTGACCGGGACGCGGCGCGGGCGGCGGTGTACGCGCCGCGTCCCGGGGTCTTAGCGGCCGGTGAGGACCAGCGTCGTCACCGAGTTGGCCGGCAGCGTCAGCTTCGACGTCGCGGCCAGCCCGGTGATCTCCCTGGTCTGCGGCACGATGGCGGTCGGCGCGGCGAGGCTGTTGCGCCCCGCCGGATCGCCGGTGAGTGTGGTGAGTGTCCCGGTGCCGTCGACGGCGGTGACGCCGGTGAGCGACAGCCGGGCGGTCTGCACCTGACCGGACGGGTTGACGAGTTTGACCGTGAAGGTCTTCCTTCCGCTCTTCGTGGTCACGTTGACCACCTGCCGCAGGGGGCTGCCCTGGTTGAGGCGGCTGGTCACGATCTGCTTGCCCAAGGTGCTGGAGAACATCTGCTGCACCCAGTACGACGGCGAGGCGTAGCTCGTCCCGGCGTCGAAGCCGATCAGGTTGACCGGCCAGTTGGACTGGTTCTCCTGCACCAGCACCGGCGCGTACATCGAGCCGATGACGACGTCGCTGTTGCGTTCGAGGCCGGTGAGGAACGCGGCCTCGCCGATGGCGGCGGCCAGCGTGCCGGTGGGCCTGCCGTCCTGGGCGCCGTACTCGCCGACGAGGATGTCCGGGCCGGACCGGTCGGCGGTGTCGTAGCGGGTCGAGTTGTCGGTGAACCACTGCGGCGACTGGTAGTAGTGGTCGTCCGCGGCGTCCGGGCGGATGCCCGGCGTGGCCGACGCGGCCCCGCCCTGCAGGCCGCCGGTGGTGGCGACGACGGTCAGCTGCGGGTACTTCGCCTTGATGGCGTTGAACATGTCCGTGTAGCGCCAGGCGTAGCTGCCCGAGCCGTCGAACCAGTCCTCGTTGCCGACCTCGACGTAGTGCAGGTCGAACGGCGCCGGGTGCCCGTCGGCGATCCGCTTGGCACCCCACGTCGTGGAGCTGTCGCCGATGGCGTACTCGATTTCGTCGAGGGCCTCCTGGACGTACTGCGGGTAGTCGGCCTGGCTGACGTGCTGGCCGTTCAACGTGTAGCCGGCGAACAGCGCGAGCAGCGGCTGGGCGCTGATGTCCTCGGCGAGCTTCAGGTAGTCGAGGATGCCGAAGCCGTCGGTGGACCAGTAACCCCACGCGGTGTTCTGGTGGCCGGGCCGCTCTTCGAGCTTGCCGATGGACTTCTTCCACTCGAAGCGGGTGTCGAGCGTGTTGCCCTCGAGGTAGTTGCCGCCCGGGACGCGGAACAGGCCCAGCTTCATCGCCGCGAGCTTCTGCCCGAGGTCCGCGCGGACGCCGTTGGGGCGGTTCTTGAAGGTCGGCGGGAACAGCGACACCTGCTGGAACCAGGCGTCCCCGCTCAGGGCCTTCTTCCCCTTGTTGAGCAGCGAAACGACGATCCGGTTGTCGGTGGACGCGGTGATCGTCGACGGCGTCGTGAAGCTGAACGTCTGCTGCGCCCACCCGGCCCCGACCGGCTGGACGTCCTTGCTCGCCAGGACCGTGCCGTCCGGCTTCTCCAGGCTGACCCGGACCGCGCCGGTCCAGCTGCCCTTGGCGAAGAAGCTGCCGGTGTACTTCGTGGCCGGCTTGGCGGCGACGCCGTAGAAGCCCACGTTCGCGGCCGCCACCCGGCCCGCGGGCGGGACGGTGTCGGCGTGCAGCTTCAGCGAGCGGTCGAGCGCGGTGTTGAGCGGGTTCGCGGTGTCGACCGCGTAGGTGCCGGCCGCCCCCGCCGAAGTGAGCAGCGACCAGTACGGCACCGGCGTGTCGCCCGCGCCGCTGCCGGGCTGGTAGCCCTCCTTGAACGTGCGGTTGCGGACGAGTTCGGCGTAGAGCCCGCCTTCGACCGAGTGGCTGATGTCTTCGAGGATCGAGCCGTACGTCGTCGGCCGGGTGTTCGCGCGGACGACGTTGGCGTCGACGGCCAGCTGGTTCGCTCCGGCGAGGGCGCCGATCTGCGCGGCGGTCAGCGGGAAGCGGCGCAGCTCGACCTCGTCGACCGCCCCGGTGAACCCGGCCCCGACGGTGAACGGCGCCGCCGCGGTGCCCGAAGCCGGGCAGGCGGAGACGTCGAGCGTCGTGCCGGCCGGCGTGCCGCAGGTGCTGGTGACCGCGGCCGCGTCGCCGTCGGCGTAGACGGTCAGCCGCTGGGCGGCCCGGTCGAGAACCAGGGCGGCGTGGTGCCAGGCGCCGTCGGCGAGGCCGCCGCCGGTGGTGGTCACCTGGATCGTGCCGACCCGGGCGGTGAGCTTGCCGCCGGTGACGCCGAGCGCGTAGCCGTCGCCGTGGTCGACCAGGGTGCCCGCCGCGGTGGTGCGGAACCACGCGGCCAGCGAGAGCGAGCCGGTGCCGGTGTCGAACGCGGGCGAGCTGCCCATGTCCACAGTGGACTTGCCGTCGAGCTGCACGGCCCGGCCGGCCGCACCGGCGGTCCAGGTGGCCCCGCGGAGCGTGCCGTCGGCCGCGTTGGCCGAGGCATCCCGGGCGACCGTGCCGGTCCCTTCGTCGAAGTGCCACGAACCACCGGCCGCCAGCGCGGCCACGGCCGAGGCGGTCAGCGGCGTCGGATACGCGCGGACGTCGTCGATGCCGCCGTCGAACCAGTCGACCGGGCTGCCCGCCCACTTGCCGCGGCCGATCTCCAGGTGCCCGGCCGCGGTCCACGGCGTGGTGAACGGGACGCTCTGCTGCAGCGTTCCGTTGACGTACAGGGAAAGCGTGCCGGCTGCCCGGTTGTAGACGCCGACCACGTGCTGCCACTGGTCGGCCTGCGCGGGCAGCGTCGACACGGCCGAGGAGGAAGCCGAATCGCCGTCGCTCGCGCGCCGGGTGAAGGCGAACCGGCCGTCGGCGGCGCGCTGCAGGTAGAAGCCGCTGATCGCCGAGCCGTCGACGCTCACCGCGGTCCGGAAGCCGGTCGCCGCGGTGGGCTTGACCCACGCCGACACCGAGAAGCTCTGCGCCGTGTCCACGACCGGCGCCGGGACGTCGACCGCGGCGTCGGTGCCGTTCAGCGCGACGCCGTGCGGGCCGACGACCCCGTCACCCCAGCCCGCGCCGCCGGTCAGCGTGGCGGTGCGCGCGTCGAGCGAGTCGTCCGCGGTCGTGGTGCCGCTGCCCTCGTCGAGGCGCCAGTGCCCGGCGGTGGCCAGGCGGGCGGCGTCCGCGGCGGACAGCGGGCCCGAGTAGGCGCGCACGTCGTCGATCGAGCCGTCGACGAAGTCCACCGGGTTGCCGCCGTACTTGCCGCGGCCGATCACCAGGTGCCCGGTGCCCGCCCAGCTGGTGGGCGCAGCGACGGTCGCCTGGCGGGTGCCGTCGACGTACAGCGACAACGTCGACGCGGCGGCGTCGTACACACCGGCCAGCTGGTACCACTGGCCCGCCACGGGATCGAAGTTCGCGCCCGCCACCACACCGTCGGCCGGAGCGTCCCCGGCCAGGCGGGTGAAGGCGAACCGGCGCGAGTCGTCGCGGAACTGCAGGAAGAAGTTGCTCACCTGGGCGCCGTCGACGCTGACGAACGTCTGGAAGCCCGACGTCTTGTCCAGCTTCACCCAGCTGCTCACCGAGAAGCTCTTCGTCGTGTCGAGCACCGGCGCGCCCGCGTCGGCGAAACCGTTCGCGCCGTCGGTCGTCAGTGCCCCGCCGCGGATGCCCGGGCCCCAGCCCGCTCCCCCGGTCAACGTGGCCGGGTGGCTGCCCGCGGTGTCGGCGGCGGTCGTCCCGCTGCCGTCGTCGAACGTCCAGTGCCCCGCCAGGGCCGGGTCGGTGTCGGCCGCGGCGGCCGGCGCCGCCGCGATGGGCACGGCGGAGCACAGCGCCAGCGCGGCGAGCACGGCCGTGGGCCGCCGCAGTCTGCGGAGCATGACTCTCCCTCGGGGTTTTCAGCGGGTCCGTCGGGTGACGAGACGCTGCAGGACGATGAACACGAACAGGAGAGCCCCGGTGATGATCGAGGTCCACCAGGAGTTGAGGGTGCCGTCGAAGGTGATCAGGGTCTGGATGATGCCCAGCACCATGATCCCCAGCACGGTGCCCAGGACGTAACCGGAACCACCGGTCAGGATGGTGCCGCCGATGACGACCGCGGCGATCGCGGTCAGCTCCAGGCCGACGCCGTTGAGCGGGTCGCCCGAGGACTTGTAGAGCACCAGCAGCAGCCCGCCGAGCGCCGAGCAGACCCCGCTGATCGTGTACACCGCGATCTTCGTGCGGCCGGTCTTGAGACCCATCAGCATCGCGGACTGCGCGTTGCCGCCGATCGAGTAGACCGTGCGCCCGAACCGGGTGAAGGCCAGGACGTAGGCCGCCGCGGCGACGACCACCAGCGCGACCACCACGCTGATCGAGATGTGCAGCTCCCCGCCGAGCGGGAGCTGCGTCTGGGCCAGGGTGGCGATCGTGGCGTTGTCGATCGAGTACGCCTCGGTCGTGATCGTGTAGCAGAGGCCGCGGGCGAAGAACATCCCGATCAGCGTCGCGATGAACGGCTGGATCTCGAAGAAGTGGATCAGCGCGCCCATCCCGGCGCCCAGTACCGCCCCGACCACCAGCACCACGGCGATCGCCGCGTACGCCGGCCAGCCGTGCTTCTGCATCAGGTCGCCGGAGATCACCGTGGACAGCGCGACCACCGAGCCGACCGACAGGTCGATGCCGCCGGTGAGGATCACGAACGTCATGCCGACCGCGACCACGAGCAGGAAGGCGTTGTTGATGAACAGGTCGAGGATGACCTGCCCGGACCCGAAGGCCTCGTACTGGACCGCGCCGAACACGTACGCGGCGATCAGCAGCGCCAGCGTCGCGAGGATCGGCACGTGCCGCTGCTGCGGCCGGTAGCCCTTCACGCGGGCGAGGGTGGTCATGCGGTGACCTCGACCTTCTCCGGAGCGGGGGTGGGCGCCGGGGCGACCGGGCGGGCTCCCCGCCTGCGGAACCGGCGGCGGAACGCGGGCGACTGCAGGAGGCACACCACCAGCACGACGATGGCCTTGAACAGCATGATCGACTCCGGCGGGATGCCCAGTGCGTAGACGGTGGTGGTGAGCGTCTGGATGAGCAGCGCGCCGATCACCGCGCCGCCGAGGGAGAACCGGCCGCCGGTCAGCTGGGTGCCGCCGACGACGACGGCGAGGATCGCGTCGAGCTCGATGAACAGCCCGGCGTGGTTGGCGTCGGCGCTGTGCACGTTCGCGCTGATCATCAGCCCGGCGATGCCCGCGCAGAGCGCGCAGAAGACGTAGACGAGCCAGGTCAGCCGCGCCGAGCGGAGCCCGGCCAGGCGGCTGGCTTCGGGGTTGCCGCCGACGGCCTCGACGAGCAGGCCGAGCGCGGAGCGCCGGACGAGCACCGACGCCAGCACGAACACGGCCAGCGCGATGAGGATGGCGCTGGGCAGGGTGAACAGGAACCCGCTGCCGATCCACTCGAACGAGTGAGAGTTGACGGTGATGATCTGCCCGCCGCTGATCAGCTGCGCGATGCCCCGGCCGGCGACCATGAGGATCAGCGTCGCGATGATCGGCTGGATGCCCAGCGCCGCGACCAGCCAGCCGTTCCACACCCCGAGCACCAGCGAGAGGCCGAGTGCCAGTCCGAACGCGACCAGCGTCGTGCCCGCGCCGTCCGGGTTGTCGCTGATCCACAGGCAGGCGAGCGAGCCGCTGATCGCCACCACCGCGCCGACCGAGAGGTCGATGCCGCGGGTGGCGATCACCAGCGTCATGCCGATCGCGATGAGGATCAGCGGCGCGCCGTTCTTCAGGATGTCGACGAGGTTCCCGTAGAGGTGCCCGTCGCGCAGCTCGATCTTGAAGAAGGACGGGCTCGCGATCAGGTCACCCAGCAGCAGCACCAGCAGGGCCACCACGGGCCAGAAGAGCCGGTGTTTCGTCAAGCGGGTCATGCCTGCACCCCCTCGGCCATCGTGGCCATGATGTCGTCCGCGGTGAGCGCCTGGTTTTCCCGCTCCGCCACGACCTTGCGGTCCCGCAGCACCACGACCCGGTGGCTCAGCCGCAGGACCTCTTCGAGTTCGGCGGAGATGTACACGACGGCCATGCCGTCACCCGAGAGCTGGGTGACCAGCCGCTGGATCTCCGTCTTGGCGCCGATGTCGATGCCGCGGGTGGGCTCGTCGAGGATCAGCAGCCGCGGTTCGGTGATGAGCCAGCGGGCCAGCAGCACCTTCTGCTGGTTGCCGCCGGAGAGGTTGCCCACCAGGGCTTCCGGGTTGGCGGGCCGGATGTCGAGTGCCTTGATGTACTTCTCGGCGATTTCGTCCTGGCGGCGGCGCGACAGCGGCCGTGCCCAGCCGCGGGAGGCCTGCAGCGCCAGCACGATGTTCTCGCGGACGGTCAGTTCCTCGACCAGGCCTTCGGCCTTGCGGTTCTCCGAGAGGAACGCGATCTTGTGGTCGAGCCCGGCCCGCGGGGTCCGCAGCGAAGTCGTCGCGCCGTCGACCTGCACCGAGCCGCTGTCGGCGTGGTCGGCGCCGAAGAGCAGCCGGGCGAGTTCGGTGCGGCCGGAGCCGAGGAGGCCGGCCAGCCCGACCACCTCGCCCTGGTGGATGGCGAGGTCGAACGGCTCGACGCCACCCTTGCGGCCGAGGCCTTCGGCGGCCAGCAGCACGGGAGCGCCGGCCACTTCGGCGCGGCTGGGGCCGGAGTCCTCCAGGTCCTCGAGGACCTGGAGCTCCTTGCCGATCATCCGGGTGACCAGCTCGACCGGGGTGATGTCGACGGTCTTGTACTCGCCGATGAGCTTTCCGTTGCGCAGCACGGTCATCCGGTCGGCGATGGCGAAGACCTGGTCGATGAAGTGGGAGACGAACAGGATCGCCATCCCGCTCTCGCGCAGGGACCGGACGACCTTCAGCAGCTGCTCGACCTCGCCGGTGTCCAAACTGGACGTCGGTTCGTCGAGGACGAGCACCCGCGCGTCGACGTCGAGCGCGCGGGCGATCGCCACCAGCTGCTGCACCGCGATGGAGCAGGTGGACAGCTCGGCCGAGACGTCGACGTGGACGTCCAGCCGGGCCAGCAGTTCCTCGGCCCGCCGCCGCATCGGGCCCCACTGGATGCGGCCGAAGCGGCGGGGTTCCCGGCCGAGGCAGACGTTTTCCGCCACCGACAGGTTCGGGCAGAGGTTGACTTCCTGGTAGACCGTGCTGATGCCGGCCTGCTGGGCCTCGCCGGGCCCGCCGAAGGAGACGGCGGTCCCGGCGAGGGTGATGGTGCCCGCGTCCACGCCGTAGACCCCGGTCAGCACCTTGATCAGGGTGGACTTGCCGGCGCCGTTCTCCCCCATCAGCGCGTGGACCTCGCCCGGGAACAGGCGGAAGTCGACGCCGTCGAGGGCGAGGACGCCGGGGAACTCCTTGCGGATCCCGGTCATGGTCAGGATTTCGGTGGACACGGGGACCTCTCAGTACTGCCGCTGCGGCAGCGCGGCCTTGGCCGACGCCTGGTCGAACTCGGTCTCCTGGGTCTCGATGCGGGCGGGCACCTGCTCGCCGGCGGCGACCTTCTTGACCAGGTCCATCAGCTGCGGGCCGAGCAGCGGGTTGCATTCGACGACGTGGTTGATCTTGCCGTCGGCCAGCGCCGTCAGCGCGTCCTTCACGCCGTCGACCGAGACGATCTTGATGTCCTTGCCCGGGACCTTGCCGGCGGCTTCGATGGCCTCGATGGCGCCGAGGGCCATGTCGTCGTTGTGGGCGTAGAGGACGTCGATCTTCGGCTGGGACTTCAGGAAGGCCTCCATGACCTCCTTGCCCTTGGCGCGGGTGAACTCACCGGTCTGCGACGCGACGATCTTGTACTTCGGGTCCGCCGCGATGACGTCCGCGAAGCCCTTCTTGCGGTCGTTGGCCGGCGCCGAGCCGGTGGTGCCCTGCAGCTCGACGATGTTGACCTGGCCGGTGGCGCTGCCGAACTCCTTGGTCAGCCACTCCCCCGCCTTCTTGCCCTCGGCGATGAAGTCGGAGCCGAGGAAGGTCTTGTAGAGCGACTTGTCCGGCGAGTCGATCGCGCGGTCGGTCAGGATGACCGGGATGTTGGCGTTCTTCGCCTCCTTGAGGACGGTGTCCCAGCCGGACTCGACGACCGGCGAGAAGGCGATGACCTTGACCTTCTGCTGGATGTACGAGCGGATCGCGGAGATCTGGTTCTCCTGCTTCTGCTGCGCGTCGGAGAACTTCAGCTCGATCCCGGCGGTCTTCGCCGATTCCTGGATGGACTTGGTGTTCGCCGTCCGCCAGCCGCTCTCGGCGCCGACCTGGGCGAAGCCGAGCGTGATCGCCCCGCCCGAACCGCCGGACGAACCGCCACTCCCGCAGGCGGTGAGCAGCACGAGTCCGGCCGCCGCGGCCGCCGCGGCGGCCCATCGCTTCTTCAGCACGTTCACTCCTCGATCGACGGTGATCTGTGGGAAAACCTGTGTGGGGGAACTCGGTGGAGCAATTGCGTGGAACAAATTGCGTGTTAGCGCTAACAATCCCTCGGGACCGCAGGGTCCGCGCCGGCCGCCGCGCTACCGCGGTCCGGTGCTCTCGCGCACGATCAACTCGGGGACGACCAGGGCGCGCGCGCGCCGGTCGCCTCCGTCCATCCGCCCGGCCAGCAGGCCGAACGTACGCCGTCCGACTTCGATGAAGTCCTGGCGCACCGTCGTCAGCGGCGGCGTGAAGTACGCCGCCTCGGGGACGTCGTCGAAGCCCGCCACGCGCACGTCCCGCGGCACCGAGATGCCCGCTTCGGCGAAGGCGCGCAGCAGGCCCAGTGCCATCTGGTCGTTGCCGGCGAAGACGGCGTCCAGATCCTTTTCCCCGGCGAGGGATCGCCCCGCCTCGTACCCCGACCGCGAACTCCAGTCGCCGCGGATCACCCGCGGGGCCCCGACGCCGTGGCGTTCCAGGGTTTCCCGCCAGCCGAGCTCGCGGTCGCGGGCTTCCAGCCAGTCTTCCGGCCCGGCGATGTGCCACACCGTGCGGTGGCCCAGCGCCAGCAGGTGCTCGGTGGCGCGGCGGGCGCCGTCGCGCTGGTCGACGGAGATGACCGGCACCGGTGCCGCCTCCCCGCCGCCGACCGCGACGACCGGGAAGTCCGCGGGCGCGGCTTCCAGCGCCCGCCCCGCGCTGACGTGCGGCGCGATCACGATGACGCCCTCGACCGCCTGGCGGCGCAGGTTCTCCACCGCGTCGGCGATCGACGACCGGCCGGGGCGGCTGACGCTCGAGATCGTGATCGCGTACCCGGCTTCCCGGGCGGCGTTCTCGATGCCGTACAGCGTGCTGGCCGGACCGTACAGATTGGACTCGAGTGCGACGACGCCGAGCGTGCCGGTCCGCCCGGTGACCAGCGCGCGGGCCGCGGAATTGGGCCGGTAGCCCAGTTCTTCGATGGCCGCGAGCACCCGGGCCCGGGTCTCGGGGCGCACCGGACCGGTCCCGTTGATCACCCGGGACACGGTCATGTGGGACACGCCGGCCACGCCCGCGACGTCGGTCAGGCTGGGCTGCCGCGTCCCGGCCGAAGTGGCCTTCAGGGGGCCGCCGGAGCGGGGTCGTTCGGCCACCGGCGTCCCCTTTCGTCCGCGTCGACATGGTCGGCATCACCTGTTCCGGTGACGACGAGGAGTTAGTGTTAGCGATAACACCCACGGGGTCAACCCCGGGCCGCGTAACGGTCTAGTCACATGGTCTTCACATCGGCCCGACGACGAATTCGACGGCCCGACCTGCGCGGAGCGTCGTCCGAAATTCACCGCCCGTCAGCACGGCCCGGTGTTCAACGGCATGTTCGCCGCTCACCCGGGCCGTCTACCACACGCTTCGGCCGGCTCCCCCACACGGGTCAGAACGCGATCGTGGCGGCGACGGGCAGGTGGTCGCTGCCGGTCGCGGGCAGCGTCCAGGCCGCCACCGGCCGCACGCCGCCGACGAAGATCTGGTCGATGCGGGCCAGGGGCAGCCCGGCCGGCCAGCTGAAGCCGAAGCCGTCGCCGGCCACGTCCTGCGCGGCTCGCAGCCTGCCGGTGATCGGCGCGAGCGCACGATCGTCCGCCGTGCCGTTGAAATCGCCGACGAGCACGGTCCGCGGCGCGGATTCCGCGGCGACGGCGTCGGCGAGCAGCCGCATCGCCGCGTCGCGGCCGTTCGCGGTGAACCCCGCGTCGAGCCGCACGCGGACCGACGGCAGGTGCGCGACGAACACCACCACCGACCCCTTCGGAGTGTCCACTGTGGTCTGCAGCGCGCGAGTCCACGGCATGATCGCCACCGGCCGGGTGTCCCGCAGCGGGAAGCTGCTCCAGACTCCGACCGTGCCCTCGACCTCGTGGTACGGGTAGGCCGCGGCGAGGGCGTCCGCGTACTTCGGCACCTCGGACCTCTTCAGCTCCTCGAGCGCGATCACCTGCGCACCCGAAGCGGCCAGGGCCCGCGCGGTGCCCGCGGGGTCCGGGTTCTCGTCGTTGACGTTGTGCGAGACGATCGTGAGGTCCCCGCCGGGCTCGCGCCGGTCGAACAGCCGGCTGCCGAACATCCCGCCCCAGGCCAGTGCGGGCAGCAGGAGGACGACGAGGGCGAGCGCCGAGCGGCGGACCAGCGCCGCGGCCAGCAGCGGCAGGACGAGCAGACCGGTCCAGGGCAGGAACGTCTCCAGCAGGCTGCCGGCGTTGCCCGGCCAGTTGGGCACCAGCGGGTGCGCGAGGAGCAGCAGGGCCGTCAGGACGGCGAAGGCGGCGATGACCCGCCCGCGGCGCCAGGTCCCGGCCCACCGGCGCGGCCCGGCCGGGACCACCGGCAGCTCGGTCGTGGCCGTCATCGGGTGGCCGCCGGCAGCTCACGCCGGATCGCGGCGATGAGCTTCGCGCTGTTCTCGAGCGCGGCCCGCAGCCCGGCGGACGGCGTCCCACCCGGGCTCTGGTGGAGGACGACGCCGAGGATCAGGGCCCCGTTGCCCGCCTGGGCGGCCCACATCAGGGCCCCGCCGGCGGCGGTCGACGAGCCGGTCTTCAACCCGATCACGCCGTCGCGGCCGAGCAGGGTGTTCGTGTTGACGACCGCACCCGGGACACCGTCGATCCGCAGGCTCGGGGTGGCGACGATCGCGCGGACGACGGGGTTCTTCATCACCTCGCGGGCCAGCCGCAGCTGGTCGGTGGCGGTGCTGGTGGTCGAGTCCTCGACCCCGCTGGCGCCGGTGTAGGTCGTGCTGGTCATGCCCAGCGCCGCGGCCTCGCGGTTCATCTTCGCGACGAAGGCCTCCTGGCTGCCCGCGTCCCACCGGGCGAGCAGCCGGGCGACGTTGTTCCCCGAGGGGACGAGCATCAGGGCGAGCAGGTCCCGCTCGCTCAGCCGCCGTCCCGCCCGCACCGGCGCGCTCGACTCCTCGGCCGAGGTGGACTCGGCTTCGGCCTGCTGGTCGACGGTGATTTCGGGACCGGACTCCCCGGGCCCGAGCGGGTGGTCCTTGAGCACGACGTAGGCGGTCATCACCTTCGTGACGCTGGCGATCGGCACCGGCCGCTGCTCACCGCGGCTGCCGAGCGACCCGAGGTTCTGGACCTCGGCGCTGGCTTGCCCCTCCGCGGGCCACGGCAGCGGGAGGTCGACGGCGGGCCGTCCGGCCAGCGCCCGCCCGGCGATCTCGGGCGGGAAGACCACCCAGCAGGCGGCGGCGAGCCCCACGGCCACCGCGGCGGCAACCCCCGCGGTGACGGGCGGGATGCGGGTACGGGCCATCGGTCTCCTCCGGGTGACGGGTGCGCTCGGTGCCGCGCACTCCGGTCACTCTGTCCGGAGAAGATCGCCGGTTCGTCGGGGGTGTTCGACAGGTGTGAACCAGAAATGTCCCGATCCTGTACCAAGCCCGCCCGCCGCCGCGGGCCGGGTCAGGTCCTCGAGCGCTGGATGCAGTCGAGGCCGACGCCGAGTGAGGTGAGGACGTACTGGCAGATGTGCGACGAGTGCGCCTCGTCGGTCTGCGTGCAGGCGACCGGCACGCCGAGCAGGTCCACCGAGCAGTACGCGTAGAACTGCGTCGAGCTGCCCGGCACCTGGTCTGCCGACGCCGGCGCGGCCGCGGCGACCACCGCGGAAACCGTGAGTGCCGCGGCCGTGGCCCAAGAAGCGATCCGGGTGTTCATCGTGTTCTCCTTCCGCGGAGCTTTCCCCTGCGTGTCAAGGGGTTCACCGGGGAGAATGCCCTCGCCGCGCCGGCTTCAGCGGTCGATCACCGGAAAGTGTCACGCCCACCGCGTTCACGGATGTGACCACAATTCACCCCGTTGACGCGCCTGGGGGCGGTGACCTATAAAGGGGAACGTCCGGGTGTTCGCCGCACACCTCCGCAGTTCCGCTTTCCGGAGGTCATCGGTGTCCCCACGTTCGCTGTCCCGCAGCGCCGTTTTCCGCTGCGCTGTCGGTGTTCCCGCCACGATCGCCGTCGTCGTCGCCCTCGGCGGCCCGGCCCGGGCCGCGGGGCCTGCCCGGTTCGTCGACGTCGCCACGGCCGCCCAGCTCCGGACCGCACTGGCCGGCGCCGTCCCCGGGCAGGCGATCCGGCTCGCGGCCGGCACCTACCGCGGTTCGTTCGTCACCACGAAACCCGGCACGGCGGCCGAGCCGATCACCCTGTCCGGCCCGGCGGACGCCGTGCTGATCAACGACGGGCCCGCCGGCGAGGCGCCCGGCTGCCCGGTACCGACGGCAGGCTGGGACTCCGGCTACGGGCTGTGGCTCTCCGGTGCGCCGTACTGGACCCTGCGCGGGTTCACCGTGCAGGAGTCCAAGAAGGGCATCGTGGTGGACGCGTCCCCGCACACCACGATCGACGGTGTCACCGTGCACCACATCGACGAGGAGGCCGTGCACTTCCGCCGCTCGTCGGCCGACAGCGTGCTGGAGAACTCCACGATCACCCACACCGGCCTCGTGCAGCCCGGCTACGGCGAAGGCGTGTACCTCGGCTCGGCCGGCTCGAACTGGGGCTGCCACGGCAACTCCGGCGGCGCCGACCGCGGCGACCGGATCCAGGTGCTCGGCAACCACATCGGCCCGTTCATCGCGGCCGAGCCGATCGACGTCAAGGAGGGCACGTCCGGCGGCCTCATCCGCGGCAACACCTTCGACGGCCGCGGGATCACCGGCGAGAACTCGGCGGACTCCTGGATCGACGTCAAGGGCACCGGCTACACGATCGAAGGCAACACGGGCACCTTCGCCCCGCCCGGCACGTTCGCCAACGGCTACGAGAACCACAACCCGAGCACGAACCCCTCGTTCCCCAACGGCTGCGGGAACGTCTGGCGCGCCAACCGGTCCGACCTCGGCGGCGTGGGCGCCTACGCGATCAAGATCAGCTCGGTGTCGAAGTGCGCGGCGAACCCGAACGTCGTGTACGCCTCGAACACCGTCACGAACGCCCGCTCGGGGCTGACGAACATCCCGGTCACGCCGTGAGGGCTCAGGGCACGATCGCGTCGACGTAGCCGCCGTCGACGCGGACGGCCGCGCCGGTGGTCGCCGAGGCGAACGGGGAACTCAAGTACACCACCATGTGGGCGATCTCCTCCGGCTCGATCAGCCGCTGCAGGAGCGACTGCGGGCGGTGCTTCCTCATGAACTCGCGCTGGGCCTCGTCCCACGGCAGGTCCTTGTCCACCAGCTCGTACACGAAGTCCTCCACGCCGCCGGTGTGGGTCGGGCCGGCGATCACGGCGTTGACCGTGACGCCGGTTCCGGCCGCGTGCTTGGCGAACCCGCGGGACACGCCCAGCAGCGCCGTCTTCGACACTCCATAGTGGATCATCTCGGCCGGGATGACGATCGCGGAATCGCTGGCGATGTACTGGATCCGGCCCCAGCCGCGGTCGGTCATGCCCGGCAGGTAGGCGCGGGTGAGGCGGACCGCGGCCAGGACGTTGACCTCGAAGTAGTGCCGCCACTCGGCGTCGGTGATGTCGAGTGGCTCCTTGGGGCCGAAGATGCCGAGGTTGTTGACCAGGATGTCGGTGTCCGGCACCTCTTCGACCACCTGGGCCGCGCCCGCCTCCTCGGAGACGTCGCCCGGCGCCGGCAGGAACTCCGCGTCCGGCACCTGCTCGCGCAGCCGCGCGATGGCCTTGAGGACACCGGTCTCGCTGCGGCCGTTGATCGCGACCCGCGCGCCCGCCGCCGCCAGGCCCGCCGCGATCGCCGCGCCGATGCCCTGGGTGGAGCCGGTGACCAGCGCCGTCTTCCCGCTCAGGTCGACCCGCATGGTGAAAGCCCTCTCTCGCTCGCGTGCCTCCCCGGGCCGATTCAAGCACAGCTCGCCCGCGCCCACCGGCTGGAAAACCCGGTTGTCCTCCCCCGGCGCCGGCGTCACGATCTGCGCATGACGACGTATCGCACCCCGCTCCTGCCGACCGCCGCCGCGACCACCGCGCCGGTCCGGCAGCAGCCCGGCCGTCCGCGGGGGTCGATCGTTCCCGCGCCGTGAGCGCGGCGCTGCTCGCCGGCCTCGTCGCCGGCTACGGCATCGCGATCCCGGTCGGCGCCGTGGGGACGTACCTGGTCGCCCTCACCGCCCGCACGTCCCTGCGCACCGGCCTGGCCGCCGCACTCGGGGTCGCCACCGCCGACGGGGTGTACGCGCTGGTCGCCGTGCTCGGCGGCGCCGCGATCGCGGGCGTGATCGCCCCGGTCGCCGGGCCGCTGCGGCTGCTGTCGGCGGCCGTCCTGCTCGTGCTCGCGGCCCTCGGCGCGGTGCGCGCGATCCGGTCCCACCGCGCGCCGGCCGCCCGGCCGGTGACGCCGCTCGCGCCCGGCCGCGCCTACGTCAGCCTGCTCGGCATCACGCTGGTCAACCCGGCCACCGTCGTCTACTTCACCGCGCTGGTGGTCGGCGGCCGCGCCGGCACGGCCGTCCCCGTGCTCGACCAAGCGGTGTTCGTGCTCGCCGCGTTCGCCGCGTCGGCCAGCTGGCAAGCCGCACTCGCCGGAGGCGGAGCACTGCTCGGACGGGTCCTCACCGGTCGGCGGGGCCGGCTGGCGACAGCGCTCGTGTCGAGCGCGGTGATCGCCGCGCTGGCCGTCCGCCTTGTCCTCTCCTGAGCCGAAAACCGTTGCGGTGTAACGGTTTGTCCGGTTCCCGGGCGCACGCCGGAAGACGTCCGGCGGCGTGGTCGCCGCTTAGCGTCGGGGGGACGGACACGGGAGGCGGCCATGGCGATGCCGATGTCGGGATGGGACACCGCGGGCGCGGTGCTGCTGGTGCTCTGGGCACTGGCCATGTGGACGGCGGTGGGTGTCCTGGCCTACGCCGACCGCGGACCGGTGCGGCCCTGGGTGCACCGGGGTGCGCTCGTGGTGATCGGCTTCGGCGTCCTCGGGCAGCTCGGGCACGTCCAGGAGCACATCGCCCAGGTCGCGTACTGGCTCGGTCACCCGAACGCACCGGCCTGGATGACGCCGTGGGGCAGCGGCCTGGCCGCGGGTCTCCAGATGGTGCTGCCGGGCCGGCCCACGTTCGGGATGGAACTGCTGCACCTGACCGGGAACTTCCTCTTCCTGGCCGGCCTGGCGGGGGTCATGGTGATCACCCGCCGCGCGCGGAGCACGCGCACCCGCCGCTGGGCGCGGATGGGCGTCTGGATGCAGGGCCTGCACGGCCTGGAGCACCTGGTCCTGACGCTGTCGGTCGCGTTCGGGGCGCCACGGGCGATCGGGCTGTCCACGTTCTTCGGGCTCGTGGACCCGGGGCCGGGGCTGACCACCTACCGCGTCTGGTGGCACTTCGGCGCGAACGTCGCCGGCTCGGTGGTCTTCGGGCTCGCGCTGTACCACCTGTGGCGCGAACGGCGGCAGATCCGCGCCGGCTTCGTGCTCCGGCCGGCGCCGGCGATCACCGCGCGGGCGGCGTGACGCAGGTCAGCGTCGGCAGCGCCCAGTCCGCGTGGTCGTTGCCGTTGCCGTCGCCGCCGTCGCCCACCAGGAGGTCGAGCACCTGGGCGCCGGTGACGTCGACGTCGATCGGGACCGCCTGCTGCCCGCCGCGGACCACCGGGGTGGTCACCTTGGTCACCCCGTCGGCCGAGACGCTGAACGTCACGCTGCCGCCGGTGCCGGTTTCGCCGTCGACGCCCACCGACGCCGTCAGCCGGGTGCACGAGCCCGCCAGGTAGAGCTGGACGTCGCTCGCCGCGTGGGCGCCGAGCCCCTTGGCGTAGGAGACGCCGCCGATGGTCATCGGCCTGCCGTCGCCCGCGCTCGCTTCGCCGTTGCTCGTGTCGCGCTCGACCGGGCCCCAGCCGTTCGTGGCGGTGAGGAACGGCAGCGAGCTGACCGCGACCTGGCCCGCCGGCGGTGCCGGGGGTACCGCGCCGACGATCCGTTCCCCGGTCACCGAACCCGCGCGGCCCGCCTGCCGGTAGGCCACCGCGACCTCCAGCGCCGCGGTATCCACAGTGGCGGGCGGGGTCACCGTCCAGGAGAACGTGGCCGACCTCCCGCCGTCGAGGCGCGGGACCGAAGCCGGCGCCGCCGCCCCGACCGCCCACCCGGCGGGTGCGGTCAGCGTGGGCCTGACGTCGAACGCCGTCGGCGCACCCGCCGGCACGGACACGGTCGCCGACGCGGTGAACGCCTGCCCGGCCGAGGCGGTGTCCGGCGCGGTGAGCGCCACCCCGGCGGTCGGCGCGGGCGGCATCGCGTACCGCACCGGGTCGTAGCCGGGCGAGGCGTTCGGCCGGACGGTCAGCGGCGAGCGGTAGCTGCCGTAGTTCGTCCACTCGAGCTTGCCGAGCCCGCCCGTGCTGCCGTCGAGGTTCCACACCGCGACCGCGATCGTGTTGTGCCCGTTCGGGTTCAGCACGCCGTTCGGGATCGGGAAACTGTGCTGCGGCCCGAGGTAGTTGACGTACTGGCCGAGCTGCCAGCCGTTGACGAACAGCAGCGCGCGGTACTGCCGCGCCGGGTCGTCGGTGATCGTCAGGCCGAGCGAGGTGTCCTGGCCGCGCGGCAGGTCGAGGTCGGCGGTGGTGCGGTACCACGAGACGCCGGGCGTGGTGTCCTTCGACGGCAGCGACGCCGGTGCCCAGCCGCGGTCCGGGAAGCCGGGCAGCGACCAGCCCGCGCGCTCGCCGTACAGCCCGCCGGTGTTGAGCGGCCCGCGGACCTGGTCAAGGCCGGTCTCGCCGCCGCGGACACCCTGCAGCCGCCAGGTCACCGACGTCAGCGGGGTGCCGGTCAGCCGGGCCGCGGTGAGCCCGCGGGCGGCCTTGTTCCCGTTGCCGGCGCCGTAGTCCTCCTCGTGGCCCATGTTCACGGTCAGCACGAAAATCTCGTTGTCGCCCTGGCGCAGCGCACTGGCCGGGAAGCCGAACGTGTGCTGCGGGCTGGTCGAGCTGCCCAGGAAGACGCCGTTGAGCCACGCCGAGAACGCGCCCGCCGGGCCGCCGCTCTGGCTCGACAGCGTGATGCCCGTTTGCTTGCCGTCACCGGTGAAGTGCCCGCGGTACCAGGTGTTGCCGGTGTGGAAGCCGTAGTCGTCGGCGAACAGGACGGGTTTCGTGCCGAGCGCGGTCGAGCTGTTGGTGGTGTCCTTGTCGGCCACCGGCCACGCCGCATCGTCGAAGCCCGGCCGGCTTTCCGGGGACTCCTGCTGGTGCTTCCAGCCCGTCAGCGCGGGCAGCGTGACGGCCTTCGCGGTCGGCGCGGTCCCGGTGAGGCCGCCGCCGGCGGTCGGCTTGACCGGCACCCGGGAACCGTTCCACGTCACGGTGTTCGCGGTGCCGAAGACCTCGAACGTGCCGTCGGTGCCGGTGTCGCCGGTCAGCGCCAGGGTTCCGTACTGCTCGGCCGCGGTCCGGACCAGGTGGGTGCCGCGGACCAGCACCGGCCCGGCCGCGGTGTCCTGCCGCCAGAACGTCGCCGCCGTGGCCTTGTCCGCCAGCAGCAGGAGCAGCGGCCGCGCGCCCGGCGCGGTGACGAGCACGCGGGTCAGCCCGTCGTGGGTGTAGTTCAGCCGCAGGTCGCCGCGGGCGGCGTCCCAGGTGCTCGTCGCGGCGCCGCCGAGGACCTGTACGGCCGGCTGCTTCGCGAACCGCAGGACCGTCTCGCCCGGTCCGCCCTGGTCCCCGTAGAGCACCGCGATGTCCCGGTTGCCGATGGCGGCGGACGTCATGACCTCCGACGTCGAGTACTGCATCCGCGTGGCGCCGAGGTCGTAGCCGGCGACCAGGATCTTCGACTGCCGCCCGTTCAGCGTGATGCCGGTGCCGGGCTGCTGCGGCACGACCGGGTAGTAGTCCGCGCTGCCGGACAGCAGGTCGACGGCGTCCACCACGACGAAGGACCCGGTGGCGGCGGTGTTCTTCTGCCCGGAGACGACGATCTTCAGCGTGTGCGCCCCGGCGGGCAGGCCGCGGACCTCGTAGCCGGTGATCTGGTTCTGCTTGCTCGCCGCGTAGAGGTCGGCGGAGGCGACCTTCGCGTCGTCGAGGTAGACGTCGGCGACGCCGTGGTTGCCGTCCTTCGACGTCACCCAGCGGATCCCGGTGCCGGTGAAGGGGATGCTGACGCTGTCGCCGGTGGTGTCGGAGAAGGACTCCGTGTGCTGGTAGTCCCCACCCGTGTAGTCGACCTCGGGACCGACGTGGCTCCACGTGCCGCTGTAGGCGACCTCGGCGGCGCGGTCGTCGTAGGTGTAGCCGGCGTGCGCGGCGAGGTCGAGCGCGACGCTCGTGGTGTTGGTGGCGGTGGACGTCGAGTCGCTGTGGCGCAGGGTGTGGAACTGCGTGCGGGTGTCGGGGTTGATCCGGGCGGTGTCGGTGAGCGCCGGGTCGGTCAGCGGCGCGGCGGCCAGCCCGTCGGTCTTGGTCAGCGGGGCGACGGACTGGGTGAAGTAGCCGATCAGCTTGTCCTCGTGGTACTTCGGGTCGAACTGGCGGCCTTCGGTGATCGCCGCGCCGTAGTCGTAGGAGGTGTAGTTCTGCGGGATCGCGCTCCAGCCCCACGACGTGCCGCCGTGCAGCATGTAGAAGCTCTGGCCGGTCGCGCCGACGGCGATGTTCTGCTTGTAGAAGACGTTCGCGAACTGGTCGTTGATCAGCTGGGCGCACTTCTCGTAGCCCGGGCCGCCCCACGGGTCGAAGGCGCCGCCCTGGAACTCGGCGGTGATCAGCGGCTTGCCGGGGACGTGGTCGTAGCTGATGTCCGGCACGCCGTTCCAGCGCGTCGGGTTCGAGCAGTCGAAGCCCTGCGGGTAGGAGTCGGCGGCGTCGACGTCGAGCGCGGCGGCGCCGGCGTTGAACGTGCCGTTGTTGTTGCCGACGAGCGGGACGGTGATGCCGTCGGCGCGGGCCTTGTCCTCCAGGTGCTGCATGTAGGCGCGGCCGTCGGCGTTGCCGTTGTAGTACTCGTTTTCGACCTGGTAGGCCAACACGCTGCCGGTGCCGTCGGTGAGCTGGTGGCGGGCGATGATCCGGTCGATCTGCGTCTGCCACTCGTCGGAGTAGGCGAGGTAGACCGGGTCGGCGCTGCGGGTGTGGCCGGGCGTGGTGGACAGCCAGGTCGGGAAGCCGCCGCCGTCGACCTCGGCGTTGATGTAGGGCCCGGGCCGCGCGATGACGTACAGGCCGGCCTGCTGGGCCATGTCCAGGAGCCGGTCGAGGTCGCGGACGCCGGTGAAGTCGTAGACGCCCTGCTTCGGCGAGTGGTAGCCCCAGTCGAAGTACAGCGAGGTGGCGTTGAAGCCGGCCGCCTTCATCTTCTGGAAGATGTCGAGCCACAGGTCGGGGCTGGGCAGGCGGTAGGAGTGGAACTCGCCGGACCACAGGTAGGTGCGGTTCCCGTCGACCAGGAAGGAGTAGCCGTCGTAGGTGACGCTGTGCGCCGGCTTCGGTGCCGCGGCCGCGGCCGCCGGAACGGCGATGCCGGCCAGGGCGAGGAGCCCCGCGAGGGCCGCGAAGAACGTCCGGAAAAGGGCACGGCGGACCGGGCGCATGCGGGGCCTCCTGGGACGGCGACGGACCAGAATCGAACACGATCCTTTGCCGACTCCACAGAAGTGGTCAAGAAGCAACACCGAGATGGATCAGTGCCGACGTCGTGTTAACGCTAGCAATGTCCGGAAACAGACAGCCGACCAGCCACGGAACGCCACAGCCGGGATCAGCGGGGGCGGGTGCTCTCCCGGATGACCAGCTCGGCCGGCACGAGGTGCCGGGCCCCGGCGTCGCCGCCCGCCATCCGCTCTTCCAGAAGACCGAACGTGCGGCGGCCGACCTCGATGAAGTCCTGGCGCACCGTCGTCAGCGGCGGGGTGAAGTATTCCGCCTCCGGCACGTCGTCGAAGCCGGCGACGTGCACGTCCTCCGGTACCCGGATGCCCGCCTCGGTGAACGCCCGCAGCAGGCCGAGCGCCATCTGGTCGTTGGCCGAGAACACCGCCTTGAGCCCGCGCCTGCCGACCAGCGCCCGGCCGGCCTCGTAGCCCGACCGCGGGCTCCAGTCGCCCCGGACCACAGCCGGGACGCGCAGGCCGCGGGCCTCCAGGGTCTCGCGCCAGCCGCGCTCGCGGTCGCGGGCTTCCAGCCAGTCCTCCGGACCGGCCAGGTGCCAGACCGTCCGGTGGCCCAGTGACAGCAGGTGCTCGGTGACGAGGCGGGCGCCGTCGTACTGGTCGACCGAGAGCACCGGCACCGGCGCGGCCTCGCCACCGCCGACCGCCACCAGCGGGATGTCCGAGGGCGCCGCCGCCAGCGCCCGCCCGGCGGTGACATGCGGGGCGATCACGACGATGCCCTCCACCGCCTGGCGCCGCAGGCTCTCCACCGCGTCCCCGATCGACGTGCGGCCCGGCCGGCTGACGCTGCAGATGGCGACGCCGTAACCGGCCTCCCGGGCGGCGTTTTCGATGCCGTAGAGGGTGCTCGCCGGCCCGTAGAGGTTGGACTCGAGCGCGACCACGCCGAGCGTCCCCGAACGGCCGGTGACCAGCGCCCGCGCGGCGGTGTTGGGCCGGTACCCGAGCTTCTGCACGGCGGCGAGGACCCGCTCGCGGGTCTCCGGGCGCACCGGCCCGCTCTCGTTGACCACCCGCGAAACGGTCATGTGCGAGACACCGGCCATGCCGGCGACGTCGGCCAGGCTCGGCTGCCGCGGCCCCGGCGGAGAGGTCCTCGTCTGCTCCCCCGGCTTCGCCCGGTCCACCACCCTGGCCCCCTCCACGTCGTACCGTCTCACCCCCGAGACGGTACCGCCGAACCAGCGCTTTCCGGACGTCCCGCGCCGCGTCGGAACCACCCGAGCGGACGAGAAAGGGCTTTCACCGCCGCGATGCCGCGCCGGAGGTCTCCGCCGGGGTCGTGGCGGTCACCGGACTCGCCTTCCCGCAGTGGTCTGAGCCACCGTCGAAGCCCGCCGGGTCACGTCCGCGGTGCCGGGTGAACGGAAGCGCACGAACGTGGGCCCGGCCGGCATGCCGGTCCGCGCGGTGACGACGGCGTGGCCCCCGGCTCGTCGTCCCCGGGCAGGCGCGTCTCGCGGAGCCGTTCCGGCGGTGCCGCGGTCGCCGTCGTCGCCACGCTCGTGGTCAGCACCGGAACGGCCGGGGCCGGCGGCCCGGCCGGGTCCGGTGGCCGGACCGCCGCGGCCGCCAGCAGCGTCGCCGCCACGGCGGCGGAGCAGGTTCCGGCGACCAGGATCGCGGTTGCCCTGTGCATACCGGCTGTTGTCCGCAGGCGGCTCTCCCGTTCCGCGGATGTGGCGTGCGTCTCATCCCGGCGAGCGAACGGGGACGCGGGCGGCGGACCCCGACAACCAGTAGCGTGACCAGAATCGTCGAACGGCTGGACCGGCCCGACCTCGCCGCACGGGATCCCCGGGAGATCTTCGCGCGGCTCTTCGACGAGTACGCCCCTCCCCTGCGCGGCTACCTCGCGGGCCGGGTGGGCGTGCACGTCGCCGACGACCTCGTGGCGGAGACGTTCGTCGTCGCGCTGCGAAGACGGGCGAGCTACGACCCGGAGCGGGCCCCGGTCCGCGGCTGGCTCTACGGCATCGCCACCAACCTCCTGCGCAACCACGTGCGCCAGGAGGTCCGCGGGTTCCAGCTGACCGCGAGGGCCGGCGTCGAGGACCGCCCGGCCGAAAACCACGACGCCGCGGTCGCCGGCCGGGTCGACGCGGCCGCTCGGCTGCGCGTGCTCGCCGCCGAGCTCGCCGCACTGTCCGAACAGGACCGCGACGTGCTGCTGCTGACGTCCTGGGCCGGTCTCGAACCGGCCGAAGTCGCCGAGGCGCTCGGCGTGCCCGCGAGCACGGTGCGCTCGCGCCTGCACCGCGTCCGCCACCGGCTCCAAGCCCTGCTCGTCCCCACCGAGGAGAACCCGAAATGAACGAGCTCGACGACACCCTCGAGCTGCTCCACCGCGAAGCCCGCACCGCGCCGGCCAACCTGTCCGCGGCCCGCGCCCGGCTGCTGGCCGAGCTCGACACCGGCACCGTGCTCCCCCTGCGCCCGAAGCGCGTCCGCCGGTTCGCGCTGCCGGTCGCGGCCACTGTGGCCGGGGTGGTCGCGGTGACGGTGGTGCTCGCCCAGCAGCGCCCGACCGCTCCGGCACCCGGGCCGGCCGCGGCACCGCCGGTCGCGGCACCGCCGTCCGGCTCGACGACGAAGCCGGCGACCCCGGACATTCGGCTCATGTCCGCGGTCCAGGTGCTGACCCGCGCGGCGGACCTGACCGTCGGCGCGGCCGACCAGCCGGTCGGGCCCGGGCAGTTCCGCCTGGTCGCCGAGCACACGTGGGTGCAGCGCGGCGTCCAGACCGGCGACACCACGGGCTACACCTACCTGTGGGAGCAGGAGGTCGACCGCTGGATCCCGGCGGACGAGCACGACCTCTGGCAGGAGACCCGCAGGATCCTGCGGACCGGGAAGTTCCTCGGCGGTTCGGTGCCGCAGGCGCAGGCCCCGGAGCCGGAGGTCACCGACACCGACCAGGGCCAGTGGCAGGGCCGCTGCGGCGACTTCTTCCCGAAGGCCAAGCCGCCGAAGAAGTGCGGCGACGCGACGGACTGGGACAGCGCGGCGTTCTACGCGGCGCTGCCCCACGACCCGGCGGCGCTCTACGCGAGGCTGCAGCAGCTGACGAAGGGCCGCGGCTCGACGCCATCGGTGATGTTCCACTTCGGCGTCGAAATCCTCCGCGCGGGCCGGATGCCGGCGCAGCTGCGGGCGCAGTGGTACCGGGCGCTGGCGAAGATCCCGGGCATCAAGGTGCTGGCGGCCGAAGCCAACCTCGACGGCCGGACGGGCATCGCACTCGGCCTGGACGACCGCCACGAGATCCGCCAGCTGATCATCGACCCGGCGACCGGGGCGTTCATCGGCGAGCGCACGATCGCGGGGGCCGAGCCGGAGCAGCCCTGGCTCGAGCCGGGCACGGAACTGGGCGCGAGCGCGATCACGACCGCGGTGGTCGGGCGGCTCGGCGAGGTGCCGCCGAAGTAGCGGACCCCGCTCCCGGGGCGGCCTTCGGCTGGTTCGAAGCCCGCCCCGGGAGCGTCCGACGCCGGGCACGATGACCACCGCGGTCGCCGGACAGCTCGGTGAGGTGCCCGAACCAGCGCATCGCGCCCCCGGGGCGGCCTGAGTCCCTCAGTCCGCGGCCAAGCGGACGCAGCACGTGCCCGGCCGCGGGTCCGGCCGGGCGCGCAAGCTCTTCTCCCCCACCCCGGCGAGCATGCCTTCGACCAAGCCCAGGTTCATCTCGCACACCAGCCGCCGGTGGGCCCGGGCGAGCGCGTCGAACGGGCAGTTCGCGAGCACCACCGAGCCGTCTTCCGCGCGCGGCTCGAAGCCGGTTTCCTCCAGCGTGCTCACTATGTCCCGGCCGCCCGCGGCCAGGTCGGCGCCGTGTGCGCGGGCACGTGCGGTGAGGATTTCCCGCGGTGAGCCGCCGGTTTCGCCGGCCTCCTCCACCGCCGCCGCCAGCAGGTGGCCGGCGAGCTCGTACTGCCGCTCGGGCAGGGAAAAGCTCACCTGCCTGCCCGAGCGCCGGTACAGCTTCGCCGGGCGGCCCGCCCCGGGCCCGGTCCGGCCCGTCCGGCGCTCGTGACCGACCTCCAGGAGCTGCTCGTCCACCAGGCGGTCGAGGTGGAACGCGACCGTCGCACGGGGTACACCGAGAGCAGCGGCCACGTCGTCCCGGCTCACCGGCTCCGGGCGGCGGACCACGTACTCGTACAACCGGCGCCGGGTCGGCTCGTCGAGCGCTGCGGCCGCGGCCAGCGCCTGGGGGTGCTGCATCACCGCATTCTAAAACAAATGAGTGTTGACGAAAACCCCGGCTGGCTTCTAACGTCGGTTCGTCTTGATTTTAGAAGGAGGCCCCCCGTGACCGTCGAACCCGTCAGCGCACCGGTCCCGTTGCGGCACCTCGGTGTCGTCCCCGACCGCGACGCCGTCGACCTGCGCGCGGCCGAGCGTGCGGTTGCCGACCTGTTGCGGGCCCTCGGCAAGGACCCGACGTCGGAGCACCTGGGCGACACGCCGCGGCGGGTCGCCCACGCCTACGCGGAAATGCTGCGGCCCCGCGACTTCCGGCTCACGACCTTCCCCAACGACGAGGGCTACGACGAGCTCGTGCTGGCGAAGAGCATCCCGGTGCAGTCGCTGTGCGAGCACCACCTGCTGCCCTTCCGCGGCGTCGCGCACGTCGGCTACCTGCCCGGCGAGCGGATCCTCGGACTGTCCAAGCTGGCCCGGGTCGTCGAGATGTTCGCGCGCGACCTGCAGGTGCAGGAACGGCTGACCAAGCAGGTCGCCGACTGGCTGCAGGAACAGCTGTCGCCCAAGGGCGTCGGCGTCGTGATCGAGGCCGAGCACCTGTGCATGTCGCTGCGCGGCGTGCGCGCGAGCGGCGCGCAGACCGTGACGTCGTCGCTGCACGGCCTGCTCCGGGAGGAGCCCAAGACGCGGCAGGAGTTCTTCGCGCTCACCGGCGTGAGCGCCTGACGAGCCGGTCGACGGTGGACGGACCGGCCGGTCCGTCCACCGAGGACGCCTCAGTCCTCCCGGCGGTGCCGGCCGCGCCGGACACCCGCCAGCGCGCGGACCCGGGTCGCCAGGTCGCCGCGGCGTTCGCGGCGGGCGTACTCCAGCAAAGCCTCCGCCTGGTCCCGCGGCAGCCAGCCGCGGTCCGCGCCCACCTCCAGGCGCAGCAGGTGCGTCACCAGCTCGCGCGAATCCTCGTCGTGCTCGCCCGCGAGCTCGGCGAACCGGCGGGCCGCCTCCACCTCGCCGTCGCACCACGCCGTCATCGCCAGCAGCGTCGCCGTGGCGGTCATGATGTCGCCGCGGTGGACGCCTCCCTCCGCCGCCAGGTGCTCCGCCAGCTGGAAGCTGCGCGTGCCGACGCCGCCGGCCCCTTCCCGGCGCACCGCGTCCGCGAGTGCCCGGATCTGCCCCGTGACGTAGTCCTGCGTGATGCAGTCCCCGCCCGACAACCCCGCCATGTCGTCCCCTCTGCCGCGCACGCGAACTCGTGCGTCACCCGACAGGTGTACTCCATCCGGGACTGGATACGTCGGACGCCCCACCGGTTTCGGCCGAACAGGCGGAAAAGTCAGCTCGATCGTCCGGGCTCGGCCCGCCGCTGGGACATGTACACCGCCGCCGACGTGCGCCGTTCGACGCCGAGCTTGTGCAGCACCGACGAGACGTAGTTCTTCACCGTCTTCTCGGCCAGGAACAGCCGCTCGGCGATCTGCCGGTTGGTCAGGCCCTCCGCCACCAGGTCCAGCACCCGCCGTTCCTGCGGGCTCAGCTGCTCGTAGCGCGGGTCGGGGGCCGCGACGTTCTCGCCGCGCAGCTTGTTCATCACCGACGCGGTGAGCGTGGCGTCCAGCAGCGAGCCGCCGGCGGCGACCGTGCGGACCGCCTCGATCAGCGACCGCCCGGACACCTGCTTCAGCATGTACCCGGCCGCACCGGCCATGATCGCGCCGAACAGCGCCTCGTCGTCCGAATAGGACGTCAGCATCAGGCAGGCGGGCGGCGGGTCCACGGTGGACCGGATCTCCCGGCACACCCCCACCCCCTCGCCGTCGGGCAGCCGCACGTCGAGGACGGCCACGTCCGGGCGCGCCTGCGGGATCCGCACCAGCGCCTCGGCCGCCGTCCCCGCCTCCCCGACCACCTCGATGTCGGGCTCGGGCTCGAAGACGGTCTTCAGCCCGGTCCGGACCAGCTCGTGGTCGTCCAGCAGGAACACCGCGATCGTCATCGTCTGCTCTCCTCACCGGTCATCGCCGGCAGTTCCGCCGTCCATTCCAGCCGCGACCCGCCCTCTTCGCCCGCCGCCAGCACGCAGTGGCCGCTCCAGCGGGCCGCGCGCGAAGCGAGGTTGGCCAGGCCGCTGATCCGGCCCGCCTCCGCCGGCGGGCCGGTCCCGTCGTCGCGCACCACCAGCGTCAGCCGGCGGCTCAGCCCGCCGTGCTGGGTGACGGTGACCTCGACCGACGACGACTTCGCCGCCGCGTGCCGGGCCACGTTCGTCAGCGCTTCCCGCAGCGTCGCGATCAGGTCGGAGCGGACCGCGTCCGGCACCGCGGCGTCGAGCGGCCCGTCGAAGCCGACGCGGGGCTCGAAGCCGAGCGCGTCCCGGGCGTCCACCGCCACCCGCAGCAGCTCGGCGCGGAGGCTGCCCTGGGCCTGCGCGGGCGCCTGCAGCGAGAAGATGCTGTTGCGGATCTCGCGGATCGTGCCGTCGAGGTCCTGGGCGAACCCGGCCACGCGCGCGGCGACCCCGGCGTCGGCGATCAGCCTGCTCACCCCCTCCAGGCCGAGCCCGGTCGCGAACAGCCGCTGGATGACCAGGTCGTGCAGGTCGCGGGCGATCCGGTCGCGGTCGGAGAACACCGCGAGCTGCTGGCGCGCCTCCTGCGCCCGGGAGAACTCGACGGCCAGTGCGGCGTGCCCGGCGAAGGTCTCGGCCAGCTGGACGTCGGAGTCGGTGAACGGCGAGCGGTCGCGGAACTTGGCCACCACCAGCACCCCGAGCGTCTCCTCGCCGACGATCAGCGGCACCGAGATCGCCGAGTCCAGGTCCTTGACCATCGCCGGGATCGGTCCGGGGTGGTTGCGCTGCTGCTCCTGCACGCGCTCGCCGTAGTCGCGCACCACCACCGGGTGCCGGGTGGCGAAGGCCATGCCGGTGGCGGTGCCCTCGATCGGCACGGTCATCCCGGTGAGCCGGTCGGCGTCCTCGCCCGGCGGTTCGACGACGTCGAACACGAGCCGGCCGGGGTCGTCGGGGCGGGCGATCGCGCCGGCCGTGCCACCGGCGACGACCCGGGCGCGTTCGGCGACCAGCCGCAGCGTGGCCCGCAGGTCCTGGGCCGAGAGCAGGGCCCGGGTGACGTCGTAGGAGGCTTCGAGCCAGCGTTCGCGGCGGCGCATCTGGTCGACGAGCAGGGCCTTCTCGACGGCCATGCCGGTGGCCGCGGTGAGCGCGCCGAGCACCTCGCGTTCGCGACGGCCGAACTCCGCGCCGTCGGCGGGCTCCACGGCCAGTGTCCCGAACGTCGCCGAGCCCGCGCGGACCGGCAGCTCGACCACACCGGGCCCGAACGCGCCACGGCCGTAGTCGGCGGTGCCGGTCTCGGCCAGGTCCAGCCGGCCGCGCCGGGCGCCGAGCAGCTCGCACGTCGCCGTCACCGCGCGGTGCAGCAGCGGCGGCAGCTCCAGCTCGCGGGCGATCCCGCCCACCGCGGCGAGGATCGCCGGCATGCTGATTTCGTCCGCCACTTCCCGTCGACCCCGCTGGCTTCCGACCGAATCCCGGGACTGCCCCGGGCCGTCAAGGGTGCCACAGGTCACTGCCCGTGTCGGCCCAATCCGGTTCCTCCATCCGGTGGGTCGATGGCGGGCGGCCCGCCGTTACGGCAATCGGGTCATCACTCCGCGTGGCACGCGATCCGGTGACCGCTGATGGTCTCCGCCGGGACGCGCAGGAACCGGTGGCCGGTCCGGACCGGCTCCCGGCACGGGCAGGGCACCTCGCCGAGCTCCGGTGCCGGGGCCTCGATGGCGCGGCCCAGCAGGCTGACGTACCAGCCGGCGCCGGTGTCGGCGGCGAACTCGTCGGCTTCGAAGGCCACGACGGCGTCGCGCGCGCCCGCGTAGAGGGGGCTGCCGGGCGGGACGGCGAACACCACGGCGTCGTCGACGACCGCGAAACGCACCGGACGCACCGCCGGCATCGCCCGATGGGTGTAGATCACCCGGCCGAGGCTCGCCGTCCGCAGCAAGGCCAGGCACTGCTGCCGGTCCAGCAGCAGCCCGAAGCCCACGTCGTCCACCATCACGTCCCTGTGTTTCTCCCGTGAAATCCCCGGCCACCAGGGTGATCGGTGCCCGCGGGGCGCCGATAGGGCCGTTCGGCCCGGCCGCGGCGCCGCCGGCGGCACCGCACATCGGGACCGTGCTGTCCAGGGCCGGAAGACCCGGCTCGGGACGGTCCCCCGGCCGGTGTGGTGGCCACGCGGAGTGACCTAGCGTCGTGACCGTTCGTTGCCGAGTCGCGAGAAAAGGGGGTGCGGACCGATGCCGCCGCAGTCCGCCAAGGGTGGTGCCACGCCCACGGCGACGTTCTCGCTCGACCCGGCGCTCGTCGTCGCGGCGGTGCAGGGCAACCGCACCGCGGTGGCCGGGCTGCTGCGCGCGCTGCGGCCGGTGGTGTTCCGCTACTGCCTCGGCCGGCTGCGCACGTGGCAGGACGGTTCCTCCGACGCCGAGGACTGCGCCCAGGACGTGCTGCTGGCGATCGTCCGCGCACTGCCGGGCTACCGCCACGGCCCCGACGGCTTCGTGCCGTTCGTGTTCGGCATCGCCGCGCACAAGGTGTCCGACTTCCACCGCCGCCGCGCCCGCGACCGCACCAGCCCGGTCGCCGAGCTCCCGCCCGGCGCCTCGGGCGGCCCGGATCCGACGGGCGACGAGGTCGAGCGCTCCGCGGCACTGGACTGGTCGTCCGGGCTGCTCGACACGCTTCCCGCGCGCCAGCGCGAAATCCTGGTGCTCCGGATCATCCTCGGCATGACGGCGGAGGAGACCGCGGCCGCGGTCGGCCTGGGGAGCGCGGGTGCGGTCCGGGTCGCCCAGCACCGCGCGCTCGCGACCCTGCGGCGCAGCCTGCTCGCGCACAAAGAGGCGTCCTGACGCGCACCGTTGCCGGAAAACCGGCGGCCGCCATTCCCGCATTTCACGGCAATTCACGACACACCCGCGCTGCGGGCATTCGACCGGTCTCACCCGGGGATACGGATGCCGGTTCACTTCGGTTCAAAGTTTTTTCCACGAGCCGGTCGAGCAGGGAAAATCCCCAGGTCACGGCCGACTTCCGCTACGGAGACGCGAACCCGGCCTGACGGTTCGTAATCGTCGAAAAGAACTTCTTGCCCGGTGTCAAACGCCCGTGTAGGTTCCATAACGGAACGATAACCAGCCGGTTGACGGCGCGGCCACGGGCAGGTGGGCGCGCGGCCACTGATGTCGGGTCAGTGGACCAGCCGGATTTCGTTCCTGCCGACACATCCCGCACGCACCTGCTAGAACCCCGCCTGTCCGGGACGAGCCTGGGCTCGTACCCGTGCAGTGTCGCGCGTTCCCGCCAGCCCGGCACCCGGAGGATTCACCCATGTCCCGCACCCAAGGACGGCATCGCCTTTCCCGCCGGACGAAGATCGCGACCGGCGGTCTCGCCCTCGCCATCGCCGTCGGCGGCATCGTCGTCGCGACGACCACCGGCAACACCGGTGAGGCCAGCGCCGACGAAGCGAACCCCGCGTTCTTCGTCGACATCCTGAAGGTCCAGCCGAACCAGTTCGACCCGCGCCCGGTCTACGGCGCGTCGACCGGAACGTTCACCGTCGACTGCGGCCGCAACGAAAACCAGCACTTCAACCCGGACAACTTCATCGCCCAGCCCGGCGTCCGCAACGGCGCCCAGCACCTGCACGACTACGTCGGCAACCTCTCCACCAACGCCGACTCGAACAACAAGAGCCTCCTCAAGGCCGGCACCACCTGCCGCAACGGCGACAAGTCCGCCTACTTCTGGCCCGTGGTCCGCATCGACACCGGCGAAGAGGAGAAGAACGAACCCGCCAAGAAGCCCGACGGCGACCGCGCGCAGTCCGACCGCGAGGCCAAGACCGTCCAGGTGGCGTGCCCGGACGTCGCCAGCAAGCTGCCGGACATCCCGGACCAGGCGATGTCCGAAGTGGACAACAACCTGGACCAGCTCGACGGCCAGGCCGACGAAGCCAACCAGCGCATCGCCGCGACGCAGGGCCAGGGCGGCCAGGACTTCGTGCGCAACGCGATCCTCAACCCGCTCAAGGACCGGCGTGCGGCGATCATCGACCGGATCGCCATCGCGATCGGCCGGTTCGCGCCGAAGCCGGGCGACCTCGGCGGGCTCGCGCCGTGCTCGACGAAGCCGGGCAAGGACACCGGCTCGCCGACGCCCCCGCCGAGCACCACGGCCGGCGGCGCGCTGCCCGGCCAGGACGAGAACAACGAGCTGCCCGGCAACGACGGCAAGATCCTGCGCCCGCAGCGGGTGCAGATCACCTTCCGCGGCAGCCCGGTCGGGAAGGTCGTGGCGATGCCGCGCTTCCTGCGCGTGCTCTACGGCGACGCCAAGCAGAGCACCAACGGCCCGGCCAACGCCAAGGCGAGCTGGACCTGCACCGGCTTCGAAAACCGCGTCACCGACAAGTACCCGATCTGCCCGCCGAACAGCAAGGTCAAGCGCGTCCACACGTTCCCGAGCTGCTGGGACGGCAAGAACACCGACAGCGCCAACCACCGCACGCACATCGTGTTCCCGGACCAGTTCGGCCGGTGCGCCAAGGGGTTCAAGGCGGTGCCGCAGCTGCAGATCTCGCTGACCTACGACATCCCGCGGGACATCCAGCTCAAGAAGCAGTACAAAGTGGACGCTTTCCCGCAGGAGAAGCACAACCCGCTGTCCGACCACGACGACTTCGCCAACGTGATGTCGCAGCGGATCATGAACGGACTGGTGAACTGCGTGAACCGCGGCCGGACCTGCCGGGCGTGACCTGAACACCGGCGGCGCACCCGGGGAAGGTGCGCCGCCGGGTTGCCGGCAACCCCTGATCGACCGTGAAGGCCTCCCCGCCGGTGTCCCCGGCGGGGAGGCCTTTCGCCGTCGCGGCCCGTGCGTCCCTCCGGCGCCGCCCGTGAGGAACGCACGGGCCGGGTGTGCGCACCGCAGTCCAGAAGACGTCACGGTGCACGCCCGGAGCCCATATTTGTTCACGTCACCCCGACCCGGTGGCGCCACCGGGAAACACTCCACATCCCTTCAGGAGGAACCATGATCTCGACCTTCGAGCGCCCCTCGGCCGTCGTCGTCCACAACCGCGCCGTGGTCCACAACCGCGCGGTCGTCCACAACCGCGCCGTCGTCCACAACCGCGCCGTCGTGCACAACCGCGCTTCCGCCAAGTAGTCACGGCCCAGCCGACGGCGTGCCGCGGCCCCGCTCCGGGGCCGCGGCACGGCCGTGTCCGGCCCGTTTTCCGACCGAGGGGTTCGCCATGCCTGACGACGTCCGCCCGCAGCTGACCGGCATCGAGGTCCACGACCTCGAACCCGGGCTGTGCCTGCTCATCACGCCGAACGGCGGCCAGTTCTCCATCACCGCCCCGGTGCACGAGTTCCGGGCGTGGCTCGGCCGGTGCGACGGCACCCGCACCCGCCGGGAACTGCTGGCCGGGATGAACCCCGACTACGCCGAGGTGCTCGACGTCCTCGAAGAGGACGGCTGCCTGCGCCCGGGCCAGGACGAGCAGGCCGGTGCCCGGCGCCTCGCCGCGACCACCGTGCTGCTGACCGGCGCCGCCGAGCTGACGGCCCCGCTCGCGGAGCTGCTCGCGCCGTCCGGTTACGCCCGGGTGGCCCCGCTCACCGGGCCCGGCCACCCGTTCCCGGTCGATCCGGCGGACACCGTCGTCGTCGCCGCGTTCGCCCACCCGGCCTATGCCGAACTCACCGCGCTGGATGCGTTCTGCGCCGACCGCGGGGTGCGGTTCCTGCCCTTCCGCTGTGAACGCGGTCAGGGGATCGCCGGGCCCGCGGTCACCCCCGGCACCGGCCCCGACTTCGCCGACGTGCTGGCCCGCCGCCGCTCCGCCGCGCTCGACCCGCGCGTGCTCGACGCCTTCGCCGCGGCGGACGCCCCGCCCGGCCCGCGGTTCCGGCCCGGGGAGACCCGCTGGCTGCTCACCGCGCTCGCCGTCCAGCTCGAGCGCTGGGTCGCCGGCACGCCCGCCGAGACGACGACCGGGGAGCTCGAGCTCGATCCCGTCCGGCTCACCGCGCTCCCCCGGCCCGTGCTGCCGGTGCCCGACCGGCCGCGGCCGGTGGTCGCGCACGGGCCGCGGCCCGACCTGCTGGTCGACGACCGCACCGGGATCGTCACCGCGGTCCACGAACTGCCCGCCGCGCCGGGCATGCCCGCCCGGCTGAAGGTGTGCGCGGTCGACGTCGCCGACATGCGGCGGGTGGTCGACTGGCCCAACGACCGCCAGGCGTTCGGCACGTCGTGGCACGACTTCGAACTCGCCCGCGACTCCGCGATCGGCGAGGCCGTGGAACGCTACTGCGGCAGCTGGCTCGCGCCGGACCGGGTGATCCGGCACGGCAGTTACGACCGGCTGCGCCGCGACGGCGTCCCGGCGCTCGACCCGCGCCGCCTGAACCTGTACTCGCCACGCCAGTACCGGAGCGCGGGCTTCCCGTTCGCGCCGCTGGCCACCGACACCGAATGCGCGTGGGTGGAGGGCTTTTCGCACACGACGAAGGAGCCGGTCTGGGTGCCGGCCTGCCTCGTCTCGACCGAAGCCGAACCCGGCGGCGCCCGGTTCACCGACCCGCTGATCGCCGGGCTCGCCGGCGGCACCAGCCTCGAGCACGCCGTCACCTCCGGCCTCGAAGAGGTGCTGGAACGCGACACGACCATGCTCTGGTGGGCCAACACCCCGCGGCTGCGCCGGCTGCCCGTGCCGGCGGAGATCCGGGCGCTGGTCGCCGACACCGCCGACACCTACGACGTCACCCTCGTCCCCCTCGACAACGAGTTCGACGTCCCGGTCGTCGCCGCCGCCGTGTTCGACCGCACCCGGCGCTGGCTGTCGATCGGGTTCGCGACCCGGCCCGACGCGTTCGAGGCGGCCAAGAAGGCCCTCGCCGAAGGGTTCACCCTGCAGCACACCTGCCTCGCCCTCGACGACGAGCGCGAGCTGGCCGGGATGCAGGCCGACCTGCCGCACCTGGGCAACCTCAAGCCCTACCGCGCCGACCGGCGCTACCTCGACTCCTACCGCGAAGACTTCGCCGACGTCGTGGACCTGCTGTGCCAGCAGCAGGTCTACCTCGACCCACGGGCCGCGGCCCGGGTGGCGCCGTGGGTGCGCGACCTGCCGGTGCGGGCCTGGGAGGGCCTCCCGTCGCTCGGCGAGCGGCGGCTGAAGGCCTACCAGGAGCGCGTCGAGGCGCGCGGGTTCGAGGTGATCAGCGTCGACCTCACCACCCGGGACGTCGAGGCCGCCGGGTTCCACGCCGCGCACACGCTCGTGCCGGGGCTGGTGTCGAACTTCCCGGCCGGGCTGCCGTACTGGGGTGACGGCCGGATCCGCCGCGCCGCGGTCGACCTCGGCTGGCGGTCGGAGCCGCTGCCCGAGGAGCGGCTGAACGTCTTCCCGCTCCCCCACGCCTGAGGAGCCCGGATGGCCGTCACCGAACTGCTCGGGCTGCCCCGGACCCGGGGCCGCCTGCCGCTGATCGCCGCGCAGGGTGTCGACGCGCTCGGCACCGGCCTGTTCCTGCCGTTCGCCGTCGTGTACTTCCACGCGGCCAAGGACATCCCGCTGCCCGCGGTCGGGGCCGCGCTGTCGCTCGCGGCCCTGCTCTCGTTGCCGGCGGGGCCGCTCGCCGGGCCGCTGGTGGACCGCGTCGGCCCGCGCCGGATCGTGGTCGCCGCCAACCTGCTGCGGGTGGCGACCTTCACCGGCTACGTCTTCGCCGGCTCGCTGTGGCAGCTGGTGGTGCTCGCCGCGCTGACGTTCTGGGGCGAAGGGCTGTTCTGGCCGGCCTCGGGCGCGCTGGTCGCGCAGGTGGCCGACGACGGGCAGCGCGCCCGGTGGTACGCGATGGAACGGACGCTGCGCAACGTCGGCATCGGCCTCGGCGGGCTGGCGGGCAGCGCGCTCGTCCTCGCCGGCGGCTACACCGCGATCGTCGTGCTGAACGCGGTCAGCTTCCTCGTCGCGGCGACGCTGGTCGCCGCGTGGCGAGGCGGGCGGGCCGGCCCGCCGGCCGCCGCGCGCGAAGCCGTGCGCCGCCGGGGTTACCGGGCGGTGCTCGCCGACCGCGCGTTCCGCCGCGTGCTCGTGACGGTGTTCGTCTTCGCCCTGTGCGACCTGGCGCTGACGGTCCTGCTGAGTGCCTACGTGCTCGACACGCTGCGGCTGCCCGCGTGGCAGCCCGGGGTGCTGTTCGCTCTCAACACGGTCCTCGTGGTGCTCGCGCAGACCGTCGTGGCCCGGCGGGTGGAGCGCCTCGCCAAGGCCAGGACGCTGCAGGTCGCGGCCGTGGTGTGGGCGGTCGCCTTCCTGCTGTTCGCCGCCGGGCCGCTCGCCGCGCCGCTGCCGGTCTTCGCCGTGCTGACCGTGGCCACCGCCGTGTTCACCGCGGCCGAGCTGCTGCAGGCGCCGACCAGCAGCGCGCTCACCGTCGCGCTGGCCCCGCCGCACCTGCGCGGCCGGTACCTCGGGCTGGAGGAGCTGCTGTTCGGCGTGGCGCGGGTGGTCGCCCCGGTGACGTTCACCGCGCTGCTGGCCGCCGGCCCGCAGCTGCCCTGGCTGGTGCTGGCCGGGTGCTGCATCCTGGCGGTGGTCGTCCTCGCGGGACTGAAGGCGGTTCCGGAGCCGGCCGCGACCCGGGAGACCGCGCATGCCTGACTGGGCCGAGCTCAGTGACCTCTACCTCGACGTCTACCGCGAACCGCCGTACGGCGAGACTGAAGCCGAGGCGGCGGAGTTCCGCGAAACCGTGGCACGGCACGCCCTGCTCCCCGGCTTCGCGGTCACCACCGTCCAGAGTGGAGAGACCGTGGCGGGGTTCGCCTACGGCGTCGGCCGCGAGGCGGGCTGGTGGCACCCGCGAGCCACCGCGGCCGCCCCGCCGTGGCTGGCCGGGCACCCGGTGTTCTACGTGTACGAACTGGCGGTCCGGCCGGCGTCGCGCGGCCGCGGCCACGGCCGGGACCTGCTCGACCGGCTGCTGGAGCCGCGGCCGGAGCCGTATGCGGCACTGGCCGCGTCGACGGCCGCCCCGGCGCACGCGATGTACCGCCGCTGGGGCTGGCGACCGGTCGGCTCGCTCGCCCCCGGCCGCTCCGAGCTGCTGGTGCTGCCCCTCCGGGGTGCTCCCCTGCCGTAACGCGGCCCCGGGTACCGGCGACTCACGAGCGTCCGGACCGGGGAGGAAGCATGCCGAAACGTCTCGTGATCTGCTGCGACGGGACCTGGAACTCCCTGCGCCAGCCGGCCCCGACCAACGTGGGCCAGCTCCAGAAGGTGGTCGCGCCCACGGACCCGGCCGGCACCGAACAGCGGGTGTACTACCACGAAGGCGTCGGCACCGGGAAGCTGTGGGACCGGCTCCTCGGCGGCGCGTTCGGGGTGGGGCTCTCGGCGAACGTGCAGGACGCCTACCGCTTCGTCGCCGAGAACTACGAACCCGGCGACGAGCTGTTCTTCTTCGGCTTCAGCCGCGGTGCCTACACCGCGCGCAGCACCGTGGGCTTCATCCGCAACTGCGGCGTCCTGCGCCCCGCCGAGCTCGGCCGGCTCGACGAGGCCTACCGGCTCTACCGCGACCGCGACCGGGAGACCTCCGGGCCGGACAGCGCGCGGGCCCGCGAGTTCCGCGCGAAGTACGCCCGCGAAGACCGGACGCCGATCCGGTTCGTCGGGGTCTGGGACACCGTCGGCGCGCTGGGCATCCCGCTCAGCGGCGGCCGGCTGATCCACCTGCTGAACAAGCGCTGGCAGTTCCACGACATGGAGCTGACCTCGATCGTGCAGGCGGCGTTCCAGGCGCTGGCGGTGGACGAGCACCGCAAGTCGTTCAGCCCGGCCGTGTGGCAGCCGTCGAAGGCGGCGAACGGCCAGGTCCGCGAGCAGGTCTGGTTCGCGGGCGCCCATTCCGACGTCGGCGGCGGCTACCGGCAGCCGGCGCTGTCGAACCTCGCCCTCCGGTGGATGGCCGACCGCGCCGAGCGGTGCGGGCTCGCCTTCGCGAACGACGCCTTCGGCTACCTGGCCGCGCGCGACGAACTCGGCGAACTGCACAATTCGCTCAACGCCTTCTTCCGGTGGTTCGGCTCGGCGAACCGGGTGATCGGCCGGGTGGACCCGGCGACGGAGTGCGCGGGGTCGTGCGTGGTGCTCCGCAGTGAGCAGATGCGGCCGCCGTACCGGCCCGGGAACCTGCTCGCCTACCTCGCGGACCCGGAGCACCGGATCCTGAAGGTGTGACATCGGGGGCCATTACGTCATTCGGCGTAACTTGCGCCGAGCGTGTCACGCGGATCAAGGTGCCGCCGATACGCCTCGCGGGGATCTTCGTCATGGGGGCGAAGACCCGCGAGGGGGGCGGTTTTCGTGTTGTTCCCGTTACGATCCCGTGGCCGGACGGCCGTGGTCACGCTGCTGGCGGCGGCGCTGGCCACCGTGGTGCCCGGCGTCGCCGAGGCGGCGGCGCCACCGGCCAACGACGACTTCGACAACGCCGCCGTCGTCACGTCTCTGCCCTTCACGGCGCAGGAGGACAGCGGCGCGGCGACCGAGGCGGCCGACGACCCCGGCTGGTGCAGCGGGTACGCCGCGGCCGGCTCGGTCTGGTTCAGCTACACCGCGACGCAGGACGGCCTGCTGCGCGCCACGACGGCGGGCAGCGACCACCGGACGCTCCTGTCCGCCAACACCGGGGCACGCGGCGGCCTGCAGAGCGTCGCCGACGCCTGTGACTACGGAACCGGGCCGGTGATCACGTTCCGCGCGACGGCGGGGACCACCTACTCGTTCCTGGTCGCCGGGACCGACACGCCCGGCGGCGCGCTCTCGTTCTCGCTCGCCGCGGTCGCCCCGGCGCCCAACGACACCTACGCGAACGCCGAGCCGGTGACCGCCCTGCCGTTCACCGGACGGCCGGACCTTTCGGTGGCCGCGGCCGAGTCCGGCGAGCCCGACTCGACCTGTGTGGACGACGAGGGGCAGCCGTCGGTCTGGTACACCTACCCGGCCTCCGGCCCGGCACAGTGGCTCACCGCCCGAGTCGCGGGCACCGACGCCGCCGTCACCGTCTACACCGGAGCGTCGCCGGCGGAGCTGACCCAGGTCGCGTGCGCGCGGAACAACTCCTCGCGCCCCGCCACGTTCCCCACGAACCCCGGAACGGTCTACGCCCTCCGGGTCACCGGGGCGCACCACGGCTACGGGACCTTCCAGTTCACCCTCCAGGAGGCGCCGCCGCTCGAGCCGGACGTGTCCGTGTACCCGTCGCCCGCCACCGTGTTCGACAACGTCGGCTTCTCGGCGTCGTCGTGGGAGTCCGCCGACCTGCCGCTGGGCGGGACGTGGGACTTCGGCGACGGGACGTCGGCCCCGGTGGGCACCGAGACCGTCTACCACCGGTACGCCGCCGACGGCGGCTACACCGCCACGCTGCACGCGACCGCGCCCGACGGGCGCACCGCGACGGTGACCCGGCCGGTCACGGTGACCACGCACGACGTCGGGATCTCGAAGTTCACCGTCCCGTCCGCGGCGCGGCAGGGGGAAAGCAAGCCGATCAACGTGGACGTCACGAACACGCGGTACGCCGAGACGGTGACCGTCGTGCTGTCCAAGCGGTCCACGGACTACTGGGCCGAGGTCGGCCGGCTGACCTTGCAGGTGCCCGCGCGGGCCACCGGCAAGGTCCGGTTCCCGTTCGCCTACACCTTCACCCCGGACGACGCGCTCGACGGGAAGGTCTCCTTCCGCGCCGAGGTCCAGCTGGCGTACCCGGTCACCGATGCCCGCCCGGGCGACAACGAGGCGATCTCCGTCGCCACGACCGTCAAGCCGCCCGCCACGCGCATCGCCGCCGTCTGACTTCCAGGGGGACCACATGAAACTCCGCCCGTTGCTCGCCTGCCTCGCGGCCGTCACGGCCACGCTGGTGGCGCCCGGGGTGGCCCACGCGGCCGCCCCGTCCAACGACGACTTCGGCTCCGCCACCGCCGTCACCGCCCTGCCGTTCACCGCGTCCCAGGACGTCCGGGAGGCGACGAAGGCGGCCGACGACCCGACGCCGTGCCAGACCTACACGACGTGGAGCGTCTGGTACGACTACACCGCGACGGCGGACGCCCTCGTCCGGGTGACGCCGGCCGGCACCGGGGCACGGCCGTTCGTCGCGGTCTACACCGGGGAGCGCGGGGCACTGTCCCCGGTCGCCTGCCGTGCCTGGGACACCCCCGGCTACGTGACCTTCCGCGCCACCGCCGGGACGACCTACCACGTCATGTTCGCCCAGCAGTACAACCAGGGCGACCTGACCGCCGGGTTCACCACCGTGCCGCCGGCGCAGAACGACGGCTTCGCCGCGGCCGCACCGGTTTCCGTGCCCGGCGACTACGCCGGTGACCTCACCGTCGCCTCGGCCGAGCCCGGCGAAGCGCGGCCGAGCTGCGACCCGGGCGCGGACCGGTCCGTCTGGTTCGCGTTCACGCCCGACCGCACGCGGTCGGTGAGCGCGCTGGCGATGTACGACTGGGGCCCGGGCATCACGGTGTACCGGGGCACGACGCCGGGCACGCTGTCCGAAGTGGACTGCGTGGCTTCCGGCGACCGCCGGGCCGCGGTGTTCACCGCGGAAGCCGGGCAGTCCTACCGGATCCGGGTCGCCGACGACGCCGAGGCCGCGTCGGTGTTCCAGCTCCGGCTCGACACGGCGCCGCCTCTCCGGCCGTTCGTGACGCCGTACCCGAACAACCCCACGGTGTACACCGACGTCACGCTGGTTCCCTACTCCGGCGACAGCCTGGGCCGGGACTTCGTCAGCGGCGAAGTGCGTTTCGGCGACGGCGGGTCCGCCCCCATCACCGGTGCGCCCATCGTGCACCGGTACGCCGCCGACGGCGAGTACCGCGTCGAGGTCACCGGGGCGACCGCGGACGGCCGGACCGGATCCGGCTTCGCCACCCTGAAGGTCGAAACGCACGACGTGGCGGTCTCGGACTTCGTGGTGCCGGCCAAGGCCCGGGTGGACGAAACCAAGCCGATCAAGGTGTCGATCACGAACACCCGCCACGACGAGACGGTCGTGGTCTCCCTGTCGAAGCTGACCGAGCAGGGCTACTACCAGGAAGTCGGGCAGCTCAAGCAGTGGGTGCCCGCCGGCGGCAAGGTGGTCTTCCCCTTCGCCTACACCTACACCGCGGCCGACGCGGCGGCGGGCAAGACGACGTTCAAGGTGTCCGCGGGCTTCGACCCGTCCTACACCGAAGACGCCCGGCCCGAGGACAACGTCCGGACCGCCTCGACGGTGGTCCGGGCGCGGACGGCGATCGCGATGTCCTGACGTCCGTGGTGCCACGACGCGAGCGGGCCCCTGTCCGAGGGAGGTGGACAGGGGCCCGTGCGCGCGGTCAGCGGGTCAGTGGTTGACCTTGAACCACGGCTGCGACCAGCCGAGGTAGGTCTGGCCCCACTTGCTCTTGATCTGCGCGATCGTCGTCTCGGTGTAGCTGCCGTAGCCGTTGATGTCGTTCGACAGGAACTTGCCGCCGCCGATGGAGATCATCGTGTGGCCGGCCCCGCTGCTCTTGAAGAACGCCAGGCCACCGGCCGGGACCTGGTAGTCGCCCGGGTGCTTGAACGACGACGGGATCTGGGTCCAGTGGATGTAGGCCGTCTCCGAGCCCGAAGCGGTCCAGCCGTAGTTCTGCGCGTTGATCCGGTCGCACCAGCCCTCGTAGGAGTCGAGGTCGTTTGTGTGGATGCGGGACTTCGCCTTCGTGACCGCCTCGGCGCAGGTGTTCGGGTCGCCGGTGCCCGCGGTGGAGCAGGTCAGCGTCGAGCCGGCGCAGTCCGGCGCGACCCGGCCGTCGGAGCCGGTGTAGACGTAGGCGTCGCTGACGTAGCCGTCGCCCACCTTGTCCCAGATGTCCGAGGTGCCGTACTTGCCGTCGACCGTGGATCCGTTGGTCTGGCAGGAGATGGTCACCGCGGTGCCGTCGGCGATGCTGCCGACCGCGCCCGCGCTCGCGCTCGGGCTGGACCGCACGGTCAGCGGCGCACCCGAGTCGGTGTGCACGGTGCCCGATGCCGCGAAGGCCGGGCCCGCCCCGGCGACCACGATCGCCGCGGCGATACCGGCGACTCCCGCCATCCGCTTCACGATGCCCATGTTCATGCTTCTGTCCTCCAGTTTTCGGTGTGAGGACAGAATGGGGACCGCCGGTACAAGCCCCGTACAAACGCCGTCGCCGCTCGTGGAGATGCGGCAAAGCGGACGAAACCCGGTCAGGCCAGGTATTCCGCCGCCGCGCGCAGGCTGACCCACGAGCCGCTGAACGTGTCGATCCGCGGGCCGGTGTCCCCGCCGGGGCCGGGCACCCCGGTCTCCACGCGGATGAAGTCCAGCTCCGCCAGGGCGGCCAGCAGTGCCTGCACCGGCGGGTGCCGGTGCGCCTCGCGGGTCACGACGACGACGCTGCGGAACCCCGGTGCCGCGGCCAGCACGGCATCGGCGTCGTCGGGGGTCACGGTGAGCGCCCGGGTTCCCGGCACCAGCTCGGTCAGGTGCGCGCCGAGGCCCCACGGCATCGGGCCGGCCGCGATGGTCGGCTCGGTCTGGACGTCGACCACCAGCGGCGGCCCGTCCAGCCGTGGCTCACCCTGGACCCGGAGGGCCTTGCGGGCCGCCTCCAGGCCGAGCCGCCGGTCCACCGGCCCCACCGCGGCCGGCGCCGGGTCGGTGCCCAGTGCCGCCGTCCGCTCCGCGGCCTCCGCCAGCCGCTCCAGGGGCAGCTCCCCCGCCGCGACCGCGGCCACGATGGCCGAGACGCAGGCGTCCAGGTGCTCGGCTTCGAACGCCGCCCCGCCGAGGCAGAGCGCGTCCGCGCCCGCGGCCAGCGCCCGCACGGCCGACCGGCCGAGGCCGTCGTGCTTGCCGTACGCGCCCGAGACCGCGCCCATCTCCAGCGCGTCGGTGATGACCGCACCGGTGAAACCGAGCTCGCCGCGCAGGACGTCGGTGAGCGCGGTCCGGTTGAGCGTGGCCGGTTCGTCGCCCCAGGCCCGGACGACCAGGTGACCGGACATCACCGAGCGCACCCCGGCCCGGATGGCCGCGGCGAACGGGACCAGCTCGATCTCCCGGAGCTCATCGACCGTCCGCGGCAGCACCGGCAGGGCCACGTGCGAGTCCTCGGTCGCCGCGCCGTGCCCCGGGAAGTGCTTGGCGCACGCCGCGACGCCGTACTTCTGCAACCCCGTCACGTACGCCGCCACATGCGGTGACGCCTTCGCCGGGTCGGACCCGAACGCCCGGACGCCGATGATCGGGTCCTCGGCCGCCAGGGTCAGGTCCGCGCAGGGCGCCAGGTCGAGCGTGACACCGCAGGCCGCCAGCCGTTCGCCGAGCGCGGCGGCCACGGCCGTGGTCAGCTCCGGGTCGTCGGCCGCGCCGAGGGCCAGCGGCCCCGGCACGAACGACCCGGTGCCGACGTCCAGGCGGGTAACGTCGCCACCCTCCTCGTCGATCCCGACCACCACGCCGTCCCGCTCACCGCGCAGCTGGGCGGTGAGGGCGGCGACCTGCTCGTCGTCGACGACGTTGCGGCCGAACAGCACCACCCCGCCCAGGCCGCCGGCGATCCGGCGGCGCAGCCAGTCCGGCGCGGTGGTCCCGGCGAACCCGGGCAGGAGGACGGCTTCGGCGAGCTTCTCCGGTGAAGTCAACGACCTACCCCTTCACGGCACCGGCGGTCGCGCCGGACACCAGCTTGCGTTGCACGAGCAGGAAGAAGATCAGCGCCGGGATCGCGTAAATCACCGACGCGGCCATCACGCCGCCCCAGTCGGTGGCGAACGCGGTGCGGAACGACGCCAGCCACACCGGCAGCGTCTCCTTCGGCTTGTCCTGGATGAAGACCAGCGCGAACAGGTATTCGTTCCACGCGGTGATGAAGCTGAACACCGAGGTGGTGACCAGCCCCGGGCCGAGCAGCGGCAGCGTCACCCGGCGGAACGCGCCGGTCTGACTGCAGCCGTCGATCATCGCGGCCTCCTCCAGCTCGTACGGGATCCCGTTGACGAAGCCGTAGAGCATCCAGACGGTGAACGGCAGCGTGGTGGCGAAGTAGATCAGCAGCAGCGACGGCAGCGTGTTGAGCAGCCCGGCGTCCCGCATCAGCAGGAACAGCGGGATGAACAGCGCCGACACCGGCGCCAGCTGCGCCACCATGACCAGCACCAGGAAGCCCCGCCGCCCGGTGAACCGCAGCCGGGACAGCGGGATCGCCGCCAGTGTCCCGGCGACCAGCGCGCACAGCACCGAGCCGACCGTGACGATCAGGCTGTTCATCAGGTAGGTCGGGAAGTTGTCCTTGCCCAGCGCGGTGGCGAAGTTGCCGAACGAGAACGACGTCGGGATCAGGTCGTACTTCGGCGAGAGGATCTGGCCGGGCGACCGCAGCGACGTGACGAACATCCAGTAGGTCGGGAAGACGATGGCCAGCGCCACCAGGACGCCGACGACCGACAGCGCGATCCGCTGCGGCAGCGATTTCCTCACTTGAGATCACCTTCCGGGGTCCGGACGAGCAGCTGGATGTACCGGCCGGTGATGAGCGCCAGCACGATCAGCATCAGCGTCGCGATCGCGCCCGCCGCGCCGAAGTGGTTGCCCGCAATGCCCTTGAGGTACAGGACGACGGCCAGCGTGGTGCTCCCGCCGTCGGGCCCGCCCTCGCGGATCGCCCAGATCTGGGCGAAGGCGTTGAAGTCCCACAGCACCGACAGGAACGTCACCATCGTGGTGATCGGCCGGATGGCGGGCCAGGTGACCGCGCGGAACGTCTGCCACGCGCTGGCGCCGTCGATGCCGGCGGCCTCGTACTGCTCCCGCGGGACGCCGATGATGCCCGCGTAGAGCGAGAACGTCACGAACGGCACGGCCTGCCACACGATGAGCAGCCCGATCACGGTGAGCGTGCTGGGCCCGCTGGAGAACCACGAGAAGCCGATGAAGGAGTGGAAGCCCAGCCGGTCCAGCGTCTTGTTGAGGATGCCGTACTGCTGGTCGAAGATCCACTGGAACACCGTGGTGGTGGCGATCACCGGCGTCGCCCAGGCGAGCACCAGCGTCACCTGCACGATGATCCGCACGACCGGGTCGAGGTGGCGCATGAGCACCGCCAGCAGCAGCCCGCCGAGGATGGTGGCGGCCACGATCGCGGCGGTGAAGACCAGGGTCCGGACGGTGATCGTCCAGAACTCCGGGTCGGCGAGGGTGTTCGTGTAGTTGTCGAACCCGATCCAGATCGTCTTGCCGGAGACGAGCTGGCCGATGTCGAGCTTGCGGAAGCTGATCGCCAGCACCTGGACCAGCGGCCACGCGAGCAGCACCAGGATGGCCGCCAACGCCGGGAGCAGCAGCAGGTACGGGAGGACCCGGTCGCCGAACCGGCCCCGCCTGCGCCTCTTCACCCGGGTGTCGCGCGGCGATGCCGGCGGGGTGGCCCCCGCCGGCATCGTCACATTCGCGGTCGCGGTCATCCGCCGATGAGCTTGTTCAGCGCTGCGTTGGCGTCGGCGGTCGCCTGGTCGAGCGTCTTCTTGCCGGTCAGGTACGCGGTCAGCATGTCCTTGACCGGGTTCTGGCCGGACTCCACGTCACCCCACTTCGGGCTGGCCGGCACGGCCTTGCCGTTGGTGGAGGCCTTGGCCATCACGCTGCCCAGCGGGTCCTTGTCCAGGCCGGTCAGGTCGGTCGACGTGCCGGGCACGACGCCGGCGGCGGCGAGCTGGCCCTGGTACTTCGGGCTGGAGAGCAGCTTGATGTACTCCTTGGCGGCGGCCACGTTCTTGCTGTTGGCCGGGATCGCCAGGTTGGAGCCGCCCAGGAAGACCGGGGCGCTCTGGCCGGCGGTCTTGCTCGGGATGGCGAAGGCACCGGTCTTCGCGGTCAGGCTCGCGTCGGTCTTGGCCGCGGTCGCCAGCTCCCACGGGAGGCCGATCATCATGGCCACCTTGCCGGCGCCGTAGACGGTCGCCTGCTGCGGCTTGGCCTCGTCGGCGTCCTTGGGCGCCTTGGTGCCGGAGGTGTCGACGAGCTTCTTGTAGAACTCCAGGCCGGCCTTGGCCTCGGGGGTGTCCAGGGTCGCCTTGTAGTTCTTGCCGTCGGCCTTGGCGATGTCACCGCCGTTGTCCCAGATGAACGACAGCAGCGAGTACCAGTTCTGACCCGGCAGGTAGAGCGCCTGGAAGTCGGGGTCGGAGCCGAACTTGGTCTTCAGCTTGCCGATCGCGTCGATCCACTCGTCGTTCGAGGTCGGCGTCTTGGTGATGCCGGCCTGCTCGAACAGGTCCTTGCGGTAGATGACCTCGCGGTTGGCCGCGTAGAACGGGACGCCGTAGACCTTGCCGTCGTAGGTGCCCGAGTCGGCGAGGCCCTTCAGCCACTGAGCGCCGTTGAAGCTGTCCTTGTCGGCGGTCAGGTCGGTCAGGACGCCGTCCTGCGAGGCGAACGCGGCGGTCTGCGTGTTGCCGATCTCGATCACGTCCGGCGGCGCGCCGCTGGCCAGCGCGGTGGTCAGCTTCTGCTGGATGCCGTCCCACTGCTGGACTTCGTACTTGACCTTGACCCCGGGGTGCGCGGCCTCGAACTCCTTGTTGAGCGCGGTGGTCAGCGTCTCCGGCGCGGAGCCGGTCATCAGCCAGACCGTGACGGTCCCGCTCAGCGGTGCGTTGCCGCTGGACGAGGCCGCGGTGTCCGAGCCGCCGGAGCCCGCGCAGCCCGCCGTAGCGAGCGTGAGTGCGGCGGCGCCCGCCGCCAGCTTGAGCCAGCGTTTCACTCGATGCCGTCCTTTCCATGCCCGGCCACCGCGGCCGGGCGCCCCAAATGGTGTAGACCAATGTTGGGGTTAGAGTGGTACGTACCACAGGCCCTGTCAAGGCGGTTGCCGGAACGTTGTAAACGCATGCGAGGAGTAGCCGGGCGGTTACACCTGCCGCGACGGGCGCGGCAGAAGTCGTCCGAATAGGAAGGTGTCCCGGGCGTTTTTCACCGCTGGGACATCGGGATCACGCGCGCCCGCGGTGACCGGCCACGACGAAAACCGCCCCGGGAAAGGCTTCCCGGGGCGGCGGTGGCGATCAAGCCGGCGTGTTCGCCGGTGGGACAGCGTGTCGCCGCGCGCGGTGGGCGGCCATCCGCACCGGCGCGTTGACCTCGCCGAAGCCGCGGTAGCCGCCGATGCGCTGCACCACTTCGAAGAACACCCGCGCCCCGGCCAGCGCGGTGTGAAAGTGCAGGAACTCGCCGTCGGCGTCCCGGTCGTAGAGCACCGAATGCTCCCGCAACGCGGCCAGCAGCGGGGGCGGCAGCTCCAGGCGGGCTTCGAGGTCGTCGTAGTAGTTGCCGGGGATGTCCAGCAGCGGCGCGCCGGCCGCCCGCATCGCCGCGGCCGCGGCGAGCGCGTCCGTGCAGGCGAACGCCACGTGCTGCGGTTCGGGCACGGCCGGCGCCCATTCGCCGCGGCGGACCACCGCGGCCGCCAGCGTCAGCCGGACGTCCCCCGCCGCCACCGCCCGGCTGCGCACCAGCCCGAACGGCGCCGCGAACTCCGTCACCGGCGAGGGCGTCAGCCCGAACACCGAGCGGTAGAACAGCGCCGCCTCCTCGAAGTGGTCGAAGGGCTGGGTGAGCGCCACGTGATCGATTCCGAAGACCCCCGCACCGACGGCCGTTTCCCCGGTCGGCACGAAGTCCTCGCGCCAGTCGTCACCGCACAGGAACACCTGGGTGCCGTCCGGCGCCGCGACCGAGGCGAGATCCGCCTCGTGCGGGCCGCGCACCCGCGGCAGGACCGGCGCCCGCAGCGCTTCGGCCCGGCGGGCCGAGCGCGCCGGGTCGGTGCTGGCCAGCGCGACCGCGCCGACGGCACCGTGTGCGGCACCCCCTTCGTTGACCACCACCCGGGCGTCGCCCTGCTCCCACAGCTCGACCGGCTTGGTGCGGTGCACGCCGGTGCGGGCGAAGCCCAGCGAAGCGAGCACCCGGCCGGCACCGGGATCGGTGACGACCTCGGCGAACGCGTGCCCGGTGAGCGCGGGCGCGGGCGGCAGGTCGAGCACACCGAGGGACTCCTGCAGCGCCAGCAGCGAGCGCAGCGCGTCGACCGCGGCCGGGCGCGGGTCGGCCTGGCGGAACACGTCGTTGAAGACCTCGAGCGAGAGCGGCCCGCGGTAGCCCGCGGCCAGCACGTGCCCGGTGAACGCCGTCAGGTCGAAGTCGCCCTGGCCCGGGAAGAGCCGGTGGTGGCGGCTCCACGGCAGGACGTCCATCGGCAGCTTCGGCGCGTCGGCGAGCTGCAGGAAGAAGATCTTCTCGCCGGGGATCGCGCGGATCGGCGCCGGGTCGTGGCCCTTCGAGAGGATGTGGAAGCTGTCCAGGCAGACGCCGAGCGCGGGGTGCCCGGCGCGGCGGACGATCCGCCAGGCGTGCTCGTACCCGCTGACGTGCCTGCCCCAGGCCAAGGCCTCGTAGGCGACCCGCATCCCGCGCGTCGCGGCCAGCTCGGCCAGTGCGTGCAGCTGCGCGGCCGCCAGCTCGTCGTCGTCGATCGCCTCCGGCGAGACCGACGAGCAGACGAGGATCGTGTCCGTGCCGAGCTCGGCCATGACGTCGAACTTGTGCGCCGCACGGCGCAGGTTGGCCGCGTGCCGCTGCGGCGGGACGGCTTCGAAGTCACGGAACGGCTGGTAGAGGTCGATCGACAGGCCGAGGTCGGCGCAGCGGCGGCGGATCTCGGCCGGGCGCGACGGCGAGACCAGCAGGTCGTTCTCGAACAGCTCGACGCCGTCGAACCCGGCCGCGGCGGCCGCGGCGAGCTTGTCCTCCAGGGTGCCGGAGAGGCAGACGGTGGCGATCGCGGTGCGCGGTTCAGGCGGCACGGACGGCTTCCCCCTCCAGGGCGTCGAAGTGGCGCAGCATCCGCGCCGGATCCGGTTCGGCGCCGGTGAACAGGCGGAACGACTCGGCGGCCTGCAGCACGACCATGCCCCCGCCGTGCAGCACCCGGCAGCCGCGGGCGCGCGCGGCGGCCAGCAGCGCGGTCTCCAGCGGGCGGTAGACGATGTCGGCCACCCACAGCCGCGGGTGCAGCAGCTCGGCCGGGACCGGCGAGCCGGGGTGGGCGGCCATCCCGGTCGGGGTGGCGTGCACGAGCCCGTCGGCGTGCTCGAGCGCGGTGAGATCGCCGGCTCGGGCGCGGCCCCGACCGAACCGCTGCACCAGCGCCTCGGCCAGCCGGGCGCTCCGGGCCGCGTCGACGTCGTGCACGGTGAGCCGTCCGGTGCCGAGCGAGAGGAGCGCGTGCCCGACGGCGGCGCCCGCTCCCCCGGCGCCGAGCAGGACGATCTCGCCCATCCGCGCGTCCGGGAGGCCGCGGGTGAGGCTGCGGGCGAACCCGGTCGCGTCGGTGTTGTGGCCGATCGCGCGGCCGTTCCGGAAGACGACGGTGTTGACCGCGCCGAGCGCGGCGGCTTCCGGCGAGAGCTCGTCGAGGTGCGGCAGGACGGCCTGCTTCGCCGGGTGGGTGACGTTGAGGCCGTCGAACCCGGCGAGCCGCGCGGCGGCGAGGACGTCGGCGACCGGGCGGCGCAGCACGTCGAGGTCGAGCAGGCGGTAGACGTAGCGGAGGCCGAGCTCGTCGGCCTCGTGTTCGTGCAGGGCCGGGCTGGCGGACGGCCCGATGCCCGTGCCGACGAGTCCGATCAGGTAGCTGGTCACGCGGCACCCCTCCGCCGTTAATGTACGAACTAGTACGTTCACGGTAGCGTGGCGACCGCCCGTGCGGAAGGGCTGGGCTAGAGTGAGGCCGTCGACCTGCAGCGGAAGGAGCCCGGTGGCCGCACCATCGTCGGAGGCCGAGCGCCAGCGCGACAAGGAACGCACGCGCGCCGACATCCTCGCGGTGGCCACGCGCGAGTTCGCGGACAAGGGCTACACCGGCGCCCGGGTCGACGAGATCGCCGCCCGCACCAGCACGACCAAGCGGATGATCTACTACTACTTCGGCGGCAAGGAACAGCTCTACCTCGCCGTGCTGGAGCAGGCGTACTCCGCACTCCGGGCGTCGGAGCAGCGGCTCGACGTCGAGCACCTGGACCCCGAGGACGCCCTCCGGCAGCTGGCCGCGCTGACCTTCGACCACCACGAGGCGAACCCGGACTTCATCCGGCTGGTCAGCATCGAGAACATCCACCACGCCGAACACCTGTCGCGCTCGGAGATCCTCGCCGGCCTGGCCGACCCGGCGCTCGGCGGGATCACCCGGATCCTCGACCGCGGCCGGAAGGCCGGCCTGTTCCGCGAGGACGTCGACGCGCTCGACGTCCACATGCTCATCAGCTCGTTCTGCGTGTTCCGCCTGGCCAACCGCCACACGTTCAAGGCGATCTTCGGCCGCGACATGCTGGACCCGGCCCGGCGGGAGCACTACCGCGCGATGCTGGGCACCCTGCTGATCGAATACCTGACCGCGCGCTGAGCGCTCCGCTCCGCCCGGCAAAAGGATCTCTTGACACCCGGGGTCCGGTCTCGCACTCTCTATTAACTAACTAGACCGTACATTGCTTCCCCGCCGCAGCAACGAAGCACGGACGTCAGGAGCACCTCCCGTGACCGGATCGATGCCCCGCAAGGCGGCCCTGGCCGCCTGGATCGGCAGCGCGCTCGAGTACTACGACTTCTTCATCTACGGCACCGCCGCCGCGCTCGTGTTCGGCAAGGTGTTCTTCCCCGCCTCCTCCCCCGCCACCGGCACCCTGCTCGCGCTGGCCACCTTCGGCGTCGGCTACCTCGCCCGGCCGGTCGGCGCCTTCGTGCTCGGCCACGTCGGCGACCGGTTCGGCCGCAAGCGGGTGCTCGTCTTCACCCTGCTGCTCATGGGCTTCACGACGTTCTGCGTCGGCTGCCTGCCGACGTACGCGAGCGTCGGCGTGCTCGCCCCCGTGCTGCTGGTCGTCCTCCGGCTGCTGCAAGGGCTTTCCGCGGCCGGCGAGCAGGCGGGCGCGAACTCGATGTCCCTGGAACACGCCCCCGAGCACCGGCGGGCCTACTTCACCAGCTTCACCCTGAGCGGCACGCAGGCCGGGCAGATCCTGGCCACCGCGATCTTCCTCCCCGTCGCCGCACTCCCCCAGGCCGACCTGCTGGCCTGGGGCTGGCGGCTGCCGTTCTGGGGCAGCGCACTCGTCGTGGTCGTCGGCTTCGTGATCCGGCGCAAGCTCGACGAGACACCGGTGTTCGCCCGCACCGAGGTGGCGAAACTGCCGGTCGCCCTGCTGTTCCGGGACCACTGGGCGGACGTCCTGCGGGTGGTCGTCGCGGCGACGATCGCCTCGGTGAGCACGATCTTCACCGTCTACGCGCTGAGCTACGCGGTCAACACGATCGGGCTGGCCCGCACCCCGATGCTCTGGGTCGGCGTGCTCGCGAACATCGTCGCGCTGGGGGCGATCCCGCTGCTGGCCGGGGTCGCCGACCGCGTCGGGCGCAAACCGGTGTTCATCACCGGCTGCCTGGCCTGCGGGGTGCTCATCTTCCCGTACCTGTGGTCGGTTTCGATCGGCTCGTACGCGCTGCTATTCGTGCTGGGCATCCTGCTCTTCGGGGTGGCCTACTCCGGGGTCAACGGGGTCTGGCCGTCGCTGTACGGCGAGATGTTCACCGCCCGCGTCCGCCTGTCGGGCATGGCGATCGGCACCCAGATCGGCTTCGCGGTCGCCGGCTTCGCCCCCAGCGTCGTGGCGGCGATCGGCTCCGGCAAGGGCGACTGGCTCGGCGTCGCGATCTTCACCGCGGCGGTCTGCGTCGTGGCCGCGCTCGCCGCGGCGACGGCCCGCGAGACCTACCGGGTGCCGACCGCGCAGCTGGGCGCCAAGGCGCCCCACGCCGACACACCGTCCACTGTGGTCGCGTCCGCTGTGGACGGTTAGCAGGGGATACCCACCGCCGCGGCCAGAGCGCGAACGGCGGTCCACAGCCCGGCGCCGGCGGTCGCGAGGCCGCCGGCGTCCCGGAGCAGGTCGCGAGCCCGGCGCACCTTCGCGCCCACGCCGGTTCCGCCGTGCACGACGTCCCGGTCGACCTCGTCGAGGGCGTCGTGCACGGCTTCTTTCGTGGCCGGCGGCAGCCGGGCCGCGTCGAGTTCCGCGCGGACCGACCGCACCAACGCGGCGACCTGCCGCGCGTCGAGGCCGCGGTGGATCTGCTGGTGTCCACCGTGGACGGTGTTGATGTCGCCGTGGACGGCGTTGTTGACCGTTCCGGCCGACACGTCCCCGTGGAAGTGGATGCCGTCCACCTAGCGCCTCCTGTTCCGGCGCCGCTCGCGCGCCGCCTTGGCCATCACCAGCCCGATCGTCGCCACCACCCCGCCGAGCCCGAACAGGGCGAACCCCACCACCCCCAGCGGCACGCCGTCGAAGACGTCCGGGCCCAGCAGCGACGGCGGCGTCCCGAACCCGTCCGCGGTGACCGCCTTGGCGAACCGGAAGATCACCGACGCCCAGATCGCGAAGCCGGCCAGCACCATGAGCAGCCCGAGCACCATGACCGCGCGGCCGGCGCCCCGCCCGGTGGCCAGTTCCGAGATCAGCTGCCCTTCGGGGGTGCTGAACTCGTACTGGTGGTGCTGGCGGTTGTCGTAGCTGTTGTTGACATCGCGCCCGGCGTTGTTGATCGTCCCGGCCGACACGTCACCGAAGGAGACACCGGACGCCGACCGCTGCCAGTTCCGGGTCTGCTGCACCCCGCCCGCACCGTCGGAGTAGACCGCGGGGACCGGACCGAACTCGAGCCGGTCGCCGTGGCGGAGCGGGTGGTCCTGCCGCGGTGCCAGCCGCCGCCCGTTGACCCAGGTGCCGTTCCGCGACCCGGCGTCGGCCACCCACGTCCCGCGCGCGTCCTGCCGGATCCAGGCGTGCCGCAGGGAAACCTGGTCGGAGACCAGCCGCAGGTCCGCGTCGGGCCCACGCCCCACCAGCCACGAACCCCGGCGCACCTCCAGGCGCGCCCCGGACCCACCGAGCGTTTCGATCCTCGCCCCGGACATCGGTCTTCCTCCCGCCGCACGGCTCCCTGTTCAGGAAGAGCCGTGCGGCGGCCGGGAGATATCCGGCGAACGGGTGAACCCGTTCAGACCTTCGGGGCGGGGGTGTCCGCGGCCTTCACCCGCTCCAGCAGCAGCTGGGCCACATCGCGGACGTCGACTTTCTCCGCCTTCTGCTCGCTCTGCCGCTGGACCAGCCCGTCGGTCAGCATCACGCGGCAGAACGGGCAGCCCGTCACGATCGTCTCCGCGTCCGTGGCGATCGCCTCGTCCACGCGTTCCAGGTTGATGCGCTTGCCGATCTGCTCTTCCATCCACATCCGGGCGCCGCCGGCACCGCAGCACAGTGCCCGGTCCGCGTGGCGGGGCATCTCCGCCAGCGACGCGCCGGTGGCGCCGACCAGTTCGCGCGGGGGTGTGTAGACCTTGTTGTGGCGGCCCAGGTAGCACGGGTCGTGGTAGGTGACGCGCGGGCCGTCCTCCACCGGCTTCACCGGGGTCAGCTGACCGCCGCGGACCAGGCGGTTGAGCAGCTGCGTGTGGTGGACCACCTCGTAGTGCCCGTCCAGCTGGGGGTACTCGCGGCTCAGGGTGTTCAGGCAGTGCGGGCAGGTCGTGACGATCTTGCGCAGCCGCGGCTCACGGCCCTCGAACACGGCGTTGAGCGTCTCGGCCGTCTGCTGGGCCATCATCTGGAAGAGGAACTCGTTGCCCGCGCGGCGGGCCGGGTCCCCGGTGCAGGACTCCTCCTTGCCGAGCACCACGTACTTCACCCCGGCGATGTGCAGCAGCTCGGCCGTGGCGCGGACGGTCTTGCGCGCCTGGTCGTCGAACGCGCCGGCGCAGCCGACCCAGTAGACGTACTCGACGTCCTCGGCCAGCTCGCCGTCGAACACCGGGACGTCGAAGCCGAGGTCCTTGGTCCACGCGAGCCGCTCGGAGTTGTTCTGGCCCCACGGGTTGCCCTTGGTCTCCAGGTTCTTGAACAGCCCGCCCAGCTCGGTCGGGAACGCCGACTCGATCATCACCTGGTAGCGGCGCATGTCGACGATGTGGTCGACGTGCTCGATGTCCACCGGGCACTGCTCGACGCACGCGCCGCAGGTGGTGCACGACCACAGCACGTCCGGGTCGATGACGCCGCCGTCGTCCTCCGGCCCGACCAGCGGGCGCGCGCCCTCGTGCTCGGTGCCCGCCAGGATGTAGGGCGCCTCCTCGAACAGGTTGTCGCGCAGGTTCATGATGACGAGCTTCGGCGACAACGGCTTGCCCGTGTTCCACGCCGGGCACTGCGACTGGCAGCGGCCGCACTCGGTGCAGGTGGCGAAGTCCAGCATGCCCTTCCAGGTGAAGTCGCCGATCTTGCCGCGGCCGAACGTGTCGTCCTCGCCCGGGTCCTCGAAGTCGATCGGCTTGCCACCGGACTCCATCGGCAGCAGCGGGCCGAGCGCGTCCGGCAGCCGCTTCGCCGAGACGTTGATCGGCGCGACGAAGATGTGCAGGTGCTTGGAGTAGAGCACGATCGACAGGAACACCAGCATCACGCCGATGTGCAGCAGCAGGCCGACGGTCTCCAGCACCTCGGTCGTCGAGTGGCCGAGCGGCTCCAGCAGGTTCCCGACGCCGAGCGAGACGTACGCCCCGTTGTCGTACGGGAAGTTGCCGGAGGCCGACGAGGCGCCGCGGAAGAAGAACATCGTCCAGACGACGTTGAAGATCATGAACAGGATCAGCCAGGCGCCGCCGGTGTGCGAGCCGTAGAAGCGGGACGCGCGGTCCTTGCGCTCGGGGGCGTTCCGGATCCGGATGACGGTGAAGACGCCGAGCGAAACGGCCACGGCGACGGCGATGAAGTCCTGCAGGAACCCGAGCACCGCCCAGTGGCCGATCCACGGGATGGCGAACTTCTCGTCGAACAGCGCGCCGTACGCCTCGAGGTACACCGAAGCGAGGATCACGAAGCCCCAGAACGTGAAGAAGTGCGCCAGGCCGGGCACCGACCACTTCAGCAGCTTGCGCTGACCGAACACCTCGCGCACCTGTGCGAAGAGCCGGGCGCCCAGCTCGCCGGACCGCTTGGTGTCGGGCTGGCCTGCCTTGATCAGCCGGTACAGGAAGGCCACGCGCTTGCCGGCGACGGCGAGGCCGACGACGGTCATGAGCAGGCCGAGGATGAGACGAACGAGCACGAGTCCTCCGGACGTACTTGAAGGACCGGCTCAGTGCGAGCCGGTGTAGTACCGGCACGCCTTGCACGCGTACCGCATCTTCGCGATCCGCCAGTGCTTCCGGTACAGATCGAGGTCGGGCGAGCGCCGGACGCCGAGGCGCTGGTAGCGCCCGGGCCGCCGGCCGGTTTCGTACTGCTCGGTCGCGCGGCCGAGGTGGGCGCGCCGCAGCACGCACCCCCGCGTCCGGCAGCGGCCCAGCGCGGCGCGGCAGAACCGGTGCAGCAGCACGAGGTCGCCGGTCACTTCTTCGACCACGCCGTAGCCGGGGTGGTCACCCGGCCCGGTGAGCCGCACCGGCAGCCCGCAGTACGCGCATTTGAGCGTGCAGGGCAGGCAGCCGGTGAGGTGCCGGATCCGCAGTTCGCGCCGGTCTTCGGAGCCGGGTCCTCGGACGCGCGACGCCATGAAGCCTCCCGGATCGACTGTGATCAGCACCACTGTCTGCTACTGGAGGGTAATGAGGAGGTCACTTCGCGCGACAGGACCGAACAGCCCAGTTTCGCTGGGCTGTTCGGCGCAATTTCCGGAGGAAGGATCACCTTACTGTCCGTACAACGGACACTCAACACCGCGAATCGTACGTTCGGACCTGCTGCCGTCTCCGTGTTCCCCGCCACAATCCGGGCATGACCTACCACCCGGTCCCCTACCGGCCCGCCCGGTTGCCCGAAGACGAAGCGCTCGCCCAGGCCGCCGCGCTGCGCCGGCGGATGGAAGCCCGGCGCTCGGTGCGCATGTTCTCCCCCGACCCGGTCCCCGAACGCGCGGTGCTCGACGCCATCGCGGTGGCCTCCACCGCGCCGAGCGGGGCGCACCAGCAGCCGTGGACGTTCGTCCTGGTGTCGGACCCGCAGGTGCGCCGCCGGATCCGCGAGGCGGCCGAAGCCGAGGAGCGCGTTTTCTACGGCGGCCGGCTCGGCGACGAGTGGCTCGACGCGCTCCGGCCGCTCGGCACGGACGCGGTGAAGCCCCACCTGACCGACGCGCCGTACCTGATCGTCGTGTTCCAGCAACGGTTCGCCCTCGACGAGGACGGCGGCGTCCGCAAGCACTACTACGTCGACGAGTCGGTCGGCATCGCGGTCGGCATACTGCTCACCGCACTGCAGGTGGCCGGCCTGGCCGCGTTGACGCACACGCCGTCGCCGATGCGGTTCCTCGGGGAGCTGCTGGGCAGGCCGCGCAACGAAAAGGCGTTCGCGGTCATCCCGGTCGGCTACCCGGCCGACGACTGCGTCGTGCCCGACCTGCGGCGCAAGCCCCTCGACGAAGTCCTCGTGCGGATCTGAGCCTCAGCCGGGCAAGCCGTCCGGCAGGCCGGGGAACGCCGGGCCGGACAGCAGGTCCGCGCCCCGGTCCTGCCACCAGGCGGCCTCGTCCGCGGTGCGCACCCCGGCGACCGACACCGCCGCCCCGGCTGTGTGGGCCGCGTCGATCAACGCCGACAGGGGCCCGGTCACCAGCGGGTGGTCCCGCTTGGCGGCCAGGTTCGGCGCGATCCGGACGGCGTGGACCGGGAACTCCGTCAGGCAGGTGGCGTCACCGAAACCGTGGATCTCCGCCCGCACCCCGATCTCCGCCAGCACCTTGAGGTTGTCGGCCGCGTCGCCGCCCTCGGCCGTGAGCGCCGCGGCCGGGAAGCCGGGACGCAGGTGCTCCGGCGGCAGGCCCGTGTCGTCCAGGACGCGGCGGATCTCCCCGACCAGGTCGGGGTCCGCCGCCTGCTGCGCCGTGAGCTCCAGGACCAGCGGCACACCGGCCCCGGACGCGGCCAGCCGCTCGGCCGCCGTGCGCAGCAGCCACGTCCCCAGCGGCAGCGCCAGCCCGGTTTCCGCGGCCCGCCGCACGCACGTTTCGTGCGGCAGCACGCCTTCGGCCGGGTGGTTCCAGTGCAGCCGCGCTTCGACGCCCGCCACCGCACCGCTCGCCGCGGCCACCAGCACGCGGTAGCGGACTTCGATCTCGCCGTTCTCCCACGCGCCCGCCATCGACGCGGCCAAGCCGAAGTCGTGGCGGTCGCGCCGGTCCAAGTCGCGGTCGAACAGGCCCCACTGGTTGCCCGTCCGCTGGGCGCGTCGCAGGGTCAGGTCCGACGCCTGGAGCAGCTCCGCGGGCGTGATGTCGCGCGGCGGCCGGTGGACGACACCGATGGCGGCCGACACCGCGACCCCGCGCTGCCCGTCGACGTACTCCGCTTCGCCGAGCTCGGTGCCGATCCGGCGGACGAGCGCCACCACGCCCGGCGTCTCGGCCGTGTTCTGCACCAGCACCCCGAACTCGTCCCCGCCGAGGCGGGCCACCAGTGCCTTCTCCGCCTCGAACACCAGCTTCAGCTTGGCGGCGACCCCGCGCAGCACGCGATCGCCGAGCTCCTGGCCGAGCCCGCCGTTGATCCGGGAAAAGCCGTCGAGGTCGAGATGGAACAGGGTGACCCCGCGCGCCGGATCGGCGTCGCGCAGCAGGGTTTCCAGGCGGGTGCTGAAGAACTGCCGGTTCGGCAGCCCGGTGAGCACGTCGTGCAGGGCCTGGTGGCTCAGCCGCCGCTGCAGCAGCGACACCTCGGTGTCGTCGTCGACGATGGTGAGCAGCTGCCGGGGCGCGCCGGCCGCGTCGCGGATGACCGACGCGGCGAACGTCGCCCACATCGGCTCGCCGTCCTTGCCGACCAGGCGGCGGCCGGCGCGCAGCCGGTGCAGCCGGCCGGCCACCAGTTCGCGGTAGCCGTCCCGCAGCTGCTCGACGTCCTCGGGGTGGACGAGGTCGAACAGCGTGAGAGCGGCGATTTCCGCCGGCGTCCGCCGGAGCGTCTTGGCCAGCGCCGCGTTGGCCCGCAGCACCCGGCCGTCCAGCTCGGTGAGCGCGACGCCGCTGGCCGAGCCGGCGAACACCTCCTCGAACTGCGCGCGGGAGATGACGTGCTTCTGCCGCGTTTCCTGCTCGACCTTGAGCAGCGCGCGGCTCAGGCCCTCCTGCCGCTTCTGGATGTCCTCGCGCAGCATCTCGCCGTAGCCGGAGCTGAACGCGCCGAGCACCAGCACGACCCGCTCGGCCAGCCCGTCGGTCCCACGCAGCTCGGGCTCGCGCACCAGGGCCTTGCCCAGCACCTCGAGGCTGCGGCGCAGGCTGTCGGCGCCGACGCAGCGCAGTTCGACGAGCCGCCCGCCCGCGTCCGCGGCCGCCGCGAGGTCCGGCGGGTCGCCCGCCACCGCGTCGAACAGCCGCCCGGCCAGGACGCCCAGCTCGCGTTCGATCTCTTCGGGCGTGTGCGGCAGGTAGGCCGTGGTGCTGATCAGGTAGCCCCACTTGCGCGCGAGCGTGCCGAGCCGTTTCGCCGCGCGGTCGGCGGACGGCTTCTTCCGCGGAACGTCGCCGCGGGGTTGGGGAGCAGTCACCTCAGGCTGTCCAAGGGTTCAGTGCGCACCGGACGGGTCAATCGATATATCTTGGCCCGGAATTGCGCGACACGCACGGATTCAGTTACGTCCGATCGAGTGATAACCCTGCGGAGCGATCCCCAGGCTGCCCTGCAGCCAGGAGCGGGTGGCACTGCGGTATTCGCCGGCGTTTTCGTGCAGCGCCACGGAATGCCCCGCGCCGGGCAGCACGTACATCGACAACTTCGACGGGTCCGCGTAGTAGGGCGCTTCCTGCGCGCGCAGCACCGCGGCGTCGGAACAGTCGCGCAACGCCAGCACTCCGCAAAACAGGACGTCTTTTTCTCCCACCACCTGGAAAACCGGTGCGGTGATTCCCCACGTCGCGGGCAGCACGATACCGAACAACGCGACCGTGCCCATCCCGGGAACCGAAACCTGGTCCTTCGTCGCCTCGTCGGCCGCGATCACGGCCGGGTCGGCGTCGCCCGCGGCGTAGAACAGGCCGGCCCGCGCGCCTGGCCTCGTCGTGAAGTACAGCGGATCACTGCCGAGCCGCCCGAGCTGCCCGTCGAGCAGCGCCGGCTGCAGGCCGAGCGCCGCGCCGAGGGCGAGCACGGGCAGCGCGGGCAGGTGCGTGATGCCGGTCAGGACGACCCCGTCGACGTCGTGGTAGGTGGACGCCTCCACGGCGACGATCCCGGACCCGACCGAGTGCCCGACGATGACCACCTTCGCGAACGGGACCCCGCCGACCCGGCCGGCCCGCAGGTGGCCGACCACCTCGTGCATCGATTCGGCGGCCGCCCAGACCGACAGCGGCAGGCTCAGCGGCCGGCTGCTGCCCCCGGCGCCGAGCTGGTCGGCGGCGAAGGTCGCGTAGCCGTGCGCGGCCATGTCGCGCTGGTAGGAGTAGCGCTCCGGCTGGTACGGCAGGTCCCAGTACGCGCTGTTGTACGTCCCGCCGTGCACGAGCAGCTGGACGGTGTCGGGGGCATCGCCGGCGGGCAGGCACAGCCGGCCGTGCACGATCGACGGCGCACCCGGCACCAGCGGCGGCAGGCCGGGGCCGGTGACCGGCAGATCCGTGTCGCTGCAGGAAATCGCGGCGGCCTCGGCCGGCACCGCCGCGGTCAGGGACGCGAACAGGATGCCGCAACCCAGCAACGCCGACGTCACCTTGACGGGCAGCTTCACGCGCACTCCCTCTGGACTCGGACAGGTGAAGGAACTCGGAAACACTACACCCGGTAGCCGAACGCGTACCGTCAGGTCGTGCGCGGCACCACCGTCATCGGAAGCCGGTTCGGCTGCATGGTGGCCTTGATCTGCGCGTACACCTTCCGGCCCGGCACCGGCACCAGCCGCCACCGCGCCCCGATGGTGGCGGCGACGATGGCGATCTCCGTCGGCGCGAACACGTGCCCCGGGCACAACCGGGCACCCGCGCCGAACGGGATGTACGCGCCCTTCGGCAGTTCCGCCGCGCGGCCGGGCGCCCACCGGTCCGGGTCGAACCGGTCCGGCTCGGGGAACCAGCGCGGATCGCGGTGCAGCGTGTGCTGGCTGACCGCGACCTCGCTGCCCGCCGGGATCGCCACCCCGCCCAGCTCGACGTCCTCCCGCGCGCGGCGCATCAGGATCAGCGGCGGGGTGCGGCGGACGATCTCGTTGACGATCTGGTGCGTGTACGCGAGGTCGGGCAGGTCCTCGAAGCGCGCGGGACGGCCGCCGAGGACTTCGTCGACCTCGGCGTGGAACCGCCGCTCGACGTCCGGATGCTGCCCCAGCTCGTGGAAGAACCAGGCGAGCGCGACCGCGGTGGTCTCGGCGCCGGTGGTCAGGATGGTGATGACCTCGTCGTGGACCTGGCGGTCGGACATGCCCTCGCCGGTGTCCTCGTCGCGGGCCAACAGCAGCATCGAGAGCAGGTCGCCGTGATCGGCGCCGGTTTCCCGGGCCGCGACCACGGTTTCGCCGATCACCTCGCGCAGGCGCGCCGCGGCGGCGTCGAACCGCCGGTTGGGCGGGATCGGCAGCTTCTCGACGAACCTCGGGGAGAACGCCCGGACCAGCACGTACTTGAGCATGATCGGGATCGAGCGGCGGATCTCGGCCAGTGCGTCTTCGCCCAGTGCGGTGGAGAACAACGTCTGCCCGGCGATGGTCAGCACCAGGTCCTGCATCCGCCGGTCGAACTCGACGACTTCGCCGGGCCGCCACGAACTCGCCAGGTCGTCGGCCAGCCTCGTCATGGTGTGCTCGGCGTAGCCGGCGATCCGCGTGCGGCCGAAAGCGGGCATCACCAGCCGGCGCTGGCGGCGGTTGAGCTCGCCGTTCGAGGTGGCCAGGCCATCGCCGAAGAGCGGGCGCATCTTGTCGAAGACCAGGCCCTTGTCGAACTTGTCGGCGTCGGTGGCCAGCAGCTGCCAGGCCGGCTCCGGCGTGGTGACCACGTGCACCGGCAGCGGACCGAGGTGGATCTTGACGACTTCTCCGTGTGCCGGAAGGGAAGTGAAGAACCCGAGTGGGTTGCGCAGCAGCGGCAGCGTGTGCCCGAGCAGGGGCCACCGGCCGGGAACGGGACGCGCGTTCGTCATGGCCTCGCCTCCCTCGTGACCGGGACACCTTAGCCGGGGCCCGGCCGGCGGGAGCGCGAGTCCACACGAACGGGTGAGAGGACTAAGCTCCGTGCCTCGAGCGTCCGCGAGGGTGGGAGGTCCCGTGACCGGAGAACTGAGCTGGGTACCGCCGGAGATCGACACCACGGTGCCGAACCCGGCCCGGGTGTACGACTTCTGGCTGGACGGCGACCACAACTTCGCGGCCGACCGGGCGCTGGGTGAACAGATCCTGAAGATCATGCCGGGCATCCGCGACGCGGCCCGGCTCAACCGCGCGTTCCTCCGCCGCGCCGCCCGCGCCATGGTGGACGCCGGGGTCCGGCAGTTCCTCGACGTCGGCTCCGGCATCCCGACGGTCGGCAACCTGCACGAGATCGTCCAGCAGCTCGACCCGGCCTGCCGGGTGGTCTACGTCGACCGCGAACCGGTCGCCGTGGCGCACAGCGAACTGCTGTTGCAGGGCAACGACAACTGCGCGGTGCTGCAGGCCGACCTGCGCGACGTCAACGACATCTTCGACGCCGAGCCGGCCCGCCGGCTGCTCGACCCGGACCAGCCGACCGGCGTGTTCATGTTGCTGCTGCTGCACTTCGTCCCCGATTCCTGGGACCCGGCCGGCATCCTGGCCCGCTACCGCGACCGGCTCGCCCCGGGCAGTTTCCTGGCCCTCACCCACGTCGCGGCGGATTCCGGTTCGGCGGGCCTCGACGAGGCGATCGAGGTGTACACGGAACGGCAGAACCAGCAGAACCGGCCGTTCCCGCGCACGCACGACCAGGTGCTCCGGTTCTTCGAGGGCTTCGACCTCGTCGAACCGGGCCTGGTCGGCTGCGCGATGTGGAACCCCGAAGGGGTGGGCGACGTGTCCGACACCCACCCCTCGGTCAACTCGCTCCCCTACGCCGGGGTCGGCCGGAAACCGTAGATCACTTCAGCGAGAAGCTCGCCTGGTTCACCGGACCGTCGAAGGTCAGGTACACGTCGTGGCGCCCGCTCGCCTTCGCCAGGGCCGCCGTCACCGTGGCGTACGCGTACCGGTCGCCGGTGCCCGGGACCGAAGCCGTGCCCAGGACCGGGCCGGTCGGCGAGTCCACGCGGACCGTGACCTTCGACGGCGTCAGCGCGGACACCGTGGCCGAGAACCGCGCCGGGCCGTTCAGCGCCACATCCCGGTACGCCACCCAGCTCCCGGCGACACCCGCGACCGAGGTGCCGGAGACCTTCGACGTGTCCGTCAGCGTCGTCCCGGAGTAGTCGTCGAAGTTCTGGGCCTGCGTCGGACGGCTCAGGTCGCGCGGCTGCGGCCGTTCTCCCGGGACGTGAACCGGCTGCGGCGCCGAAAGCTCGGAAGCGTTGCGGCCCACCGAGAACTCGTGGACGCCGGCCGCCACCACGGACCGCTCGCGCGAGACGTCCCAGGTCGCCAGGTCCGCCACCGGCACCTCGAACCGCACCGTGCGTGTCTCCTTCGGGGCCAGGGCCACCTTGGCGAAGTCCCGCAACCGCTGCACGCCGGCGTTCTTCGAGTACAGCTGGACGACGTCGCTGCCGGACCGGGTTCCGGTGTTCGTCACGTCGACGCTGACCCGGACCTCGTCCCCGGCACGCACCGCACGCACCCGGTCGTACCGGAAGCCGGTGTAGCTCAGCCCGTAGCCGAACGGGAACAGCGGCTTTCCCCGGTAGTACTGGTAGGTCATCCCGGTCTTGGCGATGTCGTAGTCCAGGATGCCCGGCAGGCCGGCGTCGGAGGCGTACCAGGTCTGGGTCAGCCGCCCGCCCGGGTCCTGGTCACCGAAGAGCACGTCGGCGACCGCGTGCCCGGTTTCCTGCCCGGCGTGGCTGGTCCACAGGATGCCGGGTACCGAGAGCGTGTCCCAGCCGGTCGTCGGGTAGCTGTTCTCCACCACGACGACCGTGTGCGGGTTCGCCTTCTGCACCGCTTCGATCAGCGCGCGCTGCGCCGGGGCGAGCTCGGTGCTGGTGCGATCGTTGGCCTCGCGGCCGTTGATGAACGGCATGCTGCCGACCACGACGACGGCAGTGTCCGCGTCCTTCGCGGCGGCGACCGCGCTGCCGACGCCGCTGGTCAGCACGTCCCGGCCGAACTTGGTCGCGTGCGCGGCGTCCGGGGCCGAGATCGTCACGACCCCATCGGTGCCGACGACAGCGAACTTGTTCGGGCCGAACCACGGTTCGTTCACCTCGTTGCCCGCGTACTCGAGCACGTAGCTGCCGTCGGGCTGGGCGTCGAGCTTCAGCTGCTGCTGCACGAACCAGCCTGCCGGCTGGTCGGCGTCGTTGACCAGCGCGCCCCCGGAGTAGCTGAGGAACTTGCCGTTGGCGGCCGCGCGCAGGGTGTTCTTGCCCGCGCCCCAGTCGTAGACGTCGAAGGACTCGGCCGGGCCGGCCACGGTCCCGCCCGCGGTCACCTTGCCGGTGGTGGCGGGTGCGGTCAGGTACCTGCCGGTCGAGAGGTCCTTCAGCGCGATCCGGTCGACGCCTTCGGCCGAGGAGACCGTGCCGGCCGCACCGAGCCGCTCCTTGATGCCCTGCACCGGCGTCACCTTGTACTGCATCGCGCCGCTGTACCAGTCTTCGTACAGGGTGTCCGAGAGCGGGCCGACGACCGCGATCTTCTTGTTCCGTGCGGCGGCCAGCGGCAGGGCGCCGCCGTTGTTGCGCAGCAGCACCATCTGCTCGACGGCGGTCCGGCGCGCCAGCGCCCGGTGTTCGGGCGAGCCGATGACCGCCGGGGTGATCTTCGCGTAGGGGTTGCGGCCCGGCGGGTCGAACTCGCCGAGCCGGAACCGCAGGGACAGCAGGTGGCGGTCGGCGTTCTCGACGTCGGCCATGGTCAGGAACCCCTTGGCCAGTGCCTCCTTGACCGCCGCCACGGTGATCGAGCCGTCGGTGTCGTTGTCGGTGAAGCTGTCGAGCCCCGCCTTGATCGCCGCCGCGTCCGCTTCGGCCTTGGTGGCGTAGTACTTCTCGGAGTTGACCAGGTTGGAGGGCGCGCCGGCGTCGCTGACGACGGCGATGTCCTGCGGCGCCCACTTGCGCAGCGCGCCGTCGAGGTCCGGGCTCACGTGGTTGGGCCGGCCGTTGACCAGGTTGTACGACGGCATCACGGCGTTGGCCGCGCCCGCCCGCAGCGGGATCTTGAACGCCTGCTCGTCGTAGTCGTGCAGGATTTTCGGCGGCACCGAGGAGTTGCTTGTGTCGCGGTCGGCTTCGTTGTTGTAGGCGAGGAAGTGCTTCAGCGTCGGGGCGGCCTGCAGGTACCGCGGGTCGTCCCCCTGCATGCCGCGGCCGTAGGCCACCGCCGTCTTCCCGGTCAGGTAGGGGTCTTCGGAGTAGCCCTCTTCGTTGCGGCCCCACCGCGGGTCGCGCAGCAGGTTCACCACCGGGGCCCACAGGTTCAGGCCCCACAGCGTCGGGTTGCGGGCGTTGAAGCCGCGCGCTTCCTGCCCGACCGCCGCACCCACCTGCTTGACCAGCGCCGGATCCCACGTACTGGCCAGCCCGATCGCCTGCGGGAACACCGTGCCGTCGGCCTTCACGACCGCGCCCTTGTTGTCGTAGTCCGTCGACCAGGCCACGCCGTGCAGGGCTTCGGTGCCGGTCTTGAACACGCCGATGCCCAGCCGCGGGATGGCCGGTTCGTACTGGTGCAGCAGCGAGATCTTCTCGTCCGCGGTCAACCGGGACAGCAGGTCGTCGATCCGCGTGGCCAGGGGCAGCGACGGGTCGCGGAACGGGGGTGGCGGGGCCGCGAGCGCCGGTGACGGCGTCACCAGCAGGGTCGCGGCCACCGCCGGGACGAGGGCACGGCGGAAGAAGGACAAGCGCACGGACGGCCTCCGATTCGTCGAATCGTTTCGACGGCGCGGCGCGGAACATTCGCGTCGAACGGCGGGGAACCCGACGACTATTACAGTCGTGTGAGCGGGAGGTCAAGACATGCTGAAAACGCTCCCAGACTTCTCGCCCGACCGCGCCGATGGTGGCTCTGAGCTGCATAAAGATCCTTCAACAGGTGCTTTCGACGATTTCGACGAAGAGGCTTGTTGTCGAATAACCGTCGAATACCCGCAACCGGCGAATGATGCTTGTGTTTCCGGCGGGTGTCACTTACCTTCGTGCCATCGTCGATGCGCTTCGACAGCTGCCAGCCCCGTCCCCAGGAGGCCGCCCGTGGTCACGATCAACGACGTCGCCAACGCGGCCGGGGTCGCCCCCAGCACGGTGTCGTACGTGATCAGCGGCAAGCGCTCGATCTCGCCGAAGACCCGGCGGCTGGTCGAGGACAGCATCCGCAAGCTCGGCTACCACCCGCACGCCGGGGCGCGGGCGCTGGCCAGCAGCAAGACCAACGTGCTCGCCCTGGTCGTGCCGCTGCGCACGGACCTCAACGTCGCCGTCGTGATGGAGTTCGTCGCCTCGGCGGTCACCGCGGCCCGCGCGCACGACCACGACCTGCTGCTGCTCACCAAGGACGAAGGACCGGCGGCACTGCAGCGGGTGGCGTCCTCGGCGATCGCCGACGCGCTGATGGTGATGGACGTCGAAGCCGCCGACCCGCGGGTGCCGATGCTGCTGGCGCTCGACCTGCCGGTGGTGCTGATCGGCGTACCCGACCACCCGGCCGGGCTCAGCTGCGTGGACCTCGACTTCACCGCGGCCGCTTCGACGTGCGTCGCGCACCTGGCCGAGCTGGGCCACCGCTCGATCGCGCTGATCGGCCCGTCCCCCGCCGTCTACCGGCGTGGCACGAGCTACGCGACGCGGTTCCTGCGCGGCTTCGACGAAGCCGCGAAGAGCCGTGACGTGCGTACGGCTTCCCGGGCGTGCGCGCATTCCTACGAAGCGGTGAGCGCCTGCGTCGGCGAGCTGCTCGCCGCCGATCCCGGCCTGACCGGCCTCGTCGTGCACAACGAGGCCGTGCTGCCCGGGCTGCTGTCGGACCTGCGCCACCGCGGCCTGCGGGTGCCCGAGGACATCTCGGTGATCGCCGTGTGCCCGGACAGCATGGCCGAGCAGCACGCCGTCGCGCTGACCAACGTGGCCATCCCGGCCGAGGAGGTCGGCACCCAGGCCGTCGAAATGACCATGCGCCGGCTCGCCGGCCACACCACCCCGGAGGTCCGCCTGCTCGGGCCCCGCCTCACCCGGCGCGAGAGCACCGCCGCGCCGCGCGCCTAGACCGACCGGTTCTGCTCCGCCGTCGAAGGAGAATCACCATGACCTCGATTCGTCGCGCCCTCGTGCTGACCGCGGGCGCCGCGCTGCTGGCCGGCTGCAGCCCCAGCCCGACGGCCCCGGCCGCGCCGGGCGGTGCCGACGCCCCGGCCGCCACGTCGATCACCGAGCTCGACTACTACGCCGACGAACAGGGGTCGGCCGCCTGGCAGAAGATCCTCGACACCTGCGCCGCGCAGACCGGGATCAAGATCGAGCGCCAGAAGGTGCCGACCAACCAGATGCTGCCGAAGGTGCTGCAAAGCGCCAGTTCGAAGACACTGCCCAACCTGCTCTTCACCGACAACCCGACGCTGCAGCAGGTCGCCGCCACCGGCGCGCTGACCCCGCTGAGCGACTACGGCATCAGCACCGACGGCTACTACGACAGCATCGTGAAGGCCGGGACCCACCAGGGCAAGGTGTACGGTGTCGCCCCCGGCGTCAACGGCCTCGCGCTGATCTACAACAAGGACCTGCTGCAGGCCGCGGGGGTCGAGCCGCCGAAGACGTGGGACGAGCTGAAGACCGCCGCGGCGAAGCTGACCAAGGACGGCAAGTACGGGCTCGCGTTCTCGGCCATCCCGTCCGAGGAGGGCACCTGGCAGTTCCTCCCGTTCTTCTGGAGCAACGGCGCGGAACTGTCCCAAGTGGACTCACCGAAGGCGGCCCAGGCGCTGCAGTACGTCACCGACCTGGTGAACTCGGGTTCGGCGTCGAAGTCGGTGGTGACCTGGAACCAGAACGACGTCGCCGACCAGTTCGTCGGCGGCAACGCGGCGATGATGATCAACGGGTCGTGGAACATCGCCCGGCTCGACGAGCAGAAGTCGCTGCACTACGGCGTCGTGCCGATCCCGGTGCCGCACGACGGCGGCAAGCCGGTGGTCGCCCTCGGCGGCGAGGTCGGCACCGTCCCGGTGACCACCGGGCCCGCCCAGCAGGCCGCCGGGAGGGTGCTCTCCTGCATCCTCTCCGAGCCGACGATGGTCGAGTGGAGCAAGGCGCACGCCTACATCCCGTCGAAGACGGCCGTGGCGCGGAAGTTCGGCGCGGACCAGCCGGCGATGCAGGCGTTCGTCGACGAGGTCGGCACCGCCCGCTCCCGCACCGCCGAACTCGGCGAGAAGTACCCGAAGGTTTCGCAGGCGCTGGCCGACGCGCTCCAGGCGGCGCTGACCGGCAAGACCCCGGTCGACCAAGCCCTCGAGGCCGCCCAGCAGGCGAGCGGCTCGTGACGCTCGCCGCCGCCCCGGCGGTCTCGGCGGCCCCCCGCGCGAACCGGAAGTCCCGCCGGGACAACCGGTTCGCCGCGTGGGCGTTCCTGCTGCCCGCCCTGGCCTACGTCATCGTGTTCTTCGGCTACCCCCTGGTCGCGAACCTGGTGATGAGCACCCAGGACTACACGGTGAAGTCCTTCTACACCGGCGAAGCACCGTTCGTCGGCCTCTCGAACTACTCCGCCGTGCTGAACAACCCGTTGTTCTCGACGGCGGCGCTCAACACGGTGCTGTTCACCGCCGGGTCGCTCGTCTTCCAGTTCGGCATCGGCCTGGCGCTCGCGGTGTTCTTCAACGGCCGCTTCCTCGGCAGCGCGCTGCTGCGGTCGCTGCTCCTGCTGCCGTGGCTGCTGCCGCTGGTGGTCAGCGGCGCGGTCTGGCGGTGGATGTTCGACCAGGACCACGGCGTGCTCAACGCCGGCCTGCGGTTCCTGGGCTTCGACGCGGTGCCGTGGCTGAGCAGCACGAGCTGGGCGCTGCCGGCGGTGATCCTGACCAACATCTGGATCGGCATCCCGTTCAACCTGGTGATCCTGCACGGCGGGCTGCGCGCGATCCCGGCGTCGCTCTACGAAGCCGCGGCGCTGGACGGCGCCGGGGCGTGGCAGCGGTTCCGGCACGTCACCTGGCCGCTGCTGCGGCCGGTCACCGGGATCGTGCTGATGCTCGGGCTGGTCTACACGATCAAGGTGTTCGACGTGATCATGGTGGTCACCGGCGGCGGGCCGGCCAACGCGACCCAGACGCTGACCACGTGGTCGTACCGGCTGTCCTTCCAGGACTTCGCGTTCGGGCAGGGCGCCGCGGTCGGCAACGTCCTCATCGTGGTGGCGACCCTCTTCGGGCTGCTCTACCTGCGCTCGGCGAAGGCGACCCTGGCGGAGGCGGCATGAAGACGGCGAACTGGCCGCGGACCGCGCTCGGCGTGCTGATCGTCGCGGTGCTGCTGTTCCCGCTGTACTGGATGGTCAACGCTTCGCTGCAGCCCAGCGGCGCCCTGCTGCGCCCGGACCCGGCGTTCTTCCCGGTCGGCGGCACCCTGGACGGGTATCGCAAGGCCTTGTCCTCCCAAGGGCCGCACCTGCTCTCCAGCGTCGTCGTCGCACTCGGCACGGTGGCCGTGTCGCTGCTCGTGGCGGCCCCGGCGTCGTACGCGCTGGCCCAGCTGAAGGTGCGCGGCGGGCCGGTGCTGGTGTTCGTCCTGCTCATCGTGCAGATGATCCCGGGCATCGTGATGGCCAACGCGCTCTACACCGTGTTCAGCAACCTCGGCCTGATCGACAACTACCTCGGTCTGGTGCTCGCCGACTCGACCGCGACCATCCCGTTCGCCGTCCTGCTGCTGCGGGCGTTCATGATCTCCGTGCCGAAGGAGCTCACCGAAGCGTCCCGGGTGGACGGTGCCGGGTACTGGCGCACGTTCTCCTCGATCATCCTGCCGGTCAGCCGCAACGCCCTCGTCACCGCCGGGCTGTTCTCGTTCCTGTTCGCCTGGGCCGACTTCCTGTTCGCCGTCACGCTGACCACCGGGCAGTCGTTCGAACCCATCACCGTGGGCATCTACCGGTTCGTCGGCAACCAGTCCGCCGACTGGAACGGGATCATGGCCACCGCCGTCCTCGCCGCGATCCCCGCGGCCGTCCTGCTGGTCGTCGCCCAGCGCTACGTCGTCGCCGGGCTCACCAGCGGCGCCGTCAAAGACTAGTTCTTCCCAAGGAGACCCGCGTGATCGCCACGACCGAAGACGGCCGCTCGCTCGAAGTCAGCGTGCGGCACGAGGTGCTGCGCATCGAGCCGTGGGGGGACGGCAGCCTGCGCGTGCGGGCCGGGCGGCACCGCATCCTCGAGGACGTCCCGGGCGCGCTGCTGCCCGCGAAGCCGTCCGCCGCCACCGCCGAGACCGACGGCCGGTACGGCCGCGTGGTCAACGGGGCGCTCACGGCGATCGTCGAGATCGCCGACACCGACACCGGGATCGACGCGCAGCTGAAGTTCGTCCGCACGGACACCGGTGAGGAGCTGCTGTCCGAGCAGCGCGCGCACTTCTGGTGGCCGGGGGCGCGGCTGTTCATGCCCTCGCGCAACGGCTACGGCCGGCTGGAACAGCGCTTCAGCGCCTACGAAGACGAGCGGATCTTCGGGCTCGGGCAGCACACCCACGGCAAGCTCGACCAGAAGGGCCTGGTGCTCGACCTGGTGCAGCGCAACGCCGAGGTGTCGGTGCCGTTCCTGCTGTCCAGCCGCGGCTACGGGTTCCTGTGGAACAGCCCCGCCGTCGGCCGGGTCGAGCTCGCGGCCAACGGCACCCGCTGGGTCGCCGACGACGCCCGCCAGCTCGACTACTGGGTCACCACCGGCGACGGCCCCCGCCGGATCCTGAGCCACTACGCCGACGCGACCGGCCACGCGCCGATGCTGCCGGAGTGGGCCGCGGGGTTCTGGCAGTCCAAGCTGCGCTACCGGACGCAGGAGGAACTGCTGTCCGTCGCCCGGGAGTACCACGCGCGGGGACTGCCGCTTTCGGTGATCGTCGCGGACTTCTTCCACTGGACCCACCTGGGCGACTGGAAGTTCGACCCGGCCGAGTGGCCGGACCCGGCCGGGCTGGTGCGCGAGCTCGACGGACTCGGCGTCAAGCTGATGGTCTCGGTGTGGCCGTCGGTGAACCCGCTCTCGGAGAACTACCGCGAACTGCACGAACAGGGCCTGCTGGTCGCCGCCGAGAGCGGCGTCCCGGCGCACGCGCCGTGGAAGGACAAGGGGTTCGGTGTCGAGATGCCGGTGGCCTTCTACGACGCGACCAACCCCGAGGCGCGGCGGTTCGTCTGGAGCAAGGTCAAGGAGAACTACTACGACCTGGGTGTGCGCGCCTGGTGGCTGGACGGCGACGAGCCGGAGATCCAGCCCGGCCACCCGCACAACCTCGGCTTCCACGCCGGCCCGGGCGCGGAGGTGTTCAACCTCTACCCGCAGGCGAACGCGCAGACGTTCCACGACGGCATCCGCGCCGAGGGCGACGACGAAGTGGTGCTGCTGTCCCGCTCGGCCTGGGCGGGCAGCCAGCGGTTCGGGGCGGCGCTCTGGTCGGGCGACATCGGCGCGACGTGGGAATCACTGCGGACGCAGGTCCGGGCCGGGCTGAACGTGGCGCTGGCCGGTATCCCCTGGTGGACCACGGACATCGGCGGCTTCCACGGCGGCGATCCCGGCTCGCCGGAGTACCGCGAGCTGATGGTCCGCTGGTTCTCCTACGGTGTGTTCTGCCCGCTGTTCCGCCTGCACGGCTTCCGCGACCCGCGCCCGGCGTTCGGACCGGAGATGACCGGTGGCCCCAACGAGGTCTGGTCGTTCGGTCCGTCGGCCTACGAGGCGATCACGGCGTCGCTGCGGTTGCGCGAGCGGCTGCGGCCGTACCTGATGGCGCAGATGCGGGTGGCCCACGAGCAGGGGATCCCGCCGATGCGCCCGGTGTTCGTCGACTTCCCGGCGGACCGTGCCGCCTGGGACGTGGACGACCAGTTCCTGCTCGGCCCGGACGTGCTGGTGGCGCCGGTGCTCGAACCGGGCGTCACCACCCGCCGGGTGTACCTCCCGGCCGGGGCGGTGTGGACGGACGCGATCACCGGCACGCAGCACGAAGGCGGCGACTGGGTCGAGGCCCCGGCCCCGCCGGAACGCATCCCGGTCTTCCTCCGCGACGGGGCGGACCTGCCGATCAAGCCCGAGTGAACCCGGCCCACCGCGGGGGCTGGGGCTCGCCGGGCGCCCAGCCCGGCGGCCAGGTCCGGACGACGCGCGCGTCCGTCCGGACCCGCGCCCCGGTGAAGTCGAAGCCGGCGGCGGTCGCGCCCGTGAAGTCCGCGGGGCCGCTGAAGCGCGCCCGGGTGAAGAGCACGCCGGCGGCGAACCGGCTGCCGGAGAAGAGCGTGCGGCCGGCGAACCCGGTCGCCTCGAACGAGACTTCGTCGCCGAAGGCGGCCGAAGTGAAGTCCGTGCGGGCCGAGAAGCGGGCGTGGTCGAACCACACCGGGCCCGCGGCGGTCACCCCGGCGAAGTCGGCGGTACCGGTGAAGGTGGCGTTCTCGAAGTCGGCGCCCGTCCCGAACCGGGCACCGCCGAAGAAGGCGTGGCGGGCGAAGCACGAACCTTGGAAGCTCACCAAGCCGGTGAAGCGCGCGTCGCCGAAGCGGGCGTCGTCGGCGAACCGCACGCCGTGGAAGCGCGCGTCGCGGACTTCGCAGCCGCGCAGGTCGACGGCGTGGAGCACCAGGTGGTCCAGCTCGACGTCCATCCCGGGCCAGAACCGCGGGGCTCCCGGGCGCAGGTGCGGCAGCAGGAGCCGCCACAGCTCGGCCTGCCAGGCCACCGAGTCCGGCCACCCGGACCGGAACCGGTCCAGGATCCGGTCGACGCACTCCTGGCGCAGCTCCGGGTCCCCGTCGGCCCGCTCGGCGAGCGTGGTCAGCTCGGCCAGCCGCGCGGTGCGCTCGTCGGCCAGCAGCCGGGCGGCGACTTCCCCGGGCACCGGCTCCGGCGGCGCCGCGGGGGTGAGCACCTCGGCGGGCCGGTCCCGGCGCAGGAGCAGCCACGCGGTGACCGAGCCGGAGACGGCGCCGATCACCGCGAGGACCGCGAACGGCGTGACGGTGGACATACCCGGCATTCTCCCGGACGTGGCCAGCGGATTAACCTGGACCAGTGAGTCCAAAACTGACCCCGAAGGGCGCCGCGACGCGGCAGCGGATCATCGAGGGAGCGGCGGCGGAGATCCGCGAGCACGGCGTCGCCGTCACCACGCTCGACGACGTCCGGGCGCGGACGGGAACGAGCAAGAGCCAGCTCTTCCACTACTTCCCGGACGGCAAGGAAGAGCTCCTGCTGGCGGTGGCCCGCTTCGAAGCGGACCAGGTCCTGGCGGTGCAGCAGCCGCAGCTGGGCGAGCTGACGTCGTGGGCGGCGTGGCGGCGCTGGCGGGACACGGTCGTCTCGCACTACGACAGCCGCGGCCGGCACTGCCCGCTCAACGTGCTGATCTCGCAGCTCGGCCGCGCGACGCCGGGCGCGCAGGCCGTGGTGACCGAGCTGCTGCGCCGCTGGCAGGACGAGATCGAGGCGGGCATCCGCCACCTGCAGCGGGCCGGTGAGGTCGATCCGGAGCTGGACGCCGGACGCACGTCCGCCGCCCTGCTGGCCGGCATCCAGGGCGGTGTCGTGGTCATGCTCTCGACCGGCCGCATCGACCACCTGGAAGCGGCGCTCGACGTCGGGATCGGCAACCTGCGGGCGAGCGGGAACCGGTGAGCCCCGGTTCCCGCTCGGGCCGGATCAGGCGGACTTGATCGCGGAGATCTCGAACTCCAGCGTGACCTTGTCGCTCACCAGCACGCCGCCGGTCTCGAGCGCGGCGTTCCAGGTGATGCCGTAGTCCTTGCGGCTGATCGTGGTCGAGCCCTCGAAACCGATCCGGTCGTTGCCGAACGGGTCCTTCGCCGCACCCTCGAACTCGAACGGGATGGTGACCGAACGGGTGACGTCCTTGATGGTCAGGTCGCCGGTGACGTCGAAGCTGGTGTCACCCGTCTGCTTGATCTCGGTCGAGGTGAAGGTGATCTGCGGGTACTCGTCCATCGACAGGAAGTCGTTGCTCTTCAGGTGCCCGTCGCGGTCGGCGTTGCGGGTGTCGATGCTGTGGGCCTGGATGGTCACCTGGGCGCTCGACTTCTCCGGCGCGTCGCCGTCGATGGTCGCGGTGCCGGTGAACTCGTTGAAGCTGCCGCGCACCTTGGTCACCATGGCGTGCCGGGCGACGAACCCGATCCGCGAGTGCGTGGGGTCGAGGGTGTATTCGCCGGTCAGCTGGGGGTAGGCGGTCGCGCTGGTCATCGTTGTACTTCTCTCCTCGTGGTGGCACCCCCCGGTGATTGAGGGTTCAACGACACCCTACTCACTTTTGCTGGTTGCGCAAGCAAGCTTTCGGTACAGTCGCCGACATGGGTGATCTTCCGGCTCTCGACCTCGACGAAGCCGCCTTCTGGCGGCCGCTGATGCGGATCATGACGGCGCTGCCGCGGGCGCTCGAGGACCAGTTCCTGTCCGAGACGGGGCTCGCGATCACCGACTACGGCGTGCTCGTGGCGTTGTCCGAAGCGCCGGACCACCTGCTCCGCATCTCCGGCCTGGCCGCGACGACCGGGCTGTCGCTGAGCCGGATCAGCCGGGTCGTCGACGACCTGACCCGCCGCGGCCTGGTCGAGAAGCGCAAGTGCCCCGAGGACGGCCGCGCGTCCAACGCCGTGCTGACCCCGGCCGGATTGGCCAGACTGGAGGCGGCCTACCCCAGCCACCTCGCCCGCGTGCGGGCCTCGGTGTTCGACCACCTGAGCGCCGAGGACATCCGCACGGCCGGGCCGGTGCTGGCCCGGCTGGCCGCGGCACTGGACGCCGCTCCCCCGACCGACGACTGCTAGAGGACACGGATGAGCGACAAGGGCGAGTACAAGCGGGACCAGAACTACCTCCCGGACCGGATCACCGCCGACGGCCGCGACGGCTGGCCGGTCGAGGCCGGCCGCTACCGGCTGGTGGTGGCCCGGGCGTGCCCGTGGGCGAACCGAGCGGTGATCGTCCGCCGGCTGCTCGGCCTGGAGCCGGTCCTGTCGATGGGCATCGCCGGCCCGGTGCACGACGAGCGCAGCTGGAGCTTCGACCTCGACCCGGGTGGCCGCGACCCCGTCCTCGGCATCGAGCGCCTGCAGGAGGCCTTCTTCAAGCGCGACCCGGACTACCCCCGCGGCATCACGGTGCCGGCGTTCGTCGACGTCCCGAGCGGGAAGGTCGTCACCAACGACTTCGCGCAGATGACGCTGGACATGTCGACCGAGTGGACGGCCCACCACCGCGACGGCGCGCCGGAGCTGTACCCGGAGAAGCTGCGCGACGAGATCGACGACGTCGCGCAGAAGGTGTTCACCGACGTGAACAACGCGGTGTACCAGTGCGGGTTCGCCCGGTCCCAGGAGGCGTACGAGCACTCCTACCGCAAGCTGTTCGCCCGCCTCGACTGGCTGTCGGAGCGGCTGGCGGACCAGCGCTACCTGGTGGGCGACACGATCACCGAGGCCGACATCCGGCTGTTCACCACGCTGGTGCGGTTCGACGCGGTCTACCACGGCCACTTCAAGTGCAACCGGCAGAAGCTCACCGAGCTGCCGGTGCTGTGGGCGTACACGCGCGACCTGTTCCAGACGCCGGGCTTCGGCGACACGATCGACTTCCCCCAGATCAAGGAGCACTACTACGTGGTGCACAAGAACGTGAACCCGACGGGGATCGTCCCGCTGGGCCCGGACACCGGCGGCTGGCTGACCCCGCACGGCCGCGAGGAGCTGGGCGGGCGCCCGTTCGGCGACGGGACGCCGCCGGGGCCGCCGCCCGTCGGAGAGCGGGTGCCCGCGCTGCAGCCGCCCGGCTAAACCGGCGAGGCGGGTCGCGCGTGGTCTGCCCGTGACTGCGAACATGTCGAGAGCCGAGCGGGAAATCGTCTTCCGGGCCCTGTTCGACCGGCACTTCGGTGACCTGGCGCGGCTGGCCCACCTGCTCGGCGCCCAGGACGCGGCGGGCGTCGCGCAGGAAGCCTTCGTCCGGCTGTACGGGCTCCGGACCTTCCCGGCCGACGAGCACCAGGCGGCCCGGCGGCTCCACGCGACCGTCGTGCGGCTGACGCGGCGGCGGCGTTCGCGGCCCGGCCGGCCGCTCGGCAGGCTGTCCCGCCGGCACCGCGAGGTCCTCGTCCTGCGCTACGGCCTCGACCTCGGCACGACGGACATCGCCGAGACGCTCGCCCTTTCGCCGCACGCGGTCGACGCGGCCGGGCACCGCGCGCTGGAGGAGCTGCGGAGGCTCCGGGCCCGGTCCCCGGTCCCGGCCTGGAGCCAGGCCGCCGCGGTGGCCGCGGCGTTGGTCGTGGCCGTGGTGGTGCCGATGAGTGCCTCCATCGGCAACGAGGACTCGATCCGTCCTATATCCGCGAGACCCTCGTTCCCATGGATCCCTTCCGCCTCGACGTTCCGCAAGCCGACCTCGACGAGCTCCACCGCCGCCTCGCCGACACCCGCTGGCCCGGTGAGCTCCCCGGCGCCGGCTGGGACTACGGCGTCGACCAGACCTCCCTGATCGACCTCGTCGGCTACTGGCGGAGCGGCTTCGACTGGCGCGCCCAGGAAGCCCGGCTCAACGCCCACCCGCAGTTCACCACCACCATCGACGGCCAGCGCATCCACTTCCTGCACGTCCGCTCCCCCGAGCCGGACGCCACGCCCCTCGTCCTCACCCACGGCTGGCCGAGCACCGTCGCCGACTTCCTCGGCATCCTCGGCCCGCTCACCGATCCGAAGGCCCACGGCGGCGACCCGCGGGACGCCTTCCACGTCGTCGCGCCGAGTGTGCCCGGGTTCGCCTTCTCCGGGCCGACGCACGAGCGGGGCTGGAACACCCGCCGCACCGCGAAGGCCTGGGCCGAGCTGATGCGGCGCCTCGGCTACGACCGCTACGGCGCCCAAGGCGGCGACTTCGGCAGCATCGTCTCCCCCGAACTCGGCCGCGTCGCTCCCGAAGCGGTGCTGGGCGTGCACGTCAACGCCGTCGCCAACGCCGGGGTGCCGACCGCCCCCGGGGACGCGGACCGGTTGTGCGAAGAGGACCGGAAGAAGGCGGAGGAAAACCAGGCCTGGTGGTACGCCCACTCCGGCTACGCCACCCAGATGGCCACCCGCCCGCAGACCCTCGCCTACGCGCTCAACGACTCGCCGGCCGGGCAGGTCGCCTGGAACCTCGAGTGGTTCGTCGACTGGGACCCCACGGCCACCGCCCAGACCCCGGTGAGCCGGGACGCGATCCTGACGAACGTGACGATCTTCTGGCTCACCGGCACCGCCGGCTCGGCCGCGCGCCTCTACCGCGAGACCGCGCAGGACGGCTGGGGTGAACGCCCGGCCCCCTCCGGCGTCCCGACCGCGGTCGCGAACTTCCGCGGCGACCACGCCATCCGCGGCCTGGCCGAGCTCTCGAACACCGTGACGCGCTGGTCCGAATACGACACCGGTGGCCACTTCGCGTCGCTGCAAGCGCCGGACGTGCTGGTCCGCGACATCCGGGAGTTCTTCCGCGACCTCTAGGCCCGGCGGCGGCGCCGGTCCACGGCGCCGTCGAGCAGCGGCCGCAGCTCCGCGACCACGGTCTCCAGCGGGGCAATGTCCCGGTGCGCCCGGGCCAGGACGATCGCGCCCTCCAGCGCGCTGAGCATCAGCACCGCCAGTGACCCGCTGCGGGCCGGCGGCACGCCCAGCTGCTCGAGGGTCGCGGCGACCGGGCGCTGCCACCCTTCGAACGCCTTGCCCACCGCCTCGCGCAGGCTTTCGCTGGTGGCCGCCGTGTCCGCGACCGTCGCCACCAGCGGGCAGCCCGCGTCGAAGCCCGCCGTGGTGAACTCGTCCGTCCACTGGGCGGCCATGGCCTCGAACAGCTTCCCCGGGGTCGGGTCCGCCAGCTTCGCCGCGATGCGCGCCACGCGCCGGGCCGCGTAGTCCCCGGCCCAGGTGACAGCTTCGGCGATCAGCTGGTCCTTACCGCCCGGGAAGTAGTGCTGCAGGGACCCCCGCGGGGCTTCGGCGTGGGCGACCACGTCCCGCATGCCGGTCGCCCCGACCCCGTGGATCCGCACCAGCTGCGCGGCGCTGAGCACCATCCGCTCGCGCGGTGTCCTGGTCATCCACTGCCTCCTTCATGACGTCCGTCATGGTAGCCCAGTCCGGCACGACGAGCGCGAAGTCGCGTTCGCCCCGCTCGTAGGACGGCACCGGCCGGAACCCCTGCCGCAGCAGCAGCGCCTCGGCGCCGGTGTTCCCGGCCCGCACGGTCGCCCGCACGGTCCAGCCCGGCCAGCGCCCGGACGCCCACAGCCACCGGCTCAGCGCGCTGCCGATCCCCTGCCGCTGCCACGCGTCGGCGACGAGGATGCCGATCTCCGCCTCTCCCGGAGCCGGCGAGACGAAGTTGAGCAGCCCCACCGGGACACCGCCGGACACGGCGAGCAGCGCGATGCCGTCCGGCGGCCCGGCGAGCAGGAACCGCTGGTATCGGCGGAAAACGTCGACCGGACGGGCGGGCCCGCCCATCAGGAACCGGCTCCGGAGGCTCTCCGGCGAGCAGGCCCCGACCAGCACCGCGACGCGCTCGCGGTCGGCGACCTCTATGACAGTGGTCATAGAGCAATGAGAACACAGCCGACCGGAAAACGCCATGACCGCCGTCATAATCCGGCGGGACCGCCCGGTTCGCCCGGCCGGGACGCGGGTACGTTGCCGTGGCCGCGCTCCCCCACCGCGAAAGGCCTTTCCGATGCAGCTCTACGCCGAACGGCCGGTCCGCCGGACCGCCCAGCTCGTCAGCGACCTCCTGGCCGTGCTGCTCGTCGTCTTCGCGGTGTGGCTGGGCACCTCGGTGTACGACCAGGTCATGAAGCTGCGGGCGCCCGGCGACGGGCTCGTCGACGCCGGCACCGGCCTGCGCGGCACCTTCGACTCCGCGGCGAACTCCGCCGACGGCATCCCGCTCGTCGGCGACGCACTGGCCAAGGCGCTCCACGGTGGCTCGGACGTCGGCACCAAGCTCACCGACGCGGGCCACTGGCAGATCGGGGCCGTCGAGAACCTGGCCTGGTGGCTGGCGGCGGTCATCATCGCCCTGCCCGTGCTGACGCTCCTGGTGTCGTGGCTACCGCTGCGGTGGCACTACACCCGCCGGGCCACCGCGGCCGCGCGGCTGCGGGCCCTCGGCGACGACGGCCTGGACCTCCTGGCCCTGCGGGCACTGGCCACCGGCTCCTTGCCGCGCCTGGCCGCGGTGGGCGAACCGGCGAACGGCTGGCGGGAGCGCGACCGGGACGTCATCGAGAAGCTGGCCGGGCACGAGCTGGCCCGGCACGGGCTCGCCCGGTGAGCCGGAGGTCTCCCCGCCGGGGCTCAGGACACCGGCGGGGAGACCTCCTCTACTCCGCGGCTGACGGACGTGGAGCTTTCAGCCGACGGAGGGGCCCATCCCGAGGGACTGCGGGGTGCTGGCGTCCGGCGACGGCTGGTGGAGGCCTTCGTCCAGCGGCCCGAACTCGGTCATCAGGGCCGGGCTGCCGCCCCACGGGGTCTGTTCCTCGGCGATCAGCGAGTTCGTCGTGAGCAGCAGGCCCGCCACCGAAGCGCCGTTCTGCACCGCCGACCGGCACACCCGCAGCGGGTCGACCACGCCGAGCGCGATCATGTCGCCGTAGCGGTCGTGCAGGGCGTCGAAGCCCTCGTCGTCGCCGAGTTCCCGGGTGCGCGCGACGATCTCGTGGGCCGGGTGGCCCGCGTTGTGCGCGATCAGGAACGCCGGCTCGGCCAGTGCCCGCCGGACGATCTCGACGCCGATCGCCTGGTCACCGTCCAGTCCGAGGTTTTCCAGGGCCCTCTCGGCGTGCAGCAGCGCCGCTCCCCCGCCCGCCACGATGCCTTCGGCCATCGCCGCCCGGGTCGCCGACAGGGCGTCCTCGACCCGGTGCTGCAGCTCCTTCAGCTCGGCCGGGGTGGCCGCGCCGACGCGGACGACCGCGACCTTGCCGGTCAGGGCGCCGATCCGCTCGGTCAGCACGTCCTCGTCGACGCCGAACTGCGCCCGCTCCAGCTCCGCGCGCAGCTGGCCGACCCGGAAGTCCACCGCCTCCGACGAACCCGCGCCGCCGACGATCGTGGTGCGGTTCTCGGTGACCCGGACCTGCTTGGCCCGGCCGAGGTGCTCCAGCGTCATCGTCTCCATGGTGAACCCGGACTGCCGCGAGAGCACCGCGCCGCCGACGATCGCGGCCAGGTCCTCCAGCTTGTGCAGCCGCCGGTCCCCGAAGCCGGGCGCCCGGACGGCGACCGACTGGAACGTGCCGTTCATGTGGTTGTGCACCAGCATGGACAGCGCCGTGCCCTCGACCGTCTCGCCGATCACGACCAAGGGCCGGGGTGCCCGCATCACCTTGTCCAGCAACGGCATCAGCTGCTGCACCTTGGTGATCTTCTCCGCGCACATCAGGATGTACGGGTCGTCGAGCACCGCCTCCAGCCGGCCGGGGTCGGTGACCAGGTACGGCGAAAGGTAGCCGTTGTCGAACTCGAACCCTTCGACGAACTCGACGCTCATCCCGATCGACGGTGACTCTTCGACCGTCACCACCCCGCCGTCGCCGACGGTGTGCAGGGCCTTGGCGATCACCGCGCCGACGGCGTCGTCGTCGTTGGCCGAGATCGCCGCGACCCGCGCGTAGTCCTGTTCGGACACCACCGGGTGCGCCTGCTTCTCCAGGTGCCTCACCAGCAGCCCGACGGCGTGGTCGATGCCGCGCTTGACGAGCACCGGGTTGCCGCCGCCGGCGATGGCCCGCATGCCTTCGCGGACGATCGCCTGGGCCAGCACGGTGGCCGTGGTGGTGCCGTCGCCGACGACGTCGTTGGTCTTGATCGCCGCTTCCTTGACCAGCTGCGCGCCCATGTTCTCGAACTGGTTCTTCAGGTGGATCTCGCGCGCGATGGTGACGCCGTCGTTGGTGACCACCGGCGAGCCGGTGATCTTCTCGATGATCACGTTGCGGCCCTTGGGGCCCAGCGTGGACTTGACCGCTTCGGCCAGCTTGTCCACGCCCGCCAGCAGCAGGTCGCGGGCGTCCGGGCCGAACCGCAGTTCCTTCGCCATGTTCGCTGCTCCTAGGGGGTGAGGATGGCCCGGCCGCGCACGCGCCCGGCGTCGAGATCGGCCAGCGCGTCCAGCGCCGCGTCCAGCGGGTACTTCTTCGTGTGCAGCGTGACCTTCCCGGCCTGGGCCAGCACCATCAGCTCGGCGAGGTCGTTGTACGTGCCCACCAGGTTGCCGATGATGTTCCGTTCGGTGGAGATGATGTCGATCGTCGGGATCTCGATGTTCGAGCCGTAGCCGATGACGAAGTGCGATCCGGCGCGCCGGGTCATCGCGAAGGCGTCCTGCTGGGCGCCCTGCTCGGCGACGAAGTCGAGGACGACCTCGGCGCCGTTGCCGCCGGTCAGGTCGAGCACCGCCTCGACCTGCTGGCCGTCGGCCAGCACGGTCTCGTCGGCGCCCAAGGCCGACGCCAGCTCCAGGGCGTCGGCGTTGCGGTCGACCACGATCACCCGGGCCGCGGTCAGCGCGCGCAGCGACTGGATGCCGATGTGCCCGAGACCGCCGGCGCCGTTGACGACGCAGGTGGTGCCCGGGTACAGGTGCGGGACGGCCTTGCGGACCGCGTGGTAGGCGGTGATGCCCGCGTCCGCCAGCGCGGCCACGTCGGAGGGCTGGGTCGACGGGTCGAGCTTGATGCACGCCCGCGCCGACGTCAGCAGGTACTCCGCCATCCCCCCGTCGCTGCTGATGCCGGGGAAGCTCCCGTTCGGGCAGTGCATGTCGTCGCCCGCGCGGCAGGCGTGGCAGAGCCCGCAGGTCGGCGTCGGGTGCAGGATGACCGTGTCGCCGACCTCGACGTTCGTCACCGCCGAACCGACCTCGTGCACCCAGCCGGCGTTCTCGTGGCCGATCGTGTACGGCAGCTCGACGCCGGACTTCTCGGCCCACTGCTCCTCGATGATGTGCAGGTCGGTGCGGCACACGCCGGCACCGCCGATCTTGACCACGACGTCGAAGGGTCCGGTGGCGCGCGGCTCCGGGACGTCTTCGATCACCGGGTGCTGGTGGTACTTCTGCAGCCGCACGGCCTTCATCCCGTGCCCTCCTCTTCGCTGGTCAGGGCGTACCGCGCGCGCAGCATGCCGCGGCAGACGCCCGAGTTGGCCTCCATGCTCGTGCGGGTCAGCCGCGCGAACGCGAGGTACCGCTGCGCGTCGGCCGGGCTCGTCCCGGTAGCCGGGTCGAGCAGCAGCGGGTCGCGGTCCTCGGCGGGCAGGCCGAGTTCCCGGCGGCGGGCGCGCAGCCGATCGAGGTCCGGGCTCGGCGGGACGTCACCGAGGGTGAGTGATCGCGGGTCCCGGCCCAGTGACCGGCAGACGCGGTCGGTGCCGGCCAGCACGGCCTTGCGGACGAAGTCGTACCGCAGCGTGTCGAGCTCGTCGGCGGCCTCGCCCTCGAAGGACGCGACGAACCCCTGCCGCGCGGCCACCCCGCGGTTGATGACGTCGGAGGCGAAGTGGTCGTCGAGCCGGATGTCGAGCCCGGTCAGGCCCGGCACGCCGGCCACGGCGTCGTAGGCGTCCGCCACCATGAGGAACGCGAAGTTGGGCGCGCAGAAGTACGTCGGCAGCCGCAGCCGGACGACGGCGTGGCCCGCGTCGCTCACCTCGCAGCGGGCCACGAACCCGAGGTCGGTGAGGGGTTCGTCCAGTTCGGGATCCCGGACGGTGCCCAATGCCGCCCACACGGCGGCGCGGGCCCCGGTCACCACGGCGGTCATGAGTTCGGCACGCCGACGGGCTCGACGTTCTCCGGGTCCGCGAGCCGCAGCTCGGCGGGGACGTCGATGTCGTAGAGGCGGGCCGCGTTCAGCCCGAGGATCTTCTTCTTCTGGTCGACGGTCAGCGGCGGGAAGTCCGACAGCTCCTCGTCGGACGGCATGTTCCAGTCGACGAAGCCCTCGACCTGCCACTTCGGTTCCCAGATCGCGTAGTCCGCACCGAAGATCAGCTTGTCCTCGCCGAGCCAGAACATCAGCTCGCCCATGACCTTCGCGAAGAACTTCGGCCGGGCGTGCATCAGGCCGCCGACCACGACGGCCAGCCCCGCGTAGACGTTGCGCTCCTGGGTGGCCATGAAGCAGAAGTCCTCGATGCGCGGCAGGCCGACGTGCTCGACGATGAAGTTCAGGCCCTGGAAGTTCGTCGCCGCGTGGTCCACATCGGACACGTCGAAGGCGTCCTTGTCGAGGGGCCAGATCGTCGGTCCCTTGTGGATGTGGACGTTCTTGACGCCGAGCTCCTCGCACTTCTCCAGGTAGCGCGCGGCTTCCGGGTCCTTGAGGCTCCAGCCCGCGAGTCCCCGCGCCATTCGGCCGTGTACAGCTTGACGCCCTTGCAGCCGTACCGCTTGACGCGTTCTTCCAGGGCCTTCAGGCCTTCGTCGCCTTCACGCGGGTCGAAGGTCGTGTTGACGAGGAACCTGCCGGGGTGCTTCTCGGCCAGCGCCGCGTCGGCCTCGGTCGTGTTGAACCCGTTCTTGTACCACTGCCGCAGGTTGGTCGGCTGGAAGATGGCCGTGTCGACGTGCCCGACCTCGAACAGGTCGTGCATCATCAGCTCCTCGGAGTACTTCTGGAACCGGTCGAGCGGCCAGTGCGTCTCCTTCGGGCCGAGCCCCTGGTAGGCGTGGAAGCACTCGATCCAGCCCTTGGCGTATTCCTCCTGCCCCTCCACCCAGTTCTCCGGGCTCGCGTCCCAGAAGTGGGTGTGGGCGTCCACCACGAAGTATTTTTCGCCGTCTTTTTCGTACATGGTTGATCCTCCTGAGCGGGATCGAGTGCTTGCCTTGCTAGCGAATGGGCTTCAGATCGAAATCGAGGTACTCGGCGGCGTCCTCGGGGTTGGCGAACATGATCGTGCGGTCGTCCTCGTGGATCATCCGCCCGTAGTGGGTGGACATGCTCTCCTCGAACTCGGCCGCAGTGAACCAGCCCTCCTCCTCACCGGCGGCTTCGTCGACCTCGGCGTAGACGACCTCCATGCGGCCGACCGCGTCGACCCGGATCATCGAGGGCAGCGGCGTGATGGTGACGTTGTCCTTCGTCCCCATCACCTCCGCGATGATCGCGCCGACCTGGTTGTTCATCAGGGTGAAGCCGCACATGTTGGACGCGGTGTTGTCGGCCTTGAACGGGCTTTCCGCGGTCTTGAAGACAGTCACTGGCCCAGCTCCTCGGGTGCCTTGAGACCCAGTTCGGACAGGATTCCGGCGAACCGGCTCTTCACGCGGTCGAGCCCGTCCTCGAACCGGATCGGCTTGGCGTCGGGCTGCGACCACAGCGGCTGCAGCGCGCGGGCGGCGGCGATGCACCGCGGCACCCAGTCCTCGAGCCACTTCTGCAGCAGCGCCTTGTTGTGGTCGGCGAACTCCTTGTCGTTGATCAGCAGGTGGTACAGCGGTTTCGTGTAGCGCAGGTCGCGTTCGGAGAAGTCGAACTCCTCGGCGCCGATCAGCGTCGGGGTGACGAAGTCGCCGTTGGCGGGTGCGGCCTGCTGGACCAGGTTGCTGCGGAACAGTTCGCCGACGAGGGGTTCGAAGACGACGTTCGCGGCGAAGATCGCCTCGCCCCAGTCCCAGATCCCGGTCAGCTGCTCGGCGGTCTCGCGCACGCCCTGCCAGGCCGGGTCCTCGTTCCAGGTGGCCAGGTGGGCGGTGCCGTCGAAGCCCTCGATCTCCTCGGTGAGCGTCAGGTTGTACAGCGCCAGGTCCTGCGCCGCGCGGATGCGGTGCATGCTGTTCACCGAGATCGCGTTGTTGTGCATGTTGGTCGGCGCGCGGCGGTTGGCGTTGGCGAACAGGTACAACCCCAGGCCGTGGTCGACGTGCATCCAGGCGCCGACGTGCTTGGCGACGAAGTCGACCCAGTTGCGGTTCCACTGTTCGAACGCCTTGGCCTGGCGGGCGGCGTCGATGTTCTGGTTGAGCTGGCGGACGACGTTCGCGTTGTAGCGGTAGAGGGTGAGCTCCCACTCCTCGTTGGGGTCGCGGAACTCGTGCCAGCCGTGGGCCGGCCAGTCGTAGCCCTTGCCGCCGGAACCGGGGCCGCGTTGGGGCAGCGGCCGGTCCGAGCCCCACGCCTTCAGCGCGGTCCACTCCAGCGGGTAGCCGCCCTGGCCGTCGGCGAAGGCGTAGAGCCAGCCCTGGGCCAGGTAGTGCCGCGGGTCGGGCTGGACCTCGACGGTGACGTCCTCGTAGTGGCTCTGCTTGCGCTTGGCCGGGGTGAAGTAGTTGTACTGGCGGGCGGTGGAGTCGGGGAAGACCTTCGCGCCCGCTTCGGCGTCGGTGAACGCCGGCTTGGGCACGCTGCGTTCCTGGGTGGCTGTCATGGGTTTCCTACCCTTCGCCCGTGGTGGTGAACTTGTCGTAGAAGACGCGTTTGTCCGCGACGCCGAGCGCGGGCAGCAGCTCCAGCGCGGCCTCCACCATCGGCGGTGGCCCGCAGACGTAGGCGTCGGCGCCGGTGAGGTCGGCGCCGGCCCGGCGCAGGACGTCGGTGACGAAGCCAGTCTCGCCGGTCCAGTCGTCGTCACCCGGCTCGGACAGCGCGGGCACGTACCGGAAGCCGGGCAGTTTCGCTTCCAGTTCCCGCAGTTCCGCCTCGAAGCAGAGGTCACGGCGGCGGCGGGCGCCGTAGTAGAAGGTCGCCTTCCGGTCGATCCCGCGCTCGGCCATCGACCGCAGCAGCGACAGGATCGGCGCCATCCCGGCCCCGCCGCCGACGAAGACGAGGTCCGCGCCGGGGTTGTCCCGGAGGGTGAACACCCCGAACGGGCCGGTCACCCGGAGCCGGTCGCCGACCGCGACCTCGGCGGCCAGGAACCGGGAGAACAACCCGTCGGGGTAGATCTTGATGACGAACTCCAGGAGCCCGTCGCGGGCTGAGGTGTTGGCCATCGAGAACGACCGCGTCTCCTCGGTGCCCGGGACCGCGAAGTCCAGGTACTGGCCGGGGAAGAACTTCAGGTCCCCGTCCAGCCGGACGACCAGGTGCCGCAGGTCGTGGGTCACGGGATCGTTCGCCACGACCTCCGCGGTGGCCTCCTGGATCGGCAGGCCGGACTGGATCATCTCCTCGTCGTAGTTGAGCAGCTCGATCGTCAGGTCTTCGTAGGCGTGGGCCCGGCACAGCAGCGTGAAGCCTTCCTCCTTTTCGTAGTCGGGGAGCGCGAAGGTCGAGTACTTGTCGTGTTCGACGTCGTCGCCGTCGAGGAGGAACGACTTGCAGGCCGCGCACTGTCCTTCCTTGCAGCCGTGCATGAGCATGACGCCCTGCTCGGCGGCGGCCCGCAGGATGGTCTGCTCCTCGGCGACGTCGATCTCGATCCCGACCGGCTCGAACCGGACGCGGTGCTTCTCTCCCATGCCGGACCCCGCCCCGTCAGGCCTGCGGTGCCGGGCGCCCGGCCGGGCCCTGGCGGTGGTAGTCGGCGACGAACGCGGCGCGCTGCTCGTCGGTCATCTGGTTGAGCAGCACGTTCGGCGACTGCACCTCGGGCATCCGGCGCAGGTGGTCGAGCGTCCACATCTTCTTCGGGTCGAGGTCCAGATGCGGCTGGGCGACCATGGTCTTGCCGTCGTCGCGGACGAAGCCCATGTCGGAGACGACGTCGGCCCAGTTCCAGCCGTGGTAGAGCGTCTCCCACTCGCGGGCGCCCACCAGCTGGCCCATGTTCGGCGTGTTGCGGCCCTGGTAGGTGGGCCGGAACGCCTCGGCGTCGGTCCAGCGGCAGGTCTCCGAGCAGTACGTCCGGTGCTGGCCGTCGACTTCGTCGACCACCATGTCCTCGCGGATCAGGCACGGCACCATGCAGGTCCAGCAGCGGTGCGGGTACACGTAGTCGACGTCCTCGGCGACGATCGGGTGGTGCCCGTTCGGCGTCGCGAGGCGGTTGTAGTTCTCCCACCACTTGCCGTACTTGTCGTACCAGCCCGGGTACTTGTACTCGAACCACTCGAAGTCCTCGTCGGTCATCGGGTCGATGCGCCAGTAGTTGGCGAGCCACCCGGTGGCGAAGAACTGCGCGACCTCGTGGACGTAGCCCTTGTTCCAGATCCGGTTCCAGGCTTCCTCGATGAGGTCGTGCGGGATGACGAGCCCGTACTTCTCCAGCGGGACGAGGTAGGAGCGGTAGTAGTCGTCGTAGATCCAGCGGCGCCACATCTCCGCGTAGCTTTCGCGGTCCTTGCGGCGGTCCTTGGTGCCGTATTCGATGAACGTGCCGATCGCGGCGTCGACGACGGCGTGGTTGTTCCACCACGCGTACCGCAGGTCGCGTTCGAGCAGCTGGTGGTTGCTCTCGTCGGACAGCGCCATCAGCAGCGTCGCATAGCCGTTGCTGATGTGCCGGGACTCGTCGGACTGCACCGAGTGGAACACCGTGGGCAGCAGGTAGTCGCCGTTCGCGGCGGCCTCGGCCGGCATGGCGACGAACAGCGTGTTCGTGAACGCCGTTTCCGCGACGATGGTGAGGTAGATGCTCGCCGCGGTGATGGCGTCACCGGTGATGAAACCTTCGGCGAACTGGCGGCCGATGGTGCCGCAGTAGTCGTTCTGGAAGTTGCGCAGGCTCGAGTTGAAGCCCGCGGGGTCGATGTAGTTCTGCATGTACAGGCGCTTGAGGTTCTGCTGGATCGTCGAGTGCCGGACCTCGTCGATCATCTGGATCGCCTGGCCGTTGTGCAGCTCCGGGTTCGGGACCGTGCGGAACAGCAGCGGCATCGCCCGCGCGGCGGAGATCTCGGGCAGCGGAATGATCGACAGAAACAGCTTCTGCCACTCCAGCCAGCGTTCCTGCACCTGGCGGAACATGTTGCCGCGGATCGCGCCGTCCTCGGCGCCGTAGACCCGGTGGTCCTTTTCCTCCTGCATCGGGAAGTACGACCGGAGGACCTGCTTCAGCGGGTCCTTCTTCTTGGCCTTCCGGAAGGTGTAGTCGGTGCCGTAGTGCGAGACCGGGGTGTGGTACGCCGGTTCCCACGACAGTTCCTGGATCTTCTGGTGGGCTTTCGCCACACTCTGGCGACTCATGGATCAACTCCTTCTCTCCTGAGCTCGCCGCCCGGGGCGTCCTGCGTTGACCATTGAAGGGGCGCGGGCGCGCGCCGCGGGTCTCAATCTGAGACAGAACCGCTGCTCACGGCGTTTCGTCCGCGTCGAGCAGCCGCGCGCGCAACCCGGCCAGCTCGTCGTGGACGCCGGCCTGCACGCGCGCGTCACCCTCGACGGTGGGGACGATCCCGAACGCGCGCAGCAGGGCGGCGGCGGGTTCGCCGGGGTGGCCCGCCGCGCCGAGCTCCGGGTGCAGGCCCTGCTCGGCCAGGTGCGTGAAGACCAGGTTGACGATCGTCCAGGGGTTGTACGTCTCGGCGGCCATGTCCCCATCGCACCGCCGCCCCGCGGCCGGGAGCGTCTCAATTTGAGACACCGGCCCGGCGCCGGTCGCCGTAGGCTGAACGGGCGGCACAACGGGTGTGCCCGCACCCACGTGGGCCGCGGGGAACTGGAGGTCACGTGGACGAGATGACCCTGGTCGCCGACGACGAGCTCGCCCGCTCCCGGGTGCGGTTCCTGACCGCCGAAGCGGTCCCCGCGGACACGGTCCGGCCGACGATCCTCGCGTCGTGGCGGCGGTCGCGGGAGTTCCAGGTCGAGGCCGACCGGATCGACCCGCTCTACCTGGGCGACCAGAACCTCGACATCCCGCTCATGCGCGGCGCCGAACCCGTGCTGGCCAAGCTGGGCGAGCAGTTCGAGGGCCAGCCGATCAGCCTCGTCCTCACCGACGCCAGTGGCGTGGTGCTCACCCAGCGGACCGGGGACGCCGACCTCGCCCGGCACCTGGAACGGGTCGAGCTGGTACCCGGGTTCAGCTACGGCGAGCAGTCCGTCGGCACGAACGGCATCGGCACCGCGCTCGAGGACGGGCGCCCGACGACGGTGTTCGGGCACGAGCACTACGCCGAGCACCTGGAGAACCTGGCCTGCGCGGGCGTGCCGATCCACCACCCCATTTCGGGCAAGAAGGTCGGCGCGGTCGACCTCACCTGCTGGTACAAGGACGCCGGTGGCCTGCTGGTGGCGCTGGCCCGCTCGACGGCCGAGCAGATCCGCCAGGCCCTGCTCCGGCACAGCGACCTGCGGGAGATGATGCTGTTCCAGGCCTACCTGCAGACCTGCCGCCGGTGGACGGGCATCGTGCTGGCGTTCAACGAGGACATCGTGATGATGAACGACCGGGCCCGGCAGCTGCTCGACCCGGCCGACCAGTCGGTGCTGCTCGGCCACGCCACCGAAGCGCTGGCCGAGGGCCGCCGGACCCCGGCGACACTGTCGCTGTCCAGCGGGCTGCGGGTGCGCGTGCTGTGCCGCCGGGTGGCCGGACGGCGTGAGTCGGAGACCGCGGGCGGCGTGCTGTCGGTGAAGCTGATCGAGGCCGAGGAGACCCTGGCCGCGTCGGCCCCGATGCTGCCGATGTACCTGCCGGGCGTGGTCGGGTCGGCGCCGCTGTGGCTGCGCTGCGGGCACGACCTCGACACCGGCCACCAGCGCGGCGAGTGGGTCGCCCTGGAGGGCGAACCCGGGACCGGGAAGCTGACCCTGACCAGGGGCCTGCACCAGCGCCACCACCCGGCGGCCCGGCTGCTCACGGTCGACGCGGCGCCCGGCACGGACTGGGCCGCGCTGCTGCGTGAGCACGCCGAAGCGCCGATCCGCACGCTGGTGGTCCGGCACGCCGACCGGCTGACGGCCCCGGCGGCCACCGCGCTGGCTGCGGTCCTGCGCGCCCTGCGCGAAGACCCCGGCGCGCCGTGGATCGTGGTCACCCTCGTGCCGGAGGCCGAAACCGAACCGGCGCTGGCCGAGCTGCTGAAGTTCTTCCCCCGGACCGTGCGGGTGCCGCCGCTGCGCCACCACGTCGAAGACCTCGCGGAACTCGTCCCGCTGATGCTGAGCAAGCTCGGCTACGGCGGCAGGCTCACCTGCTCGGCCGCGGCACTGCACCTGCTGATGCGGGCGGAGTGGCCGGGCAACACCGGCCAGCTGCACCAAGTGCTGCGCAAGGTCGCCCAGCGCCGCCGGGCCGGCACCATCCGGCCCGGCGACCTGCCGGCGGAGTTCCACGCGGTGACGCGGCGCCCGCTCAACCGGTTCGAGTCGATCGAGCGGGACGCCATCGTGCGGTGCCTGGAGGACGCGGACGGCAACAAGGTCCGCGCGGCGAAGCTGCTCGGCATCTCCCGGGCGACGATCTACCGCAAGATCCACGAGTACGGCATCGTGCCGCCGGCTCGGTAGCCGGCCGACGTCACTTCGCGGGCGGGTTCACCGCCGTGGCGACCTCCTCGATCGTCGTGGCGTCGACCAGCCCGGTGTCCTCGAGCACGGTCATGTGGTCGAGGACGGTCTGGTTCGCCTGCGTCGCGTGCCGCCGGATGACGTCGTTCTGCGTCCCGGCGCGGACCTCGGCGATGGTGGCGAAGATCTTGCCGTGCGAGGCCCGCAGCACGTTCGCGAAGAGCTTGTCGAACTCCGCGCCCCGGGCGTTGGTCAGCCGGCGGACCCAGTCCTGCTGTTCGGCGGTCGCCTTGTCCGGCAGCGGCACGCCGAGCATCTTCGCGTCCTCGCGGACGAGCTGGTCGAGGTGCGAGTGCCCGTCCAGCAGGTGCAGCCCGGCGCGCTTCACCTGTTCGCTGCTGGCATTGGTCTGGGCGAGGTCACCGGCGGGGATCTCCCAGAGCCCGGCCTGGCGCACCTTGACCAGGAAGGTCCGGTCGAGCTCGGTGACCGGCCCGGCGCCGGCCGCGTTGTCCCCGGTCCCGGCCTGGGCGGCCGAGCCCTGCTGCATGCCGGCCATGTCGTGCGCGGCGACCTGCGCCTGCGTCGAGCCCGGCGCGGTCTGGGCATCGGCTTGCAGCACCATGACCGAGCCCACGCCGACCACGGCGAGCGTGGCCACGACGACCAGCGCGGTCCGGGCCTTGGCGCGGCCGGTCATGCCACGGTGATCCGGCATGGTTCCTCCTTCGAGACGGCAGTTCTGGTACGGGGTACACGGAGGCCGTCACGCGGAGGTTCAGCGAAATTCGAAGAATTTTTGCTTTGCACCAACGAAAACAGAGCCAGATCGCGTTGAATGCATCGAAAAGAGAAGCCCGGCCGACGCGGCAGACCCAGCCGTCAAGCGCCGGGATTGTCCATTTTGACCGATACACTCGAGGTTGGCAAGGAGCGCGCCGCGAGTGCCATCCTGGACGGCATGCCGACCCGCTGGACGTGCCCCCGCTGCGACCGCGAGTTCGCCCGCACCGGCCAGGGCCACACGTGCGTCCCGGGCTGCACGGTCGAGGAGACGTTCACCGGCAAGCCGGCGTGGCAGCGCGCGGTTTACGACCAGGTCATCGAGCACCTGCACACCCTCGGCGACGTCCACGAGGACGCGGTGCGGGTCGGGGTGTTCCTGAAGCGGGACCGGAAGCTGGCGGAGCTGCGCCCGCGATCACGGGACGTGCTGGTGTACCTGTGGCTGCCCCAGCCGGTGGAGACGGCCCGCATCGCCCCGGCGAGCTGGGCGAGCGGGCCGCGGGTCGGGCACAAGCTCAGCCTGCGCGCGGTGTCCGATGTGGACGACGAAGTCCGCGGCTGGCTCACAGTCGCGTTCGAAACCTCCTGAACGCCCTAAGCCGGCCCGTCGGCGGCCGGCGTCAGGTAAGCCCACAGGCCTTCGCGGCCGAGCGGCGTGGCGCTTTCACCAACGGGTGGCTCGACGACGACCAAGGTGCTGGGGAACACGTGCTCCGTCTCCTGCGGGTAGGCGTCCTCGTCGATCACCTCGCCACCGAGCCGCACCGAAGTGCGCTCCCGAGGCGGATTGAGCCGGACGAGCGCCCCGCCGAATTCTCCCGGCCCGGTGAAGCCGGCCCCGGAGAAGCTGACGACCCCGCCGAACCGGGCCCGATTGAACCAGGCCTCCGCGAACCGGGTGCCCCGGAACCCCGCCGCGCCGGTGAAGTCGGCGCCGTCGAAGCCGGCGAGCCCACCGAATTCGGCGTCGTCGAAGGCGGCTTCCGCACCGAACCACACCTCGGAAAACCGGGCCCGGTCGCGGAATTTGGCGCCGACGAACGCCGCGGGTCCCGCGAACCCGGCGTCCCCGAACTCGGCCACGCCGTCGAAGGTCGCCAGGCCGAAGGCGGCCGGGCCGGCGAACCAGGATTCGCCGAAGCCGGTCCGCCCGGCGAACACCGCACGGTCGAACCGCGCGGCGCGAACCCGGCACCGGCCGAGGTCGAAGTCGACGAGAGTGGCGTCGGTCAGGTCGAGGTCGATGTCTCGCCAGAACTCTCCGGCGCGGTCGCCGCGGCGGAGGTGGTCGCCGAGGATCCGCTGGGCGGTCAGGCGGACCTGGAGCTCCTGCTGCCGGCGTTCGTTCTCCGCCTGCTCGACGTCCCGTGCCGCGGCTTCGCCGCTTTCCGCCGCCGGCACGGGTGGCGCGTAGGGCATCCGCAGGTAGGCGCACAGCACGTTGACGACCGTCTGCCGCTGGGCGGGCGTGCCTCGGGCCAGGTCCTCCAAGGCGTACATGCCGGCGAGACGGACCGCAGCCTTCTCCGCGCCCAGCTGGTCCGCGGCCTTGGTGAACCGCTCGGCGAACAGCTTGATCGCCTCGCGCTGCTCGGCCGCTTCACCGAGCTGCTGCCTGCGGTAGGCCACGACCAGCGCCACGACCGCCCCCGCCCCACCGACCAGTGCCAGCACGATCTTGACGAAGTCGAAGCTCTCGCCGGTCGTCCACTCCTGCGCCGGCCGGATCGGCGGGCGGCCCAGGAGCCACCACCCCACCGCGCCCACGCCCGCCGCGGCGACTACGGCCACGGCGAGCAGGAGCACGATGTTGAGGCCCAGTGGGATGCGAAGACGTGGCCGGTGGTCCGGGGAAGGTGGGTGGAACGGCATGCCCCAGTCATACTGCGCCGGTCACGGCAGTGCCCGCGCCCGGGCCGACACCGCTCGGAGTCAGGACCCCGTCGGCCCCGTCCAGCCCTCCGGCACGTGGCCGATCCGCACCCGCTGCGGGTGGTCGCCCACCGGGACCGACACGAGCTTCTGCCCGGTCGCGAAGTCGATCGCCGTCACCTGGTCGGCGCCCGCTTCGGAAATCACGCAGGCGTTGCCGTCGCCACTCACCGTGGCCCAGTACGGCTTCACCGCCGGGACCAGCGCTGCCTGCTGCAGCGTCGCCCGGTCGACCACCGTCGCGTAGTCGTCCATCGTGCCGGCGATGCAGAGCTTGGTGCCCGCCGGGTTCATCGACATGCCGTGGTGGCGGGAGTCGTTGACGAACGTCTTGCGGTCGTCGCTGGTGGCCGGGTTCTTCGGCAGTTCCTTGATCCGGGTGATCTTGTCGGTCGCCACGTCGTACTCGGCGAACCCGTTGAAGAACGACACCTGGAAGTACAGCTTCGACCCGTCCGGGGTGAACGCGACCGGGCGCACGGCGTCCGAAAGATCGCTGCGGCCGAAGGCGTCGAGGCGCTGGCGCATGTCGATCACCTTGACCTGGCGGTAGGTCGCGGCGTCGACCACGGTGATGTGCCGGTCCCCCTTGGTGAAGTCCCAGCCCGGGTCGTCGAGGTCGGTGTTGACCTCGCCGATCGACATGTTCCACAGGTACCGGCCGCCGTCGGTGAACACGTTCTCGTGCGGTTTGTCGCCCGTGGCGAAGGAACCGAGCTGCTGCCCGGTGACGATGTCGAGCACGTGCACCGTGTTGGACGTCGAGGCGGAGACCGCGACGCGGCGGCCGTCCGGCGAGACCGCCATGTGGTCGGAGCGGAAGCCCGACACCGGGAAGCGCCAGTTGATCCGGCCGGTCGTCAGGTTGATCGAGACGACGTCGGCGAAGCTCGGCCGCGACGCCACCACCGAAGAGCCGTCCGGCGTGGTGTACATGTCGTCGACGAACTGGTCGTGCCCCTCGCCCGGCCCGTTGCGGATGCCGAGGAAGAAGGCCAGCTTGATCGGGTTGAGGTAGATCTCCGTCAGGCGCCGGTCCTTGTCGGGGATGATGTTCACCCGGCCGATCTTGGCGAACGAGCCGCGGGACTGGATGACGTCCGCCGTGCCTTCCCAGTTGTTGCCGACGAACATCACCTCCCGCAGGGCCGCCGCGGCGCCGGTGGCGGGCACCGCGGCGCCGGTCGCCAGCAGGGCGACGGCCGCGGTCAGGCAGGCCAGTCGGGAGAGGTACGACCGCTTACGACGGGACACGGGGAACACCTTTCGCCATTGAAGAGGTGCGGTGGATTTCGCGGAGAAACGAGGTTACTGTCCGGTATCGTCACGATAACCGGCCACCGGAGCCGCTCCGGTAGGGCCGCTCGCCCAACATCGCGGCCACGCCGTTGTGGCCCGGCCACAACGGGAGGTGCCGTGCCGGCCTCACCGCTGCTCCGGCAGGTGCTGGACGCGATGGCCGCCGACGACACCGTCGTCGACGAGCTGGTGAAGGCCGCGCGGAACCAGTCGCCCGAGGTGGCGCGGCTGCCGGAGGCGGAGAACCGGCGGCACGTCCGGTTCTTGCTCTCGGCCGCGCTGCGGGCCACCACGAACCCCGACAGCGCGGACTACACCACCGCCGAAGCGCTGGGCGCCGACCGCGCCGCGCAGGGTGTCCCGCTCACCGATCTGCTGCGCGGGGTCCAGGCCGGCCGGACGCTGGCGGCCCGGTTCGCCGTCGAACGGGCACGGGCGGCCGGCCTGCCCGACGACGTCATCCTCGAAACCGTGCTGGACGCCGAGCGCTATACCGGCGCGCTGGAGCGGCACATCGTCAAGGGCTACCACGCCGCCGAGCTCCAGCTGTCGCGGACGGTGCGCGACGCCCGGACCCAGCTGCTGCGCACCCTGCTGCTCGACGGCCACTTCCCCACGCCGGAAGAGCTCCGGCACGCCGGGCTCCGGCCCGGAGGCCGGTACTCGTGCGTGGTTTCCGACGTCAGCGACCCGGCGCGGGCGCGCACGCTCGAACAGGCGCTGCTGGCGTTCGGCGGGGTCTACGGGCTGGTCGAAGGCCGGCTCACCGGCCTGGCGGCGCGCCCGCCCGCCGGGATCGCCCTGGCCGACGGCGCCCTGCTGGTCGTCGCGCCGCCCGTGGCGCTCACCGAGCTGCGCGAGGTGCACCGGCTCGGCACGGCGGCGGCACGGATCGCCGGTCCGGGCTACCACGACCTGACTTCACTCGCGGGCGAAGTCGCGTTGACGGCCCAGCCGCGGCTGGCGGACCTGCTCGCGGACGGGCTGCTCGGCGCGCTCGACCGGGGCAATTCCTTCCACCGCGAGCTGGCCGCGACGGCGCTGGCCTACCTCGACCACGGCCAGCGCCTGCGTCCCACGGCCGATGCCCTGCACCTGCACCCGAACACCGTCCGCTACCGCCTCGACCGGCTGGCCGAGCTCACCCCGGTGGCCCTGGCCGAGAACAGCGGCGGCCGCGTGCTCGACGCCGTGCGCTCGTGGTGGGCCCTGCACCACTGGCTCGAGGGCCGATAAGGTCACCCGCATGGCTGAACTCCACCGGCTGCCGGCGACCACCACGGACGGAGAATGCGTTTTCTGCGCGATCGGCTCGGGCCGGGCGCCCGCGGCGTTCGTCCACGAGGACGAGGAGTTCGTGGCGATCGTCGACCTGCGTCCGGTGACGACCGGGCACCTGCTGGTGCTCCCCCGGGCCCACCACGCGGACCTCGCTTCCCTGCCGGCCGAGGCGGGCGCGCGGATGTTCACCCTCGCCCAGGAACTGGCGGCGGCCCTGCGGCGCACGGACCTGCGGTGCGAGGCGGTCAACCTGTTCCTGGCCGACGGGGAGGCGGCGGGCCAGGAGATCCCCCACGTCCACCTGCACGTGATCCCCCGCTTCCCCGGCGACGGCTTCGTGCTGGAGGCCGACTGGCGGGTGCGGTCGCGGGAGGAGCTGACGGAGGTCGCGGCTCAGGTTCGCGCGGCGCTCTAGGCTTTGTGGAGCTTGTCCGGGTGGTGGACCGCGGTCTTGCCGGATTTCTCGCTCTTGACCAGGTATTGGGGATTGTCGGGCGAGGCTTTGACGTCGCGTTTGCCGGCGTGGGTGTCCTTGGTGATCTTCTCCTCGACGGTGCCGACGGAGCTCTGGTTGCCGGCGTCCCACTTGACGCGGTCGCCCTTCTTGAATTCGTTGCTCATACGCTCCAGGTACCCCGAATCCGCCCCCTCATTCGGGAGGCAAGCGCGGTTACGGTGACCGGGTGGAAAAGAACGAGCTCGCCTCGTCGTTCGGCGCGGCAGCGGCCGCCTATGCCGAGCACCGCCCGGACTACGCGCCCGCTGCGGTGCGCTGGGCGCTCGGCCCCGCGCCCGGTCCGAGGGTGCTCGACCTCGGCGCCGGAACCGGCAAGCTCACCGCCACCCTGGTGAACCTCGGGCTCGACGTGACCGCGGTCGAGCCCGACCCGGCCATGCTGGCCGAGCTGCGCCGGACCCCGCCGGGCGCCCGGGCCCGGCCCGGGAGCGCCGAGGCGATCCCGCTGCCGGACGCGTCCGTCGACGCGGTGCTGGCGGGCAACGCCCTGCACTGGTTCGACCTGGCCGTCGCCGGACCGGAGATCGCCAGGGTGCTGGCGCCGGGCGGCATCCTGGCCGGTCTGTGGAACGTCGTGGACGACCGGGTCGGCTGGGTGGCCGGGCTGGCGCGGGCCGGCGGCAGCGCGGTGATCGGCCCGCGGGACACGCCCGAGGGCTGGCGCGCCGAAACCGCGGAGGCGTTGCACACCACCCGATTCGGCTCACCGGCGCGGGCCGAGTTCCCGCACGGGCAGCGCCGCACCGCCGATTCCCTGGTGGCGGCCCTGGCCACCCGGGCCGGTGTCCTGGTCATGCCGCCCCGGGAGCGAGCGGACACTCTGGACCGGATCCGGGCGTTCCTGGCCGGCGAACCGGAGACCGCGGACGGCGAGTTCACCCTTCCGATGCTGACCTGCGTGCTGCGCGGCCACCTCGGGTACCCGTCCCGGATGGACGACGAAGAGACCCGCCGCGAATTCGGTGACAGCGTCAACATGACCGCCAAGCAGCTCGACGACTGGCTGAAGACCGACGAGTCGAAGGCCGCCGGGCAGCACAAGGACAGCGAGTCGATCGGGCACCAGTCGGGCCGGCGGATCGTGGAGATCCTGCACAAGAAGAAGGACGACCTCACCGGCGACGACCTCGCCCACATGCGCAAGGTGGTCGGGTACGTGCACCGCCACCTGGCCCAGCGCCCGTCCGGCGACGTCAAGGACACCACCTGGCGGCACTCGCTGATGAACTGGGGTCACGATCCCCTGCACCAGCCGTGATGTCCAGCGCGCGGTCGGTGCAGCCGCCCGCCACCACGCGCTGGACCAGCGGCGCAGCACCCGCCGCGCGGGCGTTCACGGCCGCAGGCCGCGGAAGAACGTGCGGATGTCGGCCACCAGCAGCTCCGGCTCCTCCATCGCCGCGAAGTGACCGCCCTCGGCGAAGTCGGACCAGTGTGCGATCTTCTCGTCGGGGTCCATGATCCGCCGGACCACCGGCGAGGTGTTGAACACCGCCCAGCCCGCCGGGACGTCCGACGGCGCCAGCCAGCCGTGCGCCGAGTGGGCGGCCTCGTACAGGAACCGGGCCGCGGTCGCGCCGCTGCGGGTGAACCAGTAGAGGCTGACGTTGGTCAGCAGCCGGTCGCGGTCGACGCCGTCCGCGCCGGCCCACGCCTGGAACTTCTCCGCGATCCAGGCCAGCTGCCCGACCGGGGAGTCGGTGAGCGCGGCCGCGATCGTCTCCGGCTTGTGCGACTGCAGGTCGAGGTAGCCGCGGCCGGCCCGCCAGCTCGCGCGGGCGGCGTCCAGTTCGGCCTGTTCGGCCTCGGACAGGCCCTCCGGCAGCGGCAGCTGCTCACCGGCGAGCGCGATCGTGCCGCGGTCGCTGTTGACGTGGGTGCCGATGACGCGGTCCGGGTACACCGCCGCGAGCCGGCCGGTGACCCCCGCGCCGAGGTCGCCGCCCTGCGCGGCGAACCGGTGGTAGCCGAGCCGGGTCATCAGCTCGGCGAACGCGTCGGTCGTGCGGGCCAGCTCCCAGCCCGGACCGCTCAGCGGCGTCGAGAACCCGAAGCCGGGCACCGACGGGACGACGACGTGGAACGCGTCCGGGCCCGGCTCGGTCAGCGGGCCGATGACGTCGAGGAACTCGGCGACCGACCCCGGGTAGCCGTGGGTGAGCAGCAGCGGCACGGCGTCGGCCTCGCTCGAGCGGACGTGCAGGAAGTGGATCGTCTGGCCGTCGATTTCGGTGGTGAACTGCGGGAACGCGTTCAGGGCTGCTTCGTGGGCCCGCCAGTCGAAGCCCGCGCGCCAGTGCTCGGCCAGCTCGCGGACGGCGGCGGTGGGCATACCGCGGGACCAGTCCGGCTCGTCGCCGGGAACGGGATCGGCGAACCGGGCCGAAGCCAGGCGCCGGTGCAGGTCGTCCAGCTCGGCCTGCGGGACGTCGATGCGGAAGGGGCGGATTTCGTTCGTCATGGGCAGCACGTTATGAGCCATTGCGGAAGACTTCCTTCCGCGTTTCGTGCGAACCTTGGAAGATGTTGCAGACCTCCGCTCGTCTCCTGCGGCTGCTGTCGCTGCTCGAGACGCGGCGCGACTGGACCGGCGCCGACCTGGCCGACCGGCTCGGCGTCACCGCGCGCACCGTCCGCAGCGACATCGGCAAGCTGCGGGAACTCGGGTACCCGGTCGAAGCCGCCCCCGGTGTCCAGGGCGGTTACCGGCTCGGCGCGGGCGCGCAGCTGCCGCCGCTGCTGCTGGACGACGACGAAGCGGTGGCCGTCGCGGTCGGCCTGCGGACGGCGACGGGCGTCGCCGGCATCGGCGAGACGTCGGTGCGCGCGCTGGCCAAGCTGGAGCAGGTGCTGCCGTCGCGGCTGCGGCACCGGGTGCGGGCCCTGCACACCGCGACGGTCGCGGTGCCCGGCACCGGCCCCGCCGTCGACGCCGACGTGCTGACCGCCGTTGCCGCGGCCATCCGCGCGAACGAGCGGCTGCGCTTCGACTACACGAGCCACCGGCGCACGCCGAGCCGCCGCGAGGTGGAGCCGCACCGGCTGGTCAGCTGGGGGCGCCGCTGGTACCTGGTCGCCTGGGACACCGCCCGCGACGACTGGCGCACCTTCCGCGTCGACCGGATGACGCCGAAGGTGCCGAACGGCCCGCGGTTCACGCCGCGCGAGCCGCCGGAAGGCGACGTGGCGCAGTTCGTCCGGCGCAGCGTCGGCACGGCGACCTGGCGGTTCCACGCCCGGGTGCGGCTGCACGCCTCGGCCCAGTACGTCCGGGCCCGGCTGCCGGTCGCGGTCGACCTCACGCCCGAGGGCCCGGACCGCTGCCTCGCCGAGTTCGGGTCGGACCACGCGCAGATGCTCGCGCTGTACCTGGGCCTGCTCGACGTGGACTTCGAGGTGCTCGACGCGCCGGAACTCGCCGAGGCACTGACGAAGACGGGTGAGCGGTTCCTGCGCGCGGCTAACGCAGGGAATCCGCCAGCTCCTGGATGATCTCCAGCTGCCCCTGCGCGCCGACCTCCATGCCGGACTGCAGGATCGTGTCGCGCAGTTCCGGGCTACCGGTCACGGTGAGCAGTTCCAGGCGCGTGCGGTCGCCGTCGAGCGCGGTGAAGGTGACGGTGATGAGCGGGCCGTCCACGTCGTCCGGGTCGACGCCGGGCAGTTCGTACACTTCGGTGTAGACGATCCGCTCGTCCGGCACGATCTCGCGGTACTCGCCGTGGAAGCCGACCTCGGTGCCGTCGCCGGTCTTCAGCACGTACCGCCAGCGGCCGCCGGGCCGCAGGTCCAGCTCGACCTCGGTGGTGGTCCCGCGGTGCCCGCTCCACCAGCGGCTCACCAGCTCCGGGGACGTCCACACGCGGTAGACCAGGTGTCTCGGTGCGTCGAACTCGTGCGTGATGAGGATCCGGTCGTCGGCCGGGGTGGTGATCTGCACGTCAGTGCTCCTGTTCCTTGAGTTCTTCGAGGACCTCGTCCATCAGGTCGAACCGCGCCGCCCAGGTGCGTTCGTAGCGCTTGACCCAGTCGTGGATGGGTTTGAGCGCGGCACCGTTGAGCCGGTACAGCCGCTGGCGGCCGTCGCCGCGCACGTCCACCGCGCCGACTTCGCGCAGCACCCGCAGGTGCTTCGACACCTGGGGCTGGGCCAGCCCGAGCAGGTCGACGAGGTCGCCGACCGACCGCTCCCCGTCCATCAGGACGTCGAGGATCTGCCGCCGCCGGGGTTCGGCTACCGCGTTGAAGGTGTCGGCTGTCGTCGCTGCTCGTGCCACGCGGCCATCATATTCCCATATGGGTATGCGTCAAGCCCGCATCCTGGGCACGCTGGGCCCGCGCCGCGTCGTCTGCCACGATCGGGCGATGACCAGCCGGGCGGAAAGTCCACAGAGGACGGACGCGCGCGGGGTCCGGCGCAGCGCCAGTGCGAGCGCCGTCCTGCGGGCGGTGCTCGACGACGGCCCGATCGCGCGCAGCACCATCGCCCGGCGCACCGGGCTGTCCGCGGCCGCGGTCACCGGGCACACCGCCGAGCTGGCCCGGCTGGGACTGCTGCGCGAGCTGCCGGAAGCGGAGTCGCGCAAGGGCGTCGGGCGGCCGCACGTGCCGGTCGACCTCGACACCGGGCGGCACGTCGCCGGCGCTCTGCACCTGGCCGTGCACCACGCCACGGTCGCGCTGCTCGACCTGCGCGGGAACGTCCTGGTCCAGCACGAAGAACCGCACGACGGCCTGGCCGCGGAGGACCTGCTCGCCCGGGCCGCCGAGATCTTCGACGACCTGCTGCTCGGGCACGCCCCGGACCGCGAGCCGCTCGGTCTCGGCGTCGCCACCGGCGGCTGGGTCGACCGGGCGTCCGGCACCGTGGTCGAGCACCCGCTGCTCGGCTGGCGGAACGTGCCGGTCCGCGACCTGCTGGCCGGCAGCACCGGGCTCGCCGTCGAGGTCGACGGGCACGCGCGCGCCCTGGTGCACGCCGAACGGCTCTTCGGGCACCCGCGGGCCCGGGACAGCGTCGTCCAGCTGTTCACCGGCAACGTCGTGGACGCCGCGTTCGCCACCGGGGCGACCGTGCACCACGGGCCGCGCTCGGCCGCCGGGGCCGTCGCGCACCTGCGCGTCGACGACAGCAGCGAGCCGTGCCGGTGCGGGCGCACCGGCTGTCTCGAGGCCGCCGTTTCGGAAGCGACGCTCGCCCGCAGAGCCGCGGAAATCGGATTGATCACGCAGCCGGACTTTCCGGAATTGCTCGCGCTGGCCGTAGCGGGCGATTCCACGGCCCTCCGGATGTTCCGCGAACGCGCGCGGCTGATCGGCCAGGCGGCCGCCCTTCTGCTCGATGTCCTGAACCCGGCCGTGCTCGTGGTGGTCGATCGGAGTGTAGCCCGGGTGCCGAGCTGCCTTCCCATCATCCGGGACGAGGTCCGCGACCGGTCCCGCGGCCCTTCTTCGGCGGAAACCGTTGTGGGCACCAGCTTCCCGGGTGCCGAGCTGGCCACCGCCGGCGGCGCGGTGCTCTTGGACGTCCTCTACGGAGACCCGCTCGGTCCGCTTCTCACACGGTGGCCCCGCGCCTCGTGAACCGCCGGAGTTATTTCACGAACTCGCAAAATTGACCGCCCGTCCGGATCTTGCGAACAATTGCTCGCATCCCCACCGACTCCCGGAACGGACGAAACCGTGAAGAAAACCCTGCCCCTGTTCGCCGCCGCCCTGCTCCTGCTGGCCGGCTGCGCTTCGGCGACGGCCACCGGTGCGCCCGGGCAACCGGAGAAGCTGGAACTGCGCTACCAAGGCAGCGCGAACGCCGTGACCCTGCCCGAGCTCGCCGAAGACCTCGGCTACTTCGGCCCGGTCAAGCTGAAGTGGGTCGGCAACACGATCAGCGGCCCCCAGGACATCCAGTCGGCGGCCACCGACCAGACCGACTTCGGCGGCGCCTTCACCGGCGCGGTCGTCAAGCTCGTCGAGGCGGGTGCGCCGGTCAAGGCGGTCGTCAACTACTACGGCTCCGACGACAAGACCTTCCTCGGCTTCTACGCCAAGGAGGACAGCCCGATCCGGACCGCACGCGACCTGATCGGCAAGAAGGTCGGCGTCAACACGGCCGGGGCGAACCTCGAGGCCGTGCTCGACACCTGGCTGAAGGGGCAGGGCCTCTCCGACGCCGAGATCAAGCAGGTGCAGCTCGTCGTCATCCCGCCGGTGAACGCCGAGCAGGCGCTGCGCAACGGCCAGCTCGACGTCGCTGCGCTGCAGGGCATCCTGCAGGACCACGCCGTCGCGGCCGGCGGGGTGCACCCGCTGTTCACCGATGTCGGCGCGTTCGGCCCGTACAACGGCGGGCCGTACGTGCTGCGCACCGACTTCATCAAGAAGTACCCGGAGACCACGAAGATCTTCGTCTCCGCCGTGGCGCGGGCCATCGAGTGGGAGCGCACCACCCCGCGCGACGAGGTGATCGCCCGCTTCACGAAGATCGTGAAAGCCCGCGGCCGCAACGAAAGCACCGACACGCTGAAGTTCTGGAAGAGCGTCGGCATCACCCGCGGCGGCCTCATCTCCGACACCGACTACACCCGCTGGGAGCCGTGGCTCAAGGAGGAGGGCTACCTCAAGCACGACAAGATCGACACCGCCAAGCTCTACACCAACGAGTTCAACCCCTACCGCGACGGCGCGCCGGCGGTGACCAAGTGATCGGCATCCGCTCGGTGACCAAGACCTTCGGCGCACTCACCGCCCTCGACGACGTCTCCCTCGACATCGCCGACGGCACGTTCCTCTCCCTGGTCGGTCCCAGCGGCTCGGGCAAGTCGACGCTGCTGGACCTGCTGGGCGGGCTGACCACCCCGACCTCGGGCGAGGTGCTGATCGACGGCAAGCCGGTGCGCGGCCCCGGCCTCGACCGCGGGGTCGTCTTCCAGCAGTACGCGCTGTTCCCGTGGCGGACCGCCCAGGCCAACGTCGAGTTCGGCCTCGAAGGCGGCTCGCTCGGGAAGCGGCAGCGGGCGGAGCGGGCGCGTGAGCACCTCGCACTGGTCGAGCTGTCCGGCTTCGAGGACCGTTACCCGCACGAGCTGTCCGGCGGGATGAAGCAGCGCGTCGCGATCGCTCGCAGCCTGGCCTACGACCCCGCCGTGCTGCTGATGGACGAGCCGTTCGCCGCGCTCGACGCGCAGACCCGCGAGCAGCTGCAGGAGGAGCTGCTGCGGATCTGGCGCCGCACCGGCAAGACGATCGTGTTCATCACCCACGGCATCGACGAAGCCGTCTACTTGGGACAGCGGGTCGCGGTGCTGACCTCCCGGCCCGGCCGGCTGAAGGCCGTCGTCGACGTCGACCTCGGCGACCGCACCGGCGACGTGCGCTCCGGGACCGAGTTCGGCCGGCAGCGCCACCGGCTCTGGGAGCTGCTGCACGACGAGGTCCGCAAGGCGGCCGAACACGAACGGAGCGCGGTCCGATGACCACCACCCTGGAGGCCCCCACCGTCCACACCGGACTCACGGAGACCCCGCCGCGACCGCGCCGGTTCGCGAAGAAGCTCACCCGGGCGGTGCACGCCTCGGCCGCGGTCGTGCTGTTCGCGCTGCTCTGGGAGCTGGTCCCCCGGTTCGTCCTCGACGAGGGCACCCGGACGTTCCTGCCGCCGCTGTCGGAAGACCTGCAGGCCCTCTGGCAGCTCGTGCTCGACGGCGAGCTCGCCGACCACCTGCTGGCCAGCGTCGGCCGGTCCGCGGCCGGGTTCGCCGTGGCCGTGGCCGTCGCGGTCCCGCTCGGGCTGCTGATCGGCTGGTACCGGCCGGTCGCGCGGTTCCTGCAGCCCCTGCTGGAGCTGGCCCGCAACACCGCCGCGCTGGCGCTGCTGCCGGTGTTCACGCTGCTGCTGGGCATCGGCGAGCTGTCGAAGGTCAGCCTGGTGGTCTACGCCTGCGTGTGGCCGGTGCTGCTCAACACGATCGCCGGGGTCAACTCGGTCGACCCGCTGCTGGTCAAGGCGGCCCGCTCGCTGGGGCTGTCCAGCCCGCGGCTGTTCCGGAAGGTGATCCTGCCCTCGGCCGTGCCGACGGTGTTCACCGGCATCCGGATGGCGGCGTCCTACTCGATCCTCGTCCTGGTCGCCGCCGAGATGGTCGGCGCGAAGGCCGGGCTTGGCTACCTGATCAACACGAGCCAGGTCAACTTCCAGATCCAGCAGATGTACGCCGGGATCATCGCGGTCTCGCTGCTCGGCGTGCTCGTCAACGCCGGTTTCGTCGGCCTCGAACGGCGGTTTTCCACCTGGCGACCCAAGGAGCAGGCATGATGCACCTCAACGCGTTCGTGATGCCGAACGGGCACCACGAAGCCGCGTGGCGGCACCCCTCGACCGACCCGCACCGGGCCCGGACGCTGCAGCACTACGTGGACATCGCGCGCACCGCCGAGCGCGGCAAGCTCGACTCGCTCTTCCTCGCCGACGGCGTCGCGCTGTGGGGCAACGTCAAGCACAATTCCCACAGCCACTTCGAACCGCTGACGCTGCTCTCGGCGCTCGCCGCCTCCACAGTCCACATCGGACTGATTGCGACCGCGTCGACGACCTACAACGAGCCCTACCACCTGGCCAGGAAGTTCGCTTCGCTCGACCACCTCTCCGGCGGCCGCGCGGGCTGGAACATCGTCACCTCGGCGGGCATCGACGAGGCCCGCAACTTCAACCTGGCCAAGCGCCCGCCGCACGACGCGCGGTACGACCGGGCCGAGGAGTTCGTCGAGGTCGTCAAGAAGCTCTGGGACAGCTGGGACGACGACGCCGCGGTCGTCGACCGGGCGAGCGGGGTCTACGCCGACACCGCCCGGATCCGCGCGATCGCCCACGACGGCCCGCACTTCCAGGTCCAGGGACCGCTCAACATCGAACGGCCGGTGCAGGGCCACCCGCTGCTCGTCCAGGCCGGCTCGTCGGAAACCGGCAAGGAGTACGCGGCCCGGCACGCCGAGGCGGTGTTCACGGCGCAGCAGACCTTCGCAGAAGGCAAGGCGTTCTACGACGACGTCAAGGGCCGGCTCGCGAAGTACGGCCGCACGCCGGACGAGATCAAGATCCTGCCCGGCATCTCGCCGATCCTCGGGCGCACCGAAGCCGAGGCACGGGCGCGCGAGGCCGAGCTGAACGCGCTGATCACCCCGGACTACGGGCTGCAGCAGCTGTCGAAGATGCTCGACCACGACGTCACCGGCTACCCGCTGGACGGCCCGCTGCCGGAGGTCGGCGCCTTCACCGAAGGCGGCCAGAGCCGGTTCGACCTGGTCGTCGGCCTGGCCCGGCGCGAAGACCTCACCATCCGGCAGCTGCTGGAACGGCTGGCAGGCGGGCGCGGGCACCGCGTCTTCGCCGGCACCCCGGTCCAGGTCGCCGACGAGCTGGAGGCGTGGTTCCGCGGCGGCGCCGCCGACGGCTTCAACGTCATGCCGCCCACCCTGCCCGGCGGGCTCGACGACTTCGTCGACCTCGTCGTCCCGGAACTGCAGCGGCGCGGCCTGTTCCGCACCGAGTACTCCGGCACCACCCTGCGCGAGCACTACGGCCTCGCGCGGCCCGTCAACCGCAACCGAGTGAAGGAGCCCGCATGACCACCATCGGTACCGACGTCCGCAAGCTGACCGGGAGGATCGGCGCCGAGATCGTCGGCTTCGACCCCGCCGGCGACCTCGACGCCGCGCAGGTGGCGTTCCTGACCGACGCCCTGCACGAGCACAAGGCCCTGGTGTTCCGGAACGTCCGGCTCGACGACGAGGGCCAGCAGCGGTTCGCCGCGCACTTCGGCGAGCTGACCAAGGCGCACCCGACGGTGCCCGCCGTCGAGGGCGCGCCGACGATCCTGCCCGTCGACAGCGAGCAGGGCCGCGCCAACCACTGGCACACCGACGTCACCTTCGTGCTCAACCCGCCGAAGGCCAGCACGCTGCGCAGCCTGGTGGTGCCGCCCTACGGCGGCGAGACGCTGATCGCGAACGCCGCCGCGGCCTACCGGGACCTGCCGGAACCGTTGCGCGCCTTCGCCGACACGCTGCGGGCGGTGCACACCAACGACTACGACTACGTCCAGCCGCCGGAGACGGTGGACGAGAAGGAGCAGGCCCGGCGGGCGCAGTTCGTCTCGCGCAAGTACCGGACCGTGCACCCGGTGGTCCGGGTGCACCCGGTGACCGGCGAGCGCGGCCTGTTCATCGGCGGGTTCGCCCAGCGGATCGAGGGCCTGTCGGTGAGCGAGTCACGCGACCTGCTGCGGCTGCTGCAGTCCTACGTCACGCGGCCGGAGAACGTCGTGCGGGTGGCGTGGGAGCCGGATCAGCTGGTGCTGTTCGACAACCGGATCACCCAGCACTACGCGATCGACAACTACGACGGCCTGCCCCGCCGGCTCAACCGCGTCACGGTGGCGGGCGACATCCCCGCCGGCATCGACGGGCGCCGCAGTGAGTCGCTCGAAGGGGACGCTTCGCACTACACCTCGGTGGCCTAGTCAGGCCCCGTCCGCGCCCGGGTAACCGGGCGCGGGCGGGGCACTCGCGCCGGCGATCGCGCTGCTCCCGGACGCCCGCCGGTTCGCCGAGCGCGCGGGAGGCGAGCTGGACCACCGTGAATACCCGGGCCTGTTCCCCACCTGGCTCATGCAGGCGATCCCGGAGGGCGTCGAGGCGATGAACCACGTGGAGCGGCTCCTGCGGCGCCCGGTCACCGCCCGTTCCGGGCCAGGTCCCGGAAGCAGTCCCACGCGCGGCTGACCAGCGCCGGGTGCGTCCGCAGGTCGATCACCGTGCGGGCCAGCGCCGCCGCCGAGGCCAGCATCGCCGCCCGGCCGCGGGGGCTCGCCGCGGCCGCGGCGAACTCGGGCGTGTGGTCCGACATCTCCTCCGCCGTGATCGCCACGAACGGGTGGATCGCCGGGACGCGGACGCTGACGTCACCGATGTCCGACGACCCGAGGAAGACCCCCGGCGCCGGCGGGGTCGCGTGGATCCCGCACGCCGCCAGGTGCTCGGTGAACCGCTCCGAGAGCACCGCGTTGTCGCGGAAGTGGGCGTACCCGCGGCCGAGGCGTTCAACTTCGGCCTTCGTCCCGGTCGCCAGCGCCGCGCCCTCCGCGCACGTCGTGACGTCCTCCACCAGGCGGTCCAGCGCGTCGGTGGTCAGCGCGCGCAGCCCGAACCGGCCTTCGGCCCGGTCGGGGACGATGTTCGTCGCCTCGCCACCGTGGGTGATGATCCCCTGGACGTGCGACCCGGCCGGCAGCCGCTGGCGCAGGGCCGAGACCGCGCCGAAGGCCTGGATCAGCGCGGCGAGGGCGTCGACGCCGTGCTCCGGGTCGCCGGTCGGGTGGGCGGCCCGGCCGTGGAAGGTCACCTTCACCTCCACCTGGGCGGTCAGCGGCGCCCACGACCACGAGTGGACCCCAGGGTGGACCATCAGGGCCGCGTCGACGTCGTCGAAGACGCCCGCCTCGGCCATGGCGACCTTGCCGCCGCCGCGTTCCTCGGCCGGCGTGCCCACCGCGAGCAGCGAGCCGGCGGTGTCCCCCAGGACGTCCTTGGCGGCCAGTGCGGCACCGAGGCCCGCCGCGGCGATCAGGTTGTGCCCGCAGGCGTGCCCGAGGCCGGGCAGGGCGTCGTATTCGAGCAGCAGCGCGACGCACGGGCGCCCCTCGCCGACGCGGGCGACGAACGCGGTGGGGAGCCCGGCGACCCCGGTTTCCAACGCGAAGCCGTCCGCGGCCAGTTCCGTGGTGAGCCGTTCGGCGGCAGCGTGCTCCTCATAGGACAGTTCCGGCCGCTCGTGCAGCGCGGTCGCGACGGCCCACAGGCGCTCCTCCAGGTGCTCGATGCATTCGTCGGCCCGCTCGTGCAGCTCCTCGTGCCACTCCATGCCCTCCGGAATACCCCAACCACCGACCCTCATGCCACCGGGGGTGTTTCCCGCGGGCCCGCTCCGGCTACTCCGGCGGAATGGACCACAGCAAGGCACCGGTGCTCGAGGCGCTGCGCGACTACCACAGCGCCGGCTACGTCCCGTTCAACGCACCCGGGCACAAGCAGGGCCGCGGCATCGACCCGCGGGTGCTCGAGGTCGTCGGGGCCGACGTGTTCAAGTCCGACGTCATCGCGCTCAACGGCCTCGACGACCGGCTGATGCGCAAGGGCGTCCTCCAGGAAGCGCAGCAACTGATGGCCGACGCGGTCGGCGCCGAGCACACGTTCTTCTCGACGTGCGGCAGCTCGTTGTCGGTGAAGAGCGCGATGCTCGCCGTCGCCGGCCCGCACGAGAAGCTGCTGGTACCGCGGCACGTCCACAAGTCCGTGATCTCCGGGCTGATCGTCAGCGGCGTCCGGCCGGTGTGGGTGCACCCGCACTGGGACGCCGAGCGGCACCTGAGCCACCCGCCGGGCGTCCGGGAGTTCGCCGAGGCCTACGAGCGCGACCCCGAGGTCAAGGGCGCCCTGGTGGTGACGCCGACCGACTACGGCACGTGCGGCGACCTCCGGGCGATCGCCGAGTGGTGCCACCGGCACGGGCTGCCGCTGATCGTCGACGAGGCGTGGGGCGCGCACCTGCCGTTCCACGACGGCCTGCCGCCGTGGGGCATGGACGCCGGCGCCGACGTCTGCGTCACGAGCGTGCACAAGATGGGGGCCGCGGTGGAGCAGAGCTCGGTCTTCCACCTGCAGGGCGACCGCGTCGACCCGAACGTGCTGAAGGCGCGCGAGGACCTGCTCGGCACCACCAGCCCGAGCTCGCTGGTGTACGCCGCCCTCGACGGCTGGCGGCGGCAGATGGCCGAACAGGGCAAGGAGCTGCTGGACGGCGCCCTGACACTGGTGAAGTCGGTGCGCGGCCGGCTGGGCGAGCTGGGCTTCACCGTGCTGCACGACGAATTCCTCGGCCCGGACCTGGCCGACTCGGTCGACCCGCTGAAGGTCGTGCTCGACCTGGACCCGCTGGGCATCAGCGGCTACCAGGCGGCGGACTGGCTGCGCGAGCACCAGCGCGTCACCGTCGGCCTGGCCGACCACCGCCGGATGGTGGCCCAGTTCAACCACTCCGACGACGACGGGACCGCCGGAACGCTGATCGACGCGCTCGACGCGCTGCTGAAGGCCGCCCCTCGTTCGAGAAGCCGCCGCAGGTCGACCTTCCGTCGCCGCGGGAGATGGAGCTGGAGACGGCGATGCTGCCGCGTGACGCGTTCTTCGGCCCGGCCGAGCAGGTGCCGGCGGCCGAGGCGGCGGGCCGGATCGCGGCCGAGATGATCACGCCGTACCCGCCGGGGTCGCCCGGGGTGCTGCCCGGCGAGGTGCTCACCCGGCCGATGCTCGACTACCTCCGCAGCGGCCTCGGCGCGGGGATGCAGCTGCCGGACCCGGCCGACTCCGAGCTCGAGACGATCCGCGTCGTCGCGAAGCAGTGACACCGAAAGGGGCGGCACCTTCCCACGAAGGTGCCGCCCCTTTCGCGGGCGCTCAGGCCTTGGCGCTCTTGAGCTCCAGCGGGTTCTTCGGCGCCTTCGGGCGGGCGTCGATCATCCGCTGGCCCAGTTCCTGCAGCTGCTTGCGGCCCATCGCCGAGCGGACCTCGGGGAACCACTCGTCCTCTTCCTCTTCGACGTGGTGGCGGACGTTCTCGGTCAGCACGGTGACCTTGGCGTCGAAGGTCTCGTCCTTCGGGTCCATGCCGAGCAGCTCGGACAGCATCCACACCACGACGTGGTGCTCCTCGACGCTTTCCAGGACGTGGTCCTTGGTCTCCGGCACGGCTTCCCGCGCCGCCGGGTAGAAGATCTCCTCTTCGATGTAGGCGTGGACGGTCAGCTCTTCGATGATCGAGTCCGCGATCCGGCGCTTCTCGTCGTACGCGTCCTCCTCTGCCTTCTCGAATTGCTTGAAGAGTTTCTCCACGGTCTTGTGGTCGTTCTTGAGCAGCACGATCGCGTCGGTCGACATGGCGCCCGGATACCCGCTCCCCGCCCGGGAAAACCCGTTTGCCGGAACCGCCGGACGGGTATTCATGCGACTCCCGCGACCCCCAGGAGAACATCGGTGAACGAACCCACGCGCGATGTGCTGACTTTCGGCATCGAAGAGGAGTTCTTCGTCGTCGACCGCCGCGGTCAGCTGTCCCACGCCGGCGACGACGTGGTCGACGCGGCCGAGGCGGCCGGCGACGACCAGGGTGAACTGCAGCACGAACTCACGCGCTCCCAGGCCGAAGCGGCCACCGACGTCTGCCGCACCCACACCGAAGCCCTGCGCCAGCTGCGCGGCCTGCGCGGCGACCTCGCCTCGGCCGCCCGGCGCCGCGGGTACCGGGTGCTGCCGGCGGCGTCCCCGCTGCTGTTCGAGGCGGACCCGCCGGTCATCACGCCGAACCCGCGCTACGAGCGGATGGCCGAGCACTTCGGCGCCACCGCACGGACATCGCTGACGTGCGGCTGTCACGTGCACGTGGCGATCCCGGACAAGGAGAGCGGCGTCCAGGTCCTCAACCGGATCCGCCCGTGGCTGCCGGCCCTGCTCACGGTGACGGCGAACTCGGCGATCTCCGACGGCTACGATACGGGCTACTGCAGCTGGCGTTATCAACAGTGGAGCCGCTGGCCGTCGGCCGGTCCCCCGCCGCGGTTCGCGTCCCTGGACGAGTACGAGAGCATCGTGGACGGCTGGCTGCGCGCGGGCTCGATCCTCGACCGCGGGATGATCTACTGGGACGTCCGGTTGTCGGACAAGCAGCCGACCCTGGAGTTCCGCATCGCCGACGTGGCGGCGACCCCGGAGGACGCAGTGTTGTTGGGAGTGCTGGCCCGCGGCCTGGTGGCCACGGCGCTCGCCGACGACGGTGCCGCACCGGAGTTGTCGAACGAGGTGCTGCGCGCGCAGTTGTGGCGGGCGTCGAGGGAGGGTGTCACGGGCTGCTGCCCGCACCCGAAGAGCGGCGGGCTGGAGCCGACGAAGGTGGTGCTGGACGACTTGATCGCGTTGGTGGCCCCGGCGCTGGAGGCGGCCGGGGACCTGGAGTTCGCCAGGGAGCGAACGGACCACCTCGCCACGGAGGGCGGCGGGGCGGACCGGCAACGGCGTCGGTTTGCGGAGCGGAAGCGGGCCGAGGACGTCGTGGACCTGCTGACGGGCGACTAGGGGCACTCCGGGGCCGGGTCGCCGGGGCCGAGCTGCAGAGGCGGTCGGCGCCGGTCCCGGCCAACAAGAAGCTGGCCCGTCTCGACTAACTCACGACCCCGTAAAGGCGATCAAGCAACTCCAAAGCCCGAACCGCAGCCCGCGACTCACCCGGATCCACCACCAGGTGAACCCCCGCCTCCTCGGCATGGCGGTGGGCGCGCAAAAGCACCCGGATCCCCACCGCCCCGAGGAAACACACGTTCCCGAGGTCCACGCGCAACACCCCCGGCCGGCCGCGGATGTGCTCGTCCAGCAGCGCCGCCAGGTCGGGCACCGTGTTCAGGTCGATCTCCCCGGTGACCTCCACGACCACCGCGTCGGGGGTCTTCCAGCGGATGCGGCTTCCCAGGTCCCCTTCGGACGGTGCGCGGGGTGAAGGCAGGCGGTGCTCCGGCGGGGCGTCCGCCCCCACCACGCGCAACCGCTCGTGAGTCGTCATGGGTGCGAGGTACCCGCGCGGTGTGAAGGGCGAAACAAGCGAAGGGTCCCCGCGCATTTCCACCACCGGAACGGGTAACCGCGTCGCACGCCCGTCCGGAAGGAGCCCGCCCATGTCCGACGGCCCGCCCACGATGGGTGTCGAAGAGGAGTTCCTCCTCGTGAACCCGCGCACCGGGCACGTGTCGCCGGGTGCGGAACTCGTCCTGGCGCGGTACCGGCACCACGGCCCGCTGCCCGACGGTGTCGGCGTGCACCGGGAACTGCGGTTGACGCAGCTCGAGGCCGTCAGCGGGGTCTGCACCACCGCTGCGCAGCTGCGGCACCAGCTGACCGCCGCCCGGCGGGTGCTCGCCGGTGCCGCCGCGGCCGAGGACTGCGCGCTGCTCGCCACCGGTACTCCCGTCGGGCCCGGGCCGGCCGCGCCACCTCCCGAAAGCGCCGGACGCTACGCCGAGATCGACGCCGTCTACGGCGCTCTGGTCGCCGACTACGAGGCCTGCGGGTGCCACGTCCACGTGGGCGTGCCCGACCCCGACACCGCGGTCGCCGTCGTCAACCACCTCGGGCGGTGGCTGCCCACGCTGCTCGCCCTCTCCGCCAACTCCCCGTTCGACCACGGCCGCGACACCGGCTACGGCAGCTGGCGGATGGTCCTGCAGTCCCGCTTCCCCGGCTCCGGCATCGCGCCCCACCTCCGCAGCCACGACGACCACCGCCGGGCGGTGGACGCGCTGGTCGACTGCGGGGCGCTGGTCGACCCGGACCAGACGTTCTGGCTGGCCCGCCCGTCCGGCCGGTTCCCGACGGTCGAGTTCCGGGTCGCCGACACCGCGCTCACCGTCGACCACGCGGTGCTGCAGGCCCTGCTGAGCCAGGCGCTGGTGCAGCGGGCGCTGGCCGAGCTCGCCGCGGGCCGGGAAGCCCCGCCGCTGTCCCCGCAGGTCGCCGCGGCCGGGGTCTGGGCCGCCGCGCGGCACGGCCTCGGCGGGCAGCTCGTGGACGTCGTGACCGCGACCCGGCGGCCCGCCTGGAGCCTCGTCGGCGAGCTCCTGGAGCACGTCCGGGCGCCCCTCACGGAGAGCGGCGACCTGCCGGAGGTCCAGCAGCTGCTGGAAATCGTGCGGATGGAGGGCACCGGGGCCGCGCAGCAGCGCGCCGCCGCCGGTGGCGAGACGGCGGCCGCGGTGCGGTGGCTCGCCGCCGCGACCGTGCCCGCGGCGCATGGAACGCTGCTCACCGGGTAGCCGGAATCATGACGACTTCCACCACTGCCCGGGCGGCCACCCTGCCGGCCGCCCGGGGCCCGCTCTCGGAGTCCGTGCTGGGGATTCTCCTGCGCGCGCACCCGCGGGCGGACCTGGACTTCGACGGTCTCGCCGACGCCGACCCGCTCGGCGACGACCTCCAGCTGGCCCTGCACCTGTGCTACGAACTGCACTACCAGGGCCTGCCCGGGGTGTCCCCCGACTGGGAATGGGACCCGGAGCTGCTGCGCCTGCGCGGCGCGCTGGAGGCCCGCTTCCTCGCCGCGCTGCACGAGAACGTGGCGGGCGGCGACGACGTCACCGCCGAACTCGACGTCCTGCTGGTCGAGCCGATCGACGGGGAAGGGGTGTCCCACCACCTGCGCGACCACGGCGACTGGACGCAGGTGCGGGAGTACTTCACCCACCGCTCGATCTACCACCACAAGGAAGCCGACCCGCACGCGTGGGTGATCCCCCGGCTGCGCGGCCGCGCCAAGGCCGCCCTGGTGGCGGTGGAGTTCGACGAGTTCGGCGGTGGCCGCGCGGAGCTCGCGCACTCCCGCCTCTACGCCGACCTGCTGCGCGCCGCGGGGCTGCCCGACGGCTACCTGGAGCTCATCGACCAAGTGCCGGGCGCCATGCTGGCGGTGGTCAACATGATGTCGCTGTTCGGCCTGCACCGGTCGCTGCGGGGCGCGCTGTGCGGCCACTTCGCCGCCGCGGAGATCACCACCGCACCCTCGGCGCAGCGGATGGACCAGGCCCTGCGGCGCCTCGGCGCCCCCGACGCGTGCCGGCTGTTCTACACCGAGCACATCGAAGCGGACGCGGTCCACGAACAGGTGATGCGGCACGACGTGCTCGGCGACCTGCTGGACCAGGAGCCGGAACTGGCCGCCGACGTCGTGTTCGGCATCCAGGCGACCGAGTTCCTCGAAGGCCGCTTCGGCGAGCTGCTGCTGAGCAGCTGGAAGGCCGGGAAGTCCTCGCTGCGGGCCTGACCCCGGCGACGGCCTCCCGGCGCGGGCCGGGAGGCCGTCTTCGTCAGTCGCCGTCCTGGACGCGGACGCGTTTGCGGTGGCTGGTGTCGCAGAACGGGAACCGCTTGCTCCGACGGCACGCGCACACCGCGACCACGAAGCGATCGGAGCGCACCAGCTCCCCGTCCGGCGTGCTCATTTCGACCGGCCCCTCCACCAGCACCGGGCCGCCCGGCACGACGGTCACCCGCCGGGGCCCCCGGTCAGCGGTCGGCACGGAGCACCACCAGCTCTTCCACCCGCTGCCCCGGTTCGATCAGCCCGGCCGCCTCGAGGAACTCCGTCCGTCCGGAAAGGACCGGTCCGAACGGGATCCAAGCGCGCCGGGCCACCGAAACCCGCAACCCGCGCGAAGCCAGCAGCGCGGCCGACTTGTCCACATCGGACATGGCGGACTGCACGAGCAGCATCGTCCCGCCCGGGCGCAGCAGCCGGCCGGCGGCAGCGCACAGCGGGTCCAGCAGCGCACGGCCGTCCGGGCCCGCGTCCCAGCCTCGGGTGGACCGAACGGCCGGCGCCGGGGACGGCACGTACGGCGGGTTCGCGACGACGACGTCGAACGGGCCTTCTCGCAGTGCTCTGCCGAGGCCGCCCCGGCACGGGCGCACGGTGAGCTGCCGGGCCAGCGCGTTGAGCCGCACCGAGGCCAGTGCCCGGCGCGAAAGGTCCAGTGCGAACACGGTTCCCGCGCCGCGGCGGGCCAGCGTGATCGCCTGCGCGCCGGTGCCGGTGCACAGGTCGAGGGCACGCGCGCCGGCCGGGATCGCCAGTTCCGCGATCGCCGACGCGAGCAGGGCGGTGTCCTCCTGCGGGCGGTAGACACCGGGCAGGCGCAGCATCCGCGGGGCGGGCGGTACGGGCCGGTGGACGACGGACCGGGCGGCCAAGGGGCCCGGGCGGACGGGTTCCGCCGACGTGGTCATCTGGGTCTCCTTCACCTCGCCGCGGCCCCGGCACGATCGCCGGTCGACAACCGCGTCGCCCTGGGCTACCCGGTGATCTTGGCCGCAAACGCCGGCGGTTGAGCCGGGCCGAGCCGGGTATCCGGAACGGAAAGAGATGTGAAGGAGGGACAGGAATGACGTCCGAAGAGCGCACGCAGCACCCGACCGAGCCCGCCGAGGGCGCCCGCGGCGACGACCCGCACCGCGACACGCCGGAGGCCCAGCGCGAGACCCTCCGCGGCGAGCAGGGCACCTCGAGCGGCGACGAACACGACGACAGCGACCCGCAGTCGGGCTGAGCGGTCACCACGAACCCGGGGTCGCGTTCGGACTGTCCGAACGCGACCCCGGTTTTCGTTGTCCGGTCAGGCTTCCGCGAACTCGAACGGCAGCGCGTCCACACAGGCCTGGTACTTCTGCACCATCTCGTGCTCGGTGTGCGCCGCGACGAACAGTTGCGCCAGCTCGAAGCTGTAGCTGTCCTGCTCCGGCAGGTCCGACAGCCGCTGCCCCACCCGGGGCACGATCTCGATCTGGGTGCCGTCGATGCGGTTCTGCACGGTCGCGATCTCCTCGGGGGTCGGGACGCGGGTCACGACGCCGTCCTCGAACCGCCGCAGGTACCACTTGCCGGCGATCTGGTAGGTGCCCTTGCGGGGACGGCGGCCGGGGTCCTGGCCCAGGCCGAGCCGCACCATGATTTCGTGGTTGGCGACGCCGTCGACGAACTCGAACAGTTCGGCGTGCGACTGCGAGTGCCGGGGGTTGATCTCCAGCAGGCACACCTGGCCGGACTCGGGATCGCAGAAGAACTCGATGCTGAACGTGCCGTTGTCGAAGCCGATCTGCTTCATCACCCGCTCGGCGACGTCCCGCATCCGCTGGACCGGCTCCTCCCCCAGCTGCGACGGGTACTGGTGGCGCAGGAACGACGAGCTGTCCGGGTAGTTGATCGAGTCGAGCGCACCGTAAACGGTGACCTCACCCCGGTAGACGTACCCCTCGATGGCCGCCTGGACGCCGTGGAGCGCTCCTTCGGCCAGGCAGGCCGCGCCACCCACCCGGGCGATCTCCGGCGGCAGGTCGACCTGTTCGAGGACGTAGCCGAACGGCTCCCCGACGCGGCCGACCCCGGCCCGGATCTCCGCCACGGCGTCGGCGAATTCGCGGTCGTTCCCGGCCTTGAAGGCGAGTTCGGAGGAGAAGGACTTCACCGGCTTGAGCCACATCGGGTAGCCGACGCCCTCCGGCGGCGCCGGGTGCTCGTCTTCGAGATCGACGATGCCGAAGTGCGGCAGCTCGTCGATCACCTTTCTCTGCTCCAGCCGGCTCCAGTACTTGTGTTCGCACTTCAGCACCGCCTCGAGCGACACGCTGGGCAGGCCGTAGCGGCCGCACAGGATGGGCACCAGGGTCGCGGCCGGGAAGTCCCAGTAGCTGACGATCGCGCCGACTTCGCCGTCGAAGGCGTCCAGCTCGTGCTGCGCCGTCTTCAGCAACGCTTCGAAGTCGATCTCGCCGTGCTGCAGCTCTTCGGGGGTCAGCAGGCCGTGGAACCGGTAACCGGCCGCCCACGGCAGGCGCTCCAGCACCCGCCGGTTCTCCTCGTCCAGGCCGATCACGAAGATGTCGGTACTCATGCCCGGGGGCTACCCGGGCCGTCGAGCGGCCGAAACGGGGCCGGATGGCCCGTTTCACCGGGGCGGCAGCGGGCATCCGCAGGCATGACAGCCCTGCCCGAACCGCTTTCGCTGTGGGTCGAAACCGCTCCTTCCCCGGATCGCACCGCCGTGCCCGTGCCGGAGTCCGCCGACGTCGCGGTGCTCGGCGCGGGCATCGCCGGGCTCACCACCGCGCTGCTGCTCGCCCGGGCCGGCCGGTCGGTCGTCGTGCTGGAGGCCGAGCGGGTCGCGGCCGGGGTGTCCGGCCACACCACCGCGAAGGTCAGCGCCCAGCACGGGGCCAAGTACGCGGACCTCACGTCCCGCCACGGCGCCGATGCCGCCAGGATCTACGCCGAAGCGCGCAGACGGCGGCGGGCGAGTGGATCGCCGCCACCGATGCCGAACTCGGCATCGACTGCGGCTTCACCCGGGCGGACAGCTACGTCTACACCACGCGCGAAAGCACCGTGGACTCGCTCAAGCAGGAGGCGGACGCCGCCGTCGCGGCGGGCCTGCCGGCGTCGTTCACCGAGGACGTCGCGCTCGACGTCCCGGCGCTCGGTGCGGTGCGGACCACCGGGCAGGCGCACTTCCACCCGCGCCGGTGGCTGCTCGGCCTGGCCGCCGAGATCGAGCGGGCGGGCGGCACGATCGTCGAGCACGCCAGGGCGACCGCGCTCAACGGGCAGACCGTCCGCACCGCGCGGGGTGACGTGGTGGCAGGCGAAGTCGTCGTCGCGACCCACTACCCCGTGCTCGACCGCGGCCTGTACTTCGCGCGGCTCGACCCGGTGCGCGACCTCGTCGTCGCGGGCCCGGCGGCCGGGAACGCCGCGCCCGAAGGCATGTTCCTCGACGCCGACACCCACCACTCCGTGCGCGGGTACACCGAGCAGGGCACGCCGATGGTGATCGCCGGCGGCGAGCACTACCGCGTGGGCGCGCACGTCAACGTCGAACGCCGGTACCGGCGGCTCGCCGAGTGGGCGGACGCGCACGCGGGCCTGCACCGGGTGACCCATCGCTGGTCCGCGCACGACATGTCCACGCCCGACCTGCTGCCCTACGTCGGCCGCTACCTGCCGGGGACGAAGAACCTGTGGGTGGCCACCGGGTTCGGCCAGTGGGGCATGACCGGCGGCACGGCGGCGGGCCACGTCCTGGCGGCGCGGATCCTCGGCGAGCCGCACCCGGCCGCGGACCTGTTCGACCCCAACCGCTTCGACGCGCGTTCCGTGCTCGAAGTGGCCCAGGACAACCTGACCGTCGCGAAGTACCTCGTCGGCGACCACGTCGCCGCGCTGTGGCGGTCGGAGAAGCTCGACGACCTCCAGCCCGGTGACGCGCAGGTCGTCCGGGTGGGCGGCGAGCTCGTCGCGGCCCACCGCGACGAAGCCGGGAAGCTGCACACCGTCGGCGCCCACTGCACTCACCTGGGCTGCCTGGTTTCGTTCAACGACGCGGAGAAGACGTGGGACTGCCCGTGCCACGGCTCGCGGTTCGGCGTGGACGGCACCGTGGTGCAGGGCCCGGCGGTCCGCCCGCTGCGCCGCGGCCCGGCGTGAGCCGGCGGGAGAACTCCCCCGCCGGCCCGTCCGGCTAGCCGGAGGCGAGCTTCTTGCCCGCGTCGTACAGCAGGTGCAGGGCGTCCGCCACGCCCACCGCGGTCAGCACGGTGGCCGCCAGCCGGGTCGCCCGCGGCGCGATCACCAGGCCCGCGGCGAGGCCCGTCCCGATCCAGACGTTCAGGCAGAACGGGCACGAGACGAGCTCGCCGACCGCGTGCTCGACGTGGCCCTTCGCCGGGACGGACTCGTTCAGCTCGTCGTCGCCGGCCGGCTCTTCGTACCGGGTGAACGGGGCGCGCAGCGGGCTGGTGACGGCGTCCTTGGCCAGCAGGCGGCTGGCCTTGAACGTCGCCGCGCCCAGCAGGACCGTGTCGCCGGCGCCGAAGCGCTGCGGCAACCGGGCCCCGGCGGCGCGGCCGAGCAGCGTCAGCCCGCCCACGAGGCCGCTGTAGACGCCCATCGCGACGATGTACCCGCCCAGCGGGCGGTCTTCGTCACCGGCGTAGCGGCGTTGCACCTGCTTCGCTTTTTCGGTGACGTCTTCGATGACGCTCATTCGTCCGCCGATCCGGGCTCCATCATCTTGCCCTGTTGCTTGGCCTTGGCCTGGTCCGGGAGGACGCGCGAGCCGGCCGCCTGGAGCTTGCTCTTCAGCGCGCCGGGGACGATCTTGTCCTTGCCCGCCATCAGGGCTTCGTAGCCCGCTTCGGCGATCTCGGCCGGGTCGTCCTTGGGCCCGGCGGCGATCTTGGTGTCCGCCATGCCGGCCCGCTCGAAGAACTCGGTGTCGACCGGACCGGGCAGCATCGCGGTGACGGTGACGCCCTTGTCCTTCACCTCGGCTCGCAGGCCCTCGGAGAACGACGTGAGGAACGCCTTCGACGCGGCGTAGACGGCCTGGTAGGGCGCCGGTGACGTGCCGGCGATCGACGAGGTGAACAGCACCCGGCCGTGGCCGCGGCCGACCATCCCGGGCACGACCCGCTTGGCGAGGTGCACGGCCGAGCGGACGTTCAGGTCGACGACGGTCAGCTGGTCCTCCAGCCGGGTGTCCCCGGCGAACTCGCCGTTGACCCCGACGCCGGCGTTGACGGCCAGCGCCTCGACCGGCCGGTCCGCGAGCCGCCCGACCAGGTCTTCCACCCCGTCCGGGGCGGCGAGGTCGGTGCGGACCGCCTCGACCCGCGCGCCGCACGCGCGGACCTCGTCGGCGGCCGCGGCGAGCTCGGCGTCGTCGGCGGCCAGCACGAGGTCGAAGTCGTGCCGGGCGAACTGCTTGGCCAGCTCCAGGCCGATCCCGCTCGACGCGCCGGTGACGACGGCGAGCGGCTTGGTTGCGGTGGTCATCCGTGCTCCTTCCGGTGCTTCCCCGTCGGCTACCCGCCACTGCGGGTGACAATCATGGTTTCCCGGTACGCGGGGCGGGTATTTCGCGGCGGTGGGACGCACCAGACTCCGGCGCAGTGACCTGCGCGGCCCGGGCATCAAGCGCATCCGCCGCGGCCGCGGGTTCTCCTACGCCATGCCCGACGGCTCGCCGGTGACCGACGACGAGCTCCTCGCGCGGATCAAGGACCTCGTCATCCCGCCGGCGTGGCGGAACGTGTGGATCTGCCCGTACCCGAACGGGCACGTCCAGGCGGTCGGCACCGACGACGCCGGGCGGCGCCAGTACCTCTACCACGAGCAGTGGCGCCGCGATCGCGACGAGGAGAAGCACGACCGCGTGCTGCAGATGGCCCGCCGGCTGCCGGCGTGGCGCGCTTCGGTGGCGGAGGACCTCGCCGGGCGCGGCCTGACCCGCAAGCGGGTGCTGGCGGCGGCGTTGCGGATGCTCGACCGGGGGATCTTCCGCACCGGCGGCGAGGAGTACGCGGAGGAGAACGGCACCCACGGCGCGGCGACGCTCCTGCGTTCGCACGTGTCCGTCCGCGGCGACGAGTGCCGGTTCTGCTACGTCGCCAAGGGCGGGCTGGACCGCAAGGTGACGATCCGGGACGGCGAGCTGGCGGCGGTGCTGAAGTCCCTGCTGCGCAGCCGGTCCGGCAGCGACCGCCTGCTCGTCTACCGCGAGGGCGGCACGTGGCACGAGGTCCACGCGGCCGACATCAACGAGCGGTTCAAGGAGCTGGCGGGCGAGGACTGCACGGCGAAGGACATGCGCACGTGGAACGCGACGGTCCTGGCCGCGGCGGCGTTCGCGGCGGCGGACCCGCCGACGTCCGAGACGGCCCGCAAACGCGCGGAGGCCAAGGTGATGAAGGAGGTCTCGACGGCGCTCGGGAACACCCCCGCGGTCTGCCGCTCGTCCTATGTGGATCCTCGGCTGGTGGAGGCGTACCGCGCCGAGCGCACGATCGCCCCGGCGTTGAAGCGCGCGGCCCGCCTCGACGGCGACGAGGCGCGGGCGGCGCTGGAGAAGGCTTGTGCACGGTTGCTGAACGCTTCGTGACGGTGTGGAGTGGGAGGAACGGTGGGATCCATCCGAACGTGTACTGGCCGTGAGCTGCCGTCGTCCGGGAGCCTGGAGGGGATGAACCCTGACGTTTCCCCGGTGCGCTGGCGCGCGTCGATCGCCCTCACGGTGGGCGGCGACGGGCCGGTGTCGAGCATCGTCGAGTCCGACCACGGGAGCGAGGGGTCGGCACGGGAGTGGATCGAGCGAAAGCTGCCCCGGACGAGGTTCCCGGCGTGGATCCCGGCGGCTCGGCGGCGGGACGGGGTGGAGCTGTTCGGGCGGGTGGCTCGGGGGCGGGTGGTGACGGATCAGCTGCTGCCGACGTGGGAGTCGGAGGTTACGCCGGTTTGGCACGCCGATCGGGCTGGGGATCGGGTGCAGTGGCGGCGGTGCTCGGCTGGTGAAGGGTGAGGTTCACCCGGTAGGGGCCGGGGGGCCGGCCAGGGGGTGAGGGGGGCCGAGGGTTAGGGGGCAATTCAGGTACGCGGGCCGACCCCTCAAGTACGTGAGACGACCCTCCAGGTACGCAAGACGACCCTCCAGGTACGCGGGCCGACCCCTCGAGTACGTGAGACGACCCTTCAAGTACGCCCGTCGGCCCCTCAAGTACGCGAGTCGGCCCCGGGTACGGTTGCCGATCCTCCAGATACGCGAGCCGCCAGGTCGGTCTGGCGCAGCTTTCCCCGCCGCGCCCGCCGCTCTCCGCTGCGCCCGCCGCTCCCCCGCCGCATCTACCGCTGGCCGCCGCAGCCGTCGCGCGTTGTCGCCCGCGGCCTCAGGCTTTGCCCACGTCCTTGCGCAGCAGGCAGAACTCGTTGCCCTCCGGGTCCTGGAGGACCACCCACGATTCCTCGCCCGTCTGGCCCACGTCCGCCGGGCGGGCGCCCAATGCCTTCAACCTCGCCAATTCCGTCTCCTGGTCGACCCCCTCCGGGCTCACGTCCAGGTGCAGTGGGAGCTTTCCGGGGCGGGGGTTCTCCGTCTGGGCCAGGATCAACGTCACCGGCCCTTCGCCGAAGGCCGCGCCCGGCGGGCCCAGGGCCAGGCCGTCCGGCTCGTGGCCGATCACCTCGTACCCGAGGACCGCGCACCAGAACTCCGCCAAGCGGTCCGGGTCGTGGCAGTCCAGCACCAGTTCGGTGATCCGGCAGGCCATCCGCTCACTTCCGTTCCGACTCCGCCACCGCCGCGGCTTCGTCGTCGTCCATGGCCTTCGTGTCCCGCGGCGGCAGGAACGGCTCCTCCTGGTCGTCCGCGTGGCCTGCCTCGATCGCGCGGCCGCGGGCCAGCTCCGCGTCCAGCTCGGCCCCCAGCAGGATCGCGAGGTTGGAGATCCACAACCATACAAGGAACGCGATCACCCCGGCCAGCGAACCGTAGGTCTTGTTGTAGGAGCCGAAATTCGCGACGTACAAGGCGAACCCGGCCGACGCCGCCACCCACAGGACCACCGCCAGCAACCCGCCCGGTGTCAGCCACTTGAAGCCCGGCAACCGCACGTTCGGGCCCACCCAGTACAGCAGCGCGAACGCCAGGCTCACGAGCACCGCGATCACCGGCCACTTCGCGATCTCCCACACCAGCACGCCCGTCGAGCCGAGGCCGATCAGGTCGCCGATCCGGCGGGCCACCGACCCGGTGGCCACCACGCCCAGCGCGCACGCCGCCAGCAGCACCACGATCCCCACCGTCAGGGCGATCCGCAGCGGGATCGTCTTCCACACCGGACGTCCCTCCGGCATCCCGTAGATCGCGTTCGACGCCCGCATGAACGCGCCGATGTACCCCGACGCCGACCACAGTGCGCCCAGCAGGCCCACGATCGCCAGCGGGCCGGCCAGGCTGCGCGAGCCCGCCAGCTCCCGGATCGCGCCGACGAGGATGTCCCGGCCCTGGCCGGGAACGATCTGGTTGACGTTGTCGATCACCGTCTGGATCTTGTCCGGGCCCAGCAGGCCGAGGATCGCGGTGAGCACGATGATGCCCGGGAACAGCGACAGCACGCCGTAGTAGGTGAGGGCCGCGGCCCAGTCGGTGAGGTTGTCCCGGTTGAACTGCTTGAAGGTCCGTTTGAGCGCCCCGCCCCACGACCGCTTCGACAGCTCTCCCGGTCCGTCGGGCTCGTTCCCGTGTCTGGCCATCAGCGCACCTCCTGCTCCGTCCCGGCGGGCATACCCCGTCCGGGAGTGGGTATGCCTGATTCGTCACCCGAACCAGGAGGAAACCGTGCCCGAGGTCAGCCGCGTGATCGACGTACCGCCCGACGCCGTGTTCGACGTGCTCGCCGACGGCTGGCTCTACGCCGGCTGGGTGGTCGGCAGCTCCCACATCCGCGACGTCGACGAGGACTGGCCGGCGGTCGGCTCCCGGATCCACCACAGCGTGGGCCCCTGGCCGGTGCACATCCAGGACGTGACGGTGGTCCGCGCGGTCGAGCCGGGCCTGTCCCTGTCCCTGGAGGCCCGCGGGTGGCCACTGGGCGCGGCCGCGGTCGGCCTGACGCTGGTCCCCCACGGCGACGGGAAGACGCTGGTCCGGATGACCGAGCACATCGTCCGCGGCCCCGGCAAGGTGCTCCCGGAGGCGGTGCAGGCGCTGATCGCCAAGCCCCGCAACACCGAGTCCCTGGCCCGGCTCGCCGACCTGGCGACCGGCAAGTACGCCCGCGCCCGCCACGGCCACCCCAACCCCTGACCAGGTCGGCTCCCAGCCCGGCCCGCCCGACCAGCTCCCAGTTCGGCCCGCCGCGGCCGGCACTCGATCCGCCGCGCCGGAATCAACACCTCGGCCGCTCCGCAGAGGCCGCCCCCACTCGCCGCAACCAGCCACCGGCTCCGCCGGCTGGCACCTGGCCCGACCGGTCCACTTGAGCCCACACCTCGGCCGTCGCGATCGAGCCCAGGCCGCGCCAGCCGACCCTGCGCAGCCCTCAGCCGTAGATCGCGCGGTGCGCCGCCCGGATCACCGCCGCGTACCCACCGCCCAGGACCCCCGCCCTGGCCAGTGCCGCGCGGGCCGCGTTCGCTCCCGGGCCTCCGTGGACCGCTCCGCCCGGGTGGGCCGATGCTCCCGCCAGGTACAGCCGGTCCACCGGGGTGTCCGCGCGGCCCGTCCCCGGCACCGGGCGGAAGAACAGCTGCTGGTGGATCGCCGTCGTGCCCGCGTTGATCGCGCCGCCCACCAGGCCCGGGTTGTGCCCTCCGAGCTCGGCCGGCCCCTGCGCGTAGCGGGCCTTGATCAGGGCCGTGAAGCCCGGTGCGTTGGCCTCCACCGTCTCCTCGATCCGCTTGACCCGCCGCTCCAGCGCCCCGCGGCCCTCCATCGAGCCGCGCGGTACGTGCGTGTACGCCCACGCCGCCTCGGTGCCCGCCGGTGAGCGGGACGGGTCGCTCGTCGTCATCTGGCCGAGCAGCAGGAACGGACGGCGCGGGGTGCGGCCGCGGGCGAGCTCGCCGCCGAACGCCGAAAGCCCGTCGAGGTCCGTTCCGAGGTGGATCGTGCCCGCTCCGCGGGCCGCCTCCGCCGTCCACGGGATCGGGCCGGACAGCGCCCAGTCCACCTTCACCGTCGCGCTGTCCCATTCGAACTTGTCCAGGTCTTCGACCAGCCGGGACGGCAGCCACTCCTCCCCCACCAGTTCGCGGTACAGCACCGGCGCGGGCACGTCGGCCAGCACCGCCCTGCGCGCCCGGACCGGGTCACCGGCCGCGTCCCGCACGCCCAGCGCCCGCCCGCCACCGACGAGCACCGACCGCACCGGACGTCCACAGTGGACGCGCCCGCCCCGCGACTCGAGCCGGCGCACCAGCGCCGCGGCCAGCTCGCCGGCGCCACCCTCGGGCACCGGGAAACCCTTGTCCTGCCCGATCATCGCGAGCAGCCAGCCGAACACCGCGCTGCCGGCGTTGTCGACGGAAAGGTCGCTGTGCGCGGAATTCCCGGCCAGGAGCAGCTTCGCGCCTTCGCCGGCGAACACCTCGTCACCGAAGCGGCGCGCGGGCAGCGTCAGCATGCGCGCCAGCCGCAAGGCATCACCGGTTCCGGTGCGGCGCAGCAGCTTCAGCGCCGGACGCACCGGCGGGAACGGCGTGAACAGCGCGTCCAGCAACGGCTCGCGGACCTCCTGCCATTGCGCGAACAACTGCCGCCAGGCGGCGCCGTCGCCCGGGGCGAACTCGTCGGCCGACGCGGCCGTGCGGTCGATGTCGCGGGAAAGCACCGCGCAGCGGTCGTCGGGCAGCACGTGCGCGAGCACGTCGGGCGCGTGCCGCCAGCGCAGCCCGTGCTCCTCCAGCCCCAGCCCCCGGATCACCGGTGACACCGCCGAGAGCGGGTAGAACGCGCTGAACAGGTCGTTGCGGAAGCCCGGCTCGGTCACCTCGGCGGTCCGGACCGAGCCGCCGGCGTACTCGGTCGCCTCCAGGACCAGCACCGACCACCCGGCGTCGGCCAGGAGGCTCGCCGCCACCAGGCCGTTGTGCCCGGCGCCGATCACCACCGCGTCGACGGCTTCCGTACTCACTCCGGCCTCCCGGCTGCCTCAGGCTTGCGACTGGTGGCTCGGCCCGACCCGGGTGAGCGAGCGGAGCCGGGCCAGTACCCCGTCGCGGCGCGGCGGGGCCAGGGGCGGGCTCGCCGCCCCCGCGCCCGACCGGAGCCCGGCGACCAGGTCGGCGAGCGCGGCCGCGGCGTCATACCGAGGTTGCCAGCCCAGCGCGGTCTCCGCCAGCGTGGTGTCGGCGAGGGCGGCGTGATCGGCCAGTTCGAGCCAGCCGGGGTGCAGCGGGACCACGCCGCCCAGCCAGGCGGCCCGGGTCGCGAGCTGCACCGCGGGCTTCGGCACCAGCAGGCGGGTTCCCCCGAGGACACCGGCCAGCGCGTCGGCGTCGAGCACCTCCGGCGCGGCGAGGTTGACCGCGCCGGCGAACCCCTGGTCGAGGATCAGCCGGATCGCTTCGGCGACGTCGGTGCTGTGCACGATCTGCGCCCGCAGATCCGTCCACAGCGGAACCGGCAGCCGCCGCCCGCCGACGAGGTGCGCGGGCACGGGCGGGCCGAGCAGCCAGCGCGCGAACTCGCCGGCCGCGGCCCGGTGCAGGATCGCGCACGGACGGATCCGCGCCAGCCTGACCTGCGGGTACTTCTCGCCGAACCGGTCCAGCAACGTCTCCAGCGCGGCCTTGCCACGGCTGTAGGCGCTGCCCGCGATACCGTCGCACGGCCAGTCCTCGGCCACCTTTTCCCAGCGGGGCGCCGGCCCGTAGGCGGCCACGGACGAGGCGACGACGAGGTGCGGCACACCGGCGCCCGCGACGGCGGCGAGCACGTGCCGGGTGCCGTGGTCGTTGGTGCGCCACATCGGCGGGTCGCCCCGCTCCGGCGAGATCGCCCACGCCAGGTGCACGACGGCGTCCGCGCCGGCGAACACCTCCGCCAGCTCCTCCTCCGCCCCGGGCAGGCCGACGTCGACGGCCCGCCAGCCCGCGCGGCGGTACGGCTCGGCCGTCGTGTCCGGCAGCCGCCGCGCGAGCCCGACCACGTCGTGGCCGGGCTCGAGCGCGGCCAGCAGCGCCGTCCCGACGTTCCCGGTGGCTCCGGTGATCACGATACGCACCCGAAAGGCTTACCCCGTGTGGCGGCGGTGAAACTCAGACGAGATCGCGCGGGATCCGCTCGTGCCAGTTCCGCGACACGATCCGCCGCGCGCCCTCGTAGGCGTCGAGCTGCGCGTCGACGACGAACTCGGTGTCAGTGCAGGATACCCGGGTGCGGGTCACGCTGCGCGCCACCCAGTCGCCGCGGGCGAAGGTGACGTCCCACGCGGTTTCCGCCACCGGCGAGCCGAAGTCGTCGGCCACCCAGCTGTACCGCTCGCGGACGTCCCGGGTGACCTCCAGGTCGAGGTCGTCGAACCTGACGGTCCCGGCGTTCTTCACGATGTCCAGCGCCGAGCGGTAGTCGACGAGGTCCCGCGAGACGGTCCAGCGCTGCTCCCCCGGTGTCACCGCGATCACCGCCATCGGCGGCGCGCCTTCGGGTTCGCCGAACGGCCGGGGCGGCAGCTCGTCCGGCTCGGCGACCGGGCGCACCGGCAGCTCCAGCCCGCTGTGTCCGGTGTGGACACTCAGCAGCACCGGCGACGGCGGCGGCCAGGCCAGCGGCCAGTACGAAGTGGACAGTGACAGCCGGATCCGGTGCCCGGCCGGGAAAGCCTGCGCCACGGCGTTCAGCTCGATCTCGACGTCGTACCGCTGCCCCGGCTCCAGCGGCACCGGCTCGTCGTGCCCGTCGCGGTGGGTCAGGTTGAGCAGCCCGTAGGTGACGCGGGTGGCCCGCCCGTCCGGCGCGACGTCCGAGATCCGCGCCGCGATCATCGCGACCGGCTGGTCGGCCGACACCTCCAGCCGCACCTTCGGCGAGCCGAGGATCTCGCAGCGCTCGGTGAGCACGTCGGTGTCGAAGACCAGCGACCCGCCGTCCTCCTCGCGCTGGTCGTAGGGCAGGTCCGGCGGGGCGCTGTAGGACGCCCACTTCCCCGAGAACTGCCCCACCGACAGCGGCGACGACACGGTGAGGGCCTCGTCGGGGACGGTCTCGCCGGGCCGCGCGAGCCGGTGCCGGGCCAGCGGCAGCACCTGCGGCTCCACGTGCGGTGACGGCCAGGTCGCCTCCCCGACCCAGCGGCCGGGCCGGTCCTCGTACGACGTCGACGGCGGCACGCTCTCCTGCAGCCACGTGCACAGCATCGGCGCGTCCATCACGCCGTTCTCCTCACCGCGCAGCCAGTGGTCCCACCACTTGACGACTTCCTGGAGGTAGCCGATGGCCGGGCCCGGCTCGCCCAGGTGCGGGTACTTGTGCGACCACGGCCCGATCAGCCCGCGGCGGGGCACGTCGAGGTGGGCCAGCAGCCGGATCACGGCGTTGGAGTAGCCGTCGGCCCAGCCGCTGGAGGCCAGCACCGGCACCTGGACGTCATGGTAGTTCTCCGACACCGACGCGTGCCGCCAGTAGTCGTCGCGGCGCTGGTGGCCGAGCCAGTTGCCGATCCACAGACTGCAGTCGTCCAGCCGCTCCCGCCACATCTCCCGCCAGCGCTCGCCGACGACGGCCGGGTCGGGCGGCAGGGTGGCGTAGGCGAACATCGTCCCCGACTCGGCGACATTGTCCGAGAGCAGGCAGCCGCCCATGTAGTGCATGTCGTCGGCGAAGCGGTCGTCGGTGAACGACGAGATCACGATCGCGCGCAGGCTCGGCGGCTTCCGCGCCGCGACCTGCAACGCGGCGAACGCGCCCCAGGAGATCCCCATCATCCCGGTGTCGCCGGTGCACCACGGCTGCGCGGCGATCCACTCGAGGACCTCCTCGGCGTCGAGCTGCTCGCGTTCGAGGTACTCGTCGGCCAGGACGCCCTCGGATTCGCCGGTGCCGCGGATGTCCACGCGCACGCAGGCGTACCCGTGCCCGGCGAGGTAGGGGTGGTGGATCGAGTCGCGGGGCGCGGTGAGGTCGCGCTTGCGGTAGGGGATGTACTCGAGGATCGCCGGCACCGGCTCGGTGTCCGACGAGACCGGCCGCCGGATGCGCGCGGACAGCACGATCCCGTCGGACACCGGGATCCGGACGTGGTCCTCCTCGGTGATGGCACAGGGCAGCGAGGTGACGGCTCGCAAAAGTCGGTTCCCTCCCCGGGGGTTACGGCTGCAGCAGGATCTTCTGGGCGCCGTCCAGCTTCTTCTGGAAGATGTCGTACGCGCGGGGCGCCTCGGTCAGCGGCAGCTTGTGCGTGGCGAAACCCTCGACGCCGAGCGGGTCGCCGTCGCCGGTGAGCACCGGCATGAGGTCGTCGAGCCAGCGCCGGACGTTGGCCTGGCCCATCCGCAGCTGGATCTGCTTGTCGAACAGCTCCATCATCGGGATCGGGTCGACCATCCCGCCGTAGACGCCCGACAGCGAGATCGTGCCGCCGCGGCGGACGCTGTCGATGGCCGCGTAGAGCACGCTGAGCCGGTCGATCCCGGCCTTCTCGGTGATCTTCTCCCCCAGCGGCTGCGGGAGCAGCCCGACGAGGGTGTGCGCCAGCTTGCCGACCGGGGCACCGTGCGCCTCCATGCCGACCGCGTCGATCACCGAGTCCGCGCCGCGCCCGTGCGTCAGCTGGCGGATGGCCTCGCCGATTTCCTTGTGGTCGCGCGTGTCGAGCGCGGTGGCGCCGTGCTCGCGGGCCCGGGCGAGCCGCTCGGGCACCAGGTCGACGCCGATCACCTGGCCGGCGCCGCGGTGCCGGGCGATCCGGCAGCTCATCTGCCCGATCGGGCCGAGGCCGAAGACCACGACCGTGCCGCCGTCGGGGACGTTCGCGTACTCGACGGCCTGCCACGCGGTCGGGACGACGTCGGAAAGGTAGACGAACCGCTCGTCCGGCGGCCCGTCCGGGACCTTGATCGGCCCGTAGTGGGCCTGCGGCACCCGCAGGTACTCGGCCTGGCCGCCGGGGACCTGGCCGTAGAGCTTGGTGTAGCCCAGCAGCGCCGCGCCCTTGCCCTGCTCGCGGACCTGGGTGGTCTCGCACTGCGACTGCAAGCCGCGCTCGCACATCCAGCAGTGACCGCAGGAGATGTTGAACGGGATCACCACGCGGTCACCGGGCTTGATGTGCGTGACCTCCGGCCCGACCTCCTCGACGACGCCCATCGGCTCGTGGCCGAGGATGTCGCCCTCGGTCATGAACGCGCCCAGCACCTCGTACAGGTGCAGGTCCGAGCCGCAGATCCCGGTCGAGGTGATCCGCACGACCGCGTCCGTGGCTTCCTCGATCTTCGGGTCCGGCACCTCCTCCACGCGGACGTCGCGCTTGCCGTGCCAGGTCACTGCCTTCATGGCTCTCCCTCTTCCGCGGACGGGGTCTCCGTCCCGGCTTCCCGGGAGCGGCGGGAGCCAAACTCAGGTGATCAGGTCGGCGACCAGGTAGACGGCGGCGGCCACGGCCGCGGCGGCCGGGAAGGTCAGCACCCAGCCGAGCACGATGTCGCGCGCGATCCCCCAGCGCACCGCCGACAGCCGGCGGGTCGCGCCGACGCCCATGATCGCGGCCGTGATGACGTGCGTCGTCGAGATCGGGGCCTTCACCGCGAACGCCGTCACGTACAACACCGACGACGCCACCGACTCCGCGACGAACCCGTGCGGCGGGTCGAGCGGGAAGACCCGCCTGCCGAGCGTCCGCATGATCCGCAGGCCACCCGAATAGGTGCCCAGCGACAAGGCCCCGGCGCAGGCCAGGGTCACCCACAACGGCACCGAGAACGTCGACTGCTCGCCGGCCGCCACCAGGGCCAGCACGATCACGCCCATGCCCTTCTGCGCGTCCTGCAGGCCGTGGCCGAGCGCCAGCGCCGAGGCGGAGACGATCTGGAACCGGCGGAACACCCGGCCGCTGCGGTGCGGGTTCGCCCGCCGCAGCAGCCACAGCGCGGCGACCATCGCCAGGTAGCCCAGCCCGAGCCCCAGCAGCGGCGACGCCACCATCGGGATCAGCACCTTCTCGGCGATCCCCGCCCAGTGCACGGTGCTCGCCGCGGCCAGCGCCGCGCCGACCATCCCGCCGATCAGCGAGTGCGAGGACGACGACGGGAGCCCGAAGTACCAGGTGATCAGGTTCCAGGTGATCGCCCCCAGCAGCGCGGCGAAGACCACGGTGAGCGCGTCCGGCCCGGCCGGGACGTCGATGATCCCCTTGGCCACCGTCGCGGCGATGCCGGTGGACAGCAGCGCGCCCGCCAGGTTCATCACCGCCGCCAGCACGAGGGCCGCGCGCAGGGTGAGCGCCCGGGTCGACACCGCGCTGGCGATGGCGTTGGCCGCGTCGTGGAACCCGTTGGTGTAGTCGAAGACGAGCGTCAGCACGATCACGGTGACCAGTGCGGCGGTCCCCGTCACTCAGGACTCCTTGACCGCGATGGTCTGCACCACGTCGGCCAGGTGCTCGAACCCGTCCGCGGCCAGCTCGAACTGCTCGACGACCTCCTTGGTCTTCAGCACCTCGAGCGCGTCCCCGCCCGGCTCGAACAGGTGGGCCAGTATCCGCCGGTAGACGCGGTCGGCCTCGTTCTCCAGCTCGTTGATCTCGATCCAGAACGGCTCCAGTTCGCCCACCTTGGACAGTCCGGGCATCGCCGCCGCGGTCAGCTCGGCGGCTCGGCAGAGCACGCGGAGCAGGACGTCGGTGCCGGGCGGGAACGCCCCGATCCGGTACAGCACGGCCAGGTCGGCCGCGGTGTCCATGAAGTCCAGCACGTCGTCGATCTTGGCGGCGAGGGCCTGGATGTCCTCGCGGTCGAACGGCGTCACGAACGAGCTGTTGAGCTCCACCATGATCGTGTGCGTCAGCTCGTCGCCCTGGTGTTCGACTTCGTGCAGGCGTTTCGCGATCGGTTCCCGGTCGCCCGGGTCGGCGGCCACGAGTTCCCTGAGCAACGCGGTCCCGGCGACGAGGTTCTTCGCCGCTTCGGCGAGGAGGTCGAAAAACCGGGTGCCCCGTGGGGTGAAGCGCATGGATGTCCCTTCGTCGCGCACGCCCGTCCGGGGCCGGGTACCCCGTCCGGCCGTACGTTTAACGGCCGATCTCCGGGAAACCAGGAGTCATGACCGATCCCGGATCCCGGCGCCTGAGAGTACTGCTCTGGCACGTGCACGGCTCGTGGACCGACGCTTTCGTCCGCGGCCGCCACGACTACCTCCTGCCCGTCTCCCCCGACGGTGCGCCCTGGGGCCTCGGCAAGGCCGGGCGGAACTGGCCTTCCGCGACCGAGGTTCCGCTGGACCGGCTGGCCGAGGCCGAGCCCGACGTCGTCGTGCTGCAACGCCCCGAGGAGCTGGAATTCGCCGCCCGCCTTGGCGTGCCGGCCGTCTACGTGGAACACAACGCGCCCCGGCCGTACGCCGCGTCCAGCGAGCACCCCCTCGCCGGCCGGTCCGACATCACCGTCGCGCACGTGACCCACTTCAACGCGGCGATGTGGGACTGCGGCCGCGCGCCGGTCACCGTCGTGCCGCACGGCATCCCCGATCCGGGGCCGCGCTACACCGGCGAGCTCGCGGCCGGGGTGTCGATGATCAACGAGCCGGTGCGCCGGGAGCGTGTTACCGGCGCCGACCTGCTCGGCACGCTCGCCGGGCAGGCCCCGGTGGACGTGTTCGGCATGGGCACCGAGGAACTCGGCGCGCCGCTGCGGGGCCTGGGCGACGTCCCGGCGCCGAGGCTGCACGACGAGATCGCCCGCCGCCGCGTCTACCTGCACACCGCCCGGTGGACGTCGCTGGGACTGTCCCTTTTGGAGGCCATGCACCTGGCGATGCCGGTCGTCGTCTTCGCCGCCACCGAGGCGGTCGAGGCGGTGCCTGCCGACGCGGGCGTGCTGTCCACCGACGTCTCCGTGCTGGCGCGGGGCTTCCGCGAGCTGCTGAACGAGCCCGACTTCGCGGCGCTCGCCGGCAAGAACGCCCGCGAACACGCCCTGAAGCACTACGGGCTCGACGCATTCCTGACCGCTTGGGACCACCTCCTCGCCGAGACGGCCCGCTGACCTGTGAAGGGAACGCCTCACCGATGAAGATCGCGATGGTGTCCGAGCACGCCAATCCCCTCGCCGCGCTGGGCGAAGCCGACGCCGGCGGCCAGAACGTGCACGTCGCGGAGCTGTCCGCCGCGCTGGTGCGCGCGGGTCACGAGGTCACCGTCTACACGCGCCGGGAGAGCCGCGACGAGCCGCCGGAGGTGCGGACGCCGCAGGGCTACCGCGTCGTGCACGTGCCCGCCGGCCCGGCCCGCAAGGAGCCGAAGGACCACCTCCTGCCCTACATGGGCGAGTTCGGCAGCTTCCTGCGGGACCGGTGGGCGATCGAGCAGCCCGACCTGGCGCACGCGCACTTCTGGATGTCCGGACTGGCGACCTCGCTGGCGGCGAGCGCGACCGGGACGCCGGTGGCCCAGACCTTCCACGCGCTGGGCGTGGTCAAAAAGCGCTACCAGGGTGACCAGGACACCAGCCCGGCCGACCGGATCCGGCTGGAGCGGATCATCGGGCGGCAGGCCGGGCGCGTGATCGCCACCTGTTCCGACGAGGTCTTCGAGCTGTCCCGCCTCGGCGTGCCGCGGTCCCGGATCTCGATCGTGCCCTGCGGCGTCGACCTCGGCCGGTTCTCCCACGACGGGCCGGTCGCCCGCCGCCGCCTGCCGCACCGGCTGGTCGCCGTCGGCCGGCTGGTCCCGCGCAAGGGGTTCGACATCGCGATCACCGCGCTGGCCCAGCTGCCCGACACCGAGCTCGTCATCGCGGGCGGCCCCGAGCGCGGCCGCCTTTCCCAGGACCCGGAGGCCACCCGGCTGCGGCGGCTGGCCGAGAAGCTCGGCGTCGGCGACCGCGTCCGCTGGCCCGGCCAGGTCTCACGCGACGAGATGCCTGCCCTGCTGCGCTCGGCCGACGCGGTCGTGTGCACCCCGTGGTACGAGCCGTTCGGGATCGTGCCGCTGGAGGCGATGGCCTGCGGTGTCCCGGTGGTGGCGGCCGCGGTGGGCGGCCTGACCGACACCGTCGTCGACGGCGTCACCGGCTTGCTGGTCCGCCCGCACCAGCCGAAGGAGCTGGCCTCCCGCGTCCGGCGGCTGATCGACGACCCGGCGCTCTGCCACGCCTACGGCACCGCGGGCCACGACCGGGCGGTGGCCCGGTACTCGTGGGACCGCGTCGCCGCGGACACGCTCCGCGCGTACCACAAGCTGGTCCCGGAAACCGCGATCACGGCCGAGGCCCGCTGACCCGGAGGGTCGGTCCGCGTACCGGAAGGGTCGGCTCGCGTACCTGGACAGTCGGTTCGTGAGCCGACCCTCCAGGCACGCAGGCCGACCCTCCGGGTACGCAGGCCGACCCTTCCGGTTCAGCCCACGTAACGACGGGCCTTCGACTCCCGCTGGGGTGCTTCCAGCAGGCGCAGGCCGTGCTCGACGTGCGGCGGGACCACCCGGCGGTCCCGGACCACCCAGGGCAGGCCGCGGGCCACGTCCAGCAGCGCTGCCGCCGTGGCCCGGTCCCGGGGCGCGGTGCGCAGCACGTCACGGCCGCGGCGGAAGACCGCGGGCCAGGGGCGGCGCAGCAGCAGTGTCCACAGCGTGTTGCGGATGCCCAGGCGGCGGCGGTGCCGCGGGTCGCGCAGCTTGGACGGCGCGTGGTGGATCACGACGTCCTCGGCCCAGCACATCCACCAGCCCCGCGCCGCGAGGTCCAGTGCGAACAGCTCCTCCTCTCCCCCGAGCCACATCCGGGTCGAGAAGCCGCCGACCTCGCGGAACGCGCTGACGCGCACCGCCGTCAGGCCCGCCATGATGCCGAGCAGCGCCGGCCCCGGCAGCCAGTCCGGGCCCGGCACGGGCGACTCGCGCAGCTCCGGCGTGATCGGGTCCTCGGCCAGGCCGGGCTCGACCAGGCAGCGCCCGGTCACCGAGCCGAGGCCGGGGAACTCGTCCAGCAGGTCGGCGGCCCGGGTCAACGCACCGGGCTGCCACGTCGTGTCGTCGTCGCAGAAGGCGACGTACGGGGTCGTCACCTCCTCGACGGCGACGTTGCGGGCCACCGCACCCAGGTTCTCCGCGAGCCGGAACAACCGGACCTCGGGGAACTCCCGGGCGACCAGGTCGGCCGTCCCGTCCGCGGAACCGTTGTCGGCGACGAACAGGGGCGCCGCGTCCGGCAAGGACGTCATGTGCGCCAGCGTCTCGCGCAACTGCTCGCGGCGGTTGCAGGTGATGATCACGACCGAGATTCGCGCCATTCGGCGGTCCTTTCCAGAGTCCGGGCCTGGTGTTCGACGTGGGCGGGCAGGACACGCCGGGAGCTCAGCGCACGCGGCAGCCTCGGGACCGCGCCCAGGACGGCGCCGGGCGCCTGCACGAGTGTCCGGGCCACCTCGCGACGGCAGACGCGCGGTGGCCGCCGCAGCACGGCGATCAGCAGCCGGTTGCGGAGCTCGGCCCGGCGGCGCCACGCCGACGGCGGCCGCGACCGGGACGGGTGGTGGTGGGCGCGCAGGTGCCCGACGTAGCAGACCTCCCAGCCGCGTGCGGCCAGGTCGTAGGCCAGCAGCTGTTCCTCGGCGCCGAAGTGCAGCAGCGGGCTGAAGCCGCCCACCTGCAGGTACGCCGAGCGCCGCACGATCGCGGAGCAGGCCAGGAAGCCGAGCACCAGCGGCCCGGGAGCACCGTCGGGGTGGCCGAGCGGGCTGCGCTCCATCTCCGGCGTCACCGGGTCGTCCCGGCACTCCGGGCCGACGAGGGTGCGCGCGGCGAGCAGGCCGGTCCGCGGGTGCTCGTCGAAGATCCGCTCCGCCTCGGTCAGCGCGTCGGGCGCCCACCACGAATCGTCGTCGCTGAAGGCGACGTACGGTGTTTCGGCCGCGATGACGCCGAGGGTGCGCGCGGCCGCGCCGAGGTTCTGCGGCAGGCTGATCACCCGCACGGATCCGTGCCGCCGGGCGACCTCGGCCGTGTCGTCCCCGGAGGCGTTGTCCAGCACGACGACCGGCGGTGGCGGGTCCAAAGAGGACAGCTGGGTCAGGGTGCGGGCCAGCTCGCCGGCGCGGTTGCGGGTGGCGATGACGACGGTCGTGCGCGCGCTCACCGCGATCCCACCAGCTCGGCCACCAACGCGGCCAGCGACGGCGGGTGCGCGGGCGGGCGCACCGGCGCCGACAGGCACCACTTGAGCCGGGCGTCGAGCAACGCCGGGTCGGCGACTTCTTCGGCGGCCACCACCGGCCAGTCCAGTGCCTTGCCCTGCGCGGTCACCTTGCCGCCGCCGGCCACCGGGTCGACGGCGAGCACCGGCACCCCGGCCTTGAGCCCGAAGACCAGGCCGTGCAGCCGGGTCGTCACCACGGCGTCCATTTTGGACACCAAGGCGGCGAACTGGTCCGGGGTCGCGCACCGCTCCCAGTCCTCGTGCGCGAGACGGGTGTCCAGCGGCACCCGGGCGCAGTCCAGCCCGGCGAGCCAGCCGGTCAGTGCCGCGTGGACATCGTCGTGCCGTCCCGCGTCGCGGTACTCCGGCTGGTGCGGCGCCAGGATCACCCCCAGCACCGGAGTGGGTGACACCGGCGCCCCCAGCGCCAGGTCGAGTTCGGCGGTGCTGCCGTCGTCGCGCGGCAGCACCCGGTGGAAGCCCGTCACCGCCGGATCTTCGGCGTCGGGGACGGACACGCCGACCGCGATCCGGCGGCAGGACGCGTAGCGCTCGTGCAGTGAACGCACCTGCGGCCCGTGGACCGGGCCGCAGACGAAGACGAGGTGCGTGTAGTCGTCGGGGGGCGCGTCGGGCAGGTGCAGGGTGCCGGGCCGGAAGCCGGGGCTCCACGCGACCGAGTGGTCGATCCCCGCCTCCGCCAGCGCCGTGCCGGCCGCGCGCAGGCTCAGGACGTCACCCGCCGTCGCTTCGCCGTGCAGAAAACTGGCCCAACCGGTGAGCAGAACTCGCATGGTCGGGACGCTTACCCGCTCACCACCCCCTTACACGGTTTTGCGGCCACCGGCGCCGGGTAGCCGCCTCGGCATGACGGATCCGGGAGTGACCAGGCGGTTCGGGCGTGCGGTGGTGACCGGGGGTGTCGGCTTCGTCGGCGCCCACCTGTGCAAGCTGCTGCTCGAAGAGGACATCGAAGTGATCGCCGTGGACAACCTGGTGACGTCCTCGGCGGACACCCTCGACCACCTGCGCCGCCACGAGGGATTCCGGTTCGTGCGCCACGACGTCACCCAGCCGATGCCGCTGAACTGCGAGACCGACGTCGTGTTCCACCTGGCCTCGGCCGCGTCGCCCCGCGACTACCTCGCGCTGCCGATCGAGACGTTGCGCGCGGGCTCCCACGGCACCGAGAACGCGGTCGAACTGGCTCGCCGCACCGGCGCCCGGTTCGTGCTCGCCTCGACCAGCGAGGTCTACGGCGATCCGCTGGAACACCCGCAGCAGGAAGGGTATTGGGGCAACGTCAACCCGATCGGGCCACGCAGCGTCTACGACGAAGCCAAGCGCTACGCCGAGGCGCTGACCTCGGCCTACCGCCGCGAATACGAAGTCGACACGGCCATCGCGCGGATCTTCAACACCTACGGCCCCGGCATGCGCGCCCACGACGGCCGGATGATCCCCGCCTTCCTCGACCAGGCGCTGAAGAACGAGCCGATCACCGTCACCGGCACCGGGGAACAGACCCGGTCCATCTGCTACGTCGAGGACACCGTCCGCGGGCTCCTGGCGCTGGCCCGGTCCGGCCACCCCGGGCCGGTCAACATCGGCAACCCGCACGAGCTCACCGTCCGCCAGGTGGCCGAGCGGATCAAGGAGATCACCGGGTCGAGCTCGCCGATCGAGTCCATCGACGCCGTCGTCGACGACCCGCAGCGCCGCTGCCCCGACATCACCCTCGCCCGCGACGCCCTCGGCTGGGAACCGAAGGTCGACGCCGACGACGGTCTCCGTCGCACTGCGGCTTGGTTCCGCCGGGCGCCGTCGCGCTGAGTAGCGACGCCCAGGGCTTTTGCGCGCCATCGTTTATCAACGACTTCGCCGGGTAGCGCTATAGGCGAGAGCGGGCCCTGCGAGTCCGCACCGAAACGCCAGAGGCAGGTCGATGCGCATACTCGGGATCAACGCCGTCTTCCACGACCCCGCCGCAGCGCTGGTGGTGGACGGGGAGATCGTCGCCGCGGCGGAAGAGGAACGGTTCAGCCGCCGCAAGCACGGCAAGCAGGCCGTGCCGTTCTCCACGTGGGAACAGCCCGCCCAAGCCGCCGCTTGGTGCCTGGAACAAGCCGGACTGTCCGCGAAGGACCTCGACGCCGTCGGGTACTCCTACGACCCCGCGCTGGTCGAGCCGGGCCTGCCCGGCCACGACCCCAGCGGCGAGGAGCTGCGGACGGAGTTCGCCAAGCGCGCGCCCCTGTTCCTGAAGTCCGCCTTGCCCGGGCTCGACCCCGGCATCGTCAAGTTCGTCCGGCACCACGTCGCGCACGCCGCGTCGGCCGCGCTCGCCGCGCCGTTCGGCGACTGCGCCGTGCTCGTCGCCGACGGGCGCGGGGAGAGCACGTCCTACCTGGCCGGTGAGTACCGCGACGGCCGGTTCAAGGAGCTGGCGGCCCAGAAGCTGCCGCACTCGCTCGGCCTGCTCTACGAGGACCTCACCGAGCACTGCGGGTTCGCGCGGTCGAGCGACGAGTACAAGGTGATGGCGCTCGCCTCCTACGGCACGCCGGAGTTCCTCGACGAGCTCTGCGAACACGTCCACGTCACCGGCGACGGCGGCTTCCGCGCCGCCGGCGTCAACCTGGCCGATCTGGCTCCGCGCCGCGAAGCGGGCGAAGAACTCACCCGGCGGCACGCGGATCTCGCCGCCAGTGTCCAGAAAGTCCTCGAAGACATCCTGCTGGAGCTGACGGACTGGCTGCACGAGTCGACCGGCCAGCGCGACCTGGCGCTGGCGGGCGGCATCGCGCTCAACTGCGTCGCCAACACGCGGCTGCACGCCGAGGGCCCGTTCGACCGGATCTGGGTGCAGCCCGCCGCCGGGGACGCGGGCACCGCGCTCGGCGCCGCGCTGCAGCTGGCCGCCGACGCCGGGGAACGCGGCGCGCCGATGGGCGACGCCGGCCTCGGCCGCGGGTGGACCGACGACGAGCTCGAAGAAATCCTGATCAAGGCCAAGCTGCCCTACGAACGCCCGGACGACCTCGCCGAGACGGTGGCCGAAGCGCTGGCGAACGACGAAGTGATCGCCTGGTTCCAGGGCCGGGCCGAATTCGGCCCGCGGGCACTGGGGCACCGGTCGCTGCTGGCCCACCCGGGCCGCAAGGCGAACCTGGAGCGGCTCAACGACGTGAAGGGCCGCGAGCAGTTCCGCCCGGTGGCGCCGATGGTGCGGGCCGAGCGGGCGGGCGAGATCTTCACGCGCGGCCCGCTGCCCAGCCCGTACATGCTGTTCGTGCACGACGTCGCCGAAGACTGGCGCGACCGCATCCCCGCCGTCACGCACGTCGACGGCACGGCTCGCGTGCAGACCGTCGAGGACCGCGAAAACCCGGTCCTGGCCCGGATGCTGGCCGCGTTCGAGCGCCGGACCGGTCTGCCGGTCGTGATCAACACCAGCCTCAACACCGCGGGCCGCCCGATGGTCGACTCGCCGCGGGACGCCCTCGAGTGCTTCGGCTCGGCCCCGATCGACCTGCTCGCGCTGGGGCCGTTCGTGCTCCGGCGGCCCCGTCCCACCCGAACCGGCGCGGCGTCGCCGGAGAAGAAGGAGGTGCCGTGATGGAAGACCATCTCGCCGCGCTGGCCGAAGCCGCCGGCCGGGCCCGCGAATCCGCGCCCAAGATCCTTGCGTGGGGCCGGCACCTCGCCGGCGTGTTCGAGGCCGGCGGCAAGCTGCTCGCCTGCGGCAACGGCGGCAGCGCGGCCGAAGCCCAGCACCTGACCGGCGAGCTCGTCGGCCGGTTCCGCGACGACCGGCGGCCGCTGTCGGCCATCGCGCTGCACGCCGACACCTCGGCGACCACGGCCATCGTCAACGACTACGGCGACCACGAGGTCTTCGCCCGCCAGGTGCGGGCGCACGGGCGGCCGGGTGACGTGCTGGTCTGCCTGTCCACCAGCGGCACCAGCCAGAACGTCGTCGCCGCGGCGAAAGCGGCGCACGAACTCGGCGTGACGACGTGGGCGCTGACCGGGCCCGCCCCGAACCCGCTCGCCGCCCTGTGCGACGACGCCGTGACGGTCGAAGCGCCCAGCGTCGCGACCGTCCAGGAGATGCACCTGGCGCTGGTGCACGGCCTGTGCGCGGCGCTCGACGACGCGCTCGGGGTGACCGCGTGAAGCCGCTGGTCGTCCTGGGCGACACACTGCTGGACGTCGACGCCGAAGGCACCGCCGAGCGGCTGTGCCCGGAGGCGCCGGTCCCGGTGGTCGACCTGACGGCCCGGCGCCGCCGCCCCGGCGGGGCCGGTCTGGCCGCGCTGCTGGCCGCGCGGTCCGCGGCCGAGGTCGTCCTGGTCACCCCGCTCGGCGACGACGAAGGCGGCCACGCGCTCAGCGGGCTGCTGGAACCGGACGTCACCGTGCTGCCGCTGCCGTTGCGTGGCACGACGGTGTGCAAGACCCGCGTCCGCGCGGGCGGGCAGTCGTTGCTGCGCCTGGATTCCGGCGACGGCACGGCGACCGCCGACCCGCTGCCCACCCGGGTGCAGGAGGTACTGGAAGACGCCGGCGCGATCCTCGTCGCGGACTACGGCCGCGGCCTGACGCGCAACCCGGACGTCCGGCGGCTGCTGCGGGAGCTGGCCGAGCGGATCCCGGTGGTCTGGGACCCGCACCCGCGCGGCGCGCAGGCGGTACCGGGCACGCGGCTGGTCACGCCGAACCTGGCGGAGGCCCGCGCGGTGCTGGCCGGGCACGAGGACCCGCCCGAGCTCGCCAAGCTGCTGCGCGGCCACTGGCACGCCGACGCCGTGGCGGTGACCGTCGGGGCCGGCGGGGCGGTGCTCGCCGACGGCCTCGGCGAAACCACCGTCCCGGTCCCGGCCGCGGCCCGGACCCCGGGCCACACCGCGCCGGACACGTGCGGGGCGGGCGACCGGTTCGCCGCCGCGGCCACCGCGGCCCTGCTCGGCGGCGCGGACACGACCGAAGCCGTGGTGACGGCGGTCGAGGCGGCCGCCCGGTTCGTCGCCGCCGGCGGCGCGACCGCGCTGTCCACCGACGACGGCCCGGCGCCCGACCCGCAGCCGGCGACCGACGCCTTCGGCCTCGCCGAACGGATCCGCGCCACCGGTGGCAGGCTGATCGCCACCGGCGGCTGCTTCGACCTGCTGCACCCCGGGCACGTCAGCCTGCTGCGGCAGGCCCGCGCCCTCGGCGACGCGCTCGTGGTGTGCCTCAATTCCGACGCTTCGGTGCGGGGCCTCAAGGGCCCCGGCCGCCCCCTGGTCCGTGACCGCGACCGGGCCCGGCTGCTCACCGCGCTGTCCTTCGTGGACGCGGTCGCCGTCTTCGACGAACCGTCGCCCGCCGCCGTCCTGGCGAAGCTGCGCCCGGACGTGTGGGTCAAGGGCGGCGACTACGCCGAGGCGGACCTGCCCGAACGCGAAGTCGTCGAACGGCACGGCGGCGAAGTCGTGCTCGTCCCGACCGTGCCCGGCTACTCGACGTCGCGGCTGGTCGCCGCGGCGGCCGGTGCCTGAACCCCCTCCGACATTCGAAGGAGTGCGATGCGACCCCTCGGCAACGTCCTGATCACCGGTGGCGCGTCCGGCCTCGGCGCCGCCACCGTCGACGCCGTCCGCAAGGCGGGCGGCACCCCCTACGTCCTCGACCGCGTCCGCCCCGACGACCCGGCCGAGTACGTCGAAGCCGACCTCACCGACACCGCCGCGACCGAAGCGGCGGTCCGGGAACTCGCCGAGCGCGCGGGTGGCCTGGACGGCGTCTTCACCGCCGCCGGCACCGACGCCTGCGGGCCGCTCGGCGAAGTGTCCACAGAGGACTGGGAGCGGGTCGTCAAGGTGAACCTGTTCGGCACGGCCGCGGTGATCCGCGCCGCGCTCCCCCACCTGGAACGCTCGCACGGCACGGTCGTCACCGTGGCGTCCACCCTGGGCATCAAGGCGGTGAGCGACGCAACCGCCTACTGCGCCTCGAAGTTCGGCGTCGTCGGCTTCACCCGCGCGCTCGCCGCCGAGCTCGCCGGGCGCGTCGGCGTCACCCTGCTCGTGCCCGGCGGGATGTGGACGCACTTCTTCGACGACCGCACCGACCAGTACAAGCCGCCACCGGACGCGAAGCTCAACCAGCCCGAGCACGTCGCGAACACCGTCGTCTTCGCACTGCAGCAGCCGCCCGGCGCCGAAGTCCGCGAGATGGTCGTGTGCGCGTCCGAGGAGGGGTCGTGGCCGTGAGCTCCGCGGTCCTCGTGCTGCGCGCGCTCGGCGTCGGGGACCTGCTGACCGCGGTCCCCGCGCTGCGGGCCCTGCGGGCGGCGTACCCGGACGACCGGCTGGTGCTGGCCGCGCCGGAGCAGCTGCGCGACCTGGTCGAGCTCATCGACGCCGTCGACGAACTGCTGCCGACGCCCGGGCTCGGCGAGCTCGCCTGGCCCGGGCCGCCGCCGCGGCTGGCGGTCAACCTGCACGGCAGCGGCCCGGAGAGCGTCCACGACCTGCTGGAGGCCGACCCCGCCGAGCTGCTGACCCACCGCCACCCCGACTTCCCCGACGTGCCCGGCCTCGAGTGGCGCGACGACGTGCACGAGGTCGACCGCTGGTGCCGGCTCGTCGAGTACGCCCACCTGGAGGCCGACCGCTCGGCCCTGCACCTGCCCGTGCCACCGGGCCCGAGCCCGGCCCCGGACGCCGTCGTGGTGCACCCGGGTGCGGCGTTCCCGGCCCGGCGCTGGCCGCCGGAGCGGTTCGCGACCGTCGTCCGTGACCTCGCCGCGGACGGGCACCGCGTGGTGCTCACCGGCAGCGCCGCCGAGCGCGACCTGGCGATTTCGATCGCCGAAGCGGCCGGACTCGGCGACGACGCCGTGCTGGCCGGGCGCACGGACCTCGCGGAACTGGCCGCGCTGGTGGCCGGAGCGGCGCTGGTCGTCTGCGGCGACACCGGCGTCGGGCACCTCGCCACGGCGTTCGGCACACCGTCGGTGCTGCTGTTCGGCCCCACGCCACCACGGCTGTGGGGGCCGCCGCCGTCCGCGCGGCAGCACGTCGTGCTCTGGGCGGGCAACGTCGGCGACCCGCACGGCGGGGAGCCGGACGGCGGGCTGCTGCTGCTCGGCGAGGAGCGCGTGCTGGCCGCGACGCGTTCGGCGCTGGAAATGCGGGTGGCCCATGGGTGAGCACATCGGGATCGTCGGCGCGGGCTACGTCGGCTTGACCAGTGCCGCCTGCTTCGCCCGGCTCGGGCACCGCGTCACCTGCGTGGACGCCGACGAGTCCAAAGTGGACGAGCTGGGCCGGGGCGAGGTGGCCATCGCCGAACCCGGCCTCGCCGAGCTGGTCGGTCAGGGGCTGGCCGACCGGACGCTGAGCTTCACCACCGCCCAGGCCGAGCTGTACGGCGCGGATCTCGTCTTCCTGTGCCTGCCCACCCCGCCCGCCGCGGACGGCCGTCCCGACCTCGGCGTGCTCGAACAGGTCGTGCCGCAGCTCGGCCGGCTGCTGCGGCCCGGCAGCGTGCTGGTCACCAAGTCGACGGTGCCGGTCGGCACCGCGGCGCGGCTGCCCCACCTGCTGGGCCGCGACGACCTGCCCGTGGTGGCCAACCCGGAGTTCCTCCGGGAAGGCCACGCCGTCGAGGACTTCCTGCACCCGGACCGGGTGGTGGTCGGCACCGACCCGGCGGCTTCACCGGCGGCGCACCGGGTCGCGCGGCTGTACGAGCCGACCGGCGCCCCGGTGGTGGCGACCGACTCGGCCAGCGCGGAACTCGCGAAGTACGCGAGCAACGCGTTCCTCGCGGTGAAACTGTCCTACGTGAACGTCCTGGCCGAACTGTGCGAGCAGTTCGGGGCGGACATCCGCGAGGTGTCGCGGACGATGGGCCTCGACGCCCGGATCGGCCCCGGCTTCCTCGCCCCCGGCCCCGGCTGGGGCGGTTCGTGCCTGCCGAAGGACACCTCGGCCCTGCTGCACGCGGCCGAGTCGGCGGGTGTCGACTTCGGCATCCTGCGGGACGCGGTCCGCGTCAACGCCCGGCAGCGCGCCCGGGTGGTCCGCGCCGTGCGGCAGGCGGTGACCGGGTCACCGGCGGGGTCACTCGCCGGCGCCCGCATCGGACTGCTGGGCCTGGCCTTCAAGGCGGGCACCGGCGACCTGCGCGACTCCCCCGCGCTGGCCGTGGCCGACGACCTCGCCCGCGCGGGTGCCGAGCTGACCGCGCACGACCCGGCCGTCGGGTGCGTGCCCGGCGCCGCCGCGCTCCAGGTGGTCGACGACCCGTACCTGGTGGCCAAGGACGCCGCGGCGCTGGTCGTGCTCACCGAGTGGCCCGAGTTCCGGGACCTCGACTGGGCCCGGCTGGCCGCGTCCGCCGACCGCGCGGTCGTCGTCGACACCCGCAACCTGCTCGATCCCGCCGCCCTCGCCGAGGCGGGGTTCGCCCACCTCGGCGTCGGCACCCATCCCCGGAGGCAGTCATGACCCTGCGCGTCCTCGCGCTGACCTGCACGCTCAAGCCGTCACCGGCGAAGTCGAGCAGCGACCTCATCGCGCGGCAGCTGCTCGAGGGGTTCGCCGAACGCGGCGCGACGGGCGAGGTGGTCCGCGTGGTCGACCACGACGTACGTCCGGGTGTCGAGGCGGACATGGGCGACGGCGACGCGTGGCCGGACATCCGGCGGAAGATCGCCGCCGCCGACGTCCTGCTGATCGCCACCCCGACGTGGGTCGGGCACATGTCGAGCGTGGCGCAGCGGGTCCTGGAACGCCTCGACGCCGAGCTGTCCGAAACCGACGGCGAAGGCCGCCCGGCGATGTTCGGCAAGGTCGCGGTGGCCGCGGTGGTGGGCAACGAGGACGGGGCGCACAAGATCATCGCCGACCTGTTCCAGGCGCTGAACGACGTCGGCTTCACGGTGCCCGCCCAGGGCGCGACCTACTGGAACGGCGAAGCCATGCAGGGCGGCGACTACCAGGACCTCGACGAGACGCCGAAGGCCGTGGCCTCGACGAACGCGACCCTGGTCCGCAACGCCGTCCACCTGGCGAACGTGCTACGCGAACAGCCGTATCCGGCCGAGTGACTAGTCCGTTCGAGTGACATCGCTGCGCCGGAAGAGTGTGGCGCACGCCACGGGGTAATCAGGCGGGACCTTCGATCCTCGTCAGGGGGCCCCGCCATGCCGAACCGCGTCATGATCAGCCGTGACAGCAAGCCCATCCCGTGCGAAGAGTGCGGACTGCCCACGTTGCACGTCGCCCGGCTCGTGTCGGGCGACGGCACGTTGCTGGGCCAGACGATGGTGTGCACGGCCTGCCGCCGGCACCGCTCCGACGCCGACGCCGTCGCCATCCAGTAGTCCTCAGCGTTTTTCGAGCTGCTCCAGCAGCAAGCGTGCGGGCAGCGTCAGTGTCCCGAGGCCCAGCCGGGCCGGAACCCCGTCTTCGTCGGCCGTCACCAGCCGGTTCTCCAGCTTCTCGAGCAGGCGGCGGCATTCGCCGAGCTCGACGGGTTCGCCGGCGGTCGCGACGGCCTCGACGGCCCCGCCCAGGTGGTGCATCAGGTCGGCCAGCGCATCCCGCGCGTCGGGCCAGGGGTACTCGAACGGGTGCTCCCGGCGGCCGGTGGTGGTCGTCCGCACGGCGGCGACCAGCTGGGACATCGCGGGCCACAGCCCGATGAGCGTCCGAAGCGGACGTTCGTGGCGCGCCCCGGCGGAGGGCCGCCCGCGGCGCAGGTTGAGCAGCCGCCCTTCCCGCGTCAGCCCGACGGCTTCTTCGGCGGCCAGCACCTGGCTGCGGGCGTCCCGCACCCGGGACGTCAGGCCGTCGAGGTCTTCGGGCGGCTCGTCCTGGCGAATCAGGTCGGACATCGTTTCGAGCAGGCCCGCGAGGGCCTTCCCGAGCCGCCCGGCGGCCGCGGCGAGCCGTTCGCCGTAGAGGGGCGGCAGGATCAGCGTGTTGACGGCGACGCCGATGGCCGCACCGAGCGCGGTTTCGAGCAGGCGGTCGCCGAGCAGGACGGGCTCGCGCGCGGTGCCGTAGGAGACGACGAGCATGCCGGTGACACCGACCCAGACGCCGGCATCGCCGAACCGCCGCCAGCTGCCGGCGAGCAGCCCGAGGAAGACGACGGCGGCGAGCGCCACGGCCTGCGACGGGATGAGCTGCCCGGCGACGGCGGCGAGCAGGACACCGGAGGCCACGGAGCCGACCTGCTGCAGCCACCCCCGCAGCGACCGGTAGACGGTGGCTTCGACGAGGAAGACGGCGGCGTAGGGGGCGAGGAAGGGCTGCGGAAGCCGCAGGACGAGCGTGGCGAGCAACCAGGCGGCGGTCGCGGCGAAGGTGGCCTTGGCGCTCTGGACGAGGATCCGCCGCTCCCGCCCGGGAACGCGGACGGCGCGGGCGAACCAGCCGATCGGCGTGCGGTCGTGGTGTTCGTCGGCTTCGGGGGCGGCGAGGACTGCGGCGCGGGTCCGCAGCATGCCGACGAACCGGCCGGCCGCGGACGGGCGACGCCGGCCTCGGTCGGTACGGGAGCTCCCGCCCGGCCGCGCCGGCCCGGCACCATCCGCCGCCGCCGAGCCGCCGCCGCTTCCCGTCTCCCCCGGCCGGTCCTCGCCTCTCCCCCGCTCCTCCGTCATGCCGGCGGCGCGATGTGCACGAGCTTCGTCTGCGTCATCTCGTCCAGCAGTTCCGGCCCGTACCCGTACCCGCTCCCGCTCCGCCCGCGCGGGTGCGCCGCCCCGCCCGGGGCGCCGCCGAACACGTTGTTCACCTTCACCGTCCCCGCCGGCAGTTCGCGCCACGCGCGCTGGGAGTGGGCCATCGATGCCGTCAGCACCGTCGCCGCCAAGCCGTACTCACCCTTTGCCGCCTCGGCGAGTCCGTCGTCGAAGCTCTCCACCACCTGCACCGGGGCCACCGGGCCGAACGTCTCCTCCGTCATCACCCGCAGCTCCGGCCCGCAGCCGGTCAGCACCGTCGCCGGGTAGTGCGCGCCGGGACCGTCCGGGGTGAAGCCGCCTGTCAGCACCTTCGCGCCACGCGACACCGCGTCCGCCACGTGGGAATGCACGTGGTCCCGGTGCCGCCGGTCCACCAGCGGGGCCAGGGTGCGTGCCTCGGCTTCCTTCACCAGCGCCGCCAGGAACGGCTCGGCGATCGCCGAACACACGTAGATCTGCTCCACCGCGACGCAGATCTGCCCCGAGTTGGCGAACGACCCCAGCGCCGCCTGGCCTGCCGCCCACACCGGGTCGACGTCCTCGTCGATCACCAGCGGGTCGTTGCCGCCGTTCTCCAGCAGGGTCTTCGCGCCCGTCGCGGCCGCGCTCGCCGCGATCGACCGGCCGGTCGCCGTGCTGCCGACGTGGGCGATGAGGTCGACGTCGGACCGCATGGCCAGCAGCGCGCCGACCCCGCCGTCGCCCTGCAAGGTCTGCAGCACGCCCTCCGGGAACACGCCGCCCAGCACCTCGCCGAGCAGCTGCCCGGTGTGCGGTGCGCGTTCGCTCGGCTTGTGCACCACCGTGTTCCCGGTGGCCAGCGCCGCGCCCAGGAGCCCGCAGGCGACCGCCACCGGGTCGTTCCACGGCGTCAGCGCGACGACGACCCCGTACGGCTCGGGCACCATCAGGTCCGTCGCGCCGACGTCGCCGAGCAGGCTGCGGCCGCGGTGGACCGGGCCGAGTTCCGCGTACTGGTCCAGTGTCCCCGCGCCGGCGAGCACGCCTTCGCGGGCTTCGTCGCGCGGTTTCCCCGTCTCGGCTTCGTTCGTCTTCGCCAGTTCGTCGGCGTGCGCCCGCAGCCGTTCCGCCGCGGTGTGCAGCAGCGCGCCTCGCTCGGCGGCCGCGGTCTTCGCCCACGACGTCCGGCGGGCCCGCGCGAGCGCCGCGTCGATTTCGCCGTCGCCCGCGGCCGGCACCGTGCCCACCACGCTGCCGTCGGCCGGGTTCCGGATTTCGATCGTTCCCGCGGTCATCCGCACCTCCTTCTCGTCGCCCGCCGGTTACCCGGGGCAGCGCCCTTCGACACGCCGTTTGGCCCCCACGACCCGGGGTATCCGGTGGCGGTGACGCTCGACTACACCGTGGTGATCCCCACGACGGGCCGGGACACGCTTCGGCCGCTTCTGGAAACCCTGCTCGACGGCCCGGATCCGCGGCCGTCGGAAATCGTCGTCGTCGACGACCGGCCCGGCGGGTCCGGTTTGGACGTCCCCGCCGGTGTCCGCGTGGTCCGCTCCGGCGGGCGCGGACCGGCGGCGGCCCGCAACCTCGGCTGGCGCACGGCGCAGAGCGAGTGGATCGCGTTCGTCGACGACGACGTCGTGCTCGCCCCGGACTGGGCGCGGCAGCTCGAACGCGACCTCGCCGCGCTGCCGCCGGACGTGGCCGCCTCCCAGGGCCGGATCACCGTCCCGCTGCCCGCGGACCGGCGGCCCACCGACGATGAACGCGGCACCGCGGGCCTCGAGCACGCGCGGTGGATCACCGCGGACATGGCCTACCGGCGCGCCGCGCTCGTCGAAGCGGGCGGCTTCGACGAGCGCTTCCCCCGTGCCTTCCGCGAGGACTCCGACCTCGCGCTGCGCGTCGCCGAAGCCGGGCACCGGATCGACCAGGGCGAACGGCTGACCACGCACCCGGCCCGGCGGGCCGGGTTCTTCTACAGCCTCAAGGCCCAGCGCGGCAACGCCGACAACGCGTTGATGCGGGCCAAGCACGGCGTGCTCTGGCGGCAGCGGACCGGCGCCGGTCCCGGCCGCCTCGGCCTGCACGCACTGTCCACAGTGGCCGGTCTGGCCGCGCTCGCCCTGCCGGTGCTGCGGCAGCGCGGGAAGGCGCTGCTCGCCGCCGGCGTCTGGGCGGGGCTGACCGCGGAGTTCGCCACCCGGCGGATCCTGCCGGGCCCGCGCACGCCCGGCGAGGTGGCGCGGATGGTCGTGACCAGCGCCCTGATCCCGCCGGCCGCGTGCTACCACCGGCTGCGCGGCGAGCTCGCGGCCCGCCGGCCGCGGCCACCGGTGGCGGTGCTGTTCGACCGGGACGACACGCTCATCGTCGACGTCCCCTACCTGAACGACCCGGACGGCGTCCGCCCGGTGCCCGGCGCGGTCGAACTGGTGCAGGGCCTGCGCGAGCGCGGCATCCCGGTCGGCGTGGTGAGCAACCAGTCCGGTGTCGCAAAAGGACTGATCACCCCGGAGCAGCTCGACGCGGTGAACGCCAGGGTCCAGGAGCTCTTCGGCCCGTTCGGCACCTGGCAGGTCTGCGTGCACGACGACGGCGACGGCTGCGCGTGCCGCAAACCGGCCCCCGGCATGGTGTTGCGGGCCGCCGGCGAGCTCGGCGTCGACCCCGCGTCCTGTGTGGTCATCGGCGACACCGGCGCCGACGTCGACGCCGCCCTCGCGGCCGGGGCCCGCGCGGTGCTGGTGCCGACGCACCGCACGCTCGAGCCCGAAATCGCGAAGGCCCGCCGGCACGCCGCCGTCGCCCGTGACCTGTCCGAGGCGCTGCGTGTCGCCGGGGTCGCCGGATGACCCGGGTGCTCGTCGCCCGCCAGGACAACCTCGGTGACGTCCTGCTCGCCGGGCCCTGCGTCCGCGCGGTCGCCGCGTCCGGCGCGCGGGTGACGCTGCTGACCGGACCGCACGGCCGCGCCGCCGGCGAACTCCTGCCGGGGGTGGCGGAGGTGCTCACCTGGACCGCGCCCTGGATCGACCCCGAACCACCCCCGGTGACCGCCGAGGACACCGGCGCGTTCGTCGGGCTGGTCCGCTCGAAGGCGTTCGACCGCGCGCTGGTCCTGACGTCGTTCCACCAGTCGCCACTGCCCCTGGCCCTGCTGCTGCGGCAGGCCGGGGTGCCGTGGATCGGCGCGATCTCCGAGGACTACCCCGGCAGCTTGCTCGACCTGCGCCACCGGGTCGACGGGGACCCGCCGGAGCCGGTCCGCATGCTGTCCCTCGCCGAGGCGGCCGGGTTCGCGCTGCCGCCGGACGACCACGGTGCCCTGACGCTGCGGCGCCCGCTGCCGGACATGGCCCGGCTGACCGGCGGCGGCGCTTACGTCGTGCTGCACCCCGCGGCCTCGGTGCCCGCCCGCCAGCCGTCGGCGGCGTGGAGCCGCGAGACGGTGCGGGCGCTGGCCGCCGACGGGCACCGGGTGCTCGTGACGGGTGCGCCCTCGGAACGCGCGCTGACCCGCGAAGTGGCCGGGACGGCGGCGGTGGACCTCGGCGGCCGGACGTCACTGGCGGAGCTGGCGGCGGTGCTGTCCGGCGCGCAGGTCGTGGTGGCGCCGAACACCGGACCCGCCCACCTCGCCGCGGCCGCGGGCACCCCGGTGGTGTCGCTGTTCGCCCCGGTGGTGCCGCCCGAGCGGTGGGCGCCCTACGGCGTGCCCACGGTGGTGCTCGGCGACCAGCACGCGCCCTGCCGCGCCACCCGCGCGCGGGTGTGCCCGGTTCCCGGTCACCCGTGCCTGGAGACGATCGACCCCGCCGACGTCTGCCGCGCGGTGACGGCCCTCGCCGTCCCGGGCGTGCGCCCGGACCCCGTGGAGCTGACTCGTTCCTGACGCCGGGCGCCAGGAACGAGTCACGAGGTCAGCCGCCGATCTCCTTGCTCACGCCGCTCGGCCCCTCGTACGTCCGGTCCGGCAGGCGGCGCACGACGTCCAGGGTGCCGGAGTCGGCGCCGTTCTTCTCGGCCGCCCGCACCAGGTCGTCGCGCTTCGCCGGGTAGTCGACGCCGGCCAGGTACTTCTGCAGTTCGATCGGGTTCGGCTTGCTCACGGGAACCCTCCTTCCGTTTCGGGGAACCGCGCGGTTACCCGGCCCGGCCGCCGACACACGTTCAGGACGGCACCGGCTGCTCCCCCGCCGGGTGAAGCGGGCGGACCGTGGCGTCCGGGTGGCGCGTCAGCGGCTGCAGGGGCAACGGCGTCGTCTCGCCGAGCTGTTCCAGGTGCCGCAGCAGGATTCCCTCGCGCAGCGCCCACGGGCAGACCTCGACGCTCGGGACGTCCAGCGCCGACAACGCCACCTCCGCGGCCACCGCGCCGGCCACCACCTGCCGCGCCCGCGGCTTCGAAATGCCGGGCAGGCCCGCGCGTTCCGCGGCCGGGACACGGGCCAGCCGCGGGATCCACCCACGCAGGTCCGCGACCACCAGCTCCCGGGTGACGAACGGGCCCTTGCGCTGGGGCGAGGCACCGGTCAGGCGGGCCAGCTGCTTGAACGTCTTCGACGTCGCGACGACCCGGCGCGGCGGGCCTTCCCAGCGCAGCCGGTCCAGCACCTCCGACAGGGTGTCGCGGACGTGCCGGCGCAGCGCCTTGAGCTGCCGTCGCGTCGGCGGGTCGGCGGTGAGGAACTCGCGGGTGAGCCGGCCGGCGCCCAGCGGGAGCGAGACGGCCAGCTCGGGCTCGACGTCCCGGCCGAGCACCAGCTCCATCGAGCCGCCGCCGATGTCGATCAGCAACAGCCGCCCGGCCGACCAGCCGTACCAGCGGCGGGCCGCGAAGTACGTCAGCCGGGCCTCCTGCTCGCCGGAGAGGAACTGCGGCCGGATCCCGGCCCCGGCCTGGATGTGGTCGATCACCTCGTCGCGGTTGACCGCGTCGCGGACCGCCGCGGTGACGAACGGGTAGAGCTGGTCGACGCCGAGCCGCACCGCCGCGTCCACCGCCTGCCCGACCGCGGCGGTCACCCGCTCGATCCCGGTGTCGCTCAGCGTCCCGTCGGGCAGCAGTTCCTCGGCCAGCAGCGTCGGTGCCTTGACCGCGTGCGCCGGGAGCGGTGGCGCCCCGGCCGACACGTCCACCACCTGCAGCTGAGCGGAGTTCGACCCGATGTCCAGCACGGCCAGTCTCATCCGGACGGCATACCCCGCGGCCACCGCGTTTAGGGCGTGTCCTGTAAGCGGTTGAGCTGGACCTCTGGTAGTTGTGCGCGGTGGTTGGTCGCGGTGAGTTGACGGAGAAGGCGTGGGCGGTGATCGAGCCGTTGCTGCCACCGCAGCAGGGCGGTGGGCGGCGGTGGCGGGATCACCGCCAGGTCATCAACGCGATCCTGTGGAAGCTGCGCACCGGCGCCCCTTGGCGTGACCTGCCAGATCGCTACGGGCCGTGGAAGACCGCGCATGAGCGGCTTCGGTTGTGGACCAAGGACGGGACCTGGGATCGGATCCTTGACCGGGTGATCGTCAAAGACGACGCCGTCGGCGACCTCGAATGGATCATCTCGGTCGACTCCAGCGTGGTCCGGGCCCACCAGCACGCCGCTGGCGCCCGCAAAAAGGGGGATGCAGCGACGGAATCGAAGCCATCGCCTGTGATGGGGAAGGACTCGGCCGGTCCCGCGGCGGACTGAGCACCAAGATCCACCTCGCCGTCGAAGGCCGAGGGCTGCCAGTGCGAATCCTGCTCACACCGGGTCAAGCGGGAGATAACCCGCAGTTGCTGCCGCTGCTGGATGGCATCAGCGTCGCCCGGATCGGACCAGGCCGACCCCGCTGCCGCCCGGACGCGGTGATGGCGGACAAGGCGTATTCGCACCCTTCGACCCGCCGGGCGATGCGGGACCGGCGGATCGCCTTCGTCAGCCCGGAACGCGATGACCAGATCGCCCGCCGCGCCGCCAAAGGTGCTCGTGGCGGGCGACCACCCACGTTCGATGCTGAGGTCTACAAGCAGCGCAACGTAGTCGAACGCTGCTTCAACCGGCTCAAGCAGTTCCGCGACCTGGCCACCCGCTACGCCAAACGCGCCGCCTACTTCCAGGCCGAACTCACCATCGCAGCCATCATCCTCTGGCTCCGATGACTTACAGGACAGCTCCTAGTCGCCGGAGGGGGTGGTAGCCGACCGGGGACGAAAGGAGATCCCCGTGTCGCTCCCGGCTCCGCTGCCCGCCGAAGCCCCTTCGCCGAGGCGCGCCGTCGTCACCGGCGCCGACTCCGGCATCGGCCGCGCCGTGGCGGCCGCCCTCGCCGGCGGCGGCCTGGACGTCGGCATCACCTACCACTCGGACGCCGAGGGGGCCGAGGAGACCGCCAAGGAGGCCCGGTCGCGCGGGGTCGGTGCGTACGTGCGGCAGCTCGACCTGACCGGCCTGCCCGCCGCCGCCGACGTCATCGATGCGTTCGCCGACGACCTCGGCGGGATCGACGTCCTGGTCAACTGCTCCGGCACGGGCAGCAGCGAGCTCGCGGTGGACCTCGACTACGAAAAGTGGCGTCAGGTCCTCGACGTCGACCTCGACGGCGTCTTCCTGCTTTCGCAGCGCGCGGCCCGGCACATGATCGACGCCGGGCGCGGCGGCCGGATCATCACCATCACCAGCGTCCACGAGCACGTCCCGCGGGTCGGCGCCGCGCCCTACTGCGCCGCGAAGGCCGGGGCGGGCGCGCTGACCCAGGTGCTCGCGCTGGAACTGGCCGAGCACGGCATCACGGTGAACTCGGTGGCACCCGGCGAGATCTCCACGCCGATGACCGGCCAGACCGACGCCGATCCGCGCGAACAGGACCGGCCCGGCATCCCGCTCGGCCGCCCCGGCCACGCGGCCGAGGTGGCGGCCGCGGTCGCGTTCCTGGCCACCCCGGCGGCCGGCTACATCACCGGCACGTCGCTGGTCGTCGACGGCGGCCTGCTGCTGATGGGGGCCCAGCACGGGACCGCCTACCGCGGGCACGACTGGCGCTCCCCCTGAGACCAGGGACCCGCGTCCTGGCTGCAGGGACCGGCGCGGGCCCCGGCCGCGGGCCGGGCGGCGGCTTCCCAGCCCGCCGTCCGGCCCCTTCCACTTGTCCGTTTTCCGCAGGCGTGCCGGGGTATCCGGCCGGGGAGGGAAGGAGCACCCCATGTCTTCTGCCGAATTCCGGCCTTCCGCGGAACCACGCACCCGCGCCGCGTCCTGGCTCCGCCCGGTCGTCGCCGTCATCGGGCTGCTGTACCTCGCGCTGGGGATCGCCGGGTTCCTGACCCCGGAAACCGCCGCGGTCGGCCACGAGACCAGCCGCGCCGTCTGGATCTTCAGCGTCACCCCGCTGCTCAACCTGGTCCACACGGCGGTGGGGGTGCTCGGGCTGCTCGCGGCGACCCGGCGCACCGGGGCGATCATCTACTGCTGGGTGCTGTTCGTCGGCTTCACCGGGATGACCGCCTACGGCATCCTCGCCACCGCGTTCGTCAACCCCGAGGACCCGATCAACCTGAACTGGGCGGACAACTGGCTGCACGGACTGACCGCGGCCGCCGCGCTGGTGCTGGGCATCGTCGCGGCGCGGGCGGTCAACCGGGACCGGGCCGCCGCACGCTGAGCACGGCCGTTTCGGTGGCCGGACACCGGGTAGCCGGGGAAGAACACCGCGTCAAGGAGGTTGCCATGCACCGCGAGAGCGATCAGCATTCGCCGCGCGAGGACGACGCCCGGAAAGCCGAGCTGCGCGGGACCCTGCAGGGCAACGGCCCGTCCCGCGCCGAGGACTGGCGCGACCCCGAACTCCCGGCCGACGACGAACCCGACGTCCCGCCCCTCGGCGGCGGCGCATGACCACGACCGAGGCCGTCGTCGTGCACTACCGGCTGCACGCGGATTTCGCCGGACCGGCGTGGCTGCACCGGATCCTGGGCCCGCGGGCCGGGCTGGACCTGGACGCGGCGGGGCTGCGCGTCCGGTTCGGACCGTGGCTGGTGGAGACCCCGCTGAGCAACCTGGCCGGCGCCGAAGCCACCGGCCCGTACCACCCGCTGCGGGTGCTGGGCCCCCGGCTGTCCCTCGCCGACCGCGGCCTGACCTTCGGGACGACGACGCAGGGCGGCGTGTGCCTGCGGTTCCGGGAGCCGGTCCGGGGCATCGACCCGTGGGGCCGCATCCGCCACCCGGGCCTGACGGTGACGGTGTCCGAGCCGGTGCTGGTCGCCGAAGCCGTGAACCGGATCGTGGCGGGCGCATGACGCGGGCGCGCGTGCTGGCCGTGGCGGTCGACTGCCGCAAACCGGAGCTGCTGGCCGAGGTCGAGCGGTTGGTGATGCTGGGCGCGAAGGTCCTCGACGACCCGCCCGACGACCCGTGGATCGTGCTCGCGGACCCGGAGGGCAACGAGTTCTGCGTACTGCCGGCGCGGTGACTCAGGCCCGGCCGACGGGGTCACCCGCGTAGGCGGCCAGGCGGTCGTCGAAGCCGTCCGCGGTGCCGGGTCTGCGGAAGTCCGGCGGGTCCGGGCGGCCCGGGTACTTCTCCCCGTACAAGCCCGCGACGAAGTCCACAACGGCCTCGGGTGCGGGCAGGACGTCCTCGCCCAGGTACGCGAGCACGATGACCTCGTCGCCGGTGGCCGACTCGACCGCCGCGGCCCAGCCGTCGCGCTCGTCCCAGAGCAGGGCCGTTTCGTGGTGCGGGAAGCGGGCGAGCCGTCGCTCGAGTGCGACGTACGCGCCGGCCGGGACGTCCACCTCGCAGAACCACGCGGGCGCGTCCAGCTTGGCCGCGACGGCCAGCAGGTACTGCCGCAGCCCGCGCGCTGCCGCGCCGAGCCCGTCCCGTTCGCTCATCCCGCTCCCGCCTCTTCGGTCGGTGCCCCCATCGGGTGATACCCCGTCACCCACCCGGTCAATCTGGGGCGCCCCGGGTGGAGCAGCGCGTCACCGCGCCGGGTGCGGCGACGGGTGCCGCGAAGACGAGCTTGCGGGGAAGAGCCGCGCGTAGGTCGCGCAGCGCCGCCGTCGCGGTGACGCCGGTCGCGAGCCCGTCGTCGACCAGGAGGACGTCACGGCCGGTGAGAGCGGCCGGTGCTTCGGCCGGCCGCGCGGCGGTCAACCTCAGCGCGCGCAAGCCGGCTTCGTCGTAGATCGCCGGGCCGTCCGGGGTCACCGCGCCGACGCCGTACTCGCGGCGGCCCGGCGCGCCGATCTTGCGGGCGACCGCCACGTCCGGTCCGGCGCCCAGCCGCCGCGCGACGACGGCGGCCACCGGCACCCCGCCGCGGGCCGGCCCGAGCACGACCGGGTCGGCCCAGGACCGGCTCCGCAGTTCATCCGCGAGCCGGCGGCCGCCGTCCTCCCGGTCGGCGAAGATCCGCATCGGTCACGGGCGCCACTCGTCGTGCCAGTCCGGGTGGGCTTCGTACACCGACGCGATCAGCTTGACCGAGGCGTCGTCGTGGGCGTCGCGGATCTCGCGGCGCAGGAACTCGGCCTTCTCCGCGAACGGCACCGGGTGCCGGTCCTCCATCGCCTCGACCGGCCCGCCGGCGAGGATCAGCCCGTCGCCGTCGTCGGCGTACATGATCCGCAGCCGCCCGCGGCGTTCGGCCTCGTCGATCAGCGGCAGTTCGCCGGCCCGGACGCGCTCTTCGTCCTCCGCGAGCCGGGCGAGCACGAATTCGTCGAGTTTCGCGGTCGTCGTGTCGTCGAGGTTCGTCATGGGCCGGGGATACCCGCGCGGCCACGGGCTCAAGCGTCCGCGCGGCTCACCTTCCCGGCCACCGCGCGCCGTCGGCGGCGGGGAATTCCTGTCCGCAACCTGTCTCGCAAAGGACTGGACCAATAATATCGGCACCGGAAAATGGGGAGCATCGCCCTTCAGCGCGGAAGGTGACTGATGCACTTCCTCATTCCCCTGCTGTCCCTCGTTCTGGCCGCAACGCCGACCGCCACACCGGCTGCCACCCCCGCCGCGGCCGCCGCGACGATCTGCAACAAGTACTGCGACGCCCGGGATCCCGCGTCGTCGCCGGGTGACCGCGAAGGCTCCACCACCGGTGTCGGCGGTCGCCGGATCGCCCTGCACCTCGACGACGGTGACGCCATGGGCTGGGCGGCGATCACCGGAGGTGCGGCAGGCGACCACGTCTGGCTGGACCGCTCGTTCGACGCCGGGCGCACCTGGGCGTCGGGCAGCAAGCTCGGCGACACCGCCACGCCGTCCGGCGCGACGGGCTGGCGAACCCTGATGTACAACGCCGACGACTGGGCGAACAAGGGCGTCGGCCTGCTGCGGGCGTGCGGGCAGCCCGCGGGGTCCGGCACGATCGCCTGCACCGGCTGGGCGCGTCCGACGTGGAACGCCTGGGACCGCCGGACCGCGGCCGCGACGGCACTGATGGAGCGGTACAACCTCGGCACCGGCCTGTTCGACACAACGGGGTGGTGGAACTCGGCGAACGCGCTCACCGCGGTCATCGACAACATCCGGATCAGCGGCATGGGCAGCTACCGCTACGCGATCGACACGACGTACACGAAGAACCTCGCCGCCCAGGGTGGCCAGTTCCGCAACGACTACCTCGACGACACCGGGTGGTGGGGTCTGGCGTGGGTGGACGCCTACGACCTGACCGGCGACGGCAAGTACCTGAACACCGCCCGCGCCGACGCCGACCACATGTTCGCCTACTGGGACGGCGTCTGCGGCGGCGGGGTGTGGTGGAGCACGAGCCGCACCTACAAGAACGCCATCCCGAACTCGCTGTACATCCAGCTGAACGCGGCTCTGCACAACCGCATCCCGGGCGACACGGTGTACCTGGCGCGGGCCCGGGCGGGCTGGTCCTGGTTCGCCGGCAGCGGGATGATCAACGGCTCCAACCTGGTCAACGACGGTCTGACCTCGGCCTGCGCCAACAACGGCCAGGCGGTGTGGTCGTACAACCAGGGCGTGCCGCTGGTGGCGCTGGTGGAGCTCTCCCGCGCCACCGGCGACACGAGCCTGCTGACGAAGGCCCGCACGATGGCGAACGCGTCGACGACGAACGCGAGCCTGAACCCGGGCGGCATCCTCCGCGACCCGGGTGAGACGGCGGGCGGCGGCGGCGCGGACGGCCCGACGTTCAAGGGCGTGTACGCCCGGGACCTGGCGGTACTCAACACGGCCCTGTCGGACCACCCGTACACGGCCTACCTGCAGCGCCAGGCGAACTCGGCGTACGCGAACGACCGCAACAGCGCCGACGCCTACGGCCTGCTCTGGGCCGGCCCGCTCGACCAGACCGACGCGGCCCGCCAGCAAAGCGCCCTGGACCTGATGAACGCGGCCCCCTGACGAAATCCGGAACCCGCGTGCTCAGAACCCGAACCCGCGTGACCAAAGCCGGATCTCGCGTGATCGGAGCCGGAACCGGCGAGTTCCGGCCCCGATCACGCGAGTCACGGGTTCAATCACGCGGGTTACGGGTCAGAGGGTCTTCTCCAGGCGGCCGGCGAGCAGCTTGATGAACCGGGACGGGTCGGCCAGCTCGCCGCCTTCGGCCAGCAGGGCCATGCCGTAGAGGAGCTCGGCCGTCTCGGCCAGGCCTTCGTCTTCCGGGCGGGCCGCGTGTGCCTCGCGCAGCCCGGTGACCAGCGCGTGCTCCGGGTTGAGCTCGAGGATGCGCTTGATCGGCGGCAGCTCCTGCCCCATCGCGCGGTACATCTTCTCCAGCGTCGGGGTCAGGTCGTGGGTGTCACCGACGATGCAGGCCGGCGACGTCGTCAGCCGCGACGACAGGCGGACCTCCTTGACCGTCTCGCCCAGCGCCGTGCCCATCCAGGTCAGCAGGCTCTCGAAGTCCTTGTTCTGCTGTTCGCGGGCAACCTCGGTGGCCTTCTTGTCCTCTTCCGACTCGAGGTCGACCTGGCCCTTGGCGATCGACTGGAACTGCTTGCCGTCGAAGCCCGGCACCGCGTCGACCCACATCTCGTCGATCGGGTCGGTCAGCACCAGCACCTCGTAGCCCTTGGCGCGGAACGCTTCCATGTGCGGCGAGTTCTCGATCGCGGACCGCGATTCGCCGGTCATGTAGTAGATGTGCTCCTGGCCGTCCTTCATCCGCGAGACGTAGTCGCGCAGCGAAGTCGGCTTCTCGCTGTCGTGCGTCGAGGCGAACGAGGAGATCTCGAGGATGGCTTCGCGGTTCTCGAAGTCGTCGAGCAGGCCCTCCTTCACCGCCCGGCCGAACTCGCGCCAGAACGTCGCGTACTTCTCGGCGTCGGCGGTCATCATCGTCTTGACCGTCGAGAGGACCTTCTTCACCAGGCGACGGCGGATCAGCTGGATCTGCCTGTCCTGCTGCAGGATTTCCCGCGAGACGTTGAGCGAGAGGTCCTGCGCGTCGACGACGCCCTTGACGAACCGCAGGTACTCCGGCACCAGCGACTCGCAGTCGTCCATGATGAAGACGCGCTTGACGTAGAGCTGCACGCCGCGCTTGCGCTCGCGCAGGAACAGGTCCATCGGCGCGTGCGAGGGCAGGAACAGCAGCGCCTGGTACTCGAACGTGCCCTCGGCCTGCAGCCGGATGGTCTCCAGCGGGTCCTGCCAGTCGTGGCTGACGTGCTTGTAGAACTCGTGGTACTCGTCCTCGGTGACCTCGCTCGACGAGCGCGCCCACAGCGCCTTCATCGAGTTGACGGTCTCGACCTCGGCGTCTTCACCCTCGCCCTTCATGCGGATGGGCCAGGTGATGAAGTCGGAGTACCGCTTGACGATCTCGCGGATCTTCGCCGCGGACGTGTAGTCGTAGAGGTGGTCTTCGGTGTCCTCGGGCTTGAGGTGCAGGGTGACCGCGGTGCCCTGGGGCGCGTCCTCGACCGGCTGGATCGTGTAGGTGCCTTCGCCGCTCGACTCCCAGCGGACGCCCTCGTCGGTGCCCGCGCGGCGCGTCACCAGGGTGACCTTGTCCGCGACCATGAAGCTCGCGTAGAACCCGACGCCGAACTGCCCGATCAGGTCCTGCGAAGCCGCCGCGTCCTTGGCCTCCTTCAGCTTGGTCAGGAAGTCCGCGGTGCCCGACTTGGCGATCGTCCCGATCAGGGCGACCACCTCGTCACGGGTCATGCCGATGCCGTTGTCGCGGACGGTGAGGGTGCGCGCCTCCGGGTCGGTCTCGATTGTGATGTGCAGGTCGGAGGTGTCCGCTTCGAGGTCCTTGTCGCGGTACGACTCCAGCCGCAGCTTGTCGAGGGCGTCGGAGGCGTTGGACACCAGTTCCCGCAGGAACGTGTCCTTGTTCGAATAGATCGAATGGATCATCAGCTGGAGCAGCTGACGCGCTTCCGACTGGAACTCCAGCGTCTCGATCGGGGCAGTCACTTCCATTCCTTCCGCGTGTCCGACGGCCGAGGTTGGGTCGATCCTACCGAGCGGCTCCGACAGATCCGCTCGCGCACTTTATGAACGCAATGGCGCGCCCGGCGGCTCCCGGTGTGATGCTGACCACGCCCTGCTGTCGATCAAGGAGGATCGAGTGCCCGGACGCTTCACCCGGTGGGCGGCCACGTTCGCCGCGGCCTGTGCCCTGACCACCGCCTTCGCCGCGCCCGCCGCCGCGGCCGGCGTCGCCGACCACCCCGTCCGCACCACCGGCTGCGGCCGTCCCGCGGGCTTCCCGGCCGGGGTGACGACCACCCGGCACGTCACCTCGGGCGGCCTGGACCGCGAGTACACCGTCCACCTGCCCGCCCGCTACGACCCCCACCGGCCGTACCCGCTGGTGCTGTCCTTCCACGGGCACAAGCGCACGTCGCAGTACCAGGAGGAGCTGTCCGGCTTCTCGGCGCTGGACGCGATCGCGGTCTACCCGCAGGGCCTGATCGGCACCGACGGCGAGTCCGCGTGGACCGGGGCGCCCTACTCGGCCGCCGCGGACGACGTGCTGTTCACCAGCGACCTGCTGACCGCGCTGCAGCGCACCCTGTGCGTCGACAACCGGCGGATCTACGCGGCGGGCAAGTCCAACGGCGGCGGGTTCGTCGGCGTGCTCGCCTGCCGCCTGCCCGGCCGCATCGCCGCGTTCGCGCCGGTGTCCGGCGCGTTCTACCCGCAGGGCGGCGCCTGCCACCCGAGCCGATCGGTGCCGATCCTCGACTTCCACGGCACCGCCGACACGACCATCCCCTACGACGGCAACCCGGCGAAGGGCCTGCCGTCGATCCCCGATTGGCTGGCCGCTTGGTCCACAAGGGACGGTTGCCGTCCGGACCCGGTGTCGTGGACGCCGGTCGCCGGGGTGGTCGCCGAGAAGTGGCTCGGCTGCGACCGGCGCGGTGCCCTCGAGCACTACCGCGTGGAAGGGGCCGGGCACGTCTGGCCGAGCACCCGGCCCAACAATGACTCCGCGACGCCGACGGTGATCGACGCCACCCCGGTCATCTGGCGGTTCTTCCGCAGCCATCCCCTGCGGTGAAACACGATTGACGCAGGTCAAGCCACTCGGCGACGATGTTGCGCACAAGTTTTCCGGATTTCACGAAGGAAAAGGTGCGCTGTGAAGGTGCTCGTCCTGAACGCCGGCTACGAGCCGCTGCAGACCGTGTCGGTCCCGCACGCGATCCGCATGCTCGTCCGGCACGTCGCCGAGATCCACGAGGCCGAGGAGGGCCTCGCGTACGGGCTGTTCCCGCGCCCGAAGATCGTGCGGTTGCTGCGGTACGTCGTCATGAAGTGGCGATATACCCAGCCGCCGCGCTGGTCCCGGCGCGGGGTGCTGGTCCGTGACGGGTACCGCTGCGCCTACTGTGGGCAGCGCGCGACCACGATCGACCACGTGACGCCGCTGAGCCGCGGCGGCGCCCGGACCGACTGGCTCAACACGGTCGCCGCGTGCGGCGGCACGGCCCGCAGCTGCAACGCCCGCAAGGCGGACAAGCTGCCGGGCGAGGCCGGGATGAAGCTGCGGTTCACGCCGTACGTCCCGGCGTGGGACCAGCTGCACCGGCCCGGCGCCTGAGCCCGGCCTGTCCGTCGCGCGGCGGCGGACAGGCCGTTAGGCTCGAACCGATCGCTGCCCGCATCCGTGTGCTCTGGGGAAAGCCGGGGAGGTCGCGTGACCGACGCAGGAGAGCTGATCGCCGGGCGCTACCGGCTGGCCGAGCGGATCGGCCAGGGCTCGATGGGCGTCATCTGGCGCGCCCGCGACGAGCGGCTCGACCGGGTCGTCGCGGTCAAGCAGCTGGACTACGACGCCACCCTCGGGCCGGCCGCGAGCGCCCAGGCGAGCGCGCGCGCCCTGCGCGAAGCGCGGCTGACCGCGCGCCTGCGCCACCCGCACGCGATCACGGTGCACGATGTCGTCGAGGCGCCCGGCGGGCCCTACCTGGTGATGGAATACCTGCCGTCGCGCAGCCTGGCGGACATCCTGGCCGACCGCGAGACCCTGCCCGCCGAGGAGGTGGCGCGCATCGGCGCGCCGATCGCGTCCGCGCTCGCGGCCGCGCACGCCGAGGGGGTCGTGCACCGCGACGTCACCCCCGGCAACGTCCTGCTCGACGAGTCCGGCGTCGCGAAGATCGCCGACTTCGGCATCTCGCGGGCCACCGGCGAAGGCACCGTGACCGGGGGCGGGTTCATCGCCGGCACCCCCGCCTACCTCGCCCCGGAAGTCGCCGGAGGCGGCGAAGCCGGGTACCCGGCCGACGTCTTTTCCCTCGGCGCGACGCTCTACCGCGCGCTGGAGGGCACTCCCCCGTTCGGCAACGACGACAACGCGATCACCCTCCTGCTGCGCATCGCCAAGGAGGAGACCATCCCGCCGCGGCACCGCGGGCCGCTCGCCGAGGTGCTCACCCGCATGCTGCAGCGGGACCCGGACGCGCGCCCGGCCATGGCGGAGGTCCAGGAGCTGTTCGAAGCGGTCGCCGGCGGCCGTCCGCTGCCTGCGCCGCGCCCCCGGCCCCGGACGGGAACCCGGCTGCTGCGCGTCCGCCGTCCGCGACGCCGGCTCGTTCTGGCGGGCACCGCCGGGGCGGTCCTGCTGGCGCTCGGCGTGGTGATCGGCACGGTGATCGTCCCGGACGGCACACCGGTGGCCGCACCGGTCGTCCCCTCCGCTCCCGCGGCACCGGCGAGCTCGAGCCCGCCGCCGACGACACCCGCCGACCTGGGCTGTGCCGCGCGTTACCAGGTGACGAACTCCTGGCCGGGCGGCTACCAGGTGGAGGTGACGGTGCGCAACGACCGCACCGCAGGCCTGTCCGGCTGGCGCGTGCGGTGGCAGCTGCCCGCCGGTCACCGCATCAGCGGCTTGTGGAACGGCACCTTCTCGGTCGATGGTTCCACCGTGACGGTCGAAAACGCCGCCTGGAACGCGAAGCTCGACGCGGACAAGACCACGACGTTCGGCCTGATCGCCCTGACGCAGAACGGAAGTGCCGACGCCCGTCCGGCGCTCACCTGCCGGACGCTCTGACCACGGGAGGCACCGTGACGTCCCACCACGTCCGGGACCGCCGCCGCTCCATCCACTTCGACGGCCGGACCGTCACCCTCAAGGTCGCCACGAAGGTGCTGGGCTTCCTCCCCGACGACAAGCCGCACCGGTTCCCGGTCGCGAAGCTCACCGACGTCAAGCACACCGAGGCGACCCGCGGGAAACCCGGCGAAGTCGTGTTCGTGACCCCGGATGCGCCCACGGAGGTCGTGGCGAACGTGCCGATGGGGTGCGACAAGCTGCCGGGCAACACCTTCCGCTACGGGTACGGCAAGCTGGCCCGCGTCAAGGCGTTCCTGGAAGCCGTCGAGCAAGCCCGGAAGAAGTGACTTCGCGCGCGGCCCGCTCCAGCCGGTCCAGTACCGCCGAGACATCCGGCCGCCGCGCCAGTCCCGCCCGCGTCACCGCGAACACCCTGCGGGTCAACGGTTCCCGCAGCGGGTGCAGGCTGACGCCGGGCGTTCCGGCGGGCAGCGCCATGGCGGGCACCAGCGCGACACCCGCGCCGGCGGCCGCGAGCGCGACGAGGACGGCGAAGTCCGCGGACTCCGCGGCGACCTCCGGCACGAAGCCGGCCGCGCCGCAGGCCCGCTGGATCATCGCGTGGCAGGAGAGGTCGGCCGTCGGCACCAGCCACGGCCGGCCCGCGAATGCGGCCAGGTCCACCGGTTCGCCGTCGGCCGGCCCCGGCGAGGCCGGGTCGCGCGCCAGCAGCACCGGGTCGTCGAGCAGGGCCCGCTCGGCGAACCGCGGCGGGATTTCCCGCGGCAGGAGCGAATAGCTGTGCACGACCGCCACGTCGACGTCCTGACGGCGCAGTGACTCGAGCGCGACGTCGGGTTCCTGCTCGGCCAGGCGCAGGGACACCGGTCCGGCCCACGCGCGCGGCAGGAGCTGCCGGGCCGCGGAGGCGAAGGCCGCGACGCGGACCGTGCCGGTGCCGCCGTTCCCGGCCGCCGCGGCCAGCGCCGACTCCGCGGCGGCGAGGTCGTCGAGGATTACCTCGGCGTGCGAGAGCAGCAGCCGCCCGGCGGGGGTGAAGGCGAGCGTGCGGCCCCGCTTCTCCAGCAGCGGGACGCCGGCCTCGCGTTCGAGCGCGGCCAGGTGCTGCGAAACGGCGGGGCCGGTCAGGTGCAGGGCCGCGGCCGTCGCGGCCACGGTCCCGTGCTGGGCGAGCCCGTGCAGGACCCGCAGGCGACGCAGCTCCAACATGAAGTCCGGCTTTCCCATCGGACAAGAAAGAGTAACTGGTACTTCGGTATCGTACCGCCGACGATGGACTGGTGAAGCTCAAAGCGACCGCAGCACTGGCCATCACCGTCGTCCTGTGGGCGTCGGCGTTCCCCGCGATCAAGGTGGGCCTGGACGGCTACGGCGTCGCCGGGTTGTCGTTCGCCCGGCTCGCGGTGGCATCGGCCGTGCTGCTGCTCGCCGCCCCCGTGCTGGGCGTGCGCCGCCCGCGCCGCGCGGACCTGCCGGCGATCGCGGGCTGCGGGCTGGCCGGGATGAGCGCGTACCAGCTGCTGCTCAACTGGGGTGAGGTGCACGTGCCCGCGGGCACGGCGAGCCTGCTGGTCTCGGTGGCGCCGGTGTTCAGCGCGCTGCTCGCGGCCGCGTTCCTGGGCGAGCGGCTCACCGCGGCGAAGCTGCTGGGCAGCGCGGTCGCGCTCGGTGGCAGCGCGCTCATCGCCACCGGCGGCGGGCTGGGCTACTCGGGTGCGGCGTGGGCCGTGCTGGCCGCGGCCGCGGTCCAGGCGGTCTACCACCTCGGCAGCAAGCCGTTGCTGCGGCGCTACACCGGGCTCGAGGTCGCCTGTTACGCGATGTGGGCCGGGACGCTGTTCCTCGCGCCGCTCGCGCCCGACGCCGTACACGCCTTCGCGACGGCGCCGCCGGAAGCGACACTGGCCGTGGTGTTCCTCGGTGCGTTCCCGTCGGCGGCCGGGTTCGTCGCCTGGGGGTACGCGGTGGCCCGGCACTCGCTCACGGTCGCGACGGCCGCCCTCTACCTCGTTCCCGCGGTGGCGCTCGCGGTGGCCTTCGCCTGGCTCGGCGAGAGGCCGACCTGGGTGGACCTCGCGGGCGGCGCGCTCAGCGTCGCCGGAGTCGTCCTGATCAACGCCACTGTCCGTCGTTGGGCCGGTCAGGGTAATTCGCGGAAGATCGAGAACCCGGCTCAACGGCGGGGACCGCCGGCTCGTCGGTAGTGGTGATCAACCACCACACGGAGGTGCCAGTGCGAAGAAGTCTTTCGGTGCTCGCGGTCCTGCTCGCCGGTTCGGCGGGGCTCACCGGGCTCGCCCCGCCGGCGGCGGTGGCCGCCGAGCCGCCCTCGACCGTCACCCTGCCCACCGGCGACCGGGTGACCGTCCGGACCGCCCCGGACGGCCGGGACACCTTCGAAGTCCGGCCCGCCGCCGAAAAGGGGATGGCGCGGGCGCTGGTGCACCTGCGGCTCGGCGGCCGGGACTACGAGGTGCCCGGCACCGCCCTGCCCTACCTCGGGCGCGGGCTGGACCTGAGCCTGTTCGACGTTAAGGCGCTGCTGGCGGGCGCGAAGGTCCCGGTGGACACCGCGACCTTCGGCGCCGCGCTGGCCCGGCAGTTCAAGGAGGACAGCGCCCGCGGCCGGTTCGGCGGCCAGGGGCTGTTCGCGAACGGGGCCCGGTTCGCCCTCGCCGGGGCGCCGAAGCGGCAGGCCGCGCAGCCGCGTTCGGTGATGCGGACGGTGTCGGTCGACGCCACCGACATCGCGGGCAAGCCCGCCGACACCGGCATCGCGTTCCTCTACAACACCGACGACGGCAACACCCTCGCCCCGGACGAGAACTTCAACTACTTCTCCGGCGGGACGGCCAAGTTCAGCGTGCCGGACGGCCACTACAGCGCCCTCGGCGTGTTCTGGACGACCGACGCCGACGGCAACCCGACCGAGCTGCGGTTCAGCGCGCAGCCGGAGTTCGCGGTGACGGCGGATGCAGCCGTCCGCGTCGACGCCAAACGGGCGTCCAGCAAGCTGACCTGGGTGACGCCGCGGCCGGCGCTGCCGGACGACACCGGCTTCCTGTTCCGCCGGGCCGCCAGGACCGGCCCGGCGCTGCTCGTCGACTTCGACGCCGGGCCCGGGGTGCCGATCGCGGTGTCGCCGACGAGCGTCCCGGTGCGCACCGGGGCGTTGCAGACCTACCCGTACAGCAGGCTGGTGTCCCCGCCCGGGCCGGGCACGCCGTACGAATACGTGCTGCAGAAGGCGACGATCGGCGTGATTCCGCAGCAGCGGTACGTGATCACCGCGAAGGACGTCGCCGCGGTGGATGCCACCTACTTCAGCGAGTACTCCTCGCTCGGCCTGCGCCAGCGCAGCGGCATGTTCACCTTCGAGGACGGCGGCGGCCGGCCGTCGCACCCGATCCAGCTGCCCCGGAAGCAGACCGAGTACGTCTCGGCGGCACCGGACCTCGAGTGGTTCGGCGGGATGTCGAAGTACGTGCTGCCCGGCCCTTTTCCCGGCTGGGCCGGCGGCCAGTACGAAGCGTTCCGCTCCTACCGGGGCGGCACGTCGGTCACCGAGGGCTGGAACCGCTTCCCGCTGCACCCCACGGGTGCGGTGGCGCTGCTGAGCGAGCCCACCGTCTCCACGCTGCCGGCCGCGACCCGGGCCGGTGACCTGCTGCGGTTCTCGTTCACGCCGTTCAGCGACAACGAGCCGGGCCACACCGGTTTCGGGTACTACGGCGAGGCACGGGACACCATCACCGGGCACTACCGGCTCACCCAGGACGGCACCACCCTCGCCGAGGGCTCACCGTCCGGTGGCTTCGAAGCCGCCTTCGAGCAGGAGGCCGGCGCGGGCCCGGCGACGCTGGGGCTCACGATCGACGCCGGGCGCACCGGACCGATGTACCACCAGAGCACCGCGAGCCACACCGAGTGGACGTGGAAGTCGCAGCACGTCGAGGGCGCGACGCTGCCGCCCGCGCTGTACTGCGCGCGCGGCGAAAACGGGCCGGACCGCACCTGCGCGGTCGAACCGCTGCTCACGCTGGGGTACGCGGTCGGCGGGCTGCGGCCGGACGGGTCCACGGTTGCGGGTCCGCAGGGCCTGGACCTCACGGTCGGGCACCTGCAGGCGAGCGCCGCCGCCCCGGTGACCGCCGCGACCGTGCAGTACTCGACCGACGGCACGACCTGGCAGGACGCGGCCGTCACCGCCCGCGGCGGCGGCGTCTTCCACGCGGACTTCGCCGCGGCCACGGAAGCGTTCCGCGGCCTCGACGTCTCCCTGCGCGTCACGGCGGCCGACGCCGCCGGGGCGACGATCACCGAGACGATCACCGACGCCTACCACGTGTACCTGTCATGAGGGGACTGTCCACAGTGAACGGAAGATGGCTGGTCGCGCTGGCCGCCGCGGTGACGTTCGCCGGTGCGGTGACGCCGGCCGCGAGTGCCGCACCGGCACCCCGCGCGGCGTGCCCCGAGCAGGCGGGCGTGCTGCACTGCCTGACCACCTACACGCCCGGCACGGCCCGAGCAATGGCGGCCGGCTGGGGCGCCGACGACCTGGCGGCGGCCTACGGCCTGCCCGCGGCGCCGGGACCGGACACCGTCGTCGGCATCTCGATCGCCTTCGACGCGCCGAATCTGGAGGCCGACTTGGCCGCCTACCGGGCGCAGTACGGCCTGCCACCGTGCACATCGGCGAACGGCTGCTTCCGGAAGGTGAACCAGCAGGGTGCGGCGGCGCCGCTGCCGGAGGTCAGCTTCGGCTGGGCGCTGGAGTCCACATTGGACGTCTCGATGGTGTCGGCGGCCTGCCCGTCGTGCCGGATCCTGGTCGTGGAGGGCAACACGCCCGGGTTCGCGGACCTGGCCGAGACGGAGGACACCGCGGTGCGGCTCGGCGCGAAGGTCGTCTCGAACAGCTACGGCGCCCGGGAAGGCGGTGCGGCGCTGGCGTACGCGAGCCACTACCAGCACCCGGGGGTGACGGTGGTGGCCTCCTCCGGCGACAGCGGCTTCACGGCGGCGAGCTACCCCGCCGTCCTGGCCTCGACGGTCGCGGTCGGCGGGACGTCGCTGGCCCGCGACCCGGACGCCCCGCGCGGCTGGGCGGAGCAGGCCTGGACGTACGGCGGCAGCGGCTGTTCGGCCTACATCGCCAAGCCGAAGTGGCAGCGGGACACCCACTGCGGCAAGCGCACGGTCGCGGACGTGGCGGCGGCGGCCGAGGACCTCGCGGTCCACTACGCGGACGCAGGCGGCTGGCTGCCGGTCAGCGGCACGAGCGCGTCGGCGCCGTTCGTCGCGGGCCTGATCGGCCGGTCGGGGCACGCGGGAGCGGTCCAGCCCGCCGGCCTGTACGCGAACGCGGGTGCGTTCACGGACGTGACCTCGGGAAACAACGACCCGGCCGGCGGCGGCAAGAAGTGCGGCGGCGACTACCTGTGCGTCGCGGGCCCCGGCTATGACGCCCCGACGGGCGTCGGCGTGCCGAACGGCCTGGCCGGCTTCTGATCACCTGATCCGAGCGGCTCTTTCCCGGCGCCGGACGTCCGGAAAGAGCCGTTCAGGCCGGTTCGCGCCCCGGACGGCACAACCCCCGCTCGTACGCCAGCAACCCCGCGCCCGTCCGGTGCGCGCACCCCAGTTTCCGCACCACCCTGGCCACGTGCTCCCGCACGATCGGCTCCGGCAGTTCCAGCCGCTCGGCGATCTCGGTGTTCGTCAGCGCCGCGCCCACCGCCGCGAGCACCTCCGTTTCCTTGGCCGACAGCCGGTCGACCGCCGCCAGCCGCTCGTCGCGGGGGCCGGACAGCCGGGTCGCCGCCGAGACCCACCGGCGGGAGGCGTCCGGGGAGAGCACGACGTGGCCATCCGCCGCCAGGCGGACCACCTTGACGACGTCCCGGCGCGGGGCCGACCGCAGCAGGAATCCCGATGCGCCGTCGCGGAGGGCGCGCAGGATGCCGGCGTCCGAATCGAACGTGGCCAGTGCCACCACCGCCGGCCGGTGGGGGAACTCCTCCGGCCGGCTCAGTCGCAGGTCCAGCAGCAGCACGTCCGGCAGCCGCCGGCGCCGCGTGACCCGGGCCGCCGCCGCGTCGGGGACCGCGCCGACCAGCTCGATGCCGTCCGCTTCGTCGAGGACGGTGCTCAGGCGGGCCCGCACCGCCGGGTCGCGCTCGGCCACCAGGACCCGGACCGGCGACGGGGCGAGCACCCCCTCAGTCCTTCGGCCGCAGGCGGATCAGCGGCAGGTCGGTCTTCGACGCCCCGACCAGGTCACGGCCGCCCGGGCCGCGCAGCCGCACCTCGCGGAACCGCACCGACGACAGCTGCGCGGCTTCGATCGGGTAGACGTCGCCGTAGCGCTTGATCTTCTCCACCAGTTCCTTGCCCAGCAGCTCGACGAGTCCGGCGTGCCGGGTCGCGCCGCCGCCCAGCGGCACGTCCAGCTGCTTGCGGACCTCGGGGAAGCGCTGGTCCAGCTCGACGGCCAGCTGGTGGATCGTGACGTACGCCCGGCCGAACTCCTCGGCGTCGGGACCCGGCGGGATCTCCTTCAGCACCTTGATGAGCTTGTCGTCCATCCCGAGCTTGTCCCACAACGTCACGTCTTGTTCCTCCGCTCCCGACCGCCGTTGGTCTACCAGAGGACCGGCACGCGGTCCACTCCCCCGGTGACACGGTTCGCCCGGATCCGGAGTTCATCGACGCCGACGGCCAGGCGCAACCCCGGGAACCGCCGGAACAGCGACCCGAACACGACCCGCAGTTCCGTGCGGGCGAGGCTGGCACCGATGCAGAACCAGCCGCCGTAGGCGAAAGAGACGTGCGAATTCGGCTTCCGCTCGGCGTCGAACGTCCCGGCGGCGGGGAACACCGCCGGGTCCCGGTTCGCGGCCCCGAGCGCCAGCACGACGGCGTCACCGCGGGCGATCGTCACGCCGCCGAGCTCGACGTCGTCGTGGGCGTACCGCAGGACGCCCAGCCCGCTCGGCGCGGCCAGCCGCAGGATCTCTTCGACGACGCCGTGCACCCGCCCCTCGGGGTCGGCGGCCAGCGCGTCCCGCCGGGCGAGGTCGGTGAGCAGGTAGAGCACGCCGAGGTCGATCCGATTCGAGGTCGTCTCGTGCCCGGCGAACAACAGGCCCGCGGCGAGCCGGGCGACGTCGTCGTCGCCGAAGGAGGGATCGTCGGCCTGCGCGCGCACCATGTCCGAGACGACGTCCTGCCCGGGGTCGCGCCGTTTGACGGCGGCGAGCCGGCTCATGTAGGCGGTGAACTCCTCGAACGCGGCGTCCGCGCCGCCCCCGATGTCCATCCGCCCCATCCGGTCCGAGAGCACCCGGAAGGTCTCCCGGTCTTCGGAGGGGACGCCGAGCAGCTCGCAGATGACCAGCACGGGCAGCGGGAACGACAGGTGTTCGTGCAGGTCGACGGGACCCTCGCCGTCACGAGCCTCCTCCATGGCATCGAAGCAGCCGTCGGCGAGTTCCTGCACGTGCCCGGCGAGCCGCCGGATCCGGTTGGCGGAGAAGGCGGGCACGAGCATCCGCCGCATCCGCGCGTGCTCGGCGTGTTCGGTCTCGTGGTCACCTTGCGGCCGGCTGAGGATGGCGGCCTCCGAAAGCGCCGACGCCTCTTCGGGAGCGGGGTGCGACCGCCCGAACCGCGGATCGGTGAAGGCGGCCCGCACCTGCTCGAACCCGGTGACCAGCCACGCCGGATCCCCGGCGGGCGTGGTCACGGCGACCACCGGCCCCTGCCGGCGCAGCACCTCGAAGAGCGGAGCGATGTCCAGGACGTTGGGCCGTTCGAACGGCAGGCGCGGAGTTTCCGTGGTGGCGGTCATGGGTGTCTCCTCCCGGGTGCGCGGCCGAACGGCGCGGCACGGGCGGGCCGGTCACCGGCCGCTCCCCGGTCCCCCGCGTTCCACGGTACTCAGGAACCGGGTGGTCGAGCCCCGGATGCGGGTTCGCCGCCCGATCGGGTCAGCGATGCGGCCCGGAGGACCGGAACTGTCGGTGCTCGCCGGTATCGTGGACAGCGGGGGCCGGAGGCCGAGCCCCGCGCCGTCCCCGAACTCCTACAGCAGCTTCCACGCCTGCGTCAGCGCCTCCCGCAGGATCTGCTCCATCTCGTCGAACTCCGCCTGGTCGCAGACCAACGGCGGCGACAGCTGCACCACCGGCTCCGCACGGTCATCGGCCCGGCAGTACAACCCGCCCTCGAACAGCGCCTCGGACAGGAACCCCCGCAGCACCCGCTCCGACTCCTCCGCCGAGAACGTCTCCTTGGTCGCCTTGTCCTTCACCAGCTCGATGCCGTAGAAGAACCCGGCCCCGCGCACGTCCCCGACGATCGGCAGGTCCAGCAGCCGGTCCAAAGTGGACCGGAAGGCGTCCTCCCGCCGCAGCACGTGGCCGTAGAGGTCCTCCCGCTCCATCAGGTCGAGGTTCGCCAGTGCCACCGCGCACGAAACCGGGTGCCCGCCGTAGGTCGACCCGTGCATGAACGTCGTCGCCCCGTGCGTGAACGGCTCCATCAGCCGCTCCGAAGCCAGCACCGCACCCAGCGGCGCGTACCCCGACGTCAACCCCTTCGCGGTGGTGATCATGTCCGGCTGGTAGCCGTACCGCTTGGCCGCGAAGTCGTACCCCACGCGGCCGAACGCGCAAATCACCTCGTCCGACACCAGCAGGACGTCGTGCCGGTCGCAGATCTCGCGGACCCGCGCGAAGTAGCCGGGCGGTGGCACGAAACACCCGCCGGTGTTCTGCACCGGCTCGAGGAACACCGCGGCGACGGTGTCCGCCCCTTCGAATTCGATAGCCTGCTCGATCTGGTCGGCGGCCCAGCGGCCGTAGGCCTCGTAGTCGTCGGCGTGCTCCGGTGCGCGGTAGAAGTTCGTGTTCGGCACGCGCAGGGTGCTCGGCACCAGCGGCTCGAAGTCCGCCTTCGCGCCCGGGATGCCGGTGATCGACAGCGCGCCCTGCGACGTCCCGTGGTAGGCCAGGGCGCGGCTGACCACCTTGTGCTTGCCCGGTTTCCCGACGAGCTTGAAGTACTGCTTCGCCAGCTTCCACGCCGTTTCGACCGACTCGCCGCCGCTCACGGTGAAGAACACGCGGTTCAGGTCGCCCGGCGACGCGGCCGCCAGCCGCGAAGCCAGCTCGATCGCCGTCGGGTGCGCGTGGCCCCACAGCGGGAAGTACGCGAGCTCCTTCGTCTGCCGGGCCGCGGCCTCGGCGAGTTCCTCGCGGCCGTGGCCGACCTGCACCGCGAACAGCCCGGCGAGCCCGTCGAGGTAGCGCTTGCCCCGGGCGTCCCAGATGTACGGGCCTTCGCCGCGCACGATCACCGGGACGTCGCTCTCGTCGTAGGCGGAGTGCCGGGTGAAGTGCATCCAGAGGTTGCTGCGGGCGGCTTGGGCGAGGCCGGCGGAAGTGGTCATGCCCCGGTTATCGCATGCGTCCACCCCGCAGCGCAAGCGATTCAGTCGTCCAGCCGAACTTGGTCGACTAATTCATGATCTCAAACTCGCCGCGACCTTCGGATTTCGTCGTCACGGTCAGCGAGTACCCCACTGGTAGGTCTGTTTCCGCAGCTTGAGGTAGACCATCGCCTCCGCGTGCCGGACGCCGGGCAGCGCGCGGATCCGCGTCGAGATCAGCTGGAGCAGTGCCTCGTCGTCGGCGCAGACGGCCTCGCAGAGCAGGTCGTAGCGCCCGGCGCAGAGGATCACGTAGGCGATCTCGTCCATTTCGGCCAGTGCGTCGCCGACCGGCTCCAGCGGGCCGTCGACGGTGATCGCGATCATCGCCTGCCGGAACAGCCCGACCTGCAAGGGATCCGAGACCGCGACAATCTGGATGACGCCGGAGTCCGACAGCCGCTGCACCCGCTGCCGCACCGCCGCCTCGGACAGGCCGACGGCCTTGCCGATCGTCGCGTACGCGCGCCGCCCGTCCTCCTGCAGCTGCGCGATGATCTGCCGCGAGATGTCGTCGAGCACCGGCGGGGCGGGCCGGCCGGCGGTGTCCTGGCTGCTCACGCCCCGGATCATCCCCGACGCGGGTGATGCCAGGCAAACCCGCCACGCCTGTGACGATGAGTGACTGAATCCGAATGCCCCACCCCCGTCAGACAACTAAATCGGTCGTCATCCGGCCGTTGACAACACCGAATCGGTGCTGTTCCATCCGTCGCACCCTGCACCCCGGCCGGAGGGAACGCCCATGCCCCGCACTCCCGCCCCGCCCGACGTCGCCGGAGCCGCCGACGCCAAGACACCCCGCACGCTCACCCGGTCCATCGGCGTCGGCGGCGGCACGCTGCTGACGCTCAGCTGCGTGACACCGGCATCGTCCTGTTCGTCCTCGTGCCCGGCCTGTTCGCCGACCTCGGCACCGGTACCGCGCTCGCCATCGCACTGGCGGTCCTGCTCTGCATCGGGATCGCCTTCTGCTACTCCGAGCTCGGGACGCTGGTGCCGAGCGCCGGTGGCGAGTACGCCATGGTGACGACGGTGGCGAACCGGTTCGCCGGCTGGCTGACGTTCATGCTGTCGTTCGTCGTCATCCTCGTGGTGCCGCCGATCATCGCGATCGGCGTCGCCGACTACCTCGCCGCCGTGGTCGACGTCAGCCCGGCGGTCGCCGGCGCGGTCGTCATGCTCGCCGGCACCGTGATGGGCCTGCTCAACCTCCGCTCCAACGCCTGGATCACCGGGATCTTCCTGGTCATCGAGATCGCCGCGATCTTCGTCGTGTCCCTGCTCGGCTTCACCCACACCACGCAGAGCCCGGCGGTGCTGGTCGAGCCCAGCCTCGGCACGAGCGGGATCGGGCTGATCGCCGTCGTCACCGGGCTCGCCGTCGCGTTGTTCGTGACGCAGGGCTTCAGCACCGCCGTCTACCTGGCCGAGGAGATGCGGGAGCCGCGGCGGACCGTCGCGCGGACGGTGTTCTGGACGCTCGGCATCAGCGCCGTCGTCATCCTGGTGCCGGTGGTGGCGATCACGCTGGCCGTGCCGGACACCGCCGCGCTGGCCGGCGTCGACCTGACCGCGCTGGTCACCGGCTGGAGCGGCAGCGCCGTCGGCGTGGCGATCAGCCTGTGCATCGCGGCGGCGATCGTCAACGCGGTGATCGTCATGGTCATCCAGAACTCGCGCGTGCTCTACGCCTCCGCCCGCGACCAGGCCTGGCCGACGCCGGTCAACCGCGCGATGAGCGTGGTGAGCGGGCGGTTCGGCGCGCCGTGGGTCGCGACGCTGGTGACCGGGCTGTCCGAGGCCGTCCTCTGCTTCGTGCCGGTGGAGACGCTGAGCGGCGTCACCGGGGTCGCCGTCGTCGCGCTCTACCTGAGCGTCGCGGCCGCCACGCTCGGTGCGCGCCGGGCCGCGCACCGGAAGCCGCACGTGTGGCGGATGCCGTTGTGGCCGCTCGTGCCCTCGCTGGCCGTCGCGGCACTGGCCTACGTCCTGGTCGAGCAGAGCGCGCTCGACCTCGGCATCACCGCCGGGGTGCTGGTGGTGTCGGCGCTGTACTGGTGGGGCTACCTGCGCCGGCGGCCCGGGCGGTGGGTCGTCACGGTGCCGCAGGAATAGCCACCACTCGATCGGGGTAATCCTCCCGCGCTCAACCTTCGGGGCCGGTCACCCGTATTGACCCCCGGCAGGTTCTTCGGCGAGGGGACGACGGATGCGCATGGTGCTCCTGCTCGGCGCGGTGCTGGTCACGGCGGCCTGTTCGGCGCCGCGCGGCACGACGCCGAGCCCGATCGCCGAGCCGGCGCCGCTGCCCACGACGCCGGCCACCCCGGCGACCACCACGACCACGCCGCCGCCCACGCCGCCGTGCGCCGTCACGACCGGCGCGTGCGTGAGCCTGGCGCAGCGGCTGGCCTGGCTGCTGCGCGACGGCCGGGTGGTCCGCGGCCCGGTCCCGGCCGGGTTCGGGCCACCCGACCAGGCGACGCCCGCGGGCTCGTTCCACGTCGTGTGGAAAGACCGCGAGCACCGCAGCAGCGAGTACGGCACCGACATGCCCAACTCGGTGTTCTTCGCCGCCGGCGGCATCGCCTTCCACGCCGGGCCGCTGGACGCGCCTTCGCACGGCTGCGTCCACCTGTCCGACGCGGATTCGGCGGCCTTCTTCGACGGGCTGAACGTCGGGGACGCGGTGCAGGTCTTGTAGGCTCCTTCCCCGTTGGACACCGACACCGTCGTTTCCCGGCTGCGCGCCGCGGGCTGCGTGTTCGCCGAGGACGAGGCCGACCTCCTCGCCGCCGCCGCCACGACCCCCGCGGAACTCGGCGCGCTCGTCGAACGGCGGGTCGCCGGGCTGCCACTGGAACACCTGCTGGGCTGGGCCGAGTTCCACGGCCTGCGCATCACCGTGCGGCCGGGGGTGTTCGTGCCGCGGCACCGCACCGGGTTCCTGGTCGACGTCGCCGTCTCGCTCGCTCCCCCGGATCCCGTGGTACTCGACCTGTGCTGCGGTTCCGGGGCGCTGGGTGCCGCCTTCGCCGCCGCTCGCCGGCCGAGTGAGCTGCACGCCGCCGACGTCGAGCCCGCCGCGGTTTCGTGCGCGCGGCTGAACCTTCCCCTTGCCCAGGTCCACCAAGGCGATCTCTACGACGCACTGCCGTCGTCCCTGCGCGGCCGGGTCTCCGTGCTCTTGGCGAACGTGCCGTACGTGCCTTCGGACGCCGTGGCGACGATGCCGCCGGAAGCGCGCCTGCACGAGCCGCTGGTGGCGCTCGACGGCGGGGCGGACGGCCTGGACCTCGCCCGGCGCGTCGCCGCGGGCGCGCCGGAATGGCTCGCGCCGGGTGGGACGCTGCTGATCGAATCGAGCGAGCGGCAGGCTCCGATGCTCGCGGAAATCCTTGCTGCCGCGGGGTTGTCACCGCGGGTGCACTCCTGCGACGACCTGGGCGCGACCGTCGTGACCGGTACCGCGAAATCGTGACCTCACGTTCCGGCCCTCCCGGACGTCTACCCGGTGTGATCGCGAAACCGTTCGAGCAAGTCGTGACCGAGCACGGGCCGATGGTCCTCCGGGTCTGCCGGGCCGTGCTCGGGAAGGCCGACGCCGAAGACGCCTGGTCGGAGACCTTCCTGGCCGCGTTGAAGGCGTACCCCGAGCTGCCCGCGGACGCGAACGTCCAGGCGTGGCTGGTCACGATCGCGCACCGCAAGGCCATCGACGTCACCCGCGCGCAGGCCCGCGGCCCCGTCCCGGTCGAGGAGGTCCCGGACCGGCCGGGCCGCGCGGAGGGGTGGAACGGCGATCTGTGGGACGCGCTGGCGAGGTTGCCGGAGAAACAGCGCCTCGCCGTCGCCTACCACTACGTGGCCGGGCTGCCGTACCGCGAAATCGCGGAGATCACCGGCGGCACCACCGAAGCGGCCCGCCGCGCGGCCGCCGACGGCGTCAGGACACTGCGGGCGAGCTACCCCCTGGAAGGAGCGCACTCATGATCGACATGTTCCAGTTCTTCGGGGACGAGGTCCTGCTCGACTCGCGGGTGCTGCACGAGCGGCTCGTCACCGACGCCGCGCGTGAGGGCCTGCTGGACGTCGCCTACCACACGGTCGACTCCCCGGTCGGGCCACTGCTCCTGGCGGCAACCGAGCAGGGCCTGGTGAAGGTGGCTTTCGACCGCCAGGGCCACGACGCCGTGCTGGCCGAACTGGCGGCGGCCATCAGCCCCCGGATCCTCCGGGCCCCGTCCCGCTTCGACCCGCTGGCCCGCCAGCTCGACGAGTACTTCGCCGGCGAGCGGCAGGCTTTCGACGTCCCGCTGGACCTCCGCCTGGCCCGCGGCTTCCGCCGGGCCGTGCTGGAGCACCTGAACGACATCGAGTACGGCCGAACGGAAAGCTACGCCCAGGTAGCAGCGGCGGCGGGAAGCCCGAAGGCGGTCCGCGCGGTGGGCACGGCATGCGCACTCAACCCGGTACCGGTGGTCCTGCCATGCCACCGCGTCGTCCGCTCGGACGGTTCGTACGGTCAGTACGCGGGCGGTGAGGAAGCCAAGCGGATCCTCCTGACCATGGAGGCAGCGTGATCACCACACCACCGCCGGCGGTGCTCACTGGGCACCGCATCGCCCGGCTCGGCGGCCAGTGCGCCCACTTGAAACCGACCGCACCGACCGAGGAAGCAGCGTGACCACCTTCGAAGAGCGCGTCGCCGGGGCCGATTGGACCGCGGTGGCCGCCGAGGTCGATGACTACGGCTGCGCGCTCCTGCCGCAATTGCTGACCCCCGCCGAGTGCGCGCGGCTGGTCGCTCTGTGGGACGAGCCGTCGCACTTCCGGGCGACCGTCAACCTGCGCCGTCACCGGTTCGGGGACAACGGTGACTACCACTACTTCGCTTCGCCCTTCCCCGAGCCGGTGCAGCGACTCCGCCAGGCGCTCTACCCGCGGCTGCTGCCGATCGCGCAGGACTGGGCCGCGCGTCTCGGCCGCGAGGCCGAGTGGCCATCCACTTTGGACGAATGGCTGGCGGTCTGCCACGCCGCGGGCCAGCGGCGGCCGACACCGATCCTGCTGCGCTACGAGACCGGTGGCTGGAACGCGCTGCACCGGGATCTCTACGGCGACAAGGTGTTCCCGCTCCAGGTGGTGATCAACCTCAACGACCCGGGCACCGACCACACAGGCGGCGAGTTCCTGCTGGTGGAGCAGCGGCCGCGCGCACAGTCCCGCGCCACGGCCACGCTCGTCCCGCAGGGGCACGGCCTGGTGTTCACCACCCGCGACAGGCCGGTCCGCTCGGCCCGCGGCTGGTCGGCAGCTCCGGTACGCCACGGCGTGTCGGTGGTCCGGTCGGGCCGCCGCCACACGCTCGGCCTCGTGTTCCACGACGCGGCATGACCTCGCTCGAACTCGAAGCGCTGCTGGGCCTGCTCGGCCACGCCCGACACATCGTGATCGGCACGGATTCCTCGTCACGGCCGGACGCCGCCCGGATCGCCGAGGCGTGGGGCGGCCCGGTGCTGGCGACCGTGACTTGGCCCGAGACGGCGGCGTCGTGGCTGCGCCAAGCCCGCCGCTTCGCAACGCCGGAGCCGGAGGCGTGGGTGGTCAGCGCCACCCCGGCAGGCTGGGCAGGCATGGCGCGACGCTTGGTCCTGTCGACGGCCTGGAGCCCGCACCGGACGTTCGCGACCGCGGCACTGGCCGGCTACCCCCTTCCCGGCCTGCGTGGTGCGCACGCGGACGGCACAACCTGGGAGACCCGATGAAGCACGCAGTACTGGATTCCCCGATCGGCCCCCTGACCGTGCTCGGCGACGGAGCAGCCGTGACCGGCCTGTACTTCCCGAACCACTGGCCTCGCCCGGACCGCACGACATTCGGCGACCGCGACGACTCGGCGTTCCCCGAGGCGGCCCGCCAACTGAAGGAGTACTTCGCAGGCCAGCGCACGACGTTCGACGTCCCCCTGCAGGCGTCCGGTCCTGATTTCGACCGTGCGGTGTGGACGGAGATCGCGTCGATCCCCTACGGAACCACGACAACGTACGGCGACCTCGCGCGCACGGTGAAGGCACTGCCCCACGAGGTCGGCGCGGCGGTGGGCCGCAACCCGCTGAGCATCCTGGTGGCGTGCCACCGCGTCGTCGGCAAGGGCGGATGACGGGCTACGCGGGAGGTATCCCGCGCAAGCAGTTCCTCCTGGACCTGGAGCGCCCACCGGCCTCGGCACTGTGGTGATCAAACCCGGCTGAGCAGCATGCCGAGGCCGAGCCCGGTCATGGTCACGGCGATCACGACATCCAGCACCCGCCACGCCACCGGCTTGGCGAACACACCGGCCAGCCGTTTGGCCCCGAACCCGAGAGCACTGAACCAGACGGCACTGGCCACCCCGGCCCCCACCCCGAAAACCCACCGCCCATCCCCATGAGCGACGGCAACCGAGCCGAGCAGCAGAACGGTGTCGAGGTAGACGTGCGGATTGAGCCAGGTGAAGCCGACACAAGCAAGCACGGCCTTCCGCAAGGAGGTCCGCTCCTCCCCCAGGGTCATGACCGAAGGCCGCAACGCCCGCCGCGCGGCCATCGCCCCGTAAGCGAGCAGGAAGAGCCCACCCCCGACGGCAACAACCCCGATGGCGGTCGGCCACCGCTCCAGAACAGCGCCGACCCCGCTGACCCCCAGCCCGATCAGCACCAGATCGGAGACAGCACAGATGACAACCAGCGGAGCCACGGCGCCACCACGCAGGCCTTGCTGAAGGAGAAAGGCGTTCTGGGAGCCGATCGCCACGATGAGCGAGAGACCGGTCCCGAACCCGGCCAGGAGGAGAGGGAGCACCCCGCCACCGTATGAGCGAGCAGAACGTTATTCCAGCTAAAGATTCTTACGCAACATTAGCCATCATGATGGCGAAGGGCCCGTACCCGCTGTGCCTGCGCGATCACGTATGCAGTAAGCAGGTAAGGTGAACCGGCTCACCTATCGCGACGCAGTCAAGATCCTCGGCTCCGGCAACAACACGCTGGTCAGCGCCTTGGATAAGATCTTTGGTGGACTGTTGCTGGCCGCGACTCCCGTCGCCCCCGGTCTCCTCTCGATCTTCGATGCCAAGAGCGAGCTGACGAAGGTCGCGAACGACCTCGTGACCAGAGGGGTCGACAAGCGGCAGAAGCTGAGCCAGTTCGACCGGATCCAGCGCCTGCACGCAGCTCGCGGTGTTCTGATCGTGACCTCCTACTTCGAGGCACTGGCGAAAGCCGACCTGCCGTTCTTGTTCAACGGTGCCGCGATTTCCCGCAAGGACGCGACCCGTCTCGCCTTCGACAATGTCGCAGCGGAGAACTTGGCCGACGTGACCAGCGCCGTGTTGAACACGAACTTGCCGGTACTGGGCATCCACGCCGCCAGCGCGGACGCGCGGGCCCAGTTGACCGAGTACTACGGCAAGCTCAGTCGCGCCTTTCTCAATTTCGTTCGCGAGCAGCCCCTATGGGAAACCCTCGAAGCGATCGCGCAGGACAAGGTGCTTTGGTCGTTGGAATGGCTCGCGGACTCCGCCGTCGAGCAGTTCGAATCCTCGATGCACCGTCTCGCCACCGACTGCCCCGAGTTTGCGATCTGGCTGAACCTCTCGAATCAACGTGCCACCCGTGACCGCGTGGAGAACGTCTACGCCGCCGTCCGGCAGCTGCTCGATCGAGCCGAGCCGATCGAGCAGGTCCCGCCCGCTGTGCAGGGCCTGGTCCGAGCCAACCGCGCAGTCTTGAAGCGCAAAATTCTCAAACCCGAAGAGCTGCCCGACGGCCTCGACGCACCGACCGTCGAGCGCGTCTACATCGACCCGTTGTTCCGGATGGCCGAAGTCAGCACCCAAACCCCGGTGCACGACGAGGATTACTGGAGCGGCATCGGCGTTCGCCAAAATTTCGGCGAGTTCCTGCTCGGCTATCTGTCGACCCCGTGGGCGCTGGTCAACCCGCTGGTCGTGCTCGGCCATCCGGGCGCCGGGAAGTCGTTGCTCACCGAGGTACAGGCAGCACAGCTGCCCGCACCGGACTTCGTGCCGGTCCGGGTGCCCCTGCGCGACGTCCCCGCCGACGTGGACGTCCACGAGCAGATCGAACACGCGATCCGGCTCACCACGCACGAAACGGTGTCCTGGCCGGACTTCGCCAGAGCTGCCGGCGATTCGGTCCTGGTCGTTCTCGTCGACGGGTTCGACGAACTGATCCAGGCGACGGGTGTCAGCAAGTCCGACTACCTGTTGCGGGTGAAACGCTTCCAGGAGGTGGAGCAAACCCAGGGCCGGCACGTCGCCGTGATCGTGACCAGCCGGGTCACCGTGGCCGACCGCATGCGGATCCCGGGAAGCACCATCGCCGTCCGGCTGGAACCGTTCGAGATCGACCAGATCGAGGAATGGGTCGGCGTCTGGAACCGCGTCAACGACGGCTACCTGTCCGCACAGGACCGCGACCACTTGGACCTCGAAATCATCGAGGCTTACCTCGAGCTGGCCTCGCAGCCTCTCCTGTTGCTGATGCTTGCCGTGTACGACGCGGAAAGCGGCGCCCTCAGCACGAGACGCGAGAAACTGAGCGAGACCGAGCTCTACGAACGCCTGCTGATCAGGTTCGCCCGCCGGGAGGTGGCGAAGGCGGACAGCTCGCTGACCGGGGACGACCCCGCGGTCGAACGGGAACTGCTGATTCTCTCCGTCGTGGCCTTCGGCATGTTCAACCGGGGCGCTCAATGGATCACCGACGGCCAGCTCGCCGACGACCTGGCGGCGCTGGCGATCACGACCGGCGTTCAGCCTGGCGTCACTTCGGGTCACCAACGACTGGCCGGGTCGGCCAAGGACGCCCTGGGCCGGTTCTTCTTCGTTCACCGTGCCCGGACCAGCATCGACGGCACCGACCTGGGCTCGTACGAGTTCTTGCACGCCACCTTCGGCGAGTACCTGGTGGTCCGCCAGACCTGGCGGCACCTGCAGGACATGGTCGAGCGCGCCCGGTTCGAAAGCACCCGTCGCTTTCCGGCGGCCTACCGCGTCGACGACGCCGTTCTCCGGGCACTCCTGTCCCATTCGCTCCTGTCGGCACGGACCACGACGATGGACTTCCTCTCGGATTTCGTCGCCATGGCACCGGCAGATGAGCGCGCCGAGATGCGCACGGCACTCTTGGCAGCGTTCCATGCGCTCCACCTGCCGCCACTTGATTCGTCCTACGACGACTACCGCCCGGCGCCCGGGACACCCACAGCACGGCTGGCCACCTACGGCGGCAACCTGCTTCTGCTGCTCATGACCGTCGGCTCGACCGTCACCTCGGCAGAGCTCTTTCCGGACAGCCCGGACAACGTCGAAGCTTGGCGGCAGCACATGACTCTGCTGCGCTCCCAGCTGAAGCCGGGAGAATGGTCCAGTCTCACGCAGCTGTTCGTCGCGTCGCGGCTTGGCCGCCATCCCGACCGTTCGGTCGAGCTGAGCCGTCGTGGCAGCGAAGTCCTCGACGAGGATTACTCCGAACTGTCCTGGGCGTACGGCGCAGAGTCGTCATTCAGCGAACTCAACCTCGACCTCCCCACCGACCTCGTGGGGACAGCCGAACTGATCCAGGACTTCGACACACTGCTCGCCGTCAACGTCCTCGGCGGGCGGGATTCCCGGCTCACCGAACTGCTTTCCACCTACGTCGTCGACTCCGGCCGTGGCCTGACGTCCATTGTCGCCGACCTGCTGGCAGCTTGCTGCTTCCACGCCAACCGAATACCGGCCGAAGAGCGAATGGTTGTCTACGACCGGCTCATTCGCTTCACCGAGGCTGGAGACCTGCTGTTCTTGGAGGAGACGTGGAACTGGCTCGACTCATTGATCCTCCAGTTGCTCGTCAATGACACGACCGTACCGGCCCGGTACATCCAGGCGAATCTCGGAGCACTCAGTTCAGCCGTCGCTCCACCACGGGGTTTGCCGAACTTGGAGCTGTTTCTCAGGCTGCTTTCCAGAAGCCCGGACTACGGCGAACTGCTCGACGTGTTCGAGCGCCTGCTCACCGAGGACACGGCGACTCACGAACAGATCGCCGAGATCTGGTGCGCCCTCGCCGACAAGGGCGTTCCCGTGTCCGAGTACCCGGAAGCGCTTCACGACCGGGCCATCTCGCTGCGCTGGCCGGAGCGCGACGAGCACCTGGCGCATCGGCCCGATCTCCTCCACCGGCTGTCCGCCCTGGAGGACGCCGAACTCCTCTGACGCCGGTCAGCCCGGAAAATCGCCGACGCCGTGTTCGACTAGGTCGAAGGCCTGGTCGATCACCGCGACCTGCTCCCGCCGGACCACCTCCGCGTCATCTCCCGCCACGATGCGGCCCATCGCGTGGGCGAACACCGTCGTGATCGCCGTCGTCAGCAGGTTCGCCACCATCCGAGACCGGAACACCTCGCCCGTCTCCTCCAGCAACAACGCCGCGAACGCATCCGCGATCTCCCTCTCCTGCTCGTACCACCGGGCCATCAACGCCGGGCTCGACGTCAGCACCCACCAGAACCCCGGGCCGCCCGCGATGGCGCCCGACAGCGGATGACCCGAGGCCAGCAGGGAGTGCTGGTGGCGGCGCAACGCTTCGCACGGCGACATTCCGGCCGGCCGGGAGCGGACCACCTCGGTCAGCTCCGCCAAGCGGTCCGCGTGGCGGTCGAGGAACAGGTCCTCCTTGCGCGGGAAGTAGTTGAACACCGTCATCTTCGACACGCCCGCCGCTTCGGCTATCTCCGCCACCGTCACCTCCTCGAAGCCCCTCTCGATGAACAAGCCAGTGGCCACGTTCGAGATCAGCAGGCGCGTGGCCTGCTTCTTCCGCTCGCGCAGTCCGGGGTCAGCCATGAGCAGAGAGTATAGACCGAGCCCAAAGTTTGACCCGGTAAAAGTTTCCGTGCATCATCGGAGCCATGAACAGGGATGTGGTGATCTCCGGGGGCGGACCGGTCGGCTTGATGCTGGCCTGTGAACTGAAGCTGGCGGGCGTCGACGTGCTCGTCGTCGAACGGCTGCCCGAGCCGGACCAGACGATCAAGGCGGGGTCGGTCAACCTGACCACCGCCGAAGCCTTCTACCGGCGGGGGCTGCTGCCCGCCATGGACGCCGTCGTGCAGCAGAACTTCGCGCAGATCCAGAAGTTCCTCGAATCCCGGGGCGGCGGGGGCCCGAAGGCCGTTCCGGTCGGGCACTTCGCCGGGATCATGGTGACGTCGAACGGGGTCGACTTCGACGATCCCGCCTTCCGGGACGTCGGGCCCGCGGCCCGGGTGGTCGTCATCCAGCAGCAGGCCGTCGAGGCGATCCTCGCCGAGCGCGCCGCCGAACTGGGGGTCGAGGTCCGGCGCGGGGTCGAGCTCACCGGGTTCGACGCCGACGCCGACGGCGTCACCGTGCACCTCTCCGGCACCGGATCCGTGCGGGCCGGGTGGCTCGTCGGGTGCGACGGCGGCCGCAGCCGGGTGCGGAAGCTGGCCGGGTTCGACTTCCCCGGGACCGATCCGGCCATCACCGGGCGGCAGGCGATGGCCGAGCTGACCGGCGCGGACGCGCTGCCCGCCGGGTGGCAGCACGGCACCGGCGGGCTCTACGTCCACGGCCCGACGCCCGGCCGGTTCCTCACCGTCGAGTTCGACGGGCCGCCCGAGGACCGGGACGCGCCGATCACCGCACAGGAACTCGAGGACAGCTTCCGGCGGGTGTCCGGGGCCGACGTCCGGGTGACGAAGGTGCACAGCGCCACCCGCTTCACCGACAATGCCCGCCAGGCGGCCACCTACCGCCAGGACCGCGTGCTGCTGGCCGGCGACGCCGCGCACGTCCACTCCCCCTTCGGCGGCCAAGGCCTCAACCTCGGCATCGGCGACGCGGTCAACCTCGGCTGGAAGCTCGCCGCGACCGTCCACGGCTGGGCGCCCGACGGCCTGCTCGACACCTACACGACCGAGCGGCACCCGATCGGCGAGTGGGTCCTCGAGTGGACCCGGGCGCAGGTCGCGCTGATGCGCAGCGACGTGCGGACCAAGGCGCTGCGACAGGTCGTGACCGATCTGCTGGCCACCGGCGACGGCGCGACCTACCTGGCCAAGAAGCTGTCCGGCGTGCTGCACCGCTACCCGATCGACGGCGAGCACGACCTCACCGGCCGCGCGGCGCCCGACTTCGCCTTCGCCGACGGCACCCGCCTCGGAGAGCGCCTCCACGACGGCAAGGCGCTGCTGCTCGACCTGGCCGACAACGCCGGCCTGCGCGAGACGGCGGGTCGCTGGTCCGAGCGCGTGAACGTGCTGACGGCGAAGTGCGACAGCGAGCCGGCCCTGACCGGCGTGCTGGTCCGGCCGGACGGCCACATCGCCTGGGCCCGCGAGGACGGTGCGCCGACCGGCCTTGAGGCGTCGCTGCACCGGTGGTTCGGCGCGCCCGCCTGACAGGATGGGCGGGTGATCGAACTCCACCCGCCCAGCGAGCCCCACGACCGGGGACTGCTCGACGTCGGCGACGGCCAGCACGTTTACTGGGAGACCTTCGGGAACCCGGACGGCAAGCCGGCGGTGGTGCTGCACGGCGGCCCCGGCCAGGGCTGCGCGCCCGGCATGCGGCGGATGTTCGACCCGGCCCGGTACCGCGTCGTGCTGCTGGACCAGCGCGGCTGCGGCCGGAGCCGTCCGCACGCCGCCGATCCGGCGACGTCGTTGCGGCACAACACGACAGACCACCTCGTCGCCGACCTCGAACGGCTGCGCGAGCACCTCGGCATCGATCGCTGGCTGGTGACGGGTGGCTCGTGGGGCACGACGCTGGCGCTGGTGTACGCCGAGCGCTTCCCGCACCGGGTCAGCGAAATCGTGGTGAGCGCGATCAGCACGACCCGCCGGTCGGAGCTCGACTGGCTGTACCGCGGCGCCGGGCGCTTCTTCCCCGAGGCGTGGCAACGCTTCCGCGACTTCGCCGGGGACGACGACGTCGTGGCCGCCTACGCCCGGCTGATGGCGGACCCGGACCGGCGGGACGAGGCCGCCCTGGCGTGGAACGCCTGGGAAGAAGCGGTCCTGTCCCTCGAACCGGGGGCCGTGCCCAAAGTCCACAGTGGACCGCCGGACGACGCGCTACTGGCGTTCGTCCGGCTCACCACGCACTACTACGCCCACGCCGGCTGGCTCGAGGAAGGCGCGGTGATCCGCGACGCCGGACGCCTGGCGGGCATCCCCGGGGTGCTCATCCACGGCCGGCTCGACCTGAGCTGCCCGGTGACGACGGCGTGGGAGCTCGCCGAGGCGTGGCCGGGCGCCGAACTGCTCGTCGACGACCGGTCCGGGCACCGCGCCAGCGACGTCAAACGCGCCTGGAAGCTGGCCGCGCTCGACCGGTTCGCCCGCTAAGGGAGCACGGCTACTTCTCCGCCGCCAGCTGCACCGCCACGTCGATGATCATGTCCTCCTGCCCGCCCACCAGCGCGAGTTCGCCGCAGCGGCGCAGGATCGCCTGTGCCGGGACGCCGTAGCGCTCCGCCGCGCGCTCGGCGTGCAGCAGGAAGCTCGAGTAGACCCCGGCCCAGCCCTGGACGATCGCGTTGCGGTCCATCTTCGGCCAGCGGTGCAGGTACGGGCGGACCACCTCCTCCGCCGCGTCGAGCAGGCCGCCGACGTCGAGGCCCGTGTCGATGTCCAGGCGGTCGAACACCGCCGCCAGGACCTCCGTCGGCGAGTTGCCCGCGCCCGCGCCGAGCGCGCACAGCGACCCGTCGATGTACCGGACGCCCGCTTCGTAGGCCAGCACCGAGTTCGCCACGCCCAGCGAGAGGTTCTGGTGCCCGTGGTAGCCGACCCACGCCGTGTCGCCGACCTCGGCGACCAGCGCTTCGAACCGGGCGCGGGCCTCGTGCATCAGCAGCGCGCCCGCCGAGTCCGTCACGTACGCCGCCTGGCAGCCCGCGTCCACCATGATCCGGGCCTGCTTCGCCAGGTCCTCCGGCGGCGTCCGGTGCGCCATCATCAGGAACCCGGCCGTTTCCATCCCGAGTTCGCGCGCCAGCCCGAAGTGCTGCGGCGAGACGTCGGCCTCGGTGCAGTGCGTCGCGACCCGGACCATCTCCGCGCCCGCGTCGAACGCGCGCTGCAGGTCCTCCGCCGTGCCGATGCCCGGCACGAGCAGCACCGCGATCTTCGCCTGCTTCGCCTCTTCGCGCGCTGCCGCGATCAGTTTCAGCTCGTCGACGGCGGAGAAGCCGTAGGTGAACGACGAGCCGCCGAGGCCGTCGCCGTGGGTCACCTCGATCACCTCGACGCCCGCGCGGTCGAGCGCGCGGACGGTGTCCCGGACCTGCTGCTCGGTGAAGCGGTGGGCCATCGCGTGGCTGCCGTCGCGCAGCGTCGTGTCGACGATCCGGACGTCGTGGCGCAAGTCGGGCCGGGTCACGCGGGCACCTCCTGCTTAGCGTGCGCCATCAGCTCGCCCACCCGGGCGGCCGCGGCGGTCATGATGTCGAGGTTCCCGGCGTACTCGGGCAGGTAGTCGCCGTTGCCGCGGACCTCCAGGAAGATGCCGACGCGCGCGTTGCCGTCCCAGTCCTCGCGGGCGTCGTCGAACTGCGGGTCCGCCCGCAGCGTGTAGCCCGGTACGTACTTGCGGACCTCCTCGACCATCTCGTGGATCGACGCGGTGATCGCCTCCCGGTCGGCGTCGAGCGGGATCGCGCAGAACACCGTGTCCCGCATGATCATCGGCGGCTCGACCGGGTTGAGGATGATGATCGCCTTGCCGCGCCCGGCGCCGCCGATCTCGGCCACCGCCTGCGACGTCGTGCGGGTGAACTCGTCGATGTTCGCCCGCGTTCCCGGGCCCGCGCCCCGCGAGGCGACCGACGCGACGATCTCGGCGTAGGGCACCGTCGTGACCCGGGAAACGGCGTGCACCATCGGGATCGTGGCCTGGCCGCCGCAGGTGATCATCGAGACGTTCGGGGCTTCGAGGTGTGCGCCGAGGTTCACCGGCGGGCACACCATCGGGCCGAGGTGCGCCGGAGTCAGGTCGATCGCCTGGATGCCGGCCTCTTCGTAGCGCGGGGCGTTGGCGGCGTGCGCCTTCGCCGACGTCGCTTCGAAGACCAGCTGCGGCAACGGGTCCTGGCGCAGCAGCCAGTCGACGCCCTCGGCCGAGGCCGCGATGCCCTGCGCGCGGGCCCGCTCGAGGCCGTCCGACTCGACCACGCCGACGACATAGCCGACTTCGATCACTTCACTGCGTCGTAGCTTCGCCAGCAAATCGGTGCCGATGTTGCCGGGCCGACGATCGCCGCCATCACGGGAGCCATGCCCCGACCGTCGCACCACGCCCGTCACCCGGCCCAGGCTTGTGTTCCGACCAGCGGAACGTCGAAACTGGGCCCATGGCCTTCGACGTCGTGGCCGGGGCCGGGTCGCTGCTGAGCGGCACCGGCGTCCGGTTCCCCCACCGCTGGACCTCCGCCGGGGTCAGCGTCGACACCGAGTTCACCGGCGGCCACCTGCTGCACCTCGCCGCGGCCGGGTGCGTCCTCAACGACCTGTACCGCGAGGCCGACCGGCTCGGCATCGAGCTGGCCGGCGTGCGGGTGACGGCCACCGGCGGGTTCGACACGGCGACGTGGGCGTCGACCGGCATCACCTACTCGGTCGAGCTGGACTCGGCGGCCACCGCCGAAGAGCTCGAGCGGCTGCTCGCAGTGGTCGACGACGTCGCCGAGATCCCGCGGGCCCTGCGGGCTGGACCGCCGGTGCGGCGCGCACCCTGAACCACCACCGCCGCGGCGACGAACCCCGGCAGGTTTGCGACGCCTTGATCGCCAAGTGCCAGTCATGGCCGATTCCCCGCCGGTTTGATCGACTCGCGATCGGGGCAGTTGGCGACAAGAGCACCCGATCGAGGAGGTTTCGATGGCCGAACGGCGTTGGCACTTCATCCCGGAAACCGCTGCGCTGTGCTGGATCTTCCTGGGCGTGGGAGCGGTTTTGCTCGTGTCGAGCATTCTCAGCCTGACCGGCACGGACAGCCGGGCGCCCGTCCTGACGGTGATCGCGGCGGTGGCCGCGGTGGCCCTGATCGGCATGTCCGTGGTCGGCCTGGTCCGCCCGAAACTGCGCGGCCGCTGACCGGCCGGGTCCCGCTGCGGCGGCGGGACCCGACCGGAATCCCTCACAGCTCCTGGTGATCCGCGTGCTCGACCCGGGCCTCCGGCACCGGACGGCCTGCGCTCACCCGGAAGTCGTCCACCGCGTCGAGGACGAACGTCGGCGTGCCCGCCACCTGGTCCGCACGGCTGTGGTGCACGTCGGCGTCGGCGACGTCCCGCAGGACGAACGCCGGGCGGGTGTCGGGCCTGCCGAACCGCACGTCCACGTTGTCCCAGCTGATTCCCCGCGCGTGGCGCACGAAGAAGCCGTAGGCCGGGAGCGTGCCGAACATCGACGGTTCCGGGTACGCCGTCTCCAGCTCCGGCGGGTTCTGCACCGCGTCACCCGGCGTCAGGCCACCGGCCAAGTGGTGGCGGATGTTGCTCAGCTTGACGTCTTCGATCGGATGCCCTGGGATCCCGGCGAAGCACGACGGGTAACGCGGATCCGCGTCGATCGTGGTGACGTCGCTGATGCTCACCCGGCGCAGGAACCCGGCCGGGATTCCGGACGGCCCGCGCAGCCGGGCCCCGAGCCGCAGGAACAGCGGCATCTGGACGTTGCGCATCGTCAGGTTGCTGATCGTGACGTCCTCGAGCCGGCCGCCGTCGACCGTCTCCAGCGCCAGGCCGCGGCAGTGCTCGAAGACCACGTTGGAGATCGCGATGTTGCGGAAGCCGCCGTTGGACTCGGTCCCGAACTTGACCCGGCCGGTGCGCCCGTACGACGACGAGGTCTTGAACGTGCCGGCGACCAGCGTGCCGAGGTCGTAGCCGCTGACGAAGCAGTTGTCGATGGTGACGTTTTCCGTGTCGCGCACCTGGTTCAGCGCGTACGTGCTCTTGAGCACGATGGCGTCGTCGTTCGGCGAGTTCACCGTGGTGTTGGCGATCCGCACGTTCTTGCAGCAGTCGATGTTGATGCCGTCGCGGTTGGTGTCGATCACCAGGCCGTCGATGCGGAAGTTGTCGACGCCGGTGGGCAGGATGCCGAAGTGCCCGCCGTTGACGATGGTGATGTCGCGGATCGCGACGTTGCGGCACAGCTTGAGCGCGATCGCCTTGTTCCCGTTGAGCGGCGCGGATTCCGCGCTGCCGCCGGCGACCAGGCCCTTGCCGTCGATCTTGCCGGGCCCTTCGATGGTGACGTTCTCGAGGTTCTCGCCCCAGATCAGGCTGTTGTGCCAGTGGCTGTGCCCGAAGTCCTGGTACGGGTTGCCCGCGCCCGGTTCGGCGGGGTCGTAGCCCTGGCCGCCGGCCGGCGCGGCGGCCAGGATCGTCGCGTTGGCGCCGAGGTACAGCGCGATGTTGCTCTTGAGGTGGATCGAGTAGCTCGCGTACGTCCCGGCCGGGAAGTACACCGTGCCACCGCGGGTGGCGGCCGCGTCGATCGCGCGGTTGATCGCGGCGGTGTCGATCGTGCGGCCGTCGCCCTTCGCGCCGAACTTCGTGACGTCGAAGAAACGGCCCGGCGAGCTCCCGAAATCCTCGGCTTCGGCCGCCGGAGATCCGACCAATGGCAGGGCGGCCCCGGCCGCACCGGCGGCTCCCCAAGCGACGACACGGCGGCGGCTCAACGCTCTTCCCACTCCAGCTCCCTTTCTCGCCACGGCAGAAGCCCAGAACGGTGCTTCCGACGGCGGATCGGGAATGCTTCTTCAGCTAAGAGCAAAAGATCGGATGAGTCAAGCTCGTCCCCGCCCGCGAGCGGGGACGAGCCCGATCTTCAGTCCAGCACTTCGCGGACCGTGCCGGCGGCGACCGTCAGCCGGCCTTCGCGCATGGCGAACCCGAGGCCCGGGCTCATCGCGACCGGCTGGCCCAGCTCCACCGTCAGCTCCGCGGTGTCGCCCGGCCGGACGAGCGGGACGCCCTCGGCGAGGGCGACCACGCCGACGACGTCACTGGTGCGGAAGTGGAACTGCGGGCGGTAGTTCGCCGCGAACGGCGTCCGCCTGCCGCCCTCGGCGGCCGAGAGCACGTGGACGTCCGCGCGGAACCGCCGGTGCGGCCGGACGCTGCCGGGCAGGCAGACCACCTGGCCGCGCCGGACCTCGCCGCGCTTCACCCCGCGCAGCAGCACCGCGGCGTTGTCGCCCGCCTCGGCGCGGTCCATCGGCTTGCCGAACGTCTCGAGCCCGGTGGCCACGCTGGTCACCGCCGGGCCGAGGCCGATCACCTCGACCGCGTCGCCGACCGCGAGGGTGCCCTGCTCCACCGCGCCGGTCACGACGGTGCCGCGGCCCGTGATGGTCAGGACGTTCTCGATCGGCATCAGGAACGGCAGGTCCAGCCGCCGCGGTGGGATCGGCACGTGCTCGTCGACGGCGGCGAGCAGGTCGAGGATCCGCTGCGTCCACTTCGGGTCGCCATCCAGCGCGCGCAGCCCGGAGACCCGGACCACGGGCACGGCGTCGCCGTCGAACCCGTAGCGGGTCAGCAGCTCGCGCACCTCGAGTTCGACCAGGTCGAGCAGCTCCTCGTCGTCGGCGAGGTCGGCCTTGTTGAGCGCGACCACGAGGTGCCCGACCCCGATCCGGCGCGCCAGGACGACGTGCTCGCGGGTCTGCGGCATCGCGCCGTCCTGCGCCGAGACCACGAGCACGGCGCCGTCCAGCTGGGCCGCGCCGGTGATCATGTTCTTGACGTAGTCGGCGTGGCCGGGCATGTCGACGTGGGCGTAGTGCCGGGTCGGCGTCTCGTACTCGACGTGCGCGATGTTGATGGTGATGCCGCGCTCGACCTCCTCCGGCGCGCGGTCGATGCGGTCGAAGGCGACGAAGTCGGCGCCGCCCCGCTCGGCGAGCACCTTGGTGATGGCGGCGGTGAGGGTGGTCTTGCCGTGGTCGACGTGCCCCATCGTGCCGATGTTCAGGTGCGGCTTGGTCCGCACGTACTGTTGCTTGGTCATGGGTTTCCCTGCGCTGGAACGGATGTGCGCGAAACCGGCGGAGCGCATCGACCCTCCCCCGGCGGTTTCGCGCCCAGGGCGGGGGAAATCGGGGAAGGGTCAGCTTCGAGCGCCGGTCAGCCGTGCCGACAGGGCGCTCGGCAGGGACAAGCCTGCGAGCGTCGCGCTGTCGGACACGGGGAACATGCCCAGGAGGGTGTCACGTGCTGCGGCGCGGTGTCACCCGGTTTTCCGGGGCCGCATGATCAACGCGGCAACCGAGTACACGCAAGGGTTTCCCGCGCGGTTCGCGTAGGAATGCGTGACGTCGGCGGGAAAGTAGACCGAATCCCCCGCCGCGAGCACGTACTCCGCCTCGCCGACACCCAGGCACAGCTCGCCCGACTCGACGGCGACGAATTCGTGGGAACCCGGGGCGTACGCCGGAAAAGCACCCGCGTCACACCCGGGTGGCAGGGTCGTGCGGACCCACTCGAAGTTGACGCCGGGGACGACCGGCGTCAGCACCGTGCGGTGCCAGCCGCCCGGTTCGGCGATGTGGTCCTGCTCCGCCGCGCGGCGGACGATCACCCGGTCGGTCTCCAGGCCGGCCAGCAACCGGGAGACCGGCAGCCCGAGGCCGTCGGCGATCCGGGACAGCACCACGACCGTCGGCGTCTTCTCGCCGCGCTCGATGGCCGAAAGCATGCTGACGCTCACGTCGGCCTGCCGGGCCAGCGCCGTCAGGGCGAGGCCGCGGCCGGTGCGCAGCTCGTGGAGGTGGCGGCCGAGCGCCACCGGATCGATCATTCCTCTATAATAGCGGCCATGTCCACTATAGCGGAAGCGACCGAGGCCGACGCCGAAGGCATCGCCGCCGTGTTCGCGCCGTACGTCACCGACTCCGTCTTCACGTTCGAGACCACACCGCCGACCCCGGAGCAGTGGCGCACCAAGATCCGCGAGACCACGTGGCCGTTCCTCGTGCTCGCCGAAGAAGGCGAAATCCTCGGCTACGCGCTGGCGACGCCGTGGCGGCCGAAGCCGGCGTACCGGTTCTCCGTGGAGACGACGATCTACCTCGCGCACCGGGCCGCCGGCCGGGGTCACGGCCGGCGGTTGCTCGACGCGCTGCTGAAGCGGTGCGGGGAAGCCGGGGCCCGGCAGGCGATCGCGGTCATCGTCGACTCCGGCAACCCGGCGTCACGGCGGCTGCACGCCGCGGCCGGGTTCACCGACGCGGGCGTGCTGCGCCGGGTCGGCTTCAAGCACGACCGCTGGCTCGACACCCTGCTCATGCAGCGCGAGCTGGGCTAACGCGACTTCGCCCGCAGGTGCAGCCGCTCCCCCTGCTTGCCGAACAGGCTGAGGATCTCCGCGGGCCTGCCGTCGACCGCGCCGAACCAGTGCGGGAGGCGCGTGTCGAACTCCGCCGCCTCACCCGGGCCCAGCGTCAGGTCCCGGTCGGCCAGGATCAGGCGCAGCCGGCCCGAGAGCACGTAGAGCCACTCGTACCCCTCGTGGACCTGCGGATCCGGTTCACCCGTCTCCGGTTCCAGGATCATCTTGAACGCCTGGGGCGCGCCCGGCTGGCGGGTCAGCGGCAGCACCGTCATCGCCGCGCCGTTGTGGCGCGGGATGCGGCGGGCGGTGAGCCGGACCCGGGGGTCGCCGACCTCCGGCGCGCCCACCAGCTCGTCGAGCGGCACCTGGTGGGCCTGGGCGATCGGCAGCAGCAGCTCCAGGCTCGGCTTCCGCTGGCCGGATTCGAGGCGGGACAGCGTGCTCTTCGAGATGCCCGTCGCCTCGGACAGGTCGGCCAGCGTGACCCGCCGCTGCGTGCGGACCCGCTTGAGCCGGGGGCCGACCTCGGCGAGGGCCTGGGTGATCGCGTCCGTCATGCCTCCAGGAAACCCGCTTGTCCCGGAAACGGCAACATAAGTTGTCGGATTCGCGAAGCCGGGGTCATGGTGGCGGCATGACCGAAAACAACAGCTTCGACGTCCTGGTGGTGGGTGGCGGCGCCGCGGGCCTCAGCGCCGCCCTGATGCTCGGCCGGGCGCGGCGGCGCGTCGCGGTCGTCGACGCCGGTGCCCCGCGCAACGCGCCGGCGTCGCACATGCACGGCTTCCTCTCCCGTGACGGCCTGCCGCCGTCGGAACTGCTGGGCATCGGCCGTGAAGAGCTCCGCGGCTACGGCGTGGCACTCCTCGAAGACCGCGTCACCCGGCTCGACCACGGCTTCACCGCCCGGCTGGCGAGCGGGCGGGCGCTGACCGCCCGGCGCGTGCTGGTCGCCACCGGCGTCCACGACGACCTGCCGGACCTGCCCGGCCTGCGGGAAAGCTGGGGCACCGACGCGGTGACCTGCCCCTACTGCCACGGCTACGAGGTCCGCGACCAGCCACTCGGCGTCCTCGGCACCGAGCCCGCGAGCGTCGAGCACGCGCTGCTGGTCCGCCAGTGGTCGCCGGACGTCGTCTACTTCCCGCACACCGAGGCACTGTCCGAAGAGGACCGCGAGCGGCTGGACGCGCGGGGCATCCGCGTCGCCGAGGGCATGGTGACGGCCGTCCGGCGCGAAGGCGGCCACCTCACCGGCGTCGAGCTCGGGGCTCGGTTCGTGCCGCGCACGGCGCTGTTCCTCCGCACCCGGACCGTCCCGCACGACCAGCTGCTGCGCGACCTCGGCCACGTCGAGGGCGACGTCGACGCGTCCGGGAAGACCGGGGTGCCCGGGGTGTGGGCCGCGGGGAACGTCGTCGACGCGCGGGCGACGGTGATCATCGCCGCCGCCCAGGGCGCGGCCGCCGCCGGGGCGCTCAACCACGACCTCGTCACCGAGGACGTCGCACGGGCGGTCGGCGCGCTCGGCGGCTTCTCCCCCGCGGCGGAACGCGCGGCCGCCGGAGCGCGCTAGCCTGCGGCGCCCCGGCGTGCCAGGCTCGGCGGATGCGTCCGACGCTGTACGAATTCGCCGGCGGCGACCCCGCGTTCCGCGCGCTGGCCGCCGCCCACCATGCGCGCTGCCTGGCCGACCCGGAGCTGAACCACCCGTTCTCGAAGCAGGACCAGCACCCGCAGCACGTCGAGCGGCTCGCCTGGTACTGGGCCGAGGTCATGGGCGGGCCGCCGCGGTTCTCGGCCGAGTGCAGTGACCACTCGGCGATGCTGCGGATGCACGCGGGCAACGGTGACATGACCGACCTCGGCCGCCGGTTCGTGCGCTGCTTCACGCAGGCCGCGGACGACGCCGGCCTGCCGGCCGACCCGGAGTTCCGCGCCGCGCTGAAGTCCTACATGGAGTGGGCGGTGGCCGAGGTCCTCACCTATCCGGGCCCACCCGCCGGGGTGCCCGCCGGCCTGCCGGTGCCCCGCTGGTCGTGGGACGGGTTGCAGGCGGTGTAACGACCGGGGCGGCCCCCGCGTCTTGCAGGCGACGACCGGCTGTGGAGGTCCGTCGCCAGAGCCGGTCCGGGGCCGGGTTCCCCCCACCCGCCCGGACCGGCTCGTCCACCGCGTCCGATATCCGCGAGTGCCCGGTCACGCGCCGGGCCAGACTGGCCACCATGCTCCTCGACCGGTTCCTCCTCGCTTCCCGGGGTTTCGAACACCACTTGCGCGCGGTGCCACCGGACGGCTGGCACGCCCCGACGCCGTGCTCCGAGTGGGACGTGCGTGCGCTGGTCAACCACATGGCCCGCGGCAACCTCAACTACGTCGCCCTGCTGCGCGGCGCATCCGGGGAAGAGTTCTTGGCCCGCCGAGACGAAGACGCCCTCGGAGACGATCCCCTCGCCGCGTTCACCAGCTCGGTCCGGGCCTGCGCGGCCGCCTTCGCCGAGGAGGGCGCACTGGACCGCGTCGTCGACTACCCGCTCGGCGAGCTCACCGGCCGGCGGGCGCTGGCCGTGCGCACCACGGACAGCACCATCCACACCTGGGACCTCGCCCGCGCGCTCGGCGCGGACGAGACCCTCGACCCCGGCCTGGTCGCGTGGATCGACGAGCACCACGACCGCATCTTCGCGGGGCTCGCCGTGGGCCCGCGGGTCTTCGCCGAACCCCCGCCCGCCGCGCCCGGGGCGTCCCGGCAGGACCGGCTGCTCACGCGGTTCGGCCGCGCTCCGCACCCAGTCGGGCGACCAGTTCGGTCAGCGCCGGCCCGAGCGGCCGGTCGACTCGCACCGCCGCGTAGCGATCCCCGCGGGTCTCGCCGCGGTTGACGATCACCACCGGCTTGTCCGCCTTGGCCGCGTGGCGGACGAACCGGAGCCCGGACATCACCGTCAGGGACGAGCCGAGGACCAGCAGCGCCGCGGCGTCGTCGACGAGCCGGTAGCACTGCTCGACCCGCGGCCGCGGCACGTTCTCGCCGAAGAACACCACGTCCGGCTTGAGGACGCCTTCGCACGCCTCGCACGGGACCGGCCGGAACCCGCGGACGACGTCGGCGGGCAGCTCGACGTCGCCGTCCGGGTTGATCCGGGTGGCCGCGCCGGTGAAGCCGGGGTTGGCCGCGCGCAGCCGGCGGTCGAGCTCCGCGCGCGGGCTGGTGCGGCGGCAGTCCAGGCAGATCACGCGGTCCAGGCTGCCGTGCAGCTCGACCGCGTCGGCGGTGCCTGCCGCCTGGTGCAGGCCGTCGACGTTCTGCGTGATGACGCCCCCGACGTACCCGCGCTCGCGCAGGGTGGTCACCGCGCGGTGGCCGTCGTTGGGATCGGCGCGGGCGATCGTGCGCCAGCCGAGGTGGCTGCGCGCCCAGTACCGCTGCCGCCCCTCGGCGCTGCCGACGAACTCGTCGTAGGTCATCGGCGTGTGCCGGCGCAGGCTGCCGGTCTCGCCGCGGTAGTCGGGGATCCCGGATTCGGTGGACAGCCCGGCCCCGCTGAGCACGACCACCCGCCCGCGCGCGACGACGTCCGTCAGCTCGTCGAGGCTGGACGTCCGCGGCAGCGGCGCGTCCGGCGACGTCCAGGAAAGGGTCGGGCGGGTCCGCACTAGGCCAGGGTACGTGGGCCGGGAAGGATCTTCTCGAACCAGTGATCGGCGTAGTGCTCGTCGTTGAACGGCGCGACTTCCCGGAACCCGGCGGCGCGGTACAGCCCGATCGCTTCGGCGAGCGCGCGGTTCGTCTCCAGCCGCAGCGTGCGGACGCCGGCGTCGGACGCGGAGGCCTCCAGCTCGCTCAGCAGCCGCCGCCCCAGCCCGAGGCCGCGCGCGGACGGCGCGACCCACATCCGCTTGACCTCGGCGACCGCCGGGCCGGGCAGCTTCAGGGCACCGCACCCGACGGGTTCGCCGTGCAGGGTGGCGACCAGCAGCACCCCGGCCGGTGGCGTCATCTCGGCGTCGGCCGCGGAGGTGCTGAGTGCCGGGTCGAAGCCGTCCTCGAACCGCTCGGCCAGCTCGGCGAAGTAGGCACGCAGGCAGAACCGGGCGTCGGGGTGACCCGGCGGGCAGGGGGCGACCTCGACCGCCGACGCCGTCAGCAGTCGTTCCACCTCCGCCATCGCGGCGACGAGCCGGGTGCGCTGGCCGCCGGACAGCGGAGCCAGCAGGGTCGCGGCCGCGTCGTCGGAGAGCCGGTCGAGTGTGGTGCGTTCGGCCAGCCCCGCCTCGGTGAGCGACGCGGTCCGGACGCGTGCGTCGTCCGGGCTGGGCCCGACGCGCACCAGCCCGTCGCGCTCCAGGCTTCGCAGCAGGCGGCTGAGGTAGCCGGAGTCCAGGTCGAGCCGTTGCCGCAGGTCACGGACGTCCCGCCCGGTCTCGCCGATCTCCCACAGCACCCGGGCCTGGCCCAGCGGACGCGTGCGGGACAGGAAGGCGTCGTCCAGTGCGCCGATCCGCTGCGTCACCGTCCGGTTGAACCGCCGAACACCGTCGACCAGTTCCGGGTGCATTCTCTGACTATAGTCAGAGAATCGGCTCCGGCCACACCGATTCGGCGTCCACGAACGCCCTCAGCAGCGTGGTCAGCCCGGGATCGCCGCGGCCGTTCAGCTCGTCGGAGGCGATGCGGCGGGCCACCCCGGCCAGGAAGTCGGCGATCTGCACCCGGGCGTCGGTGCGGGAGTCGACGAACCGCACGTCCGCCAGCCGGGGGCCGAGGGTGGCCTTGAGCTGCAGCACCCGCTCGGCCGTCAGGGCCAGCTGCTCGTCGTGCACCAGGGCGACCGGGGTGCCGCCGGCGCTCCAGTGGCGGACCGTGTGGCTCACCGCGGGCACCAGCGGGTCGAGGACCGGCACCAGCCCCGGATCACCCGCCAGCCGCGCGCGGTAGGCGGCGACGCGCTCGGCGCCGCCGCGGAACCGGGCGACGATTTCGCCCGCTTCGCCCGGCACGCCGGCCAGCTCGTCGACCAAGGCGAAGAACTCCGGCGGCGACGTCGTCACGCCGCGGCGGGGCTTCAGCCGCACCACGCTGGTGAAGGCGGTCAGGAAGAACTGCCAGCGGGCGGCGCCGAAGGCGGCCGGCCCCGCGCGGTGGAGGGTGCGGGCGAGCGCGCCGGTGTCCGTCCCGGCCAGCAGCGAGACCGCGGCGCGCACCGCGAAGAACGTCTTGTCGGTCAGGTGCACGTGCCCGCGGCCGGCGAGCGGGCCGTCCGCGGCGAGCAGCCACTCGAGCACCGCGCGGTGCTTGGCGCGCAGCAGGTGGTTGGCCTTGTACTCCTCGGCGGGCGAGCCGATGCGGGCGCGGATCTCCGCCACGCACGCGGTCGCCTCCGGCCAGGACATCCGGACGCCGGCGTGGGCGAAGACGTCGGTCTCGCCGCCGAGCAGGTTCTCGCCCTCCGAACCCGACTCGTCGCAGGCGATCTCGACCGGGCGCACCCGCCCGATCGTGCCAGAGGAACCGGTGCCGGGCGATCCGTTTACCGGCCCGGAGTCACGGTTGGGCCACGGCGGTTAACGAGCGCGGCGGGTCCGGTGACTCGCGAAGAGCAGGTGTTCCGCGGAGGTGCCGATGACCACGAACGACCGACCGGCCCGGCTCGCGCTGACGGCAGCCGTGGTCGCGCTCCTGCTGGGTGCCTCCGGAGTCCTGGTGCGGCACCACTTCTCCGTGCCGCCGGCCGCGGCTCCCGGCGTCGCCGGGATCGACGTCGTCGCCCCGGCCGGCACCCGCGTCTCGGTGCGGCCGGCACCGGAGCCGGCCGTCACCCCGCCGCTGACCCGCCGGATCGGCGGCGGCGCCGACGTGGGCTTCGACGGCGGCCCGCCGCCACGGGTGCGGATCCCGGTGCCCGCCGCGCCGCCGGCGGGGTTCGCTCCCGTCGTCGTCACGGACAACGGGCTCCGGCTCCTGCCCGCCGCCTACGACGGCGCCACCCGGAGCCTCGTCGCGCAGGTCGCCCGCCCGGGCGGGGTCTGGGGCGGGCTCCTCGACCTCGCCGCACTGGGCCGCGCTCCCGAGCCGGGCCCGCGGCCGGACTGCGCCGGGCGCACCTCGAGTGCCGGCGGGGTGACCGTCGACGCCGGCAAGCCGGATCCGCAGGCGCCGGTGTGGGTGTGCGTGACGGCCGGGAACGGCCGCGCGAGCGTCACGCTGACCTCGAACGCGCGGGTGCCCTACCGGCTCCTCCCGGCGCCGGGCTGGCCGGAACCCGGCGCCCGGACCGCGGCGGCCGGGCAGCTGCTCGGCGGGCCGCGGCAGCGCGACCTGCTCTGGCCCGGCGGCGGCGTCACCTACGACGTCCCGTTCGGCCTGCTGCCGTCCACCATCCGCGGCCAGGCCGATCCGGGGCCGGCCCTCGGGACGGCGCTCGCCGCGGCGGCCCACCGCGCGGCCGTGCTGTTCGGCCTGGCCGGTGACACCGGGCCGGCACCCGGCGTGCTGACCTGCGCGGCGGACGCCGGCGCCGCGCGGTACACCCCGGACAAGCCGCTGGCACAGGTCGCCGCCGACGTGTGGACGGCGCTCGAACCCTGCCACCCGGACGGCGGCGCAGTCGTCCGCGCGCTCCTCGCCGCCGGGATCGGCCCGGTGACGAGCGGCGTCACCGGCCCCGCCCCCGCGTTCGAGGTCCCGGTGACCACCAGCCGCGCACCGCGGTTCACGCAGACCGTCGAGTACCGCCCGCGGACCGGCACCGTGACGGCCCGGGTGAACGGCACCTGCGCGACGGTGTCCGCGGTGTCCGGGCGCCACGACGCCTACCGCTGCACGGCCGGCGGCACCACCTACGACCCGTGTTTCGCCGGGCCGGGACCGCAGCCGCAGGTCTGGTGCCCGGCGCCGGCGGCCAAGGCCGTCGTGCTGACCCACTCGGGCCCGCTGCCGTCGCCACCGCAGACCGGCGGGACGGCCGCGCCCTTCCTGCTCGTGCTGGCGGACGGCGTGCAGTGCGCCGCCGTCGCGGCACCGGAAATCCAGTACGCCTGTTCGGACGGGCGGACCGTGCTGCACGGCGAGCCGGACACCTCCGGTCCGATGTGGACGATCGAGGCCCGTACCATCACGAAGGCCTACGGCTGAGCCAGCGTGATCCGGCCGCCCGCGACCGTGATGGCCTTCTTCTCCAGCGGCTCGGCCGCCGGGCCGGTCGCGACCGAGCCGTCGGCGATCCGGAACCGGCTGCCGTGGCACGGGCAGTGGACGGTGCCGTCGGCGACGGCGTCGACCGTGCAGCCCTGGTGGGTGCAGATCGCCGAGAAGGCCGCGAAGGTGCCGGCGGCCGGTTGCGTCACCACCACTTTCCGGTCCGCGAACACCTTGCCGCCGCCGACCGGCACGTCGGCGGCCGCGCCGAGTTCGGTGCCCGCGGGTGCCGGGGCGGCCGACGTGCCGTTCGTGCTGCCGCCGTAGGTGCTGCAGCCGGCCACCAGGCCGGCCCCGAAGACCGCGAGGGCGGTGCGGCGCGCCAGCACCGGGTCCACGTCGTCGTTCCGCACTTTTCGTCCTCCGCAGGCTAGAAGGTCAGGCCGGACTGCGTGAAGAACCACAACGACGCGCTCAGCCAGAGCCCGACCAGCGCCGTGAAGACCAGGCCGCCGAGCACCGGGAGCGACCAGCCGGGCGCGCCGTCCTTGCGCAGCAGCAGCATCTTCGCCACGAACACGCCGTAGAAGAAACACCCGAGCAGGGAGTGCAGCAGGACGCGCAGGTCGAACGCCTGGAACCCGAGTGCGTAGAGGCAGTGCATCGCGACCGGGATCGACACGAGGAAGGCCAGCCGTCCCGACCACCGGTGCACCGGGGCGACCCACGCGGGGGCGGCGCCGCCGAGCTTGCCGTACAAGGCCAGTGCCGAGCCGAGCTGGACGAGGGCGAGCAGCACGACGACCGTGGCGAGCCACGCCTTCACCGACTGCGTGCTCGAGAAGCCCGCCAGGTTCACCGCGACCTCGGTCGGCGTGTGCAGGCCGCCGTAGACGCCGAGCGCGACCGAGACGGCGGCGCCGGCCACCAGCGGCACCACGAGCGCCCCCGCGGCGCGGCGGCCCGTCGCCGGGGCGGCCATCAGAAGTCACCGGTCCCGGTCAGGCCGCTGATCGGCTCGGCGGTCACCGGAGTGCCGTCGACGACCGCGGTGGCGGCCACCGGGTCGAGCGCCGGGGCGGCGGTCGAGCCCGCGTCGGTGGTGAGGAGGCCGACCTGGCTGCCGTCGGGCTGCACGATCCAGCCGGCCTTAGCCGCCCGGCCCTTCACCTTCGGCGTCGCCCGGTAGAGGCCCGCGGGTTTCTTCACGACCGGCACGGTGAACCGGTAGGTCTTGCCGGCCGCGGTCACGGTCCCGGTGGCCGACGCGGGGTCGAAGCGGCCCGTCAGGGTCGCGTCCGGAGCGCCCTTCAGGTCCAGTTTGCCGTCGACGGTCACGCCCTGGAGCCACGCTTCGAGCTTCTTGCCGTCGCAGACGTAGGCGATGGCGTGGCCGTCGCGCGTGGACACCGCGATCGACACACCACCGCCGGTCACCCGCCCGGCGTAGTCCGCGCGGGGGGGCGCGGCAGGTCTCGCTGGCTCCGGTGTCGTGGCGGGCGGTGTCGTGGCGGGCGGAGACGTCGTGGGCGGCGCGGTGGTCGCGGCGCCGGCGGCGACCGAGGGCACACCGGTCCCGGTGGCCAGGTCGGCGACGGCGATCCCGCCGGCGAGCAGCACCCCGGCGAGCAGCGTGAACAACGGCCCCGGACGTTCCACGGTCTTCCCCGATTCTCAGCAACACGGACCTCGGGCCGGAACGGCTCAACGCTACGCGCGGAAAAGAGGTAATGCTTAGCCCGTGCAACCGGGTGGTTCGTGGTTGACTGGCCGCATGCTGCCCTGGGACGGCGAACTCGCCGGACGGCTCGACCGGCACACCGTGACTTCCGCGCTGCTGCGCGGCAATCCGCTCGGCGACCCGCACGAACGCCCGCTGTGGGTGTACGTCCCGCCCGGGTACGACGACGGCGACGAGCGCTACCCGGCGGTCTACGTCATCCAGGGCTACACCGGGCACCTGACGATGTGGGCCAACCGGACGCCGTTCCGGCAGCCGTTCGTGGAGACCGCCGACGCGGTCTTCGCCGACGGCGCACCGGGCTGCATCGTCGTGTACGTCGACGCGTGGACCGCTTACGGCGGCTCGCAGTTCGTCGATTCGCCGGGCACCGGCCGGTACCACTCGTACCTGTGCGACGAGATCGTCCCGTGGGTCGACGAGCACTACCGCACGCTCCCCGACCGCGCGTCCCGCGCGATCGCGGGCAAGTCGTCGGGCGGGTTCGGCGCGATGATCACGCCGATGCTGCGCCCGGACCTGTTCGGTGCACTGGCGACCCACGCGGGCGACACGCGGTACGAGCTGTGTTACGTGCCGGACTTCGGCCGGGCGGTCCGCGCGCTGCGCGAGTACGGCCAGGACATCCAGGCGTGGTGGGCGGACTTCCGCAGCCGTCCGGCGTTCACCAGGCCGGAGGACGCGACCCTGCTGACGGTGCTCGGTGTTTCGGCGTGCTTCTCGGCGCGCGAGGACGGGACGCCGGAGCTGCCGTTCGACCCGCTGACCGGTGCGCTGCGGCGGGAGCAGTGGCAGCGCTGGCTGGACTGGGACCCGGTCCGGATGGTGGCCCGCCACGAGGAGGCGGTCCGTTCCCTGCGCGCGGTGTGGATCGACGCGGGAACGAGCGACGAGTACTTCCTGGACATCGGCGCGGAGGCGTTCCGCGCCGAGCTGGCCACGGCGGGCCTCCCGGACGAGCGCGTCCACTTCGAGCTGTTCGACGCCGGCCACGGCGGGATCGACTACCGGTACCCGCTTTCGCTGGCCTGGCTGGCGGAACGGCTGGCCCGCTGACGCCGCCTCAGCTGCCCTCGGCCAGCTCGGCGGCGACCCGGTCGCGCTGGGCCAGGTGCCGCGGGTGCACCGGCGCCTCGGCCGGGGCGGTCTTGCCCTGCTGCCGCAGGTACCGCCCGAGGCGGTTGAAGTTCGCCGGGTGGTAGTCGGCCGAAGCGGGATTGGCGTTGAAGCGCACGCGGAACCCCGGCTTCTCCCCGTTTTCGTCGGTCAGCCGAGGATCGCTGCAGGTCAGGCTGATCGACTCGGTGCCTTCGTCGTACCAGATGGTGACCGGGTGGCGGTCGTCGCCCAAGATCACGTAGTTGCCGGTGGTCATGGCTGCTCCCGTCGCGAGGGTGTCGTCGTCCTCGACGGCCGTCACGCGGGTTTCGTTACAGCCTTCGCTAGGCTCGGGCCCATGGTCACCGAGACCGAACTGGCGCTGCCCGGCGGGCGCACCCTCCACGTCCACGACACCGGTGGCCCCGCGCGGCTGACCGTGTTCTGGCACCACGGCACCCCCAACACCGGTGCCCCGCCCGGGCCGTTGCTGCCGCTCGCCGCGGAGCTCGGCGTGCGGTTCGTGTCCTACGACCGGCCCGGCTACGGCAGCTCGACGCCGGTTCCGGAGCGCACGGTCGGGAACGCCGCCGAGTGCGTCGAAGCCGTCGCCGACGCGCTCGGGATCACCACCTTCGCCCTCATGGGGCACTCCGGCGGCAGCTCACACGCCCTCGCGTGCGCCGCCCTGCTGCCGGAGCGGGTCGAAGCCGTCGCGAGCTTGGCCGCCGTTGCGCCGTTCGACGCCGAGGGGCTCGACTGGTTCGGGGGCATGGCCGCCGCGAGCGCGGCTTCGCTGCGGGCCGCCTGCGAGGGCCGGGACGCCAAGGAAAAGCACGAAGCCGCCGCCGAGTTCGATCCCGACGTCTTCACCGACGAGGACATGGCCGTACTGCAGGGGTCGTGGTCGTGGCTGGGCGAGGTCGTCCGCGCGGCCCTCGCCGGCGGGCCCGGCGGGCTGATCGACGACGACCTCGCCTACGTCCGGCCGTGGGGCGGCGATCCGGCGTCGATCACCGCGCCCGTCCTCCTCCTGCACGGCGAGCTGGACCGGATGATCCCCGCCACGCACAGCGCGTGGCTCGCCGGGCGGTGCCCGCACGCCGAGTACCGGCCCGTGCCCGGTGCCGGCCACCTGTCCGTGCTGCAGCACGCCGCCACCGCGCTCACCTGGCTCGCCGATCAAGGCAGCAGGGCCACCGAAACGACCACCGGCGCCAGGTAGAGCAGCGGGAACACCAGGTGCGCGTACGACCGCGCGCGGGCCACCGTGATGAGCGCGCCGCCGAAGTACAGCACCAGGCCGATCGCCGCCGCGATGCCGATCGGCGGCCAGTAGAGCCCGGCGAGCAGGCCCGCCGCGCCGGCCGCCTTGGCCGTGCCGAGCAGGTTCCACCACGACTGCGGTACGCCGTACTCGGTGATCGGCTCGACGACCCACTTCGCGCGGGCGAACATCGAGACGGCCGAGAAGCCGACCCATGCGGCGGCGGCGATGGTGACGATCAGGTGCGCGGTGTGCATCGGGACTCCTCGGGTTCGCGGCCCCGGGGCTCGGGGTCCGTCACCCCCTCGACTCCGCTGTCCCGGCCGGTGTGACAGCCCGGCGCGTGACGGCGGTCACTTCCCGAAGTGCGCCACGACCATCTCGGCCAGCGCGGCGACGTCGGTCTCGACCATCGGCTCGCCGGTCATGCCCATCCGGTGCAGCAGCGCGCCGACCACGACGTCGACGAAGAACAGCACCCGCTGCTCCGGTTCGCCGAGCGCGTCCTGCAGGGCCAGCCGGTACGGGTCCTGCAACCGCGAGGACAGCACCACGCGCAGCGCCGGATCGCTGACGGCGTCGCTGAACACGCCGGCGAACGCGTCGCCGACCCCCGGCTCGCCGATCTTCGCCGCCGCCCAGCGGACGACCCCGGCCAGCAGCTCCGCCCGGCTGCCGACGGCCAGCGGCGCCGGGCCGAACGCGTCCAGCAGGCAGTCCACGATCAGCTCGCCCTTGGACGGCCAGCGCCGGTAGATCGTCGTCTTCGCGACCCCGGCCGCCGCCGCGATGCGTTCGACGGTGGCCTTGGCGTAGCCGAGTTCGGCGACCGTGTTCAGCGTCGCGGCGAACACCACGTCGTGCAGGCCGGCGCGGGGCCGGCCCGGCGGCCGGGCGGAGGGGGACGAAGCCATGGCGGGAGCCTACCGTTTTTCGCTACCGTAGGTTTCGATACCTGAGGTGTCGAAACTAGGGAGTGACCGTGACCGCCGAACCGATCGTGCAGCGTCCGCCGGAGCCGGACTGGCTCGCGATGACCACCGAGGAACTGCTCGCCTACCGCGAAGCCGAGAACCGCTTCCGCGCGTCCGCCGCCGCGCGGGCGATCACCGGGGAACCGCACCCGGACGTCGTGATCGAGTGGCGGGACCTGGCCCTGCCCGGCCGCGACCTGCCGGTCCGGGTCCACCGGCCGGCCGCGCCCGAAGGTGCCCTCCCGCTGGTGGTCCACGTGCACGGCGGCGGGTTCGTCGGCACGGCGGTGCAGAGCGACTGGGTGACCAGCCGGCTCGCCGCACTGCTGCCCGCGGTCGTCGTCTCGGTCGAGCACCGGCTCGTCGCGCCGGACCACCCGCTCTCCGACGCCGTCGACGACGGCTGGGACACGCTCCGGCACCTGGTGCGCGACGCCGGGACGTGGGGCATCGACCCGGCCCGCGTGGCCGTGTTCGGCGAAAGCTGCGGCGGGCTGATCAGCGCACTGGCCGCGATCCGGGCCCGGGAGGCCGGGCTGCCCTTGCGCGCGCAGGTGCTCGTCAACCCCGCGACCGACGCGACCGACGCGATGTTCGGCCACCCCTCGGTCACCGAACACGCCGAGACGCCCACGCTGACCGTGCCGGTGCTGCGCCTGTTCCAGCGGCTCGCCGTCCCGCCCGGCACCGACGCCCGCGCGTTGTCCCCGTTGCACGCTTCGTCGGTGAGCGGCTTGGCCCCGGCGCTGGTGGTGGTCCCGACGCACGACCCGCTGGCCGACCACGGCCGCCGCTACGCCGAACGCCTGGCCGCGGCGGGCACGCCGGTCCGGCTGTCCGAGTACGCCGGGGCCGGGCACGCGTTCCTCAGCCTGCCGGGGCTGGTCCCCCAGGCCGAGCCCGCGGCGGCGGAGATCACCGGCTTCCTCCGTACTGCGTTCGCCGCGGACCCGGCATGACGGAGGAACCGATCGACGGCACGACCCTCGACGGCGTGGCGGCCACCTGCCCGTGGACGCTGCGCAACCGCGCCGAGGAATCGCGGCGTCCGGGCTCGGCGTTCACCTCGGCGCTGGACCGCGCCTGGCTGGAGATTCCCGACCCGGCGCGGGGCGTGTTCATCCTGACCGTCTCCGAAGCCAGCCTGCCGACCTTCACCGAGCCAGGCTGACCAGAACGCCGGTCGTGGGCGGCGACACCCACGACCGGCGTCCACTATGGACACTCAGCGGGCTCGTAGCAGTGGCAGGAGCTCCTGGTGACGGCCGGCCCGGCGGAGCACCGGCGAGCCCGGGCCCGCCTGCTCCCGGGCGCCCGCCCGCAGCGCCGTCAGGAAGCGCACCACTTCGCCCGGCGGTGGGAGGATGTCCGCGCCGCCCAGGTAGGACAGCACGATCATCTCCTCGCCGCACGCCGCCTCGACCGCGACCGCCCAGCCGTGCACCTCGTCCCAGAGCAGCGCGACGTCGCGCTCGGGGAACCGGCGCAGCCGCCAGTCCACCGCCACGTACGCCGACACCGGGACGTCGACGTCCACGGTGCAGGATTCCAGGCCGAAGCCGAGCGCACGGGCCACCTCGCCCAGATACGCGCGCAGCCCGCGCTGGAACCAGAATTCGAGATCGGTGTCGATCAGGCCGGACACCCGTTTCCTTTCGCCACGTTCGACAAGACCGGCAACGCCCGCCAGATCATTGTCTTTCGCCACCGCGACGGCTGTCGCGCTTCGTGCGTAAACCGTACCGACTTCGCGGACTTCGGCCCACCGCCGGACATCCGCGTTCGCGATCCGTGCAGCAACACGCCCGTCTGCACGTGCACGCTTCCACTGTGGACGATCAAATCCGCAGGTGAAGACGTTTTCCGCAATTCCGTAAAAACCTCACGGCACACTGAGCGGAATAGTGGTCGCGGAAAGTTCAGCCGAACGCAGGAATCGGCACCCGGGTGCGTTCCAGATCGGCGAACAGATCTCCGAGGTCTTCGACGCGCTCCAGGACTTCGCCCGCGGTGAACCGCAGGTGCGTGACGTGCCGGCAGGCGCGGACCTCGTCCCAGGTGACCGGGGCCGAGACGGTCGGCTCGTCGCGCCCGCGCAGCGAGTACGGCGCCACGGTGGTCTTGAACGGGTTGTTCTGGCTCCAGTCGATGAGGACCTTGCCCGGGCGCAGCGTCTTCGTCATCCGCGCCACGACGAGGTCGGGCGTCTCGGCGGCGAGCCGCTCGGCCAGCGCCTTCGCGTACCGCGACGGCTCGCCGCCATCGGTCGTCACGATCCCCGCGTAGAGCTGCATGCCCTTGGAGCCGCTGGTCTTCGCCACCGGGGTGAACCCGTCGCCGACGAGGACGTCGTAGAGGCGCTCGGCGACCCGGCAGCAGTCGACGACCGTCGCGCCCGGGCCCGGGTCGAGGTCGAAGACCAGCCGGTCCGGCGTGCTGCGCTCGTCGCCGCCCTCGACGGTCCACTGGTGGACGTGCAGCTCCAGCGCGGCCAGGTTGGCCGCCCACACCAGCTCGGGCAGGTCGTTGATCAGCGGGTACGCGACGATCTCGGGCTCCTTGCCGCGGCCGCCGACGGTCAGCCGCGCGGTGCGGACCCAGTCCGGGGCGTGCCGGGAGACGTCCTTCTCGAAGAACGAGGTGCCGGTGACGCCTTCGGGGAAGCGCACGAACGTCATCGCCCGGTCCCGCACGTGCGGCAGCAGCACCGGCGCGATCCGCGTGTAGTAGTCGAGCACCTCACCCTTGGTGAAGCCGTTGCGCGGGTAGAGCACCTTCTCCAGGTTGGACAGCGTCAGCTGCCGCCCGCCGACCTGCACCGTGATCCGGCTCCCCGCCACGGGCCAACCCTACCGCGGCGGGACCATCCCGGAGACCACCCGCGCGACGAACCGCTCCGCCACCTCGCGCAGCTTGACGTTCTCCCGCTGCGACTGGTCCACCAGGAGCGCGAAGGCGTCGTCGGCGTCGACCTGGCGGATCGCCATCAGCATGCCCTTGGCCTGGTCGATGACCGCGCGGGAGCCCAGCGCCGTCCGGAGGTTCTCGGCGGTCTCGCGGGCTTGCAGGTAGCGGTGGTACACGCGCAGGATCGCCTCCACCGCGGTCGTGTAGAGCTCCAGCAGCTGCGCTTCGACTTCGGCGAAGCCGTCGTCCTGCCGTCCGTAGCAGTTGATCGCGCCGGAGAACCGCTCGTCGGCCACCAGCGGCGCGGCGAGGAAGCTGCCGAAGCCCGCTTTCCGGGCTCCGGCGGCGAAGTCGGGCCAGCGCTCGAGGGCGTCCGACACCGAGGTGCGGACGACCTTGCCGCCGCGCATCGCGTCCAGGCACGGGCCGCGGCCGATCCGGTACTGCTCGCCGTCGAGCTCGGCCACGGAGTCGCTCGTGGCCGTCGCCGTGTGCGGCGTTTCCCCGGTCACCAGGGTGACCGACGCCTCGTCGACGCCGGGGATGGCGTGGCGCACCTGCAGGCACACGTGCCGCAGCAGGATCCGGAAGTCGTCCTCCTCCCCCAGCACCTCGGTGAGCGCCGCCAGTGCCGCGGTGACGTCGTCGAACAGCGGTGACACCGGGGCGATCGGGTCCGGCCGGTCCATGTCTGCTCCTCCCGGTGGGCACGAGGGAGCCCGGGTACCCGTTTCGCCGCCGATCCATGTCCGCAACGCCGCGACGCGTTTACCGGCGTCCCGGATTGGTACTCACCGGCCATGTCGCCGGAACTGTCCTCACCGGGCGAGCTGCCGCTGGACGGTGAGCTGGCCGTGGTCGCCGCCCGGATGTCCGGGCTGCTGATGTCCCGCGAAACCGTGGATTCGGTGCTGGAACTGATCGTTTCGCTCGCGGACACCACGATCACCGCGGCGGCGGGCGTGGGGGTCACCCTGGTCGACGCCGACGGCGGCTTCGTCACGACCAGCGCGTCGGACCCGCTGGTGCGCGAGGCCGACGCCCTGCAGTACGAGCTCGGCGAGGGCCCGTGCCTGGCCGCGCTGGCCGGGTGCGCGCCGGAGCGGATCGACGACGTCGCCACCGAACGGCGCTGGTCCCGGTGGTGTGCCGCAGTCGCCGGCTTCGGGCTGCGCTCGGTCCTCTCCGCCCCGATGATCACCGGCGACGGCTGCCACGGCGCCATCAAGCTCTACGCGACGACGCCGGGCGCCTTCGGCCCCGTCGACGAGCGGGCGGTGCTGTCCTTCGCCGATCGCGCCGCGGCGCTGGTCGCCAGCGCCCGGGCCCACGAACGAGCCGGCCGGTTCAGCGAGCGGTTCAAGGAGACCCTCCGCGACCGGGACCTGATCGCGCTGGCGAAGGGCTTCCTCATGGGCCGGGACGGGCTCGGCGAAGACGCCGCGTTCGACCGCCTGCTCTCGTTCGCCCGCGCCGACGGCACGAGCCCCGCCGAAGCCGCGGCCCGGCTCGTCGGCACACCGGCACGGGAGGGATGAGCACGTGCGTTTCCTGCCCGAGGAAGAACAGCGGCGGCTGATCGCCGCCACCTTCGCCCGGAGCGACCTGACGCTGGAAGAGCTGTGGATGCGGTACTTCGCGCTCGGCGGCAGCATGAGCCTGCTCGACCTGGACGCCTACCTCAACGGGCTGGTCCCGCTCCCCCGCGTCGACCGGGACATGCTCGCCCACGCCGTCAACGAGCGGCTCGACGAGGTGTCCGGCCCCGCCCGCGCGCCCTACAGCCACTCCACCGCCGACGCGAAACCCCTGCACGGCCCGCTGAAAGCCCTCGTCGACCTCCTCGAAGGCGCCCACCGCGCGCCACCCGAGCGGCTCCCGGCCGTCGTCGCCGAGGCGGGCCGCGCGCTCGACCTGACGATCGGCGTCTACCTCGCCGACTACGACCAGTGCACGCTCGTGCCGCTGCGGCCGGGCGCCGCGGAACTCGACATCGACAGCACGGTCGCCGGGGACGTGTTCCGCCGCGCCGGAACCACGCTGACCCGCGACGGGACACTGTGGACAGTGCTGCTCGACGGCGTCGAACGGCTGGGCGTGCTGGAAATCGTCCCGGCGGGCGACGCCGACCCGGACGACCCGGCGCTGCGGGAGCAGTGCCGCTGGCTGGCCACGCTGCTCGGGCACCTGGTCACCATCACGACCCAGTACGGCGACGGCCTCGACTGCCGTCGACGGCAGCGGCACCGCGGCTCCCCGGCCGAGCTGCTGTGGCAGAACCTGCCCCCGATGACGGCGGCCACCGAAAGCGTGGTCGTGGGCGTGAGCGTCCAGCCGGCGTACGAGCTCTGCAGCACCGCGTTCGACTACGCCCTCTCCGAGCACCGGGCGCAGCTGGCGATGTTCGACGCCGGTGTGCGCGGCCGCGGCGCGACCACCGCCGTCGTGACGGCCCTCGCCGCCTACCGGGCCGCCCGCCACGACGGCGCTTCCCTGGCCGGGCAGTTCACCGCGGTCGCCGCCGAGCTCGCCGGACGGCCGGACACCCCGGCCGTCGGCGGCGTGCTCGCCGAACTGGACCTGGCCACGGGCCTCCTGCGCCTGGTCGGCGCCGGGCAGCCGCTGGTCTTCCGCGGCTGCGAGGTGCTCCCGGCCATCGGAGGCGCGCTCCCGCGGTTCACCCCGGACGGCGGGCCGCCGCCGGTCACGGAGGTCCGGCTCGAACCGGGCGACCTGCTCGCGCTGTGCTCCCCGGGGGTTGCCGAGACCGCGGACGGCGCCGGATCGCCGTTCGGCCGGGCTCGGATCGCCGAGCAGCTCGGCCGCGACGCGGGTGAGCTGTCGCCGGAGATCGCCCGCCGGCTCACCCGGGCCGTGCTCACCCACGGCGGCGGCGAGTTCCGGCAGGACGCGGGCGTGCTGATCGCGCGCTGGGTGCCGCGCTGAGGGCAGGGCCGCTCAGCACGCCGGGTCGTGCACTTCGGCCGCCCGCGCAACGCTCCCGGGAAGTGCTCGTCCCCCGGCGGCGGCGGCTTCCAGCAGGACGCGGGCGTGCCGATCCCGCGCCGAGGGCAATACCCGTCAGCAGACCGCGTCTTGTACCTCGGCCGCCAGCAGCTCGCGCAGGGCGTCGGACAGCGACGCGAACATCGGCACCACGGCCGCGAGGCCGGTGATCCGGAACAGCCGCGCCAGGGTGCGGCCGCTGGCCACCACGCCGAACTTCCGGCCGGCCGCACCGGCCCGCTCCGCCGCCCTGGCCAGTGCCCTGGCTCCGGCCAGGCCGACGAAGGCCACCTGGCTGAGGTCCACCACGGTCGTCCCCGGTGGCGCCGCACCCAGCTCGCGTTCGAGGATCGGCAGGGTCAGCGCGTCGATTTCGCCGGCGAGGGTGAGCACCAGGAAGCCGGGGCGGTACTCCGTCCGGCGCGCGACCAGCGGCGCGGACCGGGTGGGGACCGGAAAGACAGGGGACACGGGTTCGGTTGGCCTTCCGCGCCGGTGAGGGGCCGGCGACACGACGAGGTGATCAAGGACGGGGTTCAAGTACCCAAACGCCTGATCCGGAAACGCTCTCCGTCACGGTGAGACGCTCGTGAAGGCCGACCAGAGCCGTTCCGCGGCGTGCCGGGCCGGGGCCTCGGGCCGGATCTGCGTCGTGCCCTCCGGCTGGGCCTCCGCGCGGCCGCCGAGGTGCTCGACGAGGGCGACGGCCAGCTCGCGGACCTTGACGTTGAACTCCTGGCTGGCGCGGCGCAGGGTCTGCCAGGCCTCCTCCGGCGGGCACCGCCGGACCGCCACCAGCGCGCCCTTGGCCTGCTCGATCGCGGCCCGGGAGGCCAGCAGGTCGAGCATCTGGGCGGGGTCGCCCGCGGTGGCGGTCTCGGCGACCACCAGCGTCATCTCGGTGAGCTTGGCGTAGCGCCCCAGCACGGCCAAGGTTCCGGTGTCCGGCACCCGGTCGAGGGTGACCGACAGCACGAACGCGCCGTCCTCGTCCCAGAACCCGGGCAGCGCGGCCGCCCCGCGGATCGCCTCGACCTCCGGGCCGCCGTCGAACACCGTCTCGCGGGTCAGCTCCGGCCAGCGCTCGTCGCCGAAGAGGCGGTCCGTGGTCACCGGCTCGCCGGTGGCCTCCGCGAGCGGGACCGGGCCGCCGTGCGCCAGCTGGGCGGGGAGCAGTTTCGCGCCGACGCCCGCGGTGGCCAGCACCCGCAGCGGCCGGCCGGCACGCGTGACGGTCAGGCCCGCGCCGAGCGACCCGGGCAGCTCGCCCGCGATGCGTTCGAGCAGTGCCTGCAGCAGCTCGGCCAGCGGTCTCCAGCGATCCGCCGCGTTCATCAGTGTTTCGGTCACCGAACCCTCCCACCGGTTGTGGTCCTTTTGATTTACCGCAGGCCGCGGTGCGCCGCTTCCCGGCGGCGGCGTGGATGTGGGACCGGCCACGCGGACGGACGAGGTGACAGGTCCATCCGGGGCAACGTGCTCACCCGGCCGCACTCAGGCGGCGCTCCAGGAGGTCCTGCTCCCACACCACCGGCACCGCGAGCGCCGGGCCGAGGACGGCGCTCGCGCAGACCGAGGGCGCGGGTCCGCCGCGCGGACGGCCGCGGCACCGCGGCTTGGCGCGCAGCCCTTCCACGACCGCCCGCAGCTCGGCCTCCGGCGGCGCGCACCGGGTCAGGAACCGCAGCCGAAACAGTCCGCGGCCGGCCGGCGCGGCTCGGCCACCTTCGTCTCACTACCTGGCGGCCGGGACGCGGCGGGCGACCACTGACCCGAACGAGCGGTTTACCTTGCCGCGCAACGCGGGTAGCCGGTCGGTGAGCCGAGGAGGCGCCATGACCCACGGGTGGTCCCGATGATGTTCAGCGAAGTCGTCGTCGCCGGGCAGATCGCCCGCGACCTGGTGATCGAGGTCCCGGACGCGCCCGGCGCGGACTCGTCGGCGCCCGTGCGGCACCGGCAGGAGCTGCTCGGCGGGAAGGGCGCCAACCAGGCCGTGGCGCTGAGCCAGCTCGGGATGCCGGTGTCGCTGATCGGCGTCGTCGGCGCCGACCGCACCGGGGATTCGCTGCTCGCCCAGGCCAGGGCCGACCGCATCGGCACCACGCACGTGGTCCGCCGGGCGGGCACCGAGACCGCGCTGCTGGTCGACGTGGTCGACGACCACGGCCGCCGCCGCTACCTCGAGCACGTCCCGGAGGGCACACTGCTCACCGAGAACGACGTCTTCGCCGCGTCCGCGCCGATCTCGGCCGCCGCGTCCCTCATCGTGCAGCTGCAGCAACCCGCGCCGGTGGCCCTGCTCGCGGCCCGGCTGGCGCACACGGCGGGCACCCGGGTGGTGCTCGACGGGCACCGGAGTCCGACACGCTGACCGACGACCTGCTCGCCCTCGCCGACGTCGTGCGCGCCGACGGCCAGGAAGCCGAGCTCCTCACCGGGCGGCCGGTGACCGACGTCGCCGGGGCCGCGCGCGCCGCCGCGGAGCTGCGGCGGCGCGGGCCGGCCCTGGTCGTGCTGGAGGTGTCCGGGCAGGGCAACCTGTTCGCCGGGCCGGAGGGCACCTGGTTCGTGCCGGACGTCGAGACGGAGGTGGTCGACCCCACCGGCGCCGGTGACGCGCTCGTCGCCACCCTGACCGCGGCGCTGACCCGCCGCCGCCCGCTCGAGGCGGCGGCGAGCATGGCCGTCGCGGCCGCGGCGGCCACGACCGGGCACGCGGGCGGGCGCCCGCACCTGTCCCGCGCGGAACTCGACCGGCTGCGGCCGCGCGAGCTGGAGACCGTCCGGGCCTGAGGGCTACAGGCCCGGCAGCTTCTGCTCCAGCCCCAGCAGCACCGCGAACGGGTCGCCGCGGTCGGCCAGGCGAGCCGGGACGTCCCGGATGGTCCACCGGTCGGGCGTGAGCCGCGGGTCGTCCAGCTCGGCCCACTCCAGCGGCACCGAAACCGGGGCACCGGGCCGCGGCCGCACGCTGTAGGGCGCAACGAGGGTCTTGTTGAGCACGTTCTGCGTGTAGTCCAGCCGGGCGCGGCCGCGGCGCTTGTCCTTCGTCCAGGCCCAGCTGACCAGGTCGGGCAGCACGCGCCCGATCGTCCGGGACACCGTCTCCGCCCAGGCGCGGGTCTGCTCGAAGGTGCAGTGCGGGGCGATCGGCACCCACACCTGGACGCCGCGCTGCCCGGTCACCTTGGGCCGGCCGGTGAGGCCGAGGTGCTCGAGCGCGGTGCGGTGCAGCCGCGCGAGCTCCAGGACCTCCTCGAACGTCGTCTCCGGCCCCGGGTCGATGTCGAACAGCACCCACGTCGGGTGGTCGACGTCGGCGGCCCGGGACGTCCAGGCGTGCAGCTCCAGCGCGCCGTAGTTCGCCAGCCACGCCAGCGTCGCGACGCTGTCCGCGACGACGTACCGCCGGGCCTCCCCCGGCTCGGCGCGTTCGTTGCGCCAGGTGGTCAGCCAGTCCGGCGCGTGCCGCGGCAGCTCCTTCTGCCAGAAGCCCGGCTCGGTGACGCCCTGCGGGAACCGGTGGGTGTTGAGCGGGCGGCCGGCCAGGTACGGCAGCATGACCGGCCCGACGGTGGCGTAGTACCGGATGAGGTCCCGCTTGGTGACGGCCCGGCCGTCGCCGGCCGCGGGGAAGAGCACCTTGTCCAGGTTGGTCAGGGCCAGCTCGCGCCCCGCGACCGACCAGCGGCCCTTCGCTCCCAGCGCGTCGAGAGCGGCCAGCTCGTCATCGGTGGGAGCGGCCCAGCCGCCGACGGGCTCCTCGGCCTCGGCGGCCGGGCGGTCCCCGTGCCAGCGGGCGCCGGGCGCGGCGGCGACTTCTTCGTTGGTGCGGCCGGTCTTCACCGAACGCGGGTGGTCTTCGGCGTCCCAGCCGGGCTGGGCGTGTTCGTCCTGCTTGTGCAGGAGGAACCACTGGTCCTTCTCGCCGCGGCCGGAGCGGACCAGGACGAACCGCCCGGCCAGCTTCTCGCCGTCGAGGTCGAAGTGCAGGGTGCCGGCCTCGATCGCGCGCGCCGGATCGGCTTCGACCGGCCGCCAGACGCCGCGGTCCCAGACGATGACGTCCCCGCCGCCGTATTCGCCGCGCGGGATGACGCCCTCGAACCCGGCGTACTCGATCGGGTGGTCTTCGACGTGCACGGCCAGCCGGCGGGCCTTGGGGTCCAGCGTGGGCCCCTTCGGCACCGCCCAGCTGACCAGCACGCCGTCGAGCTCCAGGCGGAAGTCGTAGTGCAGCCGGCGGGCCCGGTGCCGCTGCACGACGAACCGGTGCCCGTCGGCCGCGGCGGCGGTTCCCCCGGACGGCTCCGCGGTGCGCCCGAAGTCGCGCATCTCCTGGTAACGCCGCAGTCTGCGGGCCGGGTCGCCTGCCATGCCCGGGGAGTACCCACTCAGTCCGGCGACGACCAGGGCGGTTTCTGCTTCGCCAGTTCTTCGTACTCGGCGACTTCCTGCGGGGTCGGGTCGAGGCCCGCCTCCTCCGCGAACTCCTCCGGGTCGGTCACCTCGGGTTCGGTCATGCTCAGCTCCCCAGCGCGCCGCGGATCAGGTCGCGCGCCCGGTCCATGATCGCCGCGGGCGCGCCCAGCAGGAGGTTCGCCTTCGCGCTCTCCACGCCGGGGTGCGGCCGGGTCGGCCCGACCGCTTCGGCCACCTTCGCGGTCGCGGCCATCGCCCGCAGCCGCTCCGGCGGGCGGTGCCGCCGCAGCAGCGGGAACTCCTCGCGCTCCTCGTGCTCGGCGTGCGCGAGCACGTCTTCCCGCAGCTGGACGAGCAGGGTGTCGAAGCCGTCGGCCTCGGTGCCCATCTTCTGCAGGGTGGTCAGCAGTTCCTTGGCCCGGTGCTCCTCGCCCAGCCGGGCGTCGACCACGGGCTGCGCCGCGGGCTCGAGATCGCGGATCTCCGGGTGGACGACCAGTTCCTCCGCCGTCTCGTGCACGGCCAGCAGCCGCACGAGGTCGTGGAACAGCTCCGGCCGCCGGTCGCCGTCGGCGGTGTCCAGCGCGGCGAACAACTCGCGGATCTCCCGGTGCTGGCGCTGCAGCAACTCGATGACGTCCTCGTCGTGCTCCGTCATGGACGGCCTCCTCCGTGCTCGTTGCTCGGTCGGAAGCGGCGTTCCCCGTCGCGGGCGGGTTACTCCTCGCCGCGCGCGACTGTGAGCCACAGCGCGCCCGCGGCGGCCACGGCCAGCCCGGCGACGGCCCACCAGGACCACCACCCGAAGAAGGCGACGACGAGCCCGACGGCGAGCAGCACGCTCCCGCCGACGGAGGCGGTGTCCTGGTCCCCGGCCCCGGCGGCGAAGGTCATCAGCCCACCCGCCCGTCGACGGCGGCCACGATGAGCGCGGCGCACCGCGCCACGGTCAGCCCTCGTTCCTTGGCCATGGAGACGAGGGCGGCCTGCGCGGCCGGCCGGCTGAGCCCTTGCGCGGCAAGGACTTGCAGGGCCAGGCCGACGACGTCATGGGCGGGCGGGGTGGCGGTGCGCACGGTCATCGGAGGACCTCCGGCTCGGTCGGCGGCGGAACAACGCGACCGGGTACCCCGCCGCACCGGGTTTCACACCCCCACCGAACCCGTCCGGGTGGTGCCCCGGCAACTCCCGCCGAGCCCTCTTCGGCGGGCTTACGGTCCCTACGCTGGGGAGGTGACCGACGCGTGGGAATGGGACCCGTCCCTCTATTCGGGCAGCGCCCGGTACTACGCCCAGGGGCGCGCGGCGTACCCCGCCGAGCTCGCCACGGCCTTCGCCGCCGAGCTCGAGCTGGACGGAGCGGGACGGCTGCTCGACGTCGGCTGCGGGCCGGGATCCCTGACGCTGCTGCTGGCCGGCGCGTTCGAGGAGGCGGTCGGGGTCGATGCCGACGGCGACATGCTCGCCGAGGCGGGCCGGCGCGCGGCCGAGGCGGGCCTCGGGAACTGCCGGTGGGTGCACCGGCGCGCGGAGGAGCTGCCCGCCGGGCTGGGCCGGTTCCGGCTGATCACCTTCGCCCAGTCGTTCCACTGGTTCGACCGGCCCCGCGTCGCCGCAGCGGCGCGCGGCATGCTGGCGCCGGGCGGGGTCTGCGCCCACGTGCACGCGTCGACGCACGAGATCGTGCACCCGGCGATCCCGGAGCTGGTGCGCGAGTACCTCGGCCCGGTGCGGCGGGCGGGACGCGGTGCGCTGCCGGAGGGGACGGCAGGCGGCGAGGCGGACGTCTACCGCGCGGCGGGCTTCCACGGCCCGCGGCGGTTCGAAGTGCCGGGGCGGGTGGTGACCCGGACCGTCGACGACGTCGTCGCCGGGGTGTTTTCCCTGTCGAGCTCGGCACCGCACCTGTTCGGCGAGCGGCGGGCGGAGTTCGAGGCGGAGCTGCGGCGGCGGCTGGCGCCGGCGGAGACGTTCACCGTGCCGCTGCGCGACATCGCCGTCGACCTGTGGTTCACCAGGGGTTGTTGAAGTCCTCGTCGTCTTCGACGGCGGCCCGCGGACGGCGGGCGGCCCGCGGCTCGTCCCGCACCGGCCGCGGCGACGACGACGGCGGCGGCGCCGGCTCGAAGCCGCCGGGCCCGGGGTAGGTCTCCGCGTCGAAGGCCGACGCCGGTTCGGCGTGCGACCGGTCGGTGCTCCAGCCGGACTTCGTCTTGCGCTGCGCCATTTCGCGGACGTGCTGGACGTACCGCTCGGCCGCCTGGACCTGCTTGGTCATGTACTCCTGGGAACGGGCCTTGATCTCCTCGCCCTGCTGCTCGCGCAGGGCCCGGCGATCGGCCTGTTCGCGGACGAGGCCGTCGAGTTCGGCCTTCATCCCGGCAATGTCGGTCACGGGTCCTCCTACCAGGTCCGCTTGGACGGCGGTTCTTCGTCGTCGAGCGAGCCGATGATCCGCCGCCCCGGCTCACCGAGGTTGTCGAAGACGGCGCCGTCGATCCGGTAGGCGGACGAGCGGCGCTCGGTGTCGCCGCCACCGCCGCCGCCGTGGGCACCGCCCATGGCCCCCATGCCGGGCATCCCGGACATCGACGAGCCGGGGGCACCGGGCGCGCCGCTCGCCGCGGCGAAGGCGGGAGCGGGCTGGCTCGGCATGGCGCCGGCCCCGGTGTGGGCCCCGCCGGAGACGGGTGAGTCGCCGAGCCCGGCGCCGGACGGTTCGAAGCCGCCGCCGGAGAAGCCGGGAGCGCCGTGTGAGCCGCCGCCGATGCCGGCCGGGTGGGCGCCACCGCCGCCGCCGTGGGCTCCGCCGCCGGGGGCACCGTCCGCGCCGCCGGAGTGCGAGCCGCCGTGGGCGCCGCCGGGTGAAGTCGGGTCGTTGAGGCCGCTGTGGTGCGCGCCCGAAGCACCGTCCGCACCGCCGGAGTGGGCGCCGCCGGGGTCGTTCGAGCCGCCGTGGTGCGAGCCGTCGTGGGCGCCGCCGGGCGAAGTCGGGTCGGCGCCGTCGGGGGCCGTCAGGTCCGCGAGCGTTCCCCGGTGCGTCGGCAGGTCGTCGAGCCGCTTCTCGGGCGTGTCGCCGAGGGCGCTGCTGCCCGGCTTGTCGTCCTCGCCCAGCGTGTACGTCGTCGGGGTGCCCTTGCCGTCGTCGACCGTGACCACCGTGGGGCCGTCCGGGCCGTCGGGCCGCTCGGCGGTGATCTGCAGTTCGCCGTCGCGGATGTGGATCTTGCCGTCCGGGCCGGGGCAGTAGGTGCCGGTGTCCGTCCCTTGTGGACCGTCGGCGGGCTTGTCGCCCGACCAGTCGAGCTTGAAGTCCTTCGGCTCGCCCGTTCCGTCGCCGACCTTGATGTCCATCTTGCCGTCGCGGTCCGGCTCGGTCATCTCGAAGGTCTTGTCGCCCTGCTTGACCTTCAGGACGTCCGGGTCGTCGTCACCCTTGCCGTCCGCGCCCTGGCCGTCTTCGCCGAGCAGGCCGTCGGGCTTGCCGCCGGGATCGGTCTCGATGCCCGGGCCGCCGAACTCCTTGAGCGCGTCCGCGGCCTTCTTCTTCGCGTCCTCCGCGGCCTGTTCGGCGTCGGCCTTGCCGTCTTCGCCGTCACCCGGGCCCGAGCCGCCGCCGGATCCCCCGCCGAGGCTGCCCGCGCCGTCGCCGGAGTCGGTCTGGATGCCCGGGCCGCTGAACTCCTTCAACGCGTCCGCGGCCTTCTTCTTCGCCGCCTCGGCCGCCGCGGCCGCGGCGTCCTGGCCGCTGTCGGACGGCGGCGGCACCGAAGACGGTGTCGTGCCGTCGGACTCCGGAAGGCCGCCCGTACCCGAGCCGCCGCCGGAACCGGAGCCGCCACCCGAGCCGAGCCCGGCGCCGGAGTCCGTCTGGATGCCCGGCCCGCTGAACTCCTTCAGCGCGTCCGCGGCCTTCTGCTTGGCCGCCTCGGCTTCCTGCGCCGCCTGCTGCTTGGCCGCTTCGGCCGCGGCCGCGCCGTCGTCCTGGCCGCCCGGGGCGTCGGAGCCCCCGCCGGAGCCGCCACCGGACCCGCCGCCCACGGAGCCGCCGCCGGACGCCCCGGAGGTTTCCGGGATCGGCGGCACCGAACCGCCACCGCCACCCGAACCGCTGCCCGAGCCGGAACCGCTGCCGCCACCGGCGTCGCTGGGCAGGTCCGTTCCGGAGCCGCCACCGGCCCCCGAGCCGCCACCGGAGACGCCGGCACCGGAACCCCCGCTCGTCTCCGGGATCGGCGGCACCGCGCCGGACCCACCGCCGGAACCACCCGAACCGGAACCACCCGTCCCCGAGCCACCGGGACCGCCGCCCGAGCCACCGGCCGTCCCCGAGCCACCCGTACCCGAGCCCGAACCGCCCGTGCCGGTCCCGCCGCCGGTACCACCGGTCGACCCCGGCCCGCCGGGCAGCGAAACGCCCTCGAACTCGTTCCGGATCCCGCCCATCACCTTGTCGAGCGCGTCGTAGGCCTGGTCGACGAGGTCCTTCGTGTCCTTGCAGGTCTTCACGAAGCCCTGGTACAGCCGGTCCCACATGTCGGGGTTGAACTGGTTCTGGATCCACTGCTTGGCCAGGTCCTGGCCGTGCTTCTTGATCTCGTCGCCGTCGCAGCAGCCCTGGTCGTTGAGTGTCTTGACCAGGTTGGTGCCGAAGTTGAGGTCCATCCAGCCCGCGATCTGGGCGAGGTCCTGCTCGTTGCCGTGCTCGCCGCTGGCGACCGCGACGACCTTCTGCGCCATCGTGTAGTCGGCCTTGCCGACCAGGTCGGTGTACATCCCGATGACCGCGTCGGCCTTGCCCTTGCAGAGCTGGAACACCGTCGTGGCCGTGTTGAGCGTCGCCTCGCTCGCGTTGCCGAGCGTCTGGGACAGCTTCGCGGCCTTCGGCTGGATCTTGTCGTTGTAGGCGTCCGACGCGGCGTCCGCACCCGCGCCGCTCCAGCTCTGGTACAGGGTGCCCAGCTGGGAGCCGGTGTCCTCCAGCGTCCGGTCCACGGTCTCCGAACCGCGCTTGAAGTGCCCGGCGTCGGCGACGAAGTCGGCGAAGCTGATCCCGCGCTGCTCGTCGAACGGCGTGCGGATGTCCTTGTCGAGGTCGAGCGCGCGGGTGTTGCCGCGGCAGTCGGCCGGGATCTTCGCCAGGAGCGAGCCGAAGGTCTCGAACAGCTTGAGCGCGGGCGCGGCGGCGTCGAAGATCTCGTCCGACGTCTTCGTCCCGCTGCCGCCTTCACCGCTGCTGTCGGCCGCGGGCGGCTTCGTCTCGTCGAGCTTCTTCTTGCCGTCGTCGACGGCCTTCTTCTCCTGGTCTTCGTTGTAGCTGTTCTGGTCGCCGCTCTGCTTCGCCTTGTCGTAGGCCTCGTCGACCGACTGGCCGGCGAACAGCGGGTTGGCGTTGTACGCGTTCGCGTACTTCTCGGCTTCCTGCCGCTTCTGCTTGATCTCGTCCGGCTCCTGGTCGGCCAGGAACGGCGGCGGTGGCGGGTTTTCCCGCAGCCAGCTGCTGATCAGCGCGCTCTTCTGCTGCGGCGGCACGCTCGGGTCGTCCAGGATCGCCTTGACGTCGGACCACTTCTTCTTTTCGGCCATCAGAGCGAGCCCCCGGCGTTGGTGATCGCACCGGACTGGTTGTCCTCGTTGGCGCTGTAGCTCGACCCGGCGGTGCCGAGGTTCGTGCCGAAGGAGCCGAGGGTGCTGCTGTAGCCGGAGACCGCGGCCCACAGTGCCTGCGCGCCGGCGGTGTACTTGGTGGCGTGCGCGCCGTGCGCGCGGCCGAACTTCTCCGCCGTCACCTGCGGTGTCTGCAGGTCCGGGTTGTCGTCCAGCAGGTGTTCCGCCAGGTCCCCGATGGTCTTGGACGCCGCCGACAACGCCTCGGTCGTCGCGGTGTACCCCCCGCCGCTCATGTCAGCGCCCCTTGCCTCTCAGTGCGTCCGCGAGCACTTCGGCCACGGACCCCACGTCGGTGAACCGGTCGAGCCGGTCCAGGTCGATCGTCACGCCGTAATAGATCTCCAGCGCCGCCAGCAGCTTGATCCGGCCCTTCGAGTCGATGCCCAGCTCCTCCAGGGGCGCGTCGGGCTCGACGAGAGCCGGGTCGAGCCGGAAGGTGTCGCAGACGACCTTCGTGACCTCGGCGCGGTGATCACCCACGGACGCCACCATAACGTGCTTTCGCGGCCGACCGGGCGACCTTGCCGCTGGATGTGCGCGGAAGTCCACCGGAAGGGACCAGACGTACCGCCCGGAGGGTGAGCCCGTGTTCGCGCGACACCGCGCGCAGCACCGCCCGGGTCACCTCGCGGTCGTCCGCCTCGGCGCCCCGGACCCGCTCGGCCACCACCACCGCGCCTTCGCCGCCGGAGTCGGTGACGCCGAACGCGGCGACGCGGTCGCGGCGGATCGCCGGGTGGGCCTCCCCGGCCGAGGCTTCGATGTCCTGCGGGTGGAAGTTGCGGCCGTCGATGACGATGAGGTCCTTGAGCCGTCCGGTGATGTAGAGGTCGCCGCCGTGCACGACGCCGAGGTCGCCGGTGCGCAGCCAGCCGCCGAGGCCGTCGAGGGTGGCCCCGAACGCGGTGGCGTCGCCGCGGCCCCAGTAGCCGTCCGCGACGTTCGGGCCGTGCACCCAGACCTCGCCGACCAGGCCTTCGGGCTGTTCCCGGCCCTCGTGGACGATCCGGACCAGCTGCCCGACCGGACGGCCGACCGACACGAGCTCCTGCCCGCCGTCGGTTTCCACGGCCCGGCCCTGCGCGAGGGCTTCGCGGTCGAACACCGCGCCGCGCGGCCCTTCCTCGCCCGCGCTCGCGACGTACACGGTGGCTTCGGCGAGCCCGTAGGACGGCCGGTGCGCCGCGCGCGGGAAGCCGCGGGGCTCGAACACCTCGTGGAAGCGCTCGATCGTGCCCGGCCGGACCGGTTCGCTGCCGTTGAGCGCGACCCGGACGCCGGACAGGTCGAGGTCTTCGCCCGCGTAGCTGTCGGCGGCGAGGTCGTAGGCGAAGTTCGGCGCGGCGGTGAAGACCGCCGGGTGGTCCGCCAGCTGCCGCAGCCACCGCAGCGGCCGGTGCACGAACTCGGCCGGGGCCATGAACACCGCCCGGCCGCCGGCGAAGACCGGCAGGCACAGCAGCTGGATCAGGCCCATGTCGTGGAAGAAGGGGATCCAGCCGGCGCAGGTGGTGCCGGCGTCGACGTCGTAGGCGAGGCTGCCCTGCCAGCAGGCGGCGACGATCGCGCGGTGCGGGATCACCGCGCCCGCCGGCTCGCGCGTCGACCCGGACGTGTACTGCAGGTAGGCCGGGCTGTCCGGGGTGACCGGCACCGGATCGGCGCCCGGGCCGGTGAGCTCGTCGACCACCACGACGTGCTCGTGCGCGGGCAGCCGCGCCACCTCGGCCGCCGACGTCAGCCACACGCGCGCGTCCGCGTCGGCCAGCACGCCGGCGAGCCGGTCCGCCTGCGCCGGGTTCCCGGGCACCATCAGCGGGACGGCGATCAGGCCGGCGGCCAGCGCGCCGAAGAACGCCAGCGGGTAGGCGAGTTCCTGGCCCGCGAGGATCGCGACGCGCTCCCCCGGCGCGGCCACCCGGCGCAGCTCGCCCGCCACCACCCGGACCCGGGCCGCGAACTCCGCCCACGTCAGCGTGTGTTCCGCGCCGCGGGTGTGGTCCTGGTGGGTGAACAGCGGCCGGTCGTCGCCGGCCCTGGCGAACAGGTGCTCGACGATCGAGGTGCGCAGCACGGCCTCGGGCACGGTCACCGGCGCGGTCGGACGGGGCACGCCGGGCAACCTACCGGCCCCCGGAAACCCGGTTCACCCCCGGGGCGAGCGCGGGTACGGTCGCAGACCATGGCCGTACCGGAAGCGCTGGTCTCCGCCCTGGCGGACGAAGACCGGCTGCAGCTCTTCGCCCGCATCTGCACCGCCCCCGACGGGCTCGAGGCGGCCGCCGCCCCGGCCAAGCCCGCCAAGCGGCTCGTCGACGCCGGGCTCGTCACCGAAGCCGGTGGCCGCTACCGGGCCGTGCCGTCGGTGTTCCGCGACGCGCTCGCCAAGGCCCCGGTCGATCCGCTCGACGCGCTCTTCCGCCACGGCAGGCTCGTCTCGATCCCGCACTCGGGCCGTCGGCGGCAGCTGCTGCTGGCGCACCTGGCCGAGCGCTTCGAGCCGGGCCGGCTCTACACGGAGCAGGACGTCCGCGAGAAGCTCTCGATGGTCCACGACGACCACGCGACGCTGCGCCGCTACCTCGTCGACGAAGGCCTGCTGCAGCGCAGCAACGACGGCGGCGCCTACGGCCGTCCGTCGGAAGCGCGCGCCGCCGGCTGAGCCGCGGGCAGGTCGAACAGCGCCAGGACGGCCGGATCGGCGAACACGACGTTGTGCGCGACCCGTCCGCCCCGCACGGTGAACACCTGCAGGGTGTGCAGCCGGAACACGCCGGTGTCGTCGCGGCAGTAGGCCACGAGCGCCGGCAGCCCGTTGGCCGCCGTGCGCGTCAGGCACCACTCCGGGCCGCGCATGCCGAACAGGCGCTCCATGAACCGGCCGTAGTCCTCGCGGCCGCGGAACCACAGCGGCACCGGCGGCATCTCCATGACGACGTCGTCGGTGAGCAGCTCGACCAGCCCGGCGACGTCGGCGCGCTCGAACGCGCGCACGTAGCGGTCCAGCACCGCTTCGACCGCGGCGTCGTCGGGCTCGGGCACCGCTTCGGCCGACAGGCCGCCGAGGCCCGCCCGGGCGCGCTGCAGAGCGCTGTTCACCGCGGCCGGGGTCGTGTCGAGGAAGCCGGCCACCTCGGCCGCGCTGAACTCCAGGACGTCCCGCAGGATCAGCACCGCGCGCTGTTTGGGCGGCAGGGTCTGCATCGCCGCCAGCAGGGCCAGCCGGAGCGTGCCGCGGCGGGCGAGGTGGCGGCCGGGGTCGTCGAGGCGGGCGTCCGGGAACGGCTGCAGCCATGGGACGTCGAACGACGGTGTCAGCGGGGCACCCGGGTCGTCGCCCGGGCCGCCGAGCCCGGACGGCAGCGGCCGCCGGGCGCGGCCTTCGAGCGCGGTGAGGCAGGCGTTGGTGGCGATCCGGTAGAGCCAGGTGCGCACCGATGCGCGGGCGGGGTCGTAGCCGTCCCACGCCTTCCACGCGCGGACCAGCGTCTCCTGCACCAGGTCCTCGGCCTCGTGGACCGAGCCGAGCATGCGGTAGCAGTGCGCCAGCAGCTCGCGCCGGTGCGGTTCGGTGCGCGTCGCGAAATCCTGCATCGTTCTCCCGTCGCCGGCGGCCGCGGTGGGTGTACCGGCGCCGTCGCCGGAATTCATCGCCGTCGGGAGAAAATCTTGCTACAGGTCGTCGAAGTCCTCCGGCCGCAGGCCGTCGAGCTCGGCGCGGAACCGTTCGACCTCGGCTTCGGTGTCCAGCACGTCGGCGGCCGGTCCTTCGGTCTCCTGCTCGACCTCCAGCTGCACGGACGCGACGTCCAGCACCTCTTCGGCGACGCGGATGGGCGCGCCCTGGCGCAGGCCCAGTGCGACCGCGTCGCTCGGGCGGGCCGAGACGCGGGTGCCGGAGGCGAGCACCAGGTCGGCGTAGAAGATGCCGTCGCGGACCTCGGTCAGCTCGACCGCGGCGAGCCCCTGGCCGAACGCGGGGAGCACGTCTCCGAGCAGTTCGATGGTGCCGGGGCGCGGCTGCGCGATCTGTTCCCGCGCGCGCACGAGAGCTTCGGCTTCGCCGTACCCGATCATGATCGCCAGCCACCGGCGCGCGCCTTCCGGCTCGCGCAGCAGCATCAGGGGCGCCTCACCGGGTACCGGAACGGCCATCCCCACCACTTCGATCGGGATCACGCTGACCACCGCACCCTCCGTGTCGTGGGACTGCTCCGCGCGCGTAATACCCACTACCGGGGTTTCGCAACCCCGATCCGGCGGCCCGGTTTTCCCGGAGCGGCTCTTCTCGGGTGCGGACTCCGCTCCGGCGCCTTGCCCGGCCGCGGCGGCCGCTGTCACCGTCGGAGTGTGGAACCGACGATTTCGCGCAGTGTGACCGTCTCCGCCGACCCCGGCACGGTGTGGTCGTGGGTCACCGACCTGCCGCGGATGGGCGAGCTGAGCCCGGAGAACGTCGGCGGCCGCTGGCTCGACGGCACCGGGCCCGCCCTCGGCGCGCGGTTCCGCGGCCGCAACCGCAACGGCGAGCTGCAGTGGTGGACGCGGGTGCGGGTGGTCGCGTTCGAGCCGGGCCGCCGGTTCGCCTTCGACGTGCGCACGCCGTTCGGCTCGCGGGTCTCGCGCTGGGAGTACGTGCTGGCGCCGGCCACCGGCGGCTGCGTCGTCACCGAGAACTGGTACCGGATCGGCAGCTGGGTGGTGCGGAAGTTCATGGGGCCGCGGGTCACCGGCCGCGCCGACCGCCCCGGGTACAACGTCCGGTCGATCGAGCACACCCTGGCCGCGCTGAAGACGCGGGCCGAGGAGCGAGCTGCCGCCTGAGTCTCTTGTTGAAACCCACTCGGTCCAGCTAGGTTGTCTTATTGAACCTAGGAGGACCATGACCCACGCCCCGCCGAAGCCCGGCCTCGTGCTGCTCGTCGTCTCGACGGCCGCGTTCCTGGCGAGCCTGGACACGTTCATCGTCACGATCGCCTTCCCCGGCATCCGGGCCGCGTTCCCCGGCGACCTGGCGACGTTGTCGTGGGTGCTCAACGGCTACACGGTGCTGTTCGCGGCCTGCCTCGCCCCGGCCGGGCGGCTGGCCGACCGCTACGGCCGCCGCCGGCTGTTCCTCATCGGTGTCGCGGTGTTCACCCTCGCTTCGGCGGCGTGCGCGGCCGCGCCGTCGATCGGCGTGCTGATCGCCTTCCGCGCGGTGCAGGCCATCGGCGCCGCGCTCGTGATGCCGACGTCGCTGGCGCTGCTGCTGACGGCGTTCCCGCCGCACCGGCGTCCGGTCGCGGTCGGGGTCTGGGCGTCGGTGGGCGCCGCCGCCGCGGCTCTGGGCCCGCCGGTCGGCGGTCTGCTCGTCGAAGCGTCCTGGCGCTGGGTGTTCCTGGTGAACCTGCCGGTGTGCGCACTGACGCTGCTGGCCGGGCCGCGGGTGCTGCGCGAGTCGCGGGACACCTCAACCGGCGTCCCGGACGTCCTGGGCGCGGCCGGGCTGCTGGTGGGCGTGGGCGCGCTGGCCTACGCACTGGTGGAGGCGTCCGACCAGGGCTGGGGCGCGCGGCCGGTGCTGCTGGCGTTCGCGGTGGCAGCCGTCGCGCTGGCCTGGGTCCCGCTGCGCTCGGCCCGGCACCCGGTCCCGGTGCTGGACCTGCCGGCGCTGCGCGTCCCGACGTTGTGGCTGGCCTGCCTGACCACGGCGGTGTTCGCGGCCGGCTTCGCGGCGATGCTGTTCGGCAACGTGCTGTTCCTGACCTCGGTCTGGCACGACTCGATCCTGGTGGCCGGGCTGTCACTGGCACCGGGCCCGCTGGTGGTGGTCCCGGTCTCGATCCTCGGCAGCCGGTTCGTCCACCGCTTCGGCCCGGGCCCGGTGGTCGCCCTCGGCGGCGTCTCGTTCGGCGCGGGTGTGCTGATCTGGGTGCTGCGCATGGGATCGGAGCCCGACTACGTGGCGTCGATGCTGCCGGGCCAGCTGCTGACCGGACTGGGCGTCGGGCTGATCCTGCCGAGCCTGTCGGGGGTGGTGGGCACGGTGCTGCCGTCGGCCCGCTGGGGCGCGGGCTCGTCGATGGTGAACACGGCGCGGCAGGTGGGCACGGTGCTGGGGACGGCGGTGCTGGTCGCGGTCTTCGCGGGCACCCCGGACCTGCAGGATTTCCGGCACGGCTGGCTGGTGATCCTGGCGACGGCGGCACTGACGTGCGCCGGCGGAACCCTGATCGCCCTGCGGCGGCGGACGGACCACTACGCCGAGCCCCAGGCCGCGTCCAGCACCGCGAGGCCGGCGTCGATGCTCGCCGAAGGGATCGAGCCGTAGCCCAGCACCACGCCCTCGTGCGGGCGGCCGCCGCAGAGGTCGGACAGGGTCTGGATCGCCGCTCCCGCTGCGGCCGCGCGGGCCGCGATCGGTTCCAGGTCCGTCCCGTCCTCGGCCAGGGCGCACAGGTGCAGTCCCGCCGCCGACGGGACCGGGTGCAAGCGGCCGGCGAAGATGCGGTCCAGCCCCGTCGTGAGGCGCTCGTGGCGGTCCGCGTAGACCTTCGTCGCGCGGCGGAGGTGGCGGGCGAACAGGCCTTCGTCGATGAACCCCGCCAGCGCGGCCTGTGCGGGCAGGTCGCCGTGCCAGCCCGACAGCTGCCGGGCGTGGTGCAGGGCGTCGCGCAGGGATGGCGGGGCTATCAGGAAACCCAGGCGCAGCATGGGAAGCAACGTCTTCGAGAACGATCCGACGTAGGCCACCCGGCCGTCGCGGTCGAGGCTCTGCAGGGGTTCCAGGGCCGGTCGGAGAACCGGAATTCGCTGTCGTAGTCGTCTTCGACGACGACCGCGCCGACGCGGTTCGCCCACCCCAGCAACGCCGTGCGCCGGGCCAGTGACATCGGGGTGCCGAGCGGGAACTGGTGCGACGGCGTCACGTACACCAGCTTCGTGCGCGAAGGCAGCGCGGCGACGTCGAGACCTTCGCCGTCCACCGGCACTCCGACGACTTCGGCGCCGTGCGAGGCGAAGAGCAGCGTCGCCATCCGGTAGCCCGGTTCTTCGACGGCGACCCGGTCGCCCGGTTCGAGCAGCACCCGGCACAGCAGGTCCAGCGCCTGCTGGGCGCCCTGGGTGACCAGCACGTCGTCGGCGTCGGCCCGCACCGAGCGGGAGACGCCGACGTGCCGGGCGATCGCCGCCCGCAGCCCGGGTGGCCGGCGGGCCCGGCGTAGTGCGCGAACCCGGCGGTGTCCCGGAGTTCCCGCGCGAGCAGCCGCCGCCAGGTGTCGAGGGGGAACAGGGTGGCGTCGGGGATGCCGACGCGGAAGTCGAACGCCGGGGCGGCGGGCACCGCGGTGGCCGATGACGGGAGCGAGCGCCACACGGCCGTCGGCTGCGGCCCGCGCGCCGAAGGGGCCGTGCGCGGCTTCGGCGCGGGGAGTTCCGCGCAGACGTACGTGCCCGCGCCGACGCGGCCGGTCAGGAAGCCGTCGGCGGTGAGGCGGTCGTAGGCGACCGCGACGGTGTTGCGCGAGACGGCCAGGCGCCGGGCCAGCTCCCGCGTCGGCGGCAGCCGCTCCCCCGCGCGCAACCGGCCGTCCAGCACCGCGTCGCGCAGCTGGCGGTAGATGCGGACGCTGAGGTCGCCACGGCCGGCCAGGCTGACGTGGAAGTCCATCCGGCGAGCCTATATTGGCCCAACTCGAATAGTCGGAATTGGATCTGGAATCAGGCCAAGTCCGGCCCTAACGTTCCTCCCATGACCGTGCTCCCCGAACAGCGCCTCGAACGTCCGAGGACCCGCCCGGCCGGCCGCCTGCTCGCCGCCGCCCAGCTGGCCGGCTCGCTCGGCGACGGCGCGTTCCTGACCTGCTCGGTGCTGTTCTTCACGCGGATCGCCGGGCTGAGCCCGGCCCAGGTCGGGCTCGGCCTCACGCTGGGCTGGCGGTGGGTTCGGTCGCGGGCGTGCCGCTCGGGCGCCTGGCCGACCGGCACGGGGCCCGCGGTTCGGCGGTGCTGCTGGCCCTGGCGACGGCCACCTCGATCCTCGCATTCCTGGTCGTCCGCTCGCCGGTGGCGTTCGTGCTGGCCGCGTGCCTCTACGGCAGCTGCCAGACCGGGCTGGCCGCGGTCCGCCAGGCGCTGCTGGCGGCCCTCGCCGAACCGGAGCGGCGGACGCGGCTGCGGGCGCAGCTGCAATCCGCGGGCAACGCGGGGCTCGCCGTCGGCGCCGGGCTGGGCGGCCTCGCGCTTTCGGCCGACACCGCGCCGGCGTACCTGACGGTGTTCGTCCTCGATGCGGCGGCGTTCGTGGTGACGGCGGCGCTGCTGCACACGCTCCCGGCGGTCCCGCGGACTTCGGGGCACCCGGGTGCGCGGAAGTCCGCGGTGCTGCGCGACCGGCCGTACGCGCTGGTGACGCTGCTCAACGCGGTCCTGCTGCTGCGCATGCCGCTGCTGAGCGTCGGGATTCCCCTGTGGATCGTCGAGCGCACCGCGGCGCCGGGCTGGACGGTGTCGGCGTTGTTCGTGCTGAACACGGTCCTGGTGGTGGGCCTCCAGGTCCGCGTCGCCGGGAGGCTGACGTCGCTCGGCTCGGCGGCGCGGATGGTGCGCCGGTCGGGTGTGCTGCTGCTGGTTTCGTGTGTCGCGTTCGCGCTTTCGGCGCTGGGGACGTCGCCGGCAGTGGCGTTCGCCGTGCTCGTGGCCGGGGCGCTGGTGCAGGTGCTCGGCGAGCTGCTGCAGTCGGCGGGCTCGTGGAGATCGGCTTCGAGCTGGCCCCGGCGGACAAGCAGGGCGAGTACCAGGGCTTCTTCGGTAGCGGGACGTCGGTCGCCCGCGCGGTCGGCCCGGTCCTGCTGGGCACGGTGGTCATCGGCGGGGGCTTCGCGGGCTGGCTGCTGCTGGGAGCGGTGTTCCTGGTCGCGGGCTGGGCGATGGGGCCGGCGGTCCGCTGGGCCGCGGCCACCCGGCCGGCTACTCGCTGACCTGCGCCGCCGCGGTCTGGTGCAGGGAGAGGTCCTGGCCCGCGGCGGAATCGTCGGTCCACGCGCCGGATTCCGCCGTCCAGGTGCGGCCGGCGAAGCTCACCTTGTCCACGCCCAGCGCCTCCGCGCGGCCGACCAGCCAGCTCGCGTACGTCCAGCCCTGTGCCGCCGGGTGGGCGCCGCTCAGCCGGGACGTGCCCAGTTCCTCCGTCGCCGCCGCGGCGAGGTCGGCCGGGGCCGCCAGGGTCAGGTTGCGGCAGGTCAGGGCGGCCGGGAACTGGCCGTTGAACGCGGCCGCCATCGCGCGGGACTGCGGCTCCCACTGCGCGTACGCGTCCGGGACGCCCGAGCGCTGGACCGCCTGGGCGGCCTCGGTGATCGGCAGCGTCTCCCAGTTCGGCAGCTTCTCGAGCTTCTCGTAGAACTCCGTCGCCGCGTAGACCGGGTCGCGCAGCTGGGCGATCGTGCCCCAGCCCTGGCTGGGCCGCTGCTGGAACAGCCCGACCGAGTCGCGGTCACCGCCCTCGAGGTTGCGCAGCTTCGACTCCTGCAACGCCGTGGCGAGCGCGACCGTCGCCGCGTGCGGTGGCAGGCCCATCTTGGCGCCGACCGCCGAGATCGTCGCCGCGTTGTTCATCTGCTCCGGGGTGAACGTGTAGGCGGTCGCGTTGTCCCCCGGCAGCGCGACCGTGCACCCCGGCGTCTTCACCGAGCCGCGCGTCAGCGCCACCACCACGACGATCCCCGCGGCCAGCACGATGACCGCCCCCAGGACCATGGCCACCTTCAGGCCACAACCGCGCACCCTGCCTCCCCATCACCCGTTCGCACCAGTCTGCCAAACGGAGGACGCGGAGCCCCGGGTGCGGGTTCAGTCGCCGGCGCCGAGGAAGATCGGGTTGGACATCGCCACCATCGCGTTGGGCACCGTGGTGTTCGGGCCACCGGACGGGCGGCGGACCTCGACGCGCACCCACCGGCTGTACCGCGGGTAGGTCGTCCAGGTGACCGTGGCCGCGCCGGAGTCCCCGATCGGCTCGGTGTGTTCCGGGCCGAGCTGGTCGAGGAACGTCACCGTCGTCCCCGGCACGCCGGCCACCACGGCCTTGACCGTCACCGGTGTCCCGGTCCCCGCGGCGAGCCGCTCGCCGATGCCCGCGCTCGCGCCGCCGCCGGAGGCGGTGAAGTCCAGCTGGACCGACGCCGATTCCGCCAGCCACGAACGTCCCGCCTTCAGCCCGGCGAGCAGCTCCTGGCGGCGCAGCCGGTCGGCCAGCACGACCGTGTGCGGCAGGGCCACGCGCTGGTCGGGGTTGTGCGCGTCGGAGTCGCCGATCGCCGGGATGAACCGGCCGCCGCGCAGCAGGCCGTCCCAGTGGATGACGCTCGCCTCGTCGTCCTGGGTCCACGGGCCGTTCCACACCTCGACCAGGTCGGCGAGCTCGTAGGCGAATTCGTAGGTGCAGCCGAAGCAGTTGGCGAACGGGTGAGCCGCGGTGACCAGGCCGCCGGCACGGTGCACCTGGTCGGTGAAGCGCCGGAAGTCCCGCGGGTCGGCCGCGCGGTAGCGCCAGTCGATCCAGGTGCCGGCGGGCAGGCCGATCGCGGGCCAGTGCCCGGACCGGGTCGTCACCTCCTCGCCGTTGAGGATCAGCAGGTCGTCGACGGCGTGGTCGCCCCAGATCAGCTGCGAGCTGGAGGTGTTGTGGTCGGTGGAGACGATGAAGTCGAGCCCGGCCGCCCGCGCGTCGGCGACGAGCTGCCCGGGCGTCCGGCGGCCGTCGGAGTGGACGGTGTGCAGGTGGCTGTCGCCGCGGTACCAGGCGCGGCCGCGCTCGCGGGCCGGCGCGGTCTGCGGTGCCGGGTGCGGGACGAAGGCCGGGCCGTCCGGGCCGAAGGTGAGCGTGATGTCCACGCGGTAGTTCAGCCCCTGCGGCGCCACGGTGTACGGGCCGAGGATGACGTGCCACCGCCCCGGGCGGATCGGGCCGGCGAGGTAGCCGGGGGTGGCTTCGGACGCGCTGATCGAGAAGCGGTCGCGGAAGCCGCCGGACCAGCCGCGGAAGCCGCGGGCGTTGCCGGCTTCGTGGCCCTCGGGGCCGAAGATGCCGATGTCGCAGGCGTTCCCGCGGGTGCCGGACGGCACCGCGGGCTTGTCGTAGGAGTAGACGACGTCGATCTGCCGCACGCCGCGCGGGACGTCGACGGGCAGGTAGTACCAGTCGGGCACGTCGGGTGCCAGCGTGCCGGTGACGGTCTGCGTCCGGCTGGTACCGCCCGGCTGACCGGCGAACGCCACGCCGGGCAGCATCCCGGCCGCCGCGGCCACCCCACCGGCCCGCAGCAGTGTCCGCCGGCTGAAGTCGTTCATGCGCACCTCCGCATCGGACGCTAGGCGCTCCTCGCGAACGCGCGCGCGAACCGGCGGTGAACTTTCGGCAGCTTCAGCGGCGCTTGGCCAGGATCCTGCCGAGCGTGACAAGGGTGACGGCGGCGGCCAGCCCGAGCCGCGTGACGTCGACGGCGGGCACCCAGGTGACCCGGCCGTCCCGGACGACGAAGGCCCCGACGGGCCGGGCGAACACCCCGAACCCGGCGCCGTCCCGCACGGGGAGGGCGTCGCCGCCGCCTCCTCCCCCGCCCCCGGACACCGCGGCGGCCGGGATGACGGTGGCACCGTCGCGCTCGACCGGTTCGCCGTAGACGAGCCGGGCGGAGAACAACTCCCGTGCCGTCGCGGCCAGCTGCCCCAGTTTCATCCCGTCAGTGTCGCGCGCCCGGACCGACGTGCGCGCCTCCCGCCGAGCTGTCCACAGTGGCCGGCGCCGGCTGGCCGGCTCCGTGCCGCACGCAAAAACGTTCCACGGAATCGGTGCAGCGCTGAAAAAATTCCGCTGAAGGTGTGGCAAAAAGATGTATTCGAATGTTTTCACCGCTTCGGCGGCTACCGTCCGTTCGCTGCATTCTGCCACCCACGGGGAGGAATCATGGCTTTGCTCAAGAACGGCGTGGTCACCGCGCCACCGGGAGCACCCGCGGCCGCGCGGGGGCTGACCTCGGCCGATCCGTTCGGATCCGGGAGCGGGGTGGCCGCCGATCGGGGCGCCAACCGGTACGGTGTCTGCTCCATCGAGGACTTCCCGCCCGGCATGAACGACCTTTCATACACCCATGACGACGCCGGTGGTTTCTACAATTACGTCAAGCAGTTCACCGCGCCGAACTTCTGGTACCGCGACGGCGGCGTGCTGTCGTGGATCTACGGCGAGCAGTACGACGACTGGCAGGGCACCTACGGCTTCGACGCCTGCGTCGCCGAGTACCACTCCGGACACGGGACCATGGACGGCAACGGGGTCTTCTGGATGCCCATGGGCGGCACCTGGGGCGGCTCGGCCTGGGCCAGCTCGGCCGACATGCGGCTGGGCAACGAGGTCGCGCGCTACCTGTTCTTCTCCACCTGCCTCTCGCTGCGCATCGGCGACGGCAACAGCCCGATCCGCACCTGGGACGCGGCCAACCTCGGCCTGCGGATGATCTTCGGCTTCGAGACGACCAGCGTCGACAGCCCGGACTACGGCTCCTCCTTCTTCGGCAAGTGGAACGGCAACGGCCACAAGTTCAGCAAGGCGTGGCTGGACGCGTCGTGGGACATCGACCACCACCAGGCGCCCTCGGTCGTCGCGTGCGGGGCGACGCAGGCCGAGGCGCAGGACCGGCTGTGGAACGAAGGCTCCTTCCAGACCGCCGCCGCGTCGAAGAACTGGTGGTGGTGGACCTGGTACGACGCCGCCCGGAGCATCCGGGCGGCGCGGCTGGAGCTGCCCGGGTCGGCGCAGACCGCCCGGTTCGCGCCGACGCGGCTGTCCGCGGCCCGGCTGGCCGAGCTGGCCGGGCACTACGGGGTCCGGCTCGGCGGCGGGGTCCCGGACGGCGCGATGGGCCCGCACGGCGTCGTGCTGGGCGCCGACCAGGGCGGGCCGCGGCTGAGCGTCGATCACCGCGGCGTCCGCGAGATCACCTTCGCCGACGCCGACGGCAGCGGCCGGGACGCCCCGAGCGCGGACGAGGCCGTCCGGATCGCCCAGGACGCCGTCGAGACCTTCGGCCTGGCCGACCGGGTCGACCTGGTGGCCGACAAGGTGCGCCACCAGTACCACGCGGGCGGCACCGCGGGCGACGTCGCCGACCCGCGGGTGCGCGAGACCCACGTGGTGTTCACGCAGCTGGTCGACGGTCACCCCGTCGTCACGCCCGGCCTCGGCGAGGTGCGCGTCGGCATCGACGGCAGCGGCACGGTGACGACGATCGTCGACGCCACCCGCGAGGTCGAGCGGCTGGGCGAAGGCGCGCCCGCCGCGCCGCCGCCGGCCGCGGAGGCCACCCGCGATCCGTCCACTGTGGAGGAGGCGCTGGACGCGCCGCTGCAGCGGCTGCTGCGCCGGCTCACCGCCGGCGGGCGCGTGCCCGCCGAGGTCCGCACCATCCCGGACTCGACGGCGGTCGGCTACGCGCTGCGCGGCGACGACGGCGCCCCGGTGGTCCGGCGGACCGTCGAAGTCGACTGCGGCGCGGGGCTCGCGAAGCGGTACGTCCTGGAGGCACCCCTGCGCTGACCACCGGGAGGACGAGGCGGGCCGGCACCACGTCGGGGGGTGCCGGCCCGCCCGTTCGCTCTTCCGGGTGTAAACCGGAGGTATCCGGGGCATCACCACAGGGCACCTGTACTCCAGGGGAGTGCGCCGTACCGAGGGGAGACCGTGATGACCTTCGATTTCGTCAGCCGCTGGCTGGGCAGGCATCGCGACCGCCCCGGGGTGACCGTCGACCTCGCCTGCGGGGGCCGCGTCACGCTGCGGGAGATCGACGGACGGCCGGTGCTCGTGGTCACCACCGCGCCGGGGCCCGACGGCCGGTCCGACGTCGCCGCCGTCCCGCTGTCGGAGGCCGAGCGACGCGAACTGGGCCAGGTCCTGGAGTCCGACGTCCTGCTCGCCTCCTGATCACCACCCCGCCACCCCCTGTTTCCCGGATGTAGGGGCCTTTGTGGCTGATCGCGGGTGAAAACGGGTCCGGACGGTGTGGTGCGGGTCGCTTTTTGTGGGGTTCCCACAACTCAGCCGCCCAGGCATGCGCCATCGCGGACATTGGTCCCACCCGTCGTCATCCACCAGGGTGTAGACAGGTGCAGGCGACGTCCCCGGACAGGAACGTCGCCTTCTGTGCGTGGGTACTTGGGAGGCTCAGCCGGTGTTCAGTCGTGTCGCCATCGTCAACCGCGGAGAGGCCGCGATGCGGCTCATCCACGCCGTCCGGGACCTGTCGGCGGAAACCGGCACGCGGATCGAGACGGTGGCCCTCTACACCGACGCCGATCGCACCGCCACGTTCGTCCGCGAAGCCGATCTGGCCTACGACCTGGGCCCGGCCGCCGCGCGTCCCTACCTCGACCTGGCCAAGCTGGAGAAGGCGCTGGTCGAGACGAAGGCCGACGCGGCCTGGGTCGGCTGGGGCTTCGTGGCCGAGGACCCGGCGTTCGCCGAACTGTGCGAGAAGGTCGGCGTCACCTTCGTCGGGCCGAGCGCGGACGCGATGCGCAAGCTCGGCGACAAGATCGGCGCGAAGCTGATCGCCGAAGAGGTCGGCGTGCCGGTCGCGCCGTGGAGCCGCGGCGAGGTCGCCACCCTCGAGGACGCGCTGGCGGCCGGGGAGCGGATCGGTTACCCGCTGATGCTCAAGGCCACCGCGGGCGGCGGCGGGCGCGGCATCCGGATGGTGGCCTCCGGCGAGGACCTCGCCGACGCCTACGAGCGCACCAGCCAGGAGGCGCTGCGGGCGTTCGGCTCCGGTGTCGTGTTCCTGGAGCGCCTGGTCACCGGCGCCCGCCACGTCGAGGTCCAGGTGATCTCCGACGGCGCGACGGCGTGGGCGCTCGGCGTCCGCGACTGCTCGGTGCAGCGGCGCAACCAGAAGATCATCGAGGAGTCGGCGTCGCCGGTCCTCGCACCGCCCCAGACGGCCGAGCTGAAGGCGTCGGCGGAGCGGCTCGCGGTCGCCGTGGGCTACCGCGGCGCGTGCACGGTCGAGTTCCTCTACCACCCGGGTGAGAAGCTGTTCGCCTTCCTCGAGGTCAACACCCGCCTGCAGGTCGAGCACCCGATCACCGAGATCACCACCGGCACCGACCTGGTCAAGCTGCAGCTGCACGTCGCAGGCGGCGGCAAGCTCACCGGCGAGCAGCCCGCGGAGCTCGGCCACGCCGTCGAGGCGCGCCTGAACGCCGAAGACCCGGACCGCGACTTCGCCCCCTCCCCCGGCCGCATCGCACGGCTGGCGCTGCCGGCCGGCCCGGGCATCCGCGTCGACACCGGGGTCAGCGAGGGCGACACGATCCCGGCCGACTTCGACTCGATGATCGCCAAGATCATCGCCTACGGCCGGGACCGCGAAGAGGCGCTCGGCCGGCTGCGCCGGGCGATGGCCGAGACCACCGTCATCATCGAGGGCGGCGCGACCAACAAGAGCTTCGTGCTCGACCTGCTCGACCAGCCCGAGGTGATCGACGCCAGCGCCGACACCGGCTGGATCGACCGCGTCCGCGCCGAGGGCCGCCTGGTCACCCACCGGCACTCCGCGATCGCGCTCGCCGCGGCCGCCATCGAGGCCTACCAGGACGAAGAAGAGGTGTCCGTCCAGCGGCTGCTGTCCACCGCGCACGGCGGCCGCCCGCAGGTCCAGCACGAAAGCGGCCGCCCGCTCGACCTCAAGCTCCGCGGCGTCGGCTACCGCGTCTCCGTGGCCAGGGCCGGCCGCAGCCGGTTCCGCGTCGGCATCTCGGCCGGCGCGTCCGACGTCCACCACGCCGACATCGAGATCGACCGGTTCGACGCCCACAGCGGCCAGATCCTGGTCAACGGACGGCGCTTCCGGCTGGTCTCGGCCACGCACGGCCCGATCCACCTGGTCGAGGTCGACGGCGTCACCCACCGCATCAGCCGCGACGAAGGCGGCGTCGTCCGCTCCCCCGCGCCCGCGCTGGTCGTGGCCACCCCGCTGGCCGTCGGCGACGAGGTGGAGGCGAACGCGCCGATCCTCGTGCTGGAGAGCATGAAGATGGAGACGGTGCTGCGCGCGCCGTTCCGCGCCCGCGTCCGCGAGTGCCCCGTCTCGGTCGGCAGCCAGGTCGAGACCGGCGCGCCGCTGATGCGCCTGGAACCGCTCGCCGACGACGACGCCGAGGAAGCCGCCGACACCGGCGAAACCGTCGAGATTGTGCTGCCCACGGTGCCGGACGGCGTCTCCGCGGCCGAGCGCGTCGAACGCGGCCTGCAGGACCTCCGCAGCCTGCTGCTCGGGTTCGACGTCGAGCCTGCCGAGCGCAAGCGGCTCGTCGCCGCCTACCTGGAGGCCCGCACCGAGCTCGGCAACCGGCCGGTGGAGGGCGAGCTGGAGCTGCTCACCGTCTTCGCCGACCTGTCCGAGCTCAGCCGCAACACCCCGGGCGGCGAGGACACCGTGCCCAACGGCGCGGTGCACAGCCCGCGCGAGTTCTTCCACAGCTACCTGCAGAGCCTCGACGTCGAGCGCGCCGGTGTCACCGAAGGCTTCCAGGCGAAGCTCAAGCGCGTCCTCGCGCACTACGGCGTCGAAGACCTGGAGCGCACGCCGGAGCTGGAGGCCGCGGTCTTCCGGATCTTCCTGGCCCAGCAGCGCACGGCGGCCGATGTCGCGGTCGTCTCGGAGCTGCTGAAGCAGTGGCTGACCGGCGCACCGCCGGCCGAGGCGCTCAGCGAACGCGCCGGGCTCACCCTGGAGCACGTGGTCGAGGCCACGCAGGTGCGCTTCCCCGCGGTGTCCGACCTGGCCCGCGGCGTGGTCTTCCGCTGGTTCGCCCAGCCGCTGCTGCGCCGCAACCGCGCCCGCGTCTACGCCGCCGTCCGCACCGAGCTGACCTACCTCGACCAGCACCCGGACGCGCCGGACCGCGCCGAGCGGATCCAGGCCATGATCACCGGCTCGCAGCCGCTGGTCCGGCTGATCGGGCAGCGGATCGGGCGGCCGGGCCGCGACCACGCGCCGCTGCTGGAGGTGCTGACCCGCCGCTACTACGGCAACCGACGGCTCTCCGGGGTCGCCGTGCGCGAGGCCGGCGGGCAGCGCTGGCTCACCGCCGAGCTGAACGCGCCCGAAGGCGTGCTGCCGCTGGTCACCACGGCCGTCGACATCGCCGCCCTGCCCGCCGCCTTGCGCGCGCTCGGCGAGGTGGCCACCGACGGCGTGGTCGCCGACCTGTACCTGCGCTGGGAGGACCAGCCGGACGTCGACGCGACCGCCGAGCGGCTCGGCGCGCTGCTGGCCGAGAACCCGTTGCCCGCCGGCGTGCGCCGGGTCGTGGTCACCGTGGCCGGCACCGGCGGCGCGGTGATGCACCACCACTTCACCTTCGAGCGCGACGGTGCCGGCTTCACCGAGGACCGGCTGATCCGCGGCCTGCACCCGCAGATCGCCCAGCGCCTGCAGCTGCAGCGACTGCGCGAGTTCGACCTCACCCGCCTGCCTTCGGCGGACGAAGAGATCTACCTGTTCAAGGCCACGGCGAAGACGAACCCGGCCGACGAGCGGCTGATCGCGATGGGCCAGGTCCGCGACCTGACGCCGCTGCGCGAGGCCGACGGCCGGCTGGTCGCGCTGCCCGCGCTCGAGGACGCGGTCACCGCCTGCCTCGACGCGATCCGCAACATCCAGGCGCAGCGGCCGCAGAACAAGCGGTTCGACACGAACCGGATCATGATGTACGTCTGGCCGCCGACCGACCTGACCACCGAGGAGCTCAACCAGCTCGTCCAGCGCATCCTGCCGACCTCGGTCGGGGCCGGGCTCGAGGAGGTCCAGTTCCTCGCGCGGCGGCGCACGGAGGCGGGCAAGCTCACCGAGCTCGCCGTCCGGATCACCCTCGACGCCGGCGGCGCGCGGCTGCACGTCGAGCCGCCGTCGACCGAGCCGGTCAAGCCCCTCGACGACTACCGCCTGAAGGTGCTGCGCGCGGCGCGGCGCGGGACGGTCTACCCCTACGAGATCACCGGCCTGCTCTCCGGCCCGGAGGGCACGTTCACCGAGCACGACCTCGACGAGTCGGGTGTCCTGGTGCCGGTGGACCGGCCGAAGGGCAAGAACTCCGCGGCGATCATCTCCGGCGTCGTCACCACCCCGACCGAGCGGCACCCCGAGGGCGTCACCCGCGTCGTGCTGCTCGGCGACCCGACGAAGTCGCTCGGCGCGCTCTCGGAGCCGGAATGCTCCCGCGTGATCGCGGCGCTCGACCTGGCCGAGCGGATGCAGGTGCCGCTGGAGTGGTTCGCGCTGTCTTCCGGCGCGCGGATCTCCATGTCCTCGGGCACCGAGAACATGGACTGGGTCGCCGCGGCACTCAAGCGGATCGTCACGTTCACGCAGGACGGCGGCGAGATCAACATCGTGGTCAACGGGATCAACGTCGGCGCCCAGCCGTACTGGAACGCCGAAGCCACCATGCTCATGCACACCAAGGGCATCCTGGTGATGACGCCGGACTCGGCGATGGTGCTCACCGGCAAGCAGGCGCTGGACTTCTCCGGTGGCGTGTCGGCCGAGGACAACTTCGGCATCGGCGGCTACGACCGCGTGATGGGCCCGAACGGCCAGGCGCAGTACTGGGCGCCGAACCTGCCGGCCGCGCGGGCGGTGCTGATGGCGCACTACGACCACACCTACGTGGTGCCGGGTGAGACCGGGCCGCGCAAGGTGGGCACGAACGACCCGGTCGACCGGGACGTCTCGGCGTTCCCGCACGCGGTCGTGGGCAGCGACTTCACCACGGTCGGCGAGATCTTCTCGGCCGAGCACAACCCGGACCGCAAGAAGCCCTTCGACATCCGCACGGTGATGCGCGCGCTGTCGGACCAGGACCACCCGGTGCTGGAGCGCTGGGCGGGCATGGCCGACGCGGAGACGTCCGCGGTGCAGGACGTGCACATCGGCGGCCGCCCGGTCTGCCTGGTCGGCATCGAGTCGCGGTCGGTCCCCCGCCGCGGCTTCCCGCCCACCGACGGCCCGGACACCTACACCGCGGGCACGCTGTTCCCGCGGTCGTCGAAGAAGACGGCGCGGGCGATCAACGCGGCCTCGGGCAACCGGCCGCTGGTGGTGCTGGCGAACCTGTCGGGCTTCGACGGCTCGCCGGAGTCGCTGCGCAAGCTGCAGCTGGAGTACGGCGCGGAGATCGGCCGGGCGATCGTCAACTTCGAGGGCCCGATCGTGTTCACCGTGATCTCGCGCTACCACGGCGGCGCGTTCGTGGTGTTCTCCAAGGCGCTCAACCCGAACATGACGGTGCTGGCCCTGGAGGGCTCGTTCGCCTCGGTGCTGGGCGGCGCCCCGGCGGCGGCGGTGGTGTTCGCGGGCGAAGTCAACAACCGCACGGCGAACGACCCGCGCGTGACGGAGCTGCAGGCCCGGGTGGCGGCGGCGGGCGGCGCGTCCCGGGCGGCGCTGAGCGCGCAGCTGGCGGAGGTCCAGTCGGCGGTCCGCGCGGAGAAGGTGAGCGAGGTGGCGGCGGAGTTCGACCGCGTGCACAGCATCCAGCGAGCGGTCGAGGTCGGCTCGGTGGACGCGATCATCTCGGCGGCCGAGCTGCGGCCGCGGATCATCGAAGCGATCGAGCACGGCCTGAAGAAGTAGCGGCCCGTGGGACCGGTCACCGCGGTGGCCGGCCCCGCGTCCGTTCCGGGGAAGCTCGCCCGGGTACGGGATCCGCGAGCCGGGTCAGGTGGGCAGCAGCCGCCGCGGGAGCACCTCGGATCCGGCGTCGCCGGTTTCGTCGAGCAGGGCGCCGGCCCGCCGGGCCATCCGGAAGAGCAGGACGTTCACCACCACCGCGGCCAGGGCGATGCCGGCACGGGCAACCGCGGAAACCGACGACCGGTTCACGGTCACTCCTCACGGCCGGACCGACCGGCCTCGCCCATCGAGTCGCTTCGCCACCGCCCAGCGTGACAACAGTCGCGACTTTCGGGGGTATGGCCCGTTTTGCCGGGCCGACACACTGTCCGTGCCGGTACGGTGACCACGGGTTCCGACCGGACCTCCATCCGTGCGGCGTGAGGAGATCCCCCGATGGCGTCAAGGTCCCTGTCCCGGCTCGCCCTTGCGGCGTCCGGGGTCCTGCTCACCTCCCTGCTCGGCGGCACCGCGGCCGCGCAGACCGCCGACACGCCGGTGTTCTGGCGCGTTGCGGCCACCGCCGCGCAGGCGCAGGCGCTGGCCGCGGCCGGGTTCGACGTCGAGGAAGGGGATGCGGCAGGCAGCGTCAACGTCGTCGGCGGACGGGCCGTCGCCGCGCAGCTGCGGGCGCTGGGTTACCGGCCGTCGTTCTTCGACACCGTCTACAAGGAACTGCCCGCCGAGACGAACCGGCTGGCGGCGGACACCTACTACGGCGGGTACCGGACCGTCACCGCGCACGAGAACCACCTCGCCGCCGTCGCCTCGGCGCACCCCGACCTGGCCACGAAGTACACGATCGGGCAGTCGTGGAAGAAGACGAAGGGCCAGGGCGGCCACGACGTCCAGGCGATCTGCCTGACCAAGAAGCAGGCCGGCGACTGCACGCTGTCGACGACGTCGCCGAAGCCGAAGTTCTTCCTGATGGCCCAGATCCACGCGCGCGAGCTGTCGACCGGTGAGCTCGCCTGGCGCTTCATCGACTACCTCGCCGACGGCTACGCCACCGACGCCACCGCCAAGTCCATTCTGGACACCACCGAGGTGTGGGTGGTGCCGATCGCCAACCCCGACGGCGTCGACATCGTCGCCTCCGGCGGGAACTCGCCGAAACTGCAGCGCAAGAACGCCGACAACTCGCGGGGCAGCTGCACCGGCACGAACATCGGCGTCGACCTCAACCGGAACTCGACGTTCAAGTGGGGCGGCGACTCGAACTCCGCCTGCTCCGAGACCTACCAGGGCGTGAGCGCGGGTTCGGAGCCGGAGGTGCAGGCGCTGGAGAAGCTGGCCCGCGCGATCTTCCCGGACCAGCGCGGCACCGGCAACAACGACCCCGCGCCGGCCACCGCCAAGGGCACGATGATCACGCTGCACAGCTACGGCAACGACATCATCATCCCGTGGGGCTTCACCCAGGCGACCTCGCCGAACGACGCCCAGTACCGCAGGCTCGGCGCGAAGTACGCCGCCTCCAACGGCTACCTCGTCGGCACCAACGAGGAAACCGTCGGCTACGACACGACCGGCACCACCGACGACTTCACCTACGGCGAGCTCGGCGTCGCCAGCGTGACGTTCGAGGTCGGCGGCTCGAGCGGCACCTGCGGTGGTTTCCTGCCCAAGTACACCTGCGTGGACAGCACGTTCTGGCCGAAGAACAAGGGCGCGCTGATCACCGCCGCCAAGGCCGCGGCGGCGCCGTACCAGCAGTGAGCCACCGCCGGCAGGCGTAGCGGCAGTTCCGCGGGCGCGGGGAGCCGGGCACTTCGACGTGCCGGAACTCCGCGCCCGCGGCATTTCCGAGACCGGGGCAGGCAGCCGGATCGTCCGATGTGGACGATCCGGCCGGCCGGTCAGTCGTCCTCGTCCTCCAGGCCCGCGTCGGCCAAGACCGCGTAGACCCGGCGGCGCGCGTCGGCGAGGATCTTCTTCACCTCGGCGACCTGGGCGTCGTTCCCGCTGTACCCCACCTGGGCGGCCGCGCCGGACAGCTCGCCCATGGCGTGCCACAGCGCCGCGAAGCGGTCGGCGCCCGGCTCCTCCTCCGGTTCCTCCCACAGGGCCGCGAACTCCGCCTCCCGGCCGGCCACGTGCTCGCGGCCCGCGTCGGTCAGCTCGGCGACCCGGCGCCCGGCCGTCTCGACCGTGTGGACCAGGCCTTCGTCCTCCAGTTGCTGCAGGATCGGGTACACCGAACCCGGGCTGGGCCGCCACCGGTCGTGCGTGCGGCGGCGGATCTCCTGCATCAGCTGGTAGCCGTGCATCGGCTCCTCGGCCAGCAGCGCCAGCACCGCGGGCCGCACCGGGCGGGCCGGCGCGCGGCCGCCGCCGCGGAACTCGCGGACCCGCTGGAACGCCCCGCCCCCGCCGAACCAGCCGCCCGGGCCGCCGAACGAGCCCGGTCCGCCCGGGAACCCGGGGAACCCCGGCCCGCCCGGCGGCTGCGGTGGGTGCGGCGGGTGGGGTGGCGGCGGTGGGAAGCCGCGCGCCAGTTCCGGGCCGCCGTCCCAGTCCTCGTGTCCCGGCCCCCCGTGCCCGAATCCCGGGTGCCCCGGGACGTCGTGCCCGGCGTGGTGGTCGAAGTGTCCCCCGAACCCGGCGAAGATCCGGTGGGCGCCCGCGCTCATCTCCATGATGTCCTCCCTGTCGTATCGGCGACATTCACACGATATATCGCCGCTCGATCGACGGCAAGGAGGCCCCGTCCTCAGCGGAAGTAGTGCCCGGCTTCCAGGTCCGCGAGCAGGCCGGGCCACTCGGGCACCCAGCCCAGGCGCTTCTGCGTCAGGACGCTCGACGCCGGGGCGTCCGGCCCGGCGAAGTGCGCGAGCCAGCCGAAATGGCCCGGGACGTCGGAGACCGATCGCACCGGCACCCCGAGGTGCGCCCCGATCACTTCGGCCAGCACTTTCAGCGGCACGCCTTCGTCGCCGACCGCGTGCAGCCGCACGCCCGCAGGCGCCTCCTCGACGGCCAGCCGGTACAGCCGGGCCGCGTCGAACCGGTGCACCGCGGCCCAGCGGCCACTGCCGTCGCCCGGGTAGGCAGACACCCCCTTTTCGCGCGCGAGGCGGATCAGCGCCGGGACGAACCCGTGCCCGTCGCCCTCGCCGTGCACCGAGTGCGGCAGCCGCAGCACCGACGCGCGCACGCCGCGATCGGCCAGCGCGAGCGCCGCCGTCTCGGAGGCCGTCCGCGGGAACGCCGGGTCGGCCGCGTCCTCTTCGGTGGCCACCCGGCCCGGGGCCACCGGGCCGGTCGCGGCCGTGACGATCAGGGCTTTCCCGGATCCTTCGAGCGCCTCGCCGAACGCGCCGATCGCCGCGCGGTCGGTCGCCGCGGCGGCCGTGAGATCGGCGAAGTCGTCGTGGACGTAGGCCGTGTGGACGACCGCGTCCGCTTCGGCCGCGGCCGCACGGAGGCCGTCCAGGTCGATCAGGGTCCCGCGCCGGACCTCGGCGCCGGTGGCCGCGAGCGCCGCAACCTTGTCGTCCGAGCGGGCGAGGCCGAGCACCTCGTGCCCGGCTTCCCGCAGTTCCCGGACGACGGCGCTGCCGACGAACCCCGTCGCCCCGGTGACGAACACCCGCATCTTCTTGCTCCTCGTGAGTGGCTGACAGTGCTTCCATCGTTGGGCCGCGGCCGCCCGCGCGTCCAAAGCCCGGTTCTCATCGGGCGATACGGTTCAGGCATCACCGCAGGTAGGCTGGGCTCATGGCGGACCTCGACCTGCGGCTGGTGCGGTACTTCGCGGCCGTCGCCGAGCACCGGCACTTCGGGCGCGCGGCGGCCGCCCTGCACACCACGCAGCCCTCGCTGAGCCGGCAGATCCGCCGGCTCGAAGGCCAGCTCGGCGCCCGCCTGCTCGACCGCACGCCCCAGGGCACCCGGCTGACCCGGGCCGGCGAAGTGTTCCTGCCGCGCGCCAAGGAGCTGCTCGACTCCGCCGAGCAGGCGGCGGCCAGCACCCGCGCGGCCGCCGCGCCGAGCCGCGTCACCATCGGCTACCGCACGAACCTGTTCGTCACCGCGGCCGCGCGCGAGCTGCGTCACCGGCACCCGGAAGCCGAAGTGCTGACCCAGCACCTCGGCTGGACCGAGACCCGGGCAGCGCTGCTCGAGCACCGGGTGGACGTGGCGGTGACGCGGTTGCCCCTGCGGACCGACGGGCTGCGCGTCACCCCGCTCTACGAAGAAGAGCGCGTGCTGCTGGTGTCGGCCGACCACCGCCTGGCCGGCCGGGAGTCGGTCACCCTCGCCGACTTCGCGGACGAACCGCTCCCCCGCCTCGACGACCCGGAGTGGAACGCGTTCTGGCGCATCGACCCGCGCCCGGACGGCAGCCGCGCCCCGGACGGCCCGCTGGTCCAGGAGTTCGAGGAGAAGTTCGAACTGATCGCCGCGGGCCAGCTGGCGGCGATCGTCCCGGCCGGGGTCTGGTTCAGCCGCCTGCGGCGCGACGTGACGATCGTCCCGATCGACGGCATCGAGCCGTGCCAGGTCGCCCTCGCCACCCGGGCGGGCGAAGACAACGACCTGCTGGCCTCGGCGTGCAAAACGCTGGAGGCCCACCTGACCAGCCCGGAGGCGGCGGGGCTCCGGGTTTCGGCGCGCTAGGAACCGGATTTCACCGCGAGCGTCAGCAGGTCCGCCGCCGGGCCGGTCAGCCGCCGCCCCGCCGGCCACACCGCGCGCAGCACGCGGCCCAGCTCGACGCCCTCCACCGCCACCGGCACCAGCCGGCGGCCGGCCACCTCGCGCACCACGTCGAGGTCGCTGATCACCGCCGGCCCCGCGCCCGCGATCACCGCGTTGCGCACCGCCGAAGCCGAACCCAGTTCCAGCAACGGCGTGACCGGGCCCGCACCGGCCCGCCGCAGCGCCGCCTCGACCGTGTCGCGCGTGCCCGAACCCGGCTCGCGCACCACCAGCGGGGTGCCGGCGAGCTCCACGGCCCGCAGCGGACGGCGGCGCCGGGCCCAGGCGTGCCCGGGCGGCACCACCACCACGAGCCGGTCCGTCGCGACCCGGCGGGTGGCCAGGCCCGGCCACGGCCCCGGCGACTCGACGAACCCCAGGTCCACCTTCCCGCGCACGACCAGCTCGGCGACCTGCTCGGAGTTCACCACCTCCAGCCCGACGTAGGTGTCCGGCCCGGTCCGCTTGACCTCGCCGATCCACGCGGGCACGAAGTGCTCGGCGAGCGTCATGCTCGCCGCGACCCGCAGCCGCGCGCCGCGCTGGGTGCGCAGGGCCTCCGCGCCGGTGCGCAGTCCGTCCACTTCGGTCAGCACGCGGTGCGCCCAGCCGGCGATCACCCGGCCGTCCGCGGTCAGCGCCGAGCCGCGCCGGGTCCGGTCCACCAGGGACAGCCCCAGCTGCCGTTCCAAAGTGGACAGCCGCTTGCTGGCCGACGGCTGGGCGATGCCGAGCGCCCCGGCCGCCTGGCCGATGCTGCCGAGGTCGTCGACGAGCACCAACAGCCGCAGGGAGTCCAGATCCGGTCCGGTCATAGCTCGAGTCTATGACCTCGGTACCGAGTACCGGGTACCGCGCCCGCCCGCCACCGGCGACGCTGAAGGCATGGCACTCACGACGGCGAAGACCTCCGGCCTGGCGATCACCGGGCTCGGTGTCGCCGCGGCGTACGCGCTCAGCTCGGCGTGGCCGGTGGTCGGCGCCCTCACCGTCGCGGTCGTGCTCGGCGTGGCCGTCGGCAGCACGCCGATCCTGGCCGAGGAACACCGCCTGGCCGTCGCCCGGCTCACGAAACGCCTGCTGCGCGCGGGCGTCGTCCTGCTCGGGCTGCAGCTCGCCGTGCCGGCGGTGCTCGCGCTCGGCCCCGGCACGCTCGTCGCGGTCGTGCTGACCGTCGCGGTCACCTTCCTCGGCACGCTCGGCCTCGCCCGGCTGGTCCGGGTGCCCCGCGGGCTCGCCCTGCTGGTCGCGACCGGCTTCTCGATCTGCGGCGCCTCCGCGATCGCCGCGGTGGAAGGCGTGATCGAGCGCGACGACGAAGACGTCGCCACCGCCGTCGCGCTCGTCACCTGCTACGGCAGCCTGACCCTGGCCGCCCTGCCGCTGCTGGCCGGCGCGCTCGGCCTCGACGCCACCCGGACCGGCAGCTGGGCCGGGATTTCGGTGCACGAGGTCGCCCAGGTGGTCGCGGCGGCCGGGCCCGCGGGCGCCGCCGCCGTCGGGACCGCCGTGGTGGTGAAGCTCAGCCGGGTCGTCCTGCTCGCCCCGGTGGTCGCGCTCGTCGGGGCGGCCGAACGCGGCCGCCGCGACACGCACACGCCGCTCGTGCCGCTGTTCGTCATCGGCTTCCTCGCGATGGTCGCGGTCCGGAGCACCGGCCTGGTCCCGGCGTTCGCGCTCGACCTCGCGAAGACGGCTTCGACGCTCTTGCTGGCCGGCGCGCTGTTCGGCCTCGGCTGCGCCGTGCGGCTCGGCGCGTTGCTGCGCAGCGGCGGCCGCGCCCTGCTCCTCGGTCTCCTGTCCACGCTTCTCGTGCTGGCGACCGGGTTCGGGACACTGGCCGCGTTCACCTGAAATTCGCCTCCCGGACAGGTATAGTTCGTTATACGCACTGTTGTACAGCTCTTGTACGGATCGCGTCGACGCTGCTTCCGCAGAAGCAGAATCGAATCCGTAGGGAGCTCGAACCGTGAAGATCACCCGACTCGCCCAGGGGCTGCTGGCCGGGCTGCTGGGGTGCGCCGCCCTCGCCGTCCCGGCGGCCGTCGGCGCCGCCACCGCCCAGGCCGACGTAGCCAGCACCTTGGTGTTCGGCAAGAACACCGAAGGCCACGACTGTTACCGCATCCCGACCGTCGTCAAGGCCGGCAACGGCGACCTGCTCGCCTTCGCCGAGGGCCGCAACGGCGGCGCCAATTTCTGCAACGACCTCGGGAAGATCGATCTCGTCATGAAGCGGTCGACCGACGGCGGCAAGACCTGGGGTGCGTTGAACACCGTCATCGAGGCTTTCGGTGACGTCAAGGGCAATCCGGCGCCGATCGTCATCCCGGGCAGCAACCGGATCGTGCTGCTGTCGACCATGCAGTGCTTCACCAACCCGTCCTGCGGCCGGGTCCCGCGCGTGTCGATCAGCGACGACAACGGGAAGACGTGGGGCGCACCGAGGGTGCTGACCACCGAGCTGGGGTTCGCGAGCGCGCCCGGCTGGCTGGCGACCGGTCCGTCGCACGGGATCGTGCTGACCCGCGGCGCGCACGCCGGCCGGCTCGTCGCCGGCATGAGCTACACCGTCGGCGGGAAGAACACCGGGGCGCTGGTCTACAGCGACGACAAGGGGGCCACCTGGCACCGCGGGGCGGCCGACACGTCCACTTCGGACCTGATGAACCCGCAGGAGATCAGCGTCACCGAACTGCGGGACGGCCGGGTCTACGCGGCCGCGCGCAACGACGCCAACGATGACAACAAGTGCCTGGCGGACGGCACCCACAACCGCGCCTTCGCGATCAGCTCCGACGGCGGCGCGAGCTTCAGCTCGAAGTTCGCCTTCGCCACCGACCTCGTCACCCCGGTCGTCGAGGGTTCGACGGCGCGGATGAGCGCGACCGACACGGGCGGCAAGTACAACCGGATCGTCTTCGCGGCGCCGTCGGTGTGCGACCGGCGCAAGGAGCTGCGGGTCCACTCGTCCTTCGACGAGGGTGCCAACTGGACCGGCACGGCCGACAGCGTGCTCGTGTGGGGCCAGGACGCGGCGTACTCCGACATGGTGCAGCTGTCGCAGTCCTCGGTCGGCGTGCTGTTCGAAGCGGGCCCGGAGTTCCACGCGAACGACTCGATCCGCTTCGCGGCGGTCAATGACACCGCGCTCGGGGCCCCGGCCTGCGGTGGCGGTTACGGCGTGATCGACTCGGCGCCGCTGGGCACCGGCGGCGCGGCCGGCACGGTGTTCCTCTCCTACAACGCGGCCAACGGCCAGAACTGCGTCAGCACCATGAAGAACGCCTCCGCCGGGACGGCCACCGCGACCTCGGCCTACCTGGAGGTCAAGGGCTCGGTGCGGCAGACGGACTCGGGGTCGTTCTCCTGGTTCGCCGGTCCGGTCAAGGCCGCGGCGGCGGACAAGTGCGTGAAGTGGGGCGGCTCGGCCGGCGGCCAGGCCTACGACAGCGAATTCGAGCACTGCGGCTGAGAACGCCGGGTGGGACCCGCCCCCTGGCCGGGTCCCACCCTCCGCCGCGCCGCCCGGCCCCCTCGACCGGGCGGCGCGGGCGGTTTCAGAAACCGGTGCAGCTGGCGACGGCCCCGGCGCCGGCCGCGGTCGCCGTCTTGGCCTCCTTGCCGTCGACGACCACCTTGCAGCCGACCGAGCCGCCGTCCGGCCCGGCGGTCGCGGTGAACTGGGCCCCGGCGAGGAACCCGGTGGCTTCCACGGTCTTGGTCCACGGCGCCGTCGCGCCGGTTTCGGTGTTGATCAGGATCGTGTTCCGGTCGAAGGTGCTGTAGACGACGTCGATGGCCTTCGCGTCGCCGCTGACCTCGTAGACGATGGTGTGGTGCGCGGTGGCCTGCTCGTTGACGTCGCCGATCGCCTTGCCGATCACCACCGCCCACAGGATGCAGACGACCAGGCCGAGCAGGGCCACGACGGCGCCGGCGATCGAGAGTCCCTTGTTGGTCGCCTTCCCGGAGCGCACTCTGGCCACGCCGACCGCGGACAGGATCAGGCCGAGCACGCACAGGGGCCAGGCGACCACGCCGACGAGCGGGATCGGGGCGAACACGAGCCCGATCAGGCCGAGGACGAACCCGGCCGTGCCCAGGCCGTTGCGCGCCGGCGCGGCCGGCGGGGCCGCGTGCTGCTGGATCGGGGTGTAGTCGGTCATCGGGGTTTCCTTTCGCCTTTTCTCGACGGCGAGAAGGAAACCAGCGGCGCGGTCCGGCCCGCGTCGTCCGCAAGCCTCGACCCGGTACGACGAAAGTCGTCACCGGCCGCGGCCCGGACGAGCGGATCGGCTGATGGGCGCGCGGTGGTCACCTCGTAGGCTGGCCTGCATGGGACGGTCCGTGCTGGGCGTGGTGTGCACCGTGCTGGCAGTCGCCGCGAGCGTGGTGACCGGCATCGTGAACGTGTCGCTGGAGGTCAGCCTGCCCGGCACCGACGAACTGCACGTGACGGCCGCGGCGGTGCTCGGCTGGTTCTTCGGGATCGGCGCGGCGATCATGCTGGTCTGGCGGTGGCGCTGGCCCCTGGTGGTGACCGGTATCGCGGTGGCGCCGCCGTTGCTGCTCGTCGCCGACTCGCTGGCCGCGTTGATCGCCCTCGCCGCGCTCGCGACCCGCTACACCGGCTGGTGGCGCTGGGGCGCGGCGACGCTGGTGTTCGCCGCGACCGGGCTCGCGGTGTGGCGCGACGCGAGCCGGCCCACGGAGATGTCGCTGTCCGAAACCTGGATCTCGACCGAGACGACCGGCGCCAAGCTGATCGGCGTCCTCGTCACCGCGGCGGTGTACACGGCGGTCCCGCTCACCCTGGGGATCGTCCGGTACAGCCTGACCGAGAAACGCCGCTTGGCCGCCGAAGAGGCGGCGCTGCGCGATCAGGTGGCGCGCCGGGAGGAGCAGGCGCGGATCGCGCGCGAGATGCACGACGTCCTCGGGCACCGGCTGTCCCTGCTTTCGCTGCAGGCGGGCGCGCTGGAGGTCACGGCGGGCACGACGGCGGACGCGGCGGAGGCGGCCAAGACGGTCCGGACCACCGCCCGGCAGTCGCTCGACGACCTGCGCCAGGTGATCGGCGTCCTGCGCGGCTCGGGGTTCGCCGACCGGGCTCCGGCCGGCGCCGCGGAGCCGCCCCAGCCGACCCTGGCCGACATCCCCGACCTGGTCACCGGCGCCAGGCAGGCGGGCTTGGCGGTCAACCTGACGGTCCTGCTCGACCAGGCCGCGACGGCACCGGCCCCGCTGGCCACGGCGGCGTACCGGATCCTCCAGGAAGCCTTGACCAACGTGCTGCGCCACGCACCGGGAGCGCCGGCGGAGGTCCTGGTCCGCGGCGGCCCGGGCGCGGGGCTGTCGGTCGAGGTGTTCAACCCGCTGCCGCCGCACCCGGTGCCGTCACCGGGGTCGGGCACCGGGCTCACCGGCGTCAACGAGCGGGTCACCCTCCTCGGCGGCGCCCTCTCGGCGGGCCCGTTCGACGAGCGCACGTTCGCGCTGCGGGCCTGGCTGCCGTGGGTGGCACCGGCGCCCTAGCATGGGCGGGTGAGCGTACGCGTCCTGCTCGTCGACGACGATCCCCTGGTCCGCACCGGATTGTCGATGATACTGGGCAGCACCCCGGACCTGCAGGTGGTGGCCGAGGCGGGCGACGGCGACGAGGCGGTCCAGCAGGTCGCCCGGCACGCACCGGACGTGGTGATCATGGACATCCGCATGCGCCGCATGAACGGCTTGGTGGCGACGGCGGCGGTGCTGGCCCAGCCCCGCCCGCCGAAGGTGCTGATCCTGACGACGTTCGACCTGGACGAGTACGTGTTCGAGGCGTTGGCGGCAGGAGCGAGCGGTTTCCTCCTGAAGGAGGGTTCACCCCAGGAGATCATCGAGGGCGTCCGCGTGGTGGCGGCCGGCGACGCGATGTTGTCCCCGCGGACGACGAAGCAGCTGATCGGCCAGTTCGTGGCGGCCCGGGCGAACCCACGGCGATCGCGGGCCCAGGCGAAGCTGGAGCTGCTGAGCGAGCGGGAGCGCCAGGTGGTGACGGCGGTGGCGCAGGGGAAGCCGAACGCGGAGATCGCGGCAGAGCTGTTCCTCAGTGAGGCGACGGTGAAGACGCACATCACGCGGACGTTCGCGAAGCTGGATGTTTCGAACCGGGTGCAGTTGACGATCTTCGCTTATGAAGCGGCCCTTGTGACGCCGTGAACTCCCGGTGGGTCCGTCTCGCCTCGGCCGTCCTCGTGCCGGTCTTGCTTCTGGTGGCGCTGTGGTTCGGTTGGCTGAGCTGGCTGGTGGCGGACGGGGGTCCGGTCCGGAAGACGCTCGAGGCGCTGAGCTGGCTCGCGGCGATCGCGGCAGTCGGTTTCTCCTTGGTCGAACTGCGGCGCCGAAAGCCGGAGGTGCCGCAGAGTGTTCACGTAGGTCGTGCGCTGCACCTTGACGGCGACAAGCTGCCTCGCGTGGCCGATGTGTCACTGCTGGCGTTGCGGGTGAAGCGGGCCGTGGGCACGTCCGACGGCCAGGCCCCTCCCCAGTACGTTCCCCGCGACCGCGACGAGGACCTGGAGTGGGCGATGGCGAGCGGCGGTCTCGTGGTGCTGCACGGCCGCGCCGCCGCGGGCAAGAGCCGGATGGCGGCCGAGGCTGTGCGCCGGTTGCGTCCCGGTCATGACCTGCTCGTTCCGATCGACGGTCGGGCGTTGCGGCAGGTCGTCGAGGCCGGGCTCAAGGACACGGTGATCTGGCTCGACGACTTGGAGCGTTTCCTCGTTCCCGGCGGGCTCGACGTGGGACTGCTCCAGCGGTTGGATCTCTCGGTGTGCGTGGTCGCCACGATCCGCGACCACGAACTCGCTACCCTCCGCACGGAGGGAGCGATCAACAAGGCTGCGGCGGAGCTGATCGCGAGCATCCCGCCGAGCCACCTGATCGCGATCAAGCAGCACCTGACGGAGGCCGAGCAAGAACAGGCGAGGCTCCTGCAGGCGGGTGATCCACGCATCGGCCGAGCGCTCGAGGCCGCCGAGGGCTTCGCCGAATACCTCGCGGCGGGACCGCCCATGCTGGAGCGCTGGTCCGTCGGTGACAGCCCATTGTTCCACGTCGGCCAGGCACTGATCAGCGCGGCGGTCGACTGCCGACGGGCCGGCTACGCCCGACCCGTTCCGAGCGCCACGCTCGCCGCATTGCACCGCCACTACCTGCCCACGCCGTGGCGCGACCGTTCGGATCTCCCGCCGGTCGCCGAAGGTCTGGAGTGGGCGGCCCGGCCGGTCCTGGGCGCCAGTTCGTGCTTGCAGCCGCGGGTCGGCGACGGGTACCTGGCTTCGGACTACCTGATCGACCGGGCACAGGAAGGCGCCGGCCCGCTCGGTGCCTCGCCGATTCCCGATCACCTGTGGGACACCCTTTTCTCGCTGAGTTCCGATCAGGATGTCGTGTCGATCGGCATCGGCGCCTACGAGGCCAGTCGGTTCGAGTTCGCCGAAAGATGCTTCCGACGGGCTGACGCTGCCGGAGACGAAAGGGCCATCGGGTGGGTGGCCGTGGCCATCGGCCGAATGGGCCGGTTCTCCGAGGTCAAGGACATCTTCCGAAACGCGGCGGGGTCCGGCAACCGGGACGTCATGATACCGGCCGTGGCTGCGCTCGCCTTTGAAGGGCGGTTCGACGACATCTCCGACCTCGTCCGGCATGCGATCACGACCGGCAACCAAGATGCGGTCCTTCTGGCGACGATTATGTTGAGCAGCAATGGCCGTTCGGCAGAGCTCCACGACCTCGCTGCGTTCGCCATCCGCTCAGGCGCACCCGACGTCAGAACCATCACCGAGATGGCAGCGGGGACAAACCTCACCTCCGTTCAAGTGGCCGATCTTGCCCGGCTGTCGGTCGAAAGTGGCAGTCCCGAGGTCGTCGGCGAAACATTGACCGGGTTGAAGAGGATCGCGCAAAGCGTCAAAGAACAGAGCCTCGCTGTCGCCTTTGCGTGGCTCGCAGACCAGGAACCTCCGCTCACGCTCTTCCGGCTTGCCCAGCATGCCGTCGTCTTCGATGATCTTGCCTATCTTCGTATGATCGTCCCGCACCTCGCCCGGCGGAACCGGTGGGCCGACATCGAGATGCTGCGGCAAATTGCCGCCGTATCGCGGCACACCGAGTCGGTCGAACTACTGCGGACATTCGGCCCCGACCGCTGACCACCCGCTCACTTCGACCCCGCCGGCGCAGTGGCCACCGCGGACTCGCCGAACCGGATCCCCTTCGCCTCCTTCCCGATCGCCGTCAGCACCGCCACCGCGACCAATCCCGGCACCACCGTCCACACCAGCGCCGACGTGTAGCCGTGGGACTCCGCGATCGCCTGCTGGATCGGCAGGTTCAACGCCGCCAGGAGATTTCCCAGCTGGTACGTCACTCCCGGGTAGAAGCCGCGGATCGCGTCCGGGGACATCTCCGTCAGGTGGGCCGGGATCACGCCCCATGCGCCCTGGACCATGATCTGCATCAGGAACGAACCCAGGGCCAGCATCCCCGCCCCGTGGTCGACCGCGAAGATCGGGATCACCGGCAAGCCCAGCACCGCCGCCGCCACGATGGTGCGGCGGCGGCCCAGCTTCTCCGACAGCGTTCCGAACGTCAGGCCGCCGATGATGGCTCCGATGTTGTACAGCACCGCTATCCACGTGCTCGTCGCCGCGCTCAGGCCCGCGCCGCCGTTGTCGTGGGCCTTCAGGAAACTCGGGTAGACGTCCTGGGTGCCGTGGCTCATCCAGTTGAACGCCGTCATCAACAAGATGAGATAACCGAAGCGGCGGATGACCTTCGGGTTGAGCAGGATGTCCTTCACCGACGTCCGGGTCACCTTCAGCTTCTCGCGCGCGGTCTCCCACACCTCCGACTCGCGGACGCGGGCGCGGATCAGTAGGCTGATCAGCGCCGGGAAAATACTGAGCACGAAGATCCACCGCCACGGCAGGCCGAGTGCCGAGTGGAACAGCAGGTACGCCAGCGCCGCCAGCAGGTAGCCGATCGAATAGCCGACCTGCAGCAGGCCCGAGAAGAAGCCGCGGCGCTCCGGTGGGATCTTCTCCATCGCCAGCGCCGCGCCCAGGCCCCACTCGCCGCCCATGCCGATGCCGTAGACGAACCGCAGCACCAGCAGCACCGCGTAGTTCGGCGCGAACGCGCACAGCAGACCGGCCACCGAATACAGCACGACGTCGGTCATCAGCGGGATCCGGCGCCCCACCCGGTCGGCCCACAGGCCGAACAGGAGCGCGCCGACCGGGCGCATCACCAGTGTCGCCGTCGTGATGAACGCCAGCTGGGTCGCCGTCGCTCCGAACGACTTGTCCTTCGCGATGTCCGCCAGCACGAAGACGACGAGGAAGTAGTCGAAGGCGTCCATGCTCCAGCCGAGCAATGCGGCGAGGAACGCGTTGCGCTGGTCGGGAGTAAGCGCTTTCCGGTCTGTCACGTTCGCCCCGTTCCGTCGGTTTCCCACCGGAAGACCTCAGGCCCGGTTTAGCACCCACCACCCCGGGCGGGCAAGGGATCAGAGCGAGACGCGCGTGCGGACCCGGCGGCCGACGTCCCGGGCCCACGCCCTGATGCGGTCCCAGTCGCGGAAGTCACCGGCCCGCCTCCCGGACGCCACCAGCTTCGGGATCAGCCCGCGCACGGTCGCCGGGTCCAGCCGGCCGCCGAAGGTGGCCGTGCGCTCCGCGTCGATGCGCGCGGCCAGCAGGGCCACGTTCGCCGGCAGGCTGACCTGGTGCGTGGCCGCGCCCGGGCCGCACGGTCCGCTGTGGAACAACCACACCGGACGCTCGGCGAGCGCCCGGGCGTTGCGTTCCAGCAACCGGACGGCTTCGGGCCGCCAGCGGTGGTAGTACAGCGCGCTGCCCACGATGACCGCGGCGTAGTGCTCGACGCCGGCCACGTCGGCGGCGTCGCGGACGTCGACGGTCAGGCCCGCTTCACCGAGCTCGGCGGCGATGACCTCGGCGATCTGCCGGGTTCCGCCGTGACGCCCGGCGTAGGCGACGAGGACTGCGGTCATGCGCTCCATTGTCGGCCTTTGCGGCGCGTACTGCCCCATGGTTGGCGCACGATCCGCCGAACGGGCGCTTCCACGCTACTCTCCGCGTTGCTCTCCCGGCGGCGGCAGGAACGCCGGTCGCTCCGAAGGGTCAGGCTCGTCGTAGTAGCGGTGGAACACCGCGGTCTGCCCGCCCGACAACGGCGGCACGATCCAGCTCCAGTCCGCCGGGCACCGGCGCCCGGCCCGCTCCTCGCGTTCCAGGTGGGACAGGAACCGGTGCGCCTCCGTGTGGTGGTCGGCCATCGTGACGCCGGCCGCGTCGAAGGAGTGCTGCACCGCCAGCGTCAGCTCCACCAGCGCCCGGTCGCGCCACAGCGTGCGCTCCGACGCCGTGTCGAGGCCCATCAGCTCGGCGATCACCGGCAGCAGGTCGTACCGCTGCGCGTCGGCCAGGTTCCGGGCGCCGACCTCGGTGCCGAGGTACCAGCCGTTGAACGGCGCCGCCGGGTAGGTGACACCGCCGATCTCCAGCGGCATGTTGCTGATCGCGGGCACGGCGTGCCAGCGCAGCCCCAGCCCGGCGAACCAGCGGTGGTCGGGGTGGGTCAGCGGGACTTCCAGGACGGCGTCGGGCGGCAGCGTGAACAGCCGCGGTTCGCCGGGGACCGCCTCGATCAGCAGGGGCAGGACGTCGAAGGAGCCGCGCCGCTCCGGTGGCCGCCAGCCGAGTCCGCGCACCTGCTCGGTGAACGCGGTGCAGCGCGGATCGCCGAGGACCGAGCCGTCTTCGAAGCGGTACCCGGCATAGCGGATCAGCTGCTCGTTGTGGATGCGCGGCCCGGGGGTGTCCGGCGTGTCCGGCGCGAAGACGGTGAGCGTCGGCCGGATCCGCCCGCCCCGGGTGGCCTGGCGGAGGTGGGCGACGCACTCGCCGGCGATCGCGGCGGGGTCGGTGACCCGGCGGCGGTCCCGGATCCGCAAGCTGCGCCAGTACAGCCGGCCGATGCAGCGCGCCGAGTTGCGCCAGGCGACCCGGGCGCCGTACGCCAGCTCGGCCGCCGTGTGCCGGTAGGTACCGGTTTCCCGGATTTCCGCGCGCACCTCCGCAAGCCGGGCCTCGAAGCGCTCCCCCGCTTCCGCGGCGCCTTCGGCGAACATCCGGTCCAGGAATTCCTCCGCTTCCGCGAAATCGACGCTCGGCTCCACCGAGACGCACTGTGAGTGGACCGGCCGCCCAGGCATCACCCGTTCAGGTGTAACGGTCACCGTTCCTTCCCACTTTCCGGAACTGCGATCTTCAGCCCGCCGAAAAGGTCCACCGTTCCTCCGGAAGTCGCCGACACACCACGAGCCGGATGTCCCACCACCCCGAGGACTCCGGCCAGGCAGGGGACAATACCGCAAATTTCATTGCCGAAAACATCTGCTACCAAGAGTCATCCGGACATGGCGCACCGCGTTTTTCGTCATCGATCACCCGAGACCGGAAATCGCACGTGATCGTTTCGCGGCCACACGCCCCGCATTTTCGTGGTATTCGCCGAACCGCCTTCACCGGGGGCGGCCGCCCGGGTACGCGCGCCCGCGTTAGAGTCGCGGTGATCGGCAGAGGAGGGACGGTTTTCGTGAACGCAAGGCGCATCCCGGTCGTCCTCGTCGCCGGGTTCCTCGGCGCGGGCAAGACGACGCTGCTCAACCACCTGCTCGCCAACCGCGAGGGCGCCCGGGTCGGCGTGGTGGTCAACGACTTCGGGCAGGTGAACGTCGACGCGCTCGCCGTCGCCGGCCAGGTCGACACGATGGTCTCGCTCGGCAACGGCTGCCTCTGCTGTGCCGTCGACGCCAGTGGGCTGGACGCCATGCTCGCGAAGCTGTCCAGCGCCGAAGCGGGCATCGACGTCATCGTCGTCGAAGCCAGCGGGATCGCCGAGCCCCGTGACCTCATCCGGCTGATGATCGCCAGCGAGAACCCGGACATCCGCTACGGCGGGCTGGCCGAGGTCGTCGACGCCGCGGAGTTCGAAGCCGCCCGCGAACGCCATCCGGAACTGGCCGACCACCTGCGGCTGGCCGACCTCGTGGTGCTGAACAAGGCCGACCGGGTCCCCGCCGAGGCGCTGGCGAAGCTGAGCGCGACCGTCGAAGAGCTGGCGCCGGGCCGTCCGCTGCTGGTCACCGAGCACGGCCGGGTCGACCCGCGGCTGTTCTTCGACCCAGAACCCCGCGGCGAGCGGGTCGGCCAGCTGTCCTTCGACGACCTGCGCGAGGACGACCACGACCACACCCACCACCTGCACGCCGAGTACCAGACGGTCACCTTCACCGCCGAGACGCCGCTCGCCCCGCGGGCTTTCGTGGACTTCCTCGAGCGGCGCCCGGCCGGGCTCTACCGGATGAAGGGCCAGGCCGACTTCGGCCCTACCGGCCCGGAAGCGCGCTTCCACCTGCACACCGTCGGCGGGTTCGTGCAGCTGGAGCGCTCGGCCTGGCCGCCGGGCGAGCCGCGGCGGACCGAGCTGGTGCTGATCGGCGCCGGCATCGACACCGACGCCGTGCTGGCCGACCTGGGCCGCTGCCTCGCCGAAGACCCGGCCACCGTCGACGAGCGCGGTCTGTTGCACATCCTGCGGTACCTGCCCGACCAGGCCTGACCGCACCCGCCACGCCGAAGATCGGCAAATGCGCCGCCGTCCGGCCCGCCGCACCGGACACTGACCGCCATGACGACCACCGCGGTGAGCGCACCACGCTGGTACCTGGTCGGCGTGCTGCCCGAAGACGTCCCCCTGGCCCACCTGATGACCCGCTCCGGCGACCTCCGCTACCGGCGTTCGGCCTGCGGCGAGCGGGAGTCCCGCAGCTGGAAACCGGTGGATCCGGCGACGTCCGAGGTGCCGCCGTGCCCCGCGTGCGTCGCGACGCTGTCCGGTGTCGGTGAGGACCGGGGCCAGCTCGCCCTCGAGCTCGGGGTCTAGGCGGTCAGCGTCCAGGCGAGCCGTTTCGCCGTGTCGAACGGCTGCGGGCTCTGGGCGACCACCGAAGTGACCGCCGCCCCCTCCAGCAGGAGCATCAGCTCGTCGGCCAGCGCCTCGGCGCGCCCGGCTTCCCGGCGCTGGAGCTGCGCCCGCAGGTAGCCGTGCAACGCGGTCTTGTGGTGCCGGACCACTTCGCGCACCGGGTCGGCGGGGTCGGGGAACTCCGAGGTCGCGTTCAGGAAGGCGCAGCCGCGGTAGCCGTCGCGGGAAAGCCAGGCGCCGTAGGCGTCGAAGACCGCCAGCACCCGCGCCCGCGGATCGGCGTGCGCGGCGGTGATCCGGTCGATCTCCTCCTGCCACCGCCGGTCACGCTCCCGCAGGTACGCGACGACGAGCCCGCTCTTCGACCCGAAGTTGCCGTAGAGGGCCGCCTTCGTCACCCCGGCCTCGGCCGCCACCGTGTCGACGCCGACGGCGTGGATGCCGTCGCGGTAGAACAGCGTGGACGCGGCCTGGAGCACCTTCGCGCCCGCATCGCCGGGACGGGTTCGGCCCACAGCACCCCTCCGAACAGATCGGTACGGTTGTCTACCTGCAGTGATCCTAGCATCACTTGACACCAGACAGACCTGTCTGTTCGCTGGAGCCGATGGCAACGGAAACGAAGACGGACACCTGGTGGGCCACGGCCGCGGTCGGCGCGGTCGTGATCGCCCTCTGCTACGGGTTCGCGCGCTACGCGTACGGGCCGTTCGTGCCGCGGTTCAGCGAGACGTTCGGGCTGACGACGGTCGGCGTGGGCGTGCTCGGTGGCCTCTCCACCGCGGGCTACGGCCTCGGGTTGCTGCTGGCGCCGAGAACCTCCGCACGATCGGCGCGCGGCACCGTGCTGCTGGCCGCGGCCTCGGCGACGGCCGGGCTCGCGCTCATGGCGCTGGCCCCGCACGTCGCGGTGTTCGGTGTCGGGATCGCCGTCGCGGGCGCCGGCGCGGGACTCGTCTCGCCGGGCGTCGCGCAGCTGATCGGCGAGACCGTCGGGGCGGGCGCCCGCGACCGGGCGCAGACCTGGGCCAACACCGGGACCGGCCTGGGGCTGGCCGCGTCGGCGTTCACTCCCCTGCTGGCCTTCGGCTGGCCGGTGATCTGGGCGGTGTTCGCCGCCCTCGGCGTGGCGGTGACGTTCCTCGCGTGGCGGACGTTGCCTTCGGGCCCGCCGGCGCACCGGTGGCATCAAGGCCCGCCCCAGGGATGGCTCCGCTCGTGCTCAACTCCGCGCTCATCGGCGTGACGAGCGCGCCGTACTGGACGTTCTCGACCTCCCGCCTCGCCGAAACCGGGCTGAGCCCGGTGACCGCGACCTGGTGCTGGGCCACGATCGGCCTGGCCGGGCTGCTCGGCGGCCTGGCCGGCCGGGCGGCCGGGCGCGCGGGCCTGCGGACGGTCAACCTCGCGACCTGGACCCTGGCGGCCGCGGGTATCGCGCTGCTCGCCCTGCCGGACCCGGGGGTGCCACTCGCCCTGCTTTCCGGCGCGCTGTTCGGCGTCACCTACATGGCGCTGACCGGGCTGTGCATCCTGTGGGCCGCCCGCCTGGACCCCGAACGGCCCGCTCGCGCCATCACCTGGTCGTTCGCCGGGCTCGGCGTCGGCCAGACCGTCGCCTCACCCCTGGCCGGCGTGCTGGCCGGCGGCCTCGGGTCCGCGGCGGTGTTCGGGCTGACCGCCCTGGTCGCGCTCACCGCGTGGAGCCAGCTCCACCCGCGCTTCGGCCCACCCTGATCACGCCTTCTTCGCGCGGCTCGGCGCCACCCGCGGCGGCTCGTTGGGCATCTTCGGGTACACCGGCGGCCACGGCGCGTCCATCAGCCCGGCCGCCATGTCGCGTTCGGACAGTTCCAGCAGCGGCTCGATGGACTGCGGCCGCTCCCCCGCGCCGGCCCACGGATCGCCGCGCTCGGCCACCCTGGCGGGCACCGTGCTCAGCGTCAGCGCGTCGGGCTCGACGGTGTCCAGCTCGTCCCAGCCGATCGGCGTGGACACCTGGCCGCCGACGCGCGGGCGCACGCACCAGGTGCCGAACACGGTCTTGTGCGGGGCGTTCTGGTTGAAGTCGACGAACACGCGGGTGCCGCGCTCCTCTTTCCACCACTGGGCGGTGATCTTCTCCGGGTGACGGCGTTCGAGGGCCCGCGCCAGCGCGACCGCGGCCGCCCGCACCTGGAAGCCGTCCCAGCGCGGCTCGAGCACCACGTACAGGTGGAGCCCGCGCGAGCCCGACGTCTTCAGGTGGCTTTCGATGCCGTGCTCGGCCAGGAAATCCCTGGTCAGCACCGCGGCCTCGCGCAGCTCGTCGAAACCGATGCCGGGCGAGGGGTCGAGGTCGACGCGCAGTTCGTCGGTGACCTCGGGTGTGTCGGCGAGGTACGGCCAGACGTGGAAGCCGAGGCAGCCCAGGTTCACCGCCCAGAGGATGTGCGCGAGGTCCTTGGCCACCAGCGCGTCGCTCGTCGTGCCGTTCGGCGTCGAGACGACGGTGGTGGTCAGCCACGGCGGCGCGCCCTTCGGGACGCGCTTCTGGAACCAGTTCTTGCCGCCGGCGCCGTCCGGGTAGCGCTCCAGCAGCAGCGGACGGCCGCCGAGCCGGGCCAGCAGCGGCCCCGAAATCGCCCGGTAGTACTCGACCAGGTCGAGCTTCGTCTCGCCGCGCTCCGGGAAGTAGACCTTGTCCGGGCTGCTGATCTTGACCTCGACGCCGTCGACGTCGAGCAGGACCGCCGCGCTCATCGCGCCTCCCCGAACAGCTTCGCGAGTTCGGCGGGCGGTGCCTCGTCGAGCTGGGCGTACGTGCAGGACTCCGGCGTGCGGTCGGGCCGGAAGCGGACCAGCCGTCCGCCGTGCCGGAACCGGCCGCTCTGCAGGTGCTCGTAACGCACCTCCGCCACCCACTCCGGCCGCAGCGGCTCCCACGACAGGTCCTTCTGCGGCGCCCACCGGCTGTTCGCGCCCGGTTGCCGCCCGGGCTCGGGCTCGTATTCGGCCCAGGACCGCCACGGGTGGTCTTCCAGGGCGTTCTCGCGCAGCGGCGCGAGCTCCTCGACCAGCTCGGCGCGGCGGGCCTTGGTGAAGCTGCTGGCCACCCCGACGTGGTGCAGGACGCCCTCGCCGTCGAACAACCCGAGCAGCAGTGAACCGACGCCCACACCGTCCTTGTGCCAGCGGAACCCGGTGACGACGCAGTCGGCGGTGCGCTCGTGCTTGACCTTGAGCATCACCCGCTTGTCCTGTTCGTACGGCAGGTCGCCGGGCTTGGCCATGACACCGTCGAAGCCCGCGCCCTCGAACCGGGTGAACCAGTCCTCGGCCTGCGCCGGGTCTTCGCTCAGCGGCGTGAGGTGGACGCGTTGCAGCCCTTCGGCGTTCGTGGACAGCACGCTTTCCAGCTGCTTGCGCCGCTCGCGGAACGGCTGCTCGGTGAGGTCGGTGTCGCCGAGGGCGAGCAGGTCGAAGGCGATGAAGCTGGCCGGCGTCTCCTCGGCCAGCTTGCGCACCCGCGAAGCCGCCGGGTGCAGCCGCAGCTGCAGCACCTCGAAGTCGAGCCCGGCCGGCGTGACCAGCACGATCTCGCCGTCCACGACGCACCGGGGCGGCAGCGCGGCGGCCAGCAGCTCCACCAGCTCCGGGAAGTAGCGGGTCAGCGGGCGGTCGTTGCGGGAGCCGAGCTCGATCTCGTCGCCGTCGCGGAACACGACGCAGCGGAAGCCGTCCCACTTCGGCTCGTACAGCAGCCCCGGTGCACGAGGTACCTCGTGCACCGATTTCGCGAGCATCGGCCGCACCGGCGGCATGACGGGCAAGTCCACGGCGCGAGCTTAAAACACGGGTACGACACTTCCCGGAAAAAGACACAGCCCGGCGTGATAGACACTCCCGCGTGACCACCGAACGCCCCGCACCGCCCCTGACCGGGGGCGAGCGCGAAATGCTCCGCACCTTCCTCGACTTCCACCGCGCCACCCTCGCGATGAAGTGCGACGGACTGTCCGACGAGGACCTCCGCCGGGCCTCGAGCCCGCCGTCGACCCTCTCGCTGCTCGGCCTGGTCCGGCACATGGCCGAGGTCGAGCGCACCTGGTTCCGGCGGGTGATCAACGCCGAGGACGTCCCGCTGGTGTGGTCGGACGAGAACGACTTCCAGGCCGCCTACGACGCGAGTTCGTCGACGCGGTCGGAGGCCTTCGCGGCGTGGGAAGCCGAGGTCGAGCAGTCACGCAAGATCGAGGAGGCGGCCGAGTCGCTCGACGTCACCGGCCACCAGCCGCGCTGGGGCGAGGACGTCTCGCTGCGGCTGGTGATGCTGCACATGATCCACGAGTACGCCCGGCACAACGGCCACGCGGACTTCCTGCGCGAGGCCATCGACGGCGTCACGGGCGCCTGATGGACGTGCTCGCCTGGTTGCGCGACTCCGATCCGGCCCTGCGCTGGCAGGTGGAGCGCGACCTGGCGGGCGAGCCGGCCCCGGTCTGGGAAGCGACGCGGGCCCGGGTGGCCGAGGAGGGGTTCGGCGCGCGGCTGCTGGCCGCGCAGGACCCCGACGGCCAGTGGGCGAGCGGCGCGTTCTTCCCCGCGGGCTTCCGCGGCGACGAACCGCAGCCCTGGACCGCGACGACGTGGTCGCTCAATGCCCTGCGCGAATGGGGCGTCGACGCTTCGGTGCTGACCGGTACAGCCGAGCTGCTGGCCGCGAACAGCCGGTGGGAGTACGAAGACCTGCCCTACTGGGACGGCGAGGTCGACGTCTGCATCAACGCGTGGACCCTGGCCAACGGGGTGTGGCTCGGCGCGGACGTCGAGGGCATCGCGGAGTGGTTCGTCGAGCACCGGCTCCCCGACGGAGGTTGGAACTGCGAGTGGGTCGAAGGCTCGGCGCGCTCCTCGGTCCACTCGACGCTCAACGCGCTCAAGGGACTGCTCGCGCACGAGACGGCGACCGGAGGCACCCCGGCGACCCGGGCGGCCCGCTCGGCGGGTGAGGAGTACCTGCTGGAACGCGGCCTGTTCCGCCGCCGGTCCACCGGCGAGCCGATCGGGCCGTGGGTGCGCGAGTTCGGCTACCCGTTCCGCTGGCGCTACGACGTGCTCAACGCGACCTGCTACTTCCGCGACGCCGGGCGCCGGGACGAGCGGCTGGCCGAAGCGATCGAGCTGGTGCGCGCGGCGCGGCAGCCCGACGGGACGTGGCTGCAGCAGCGCACCGATCCCGGCCGGGTGTGGTTCGAGGTGGACGCCCCGGCCGGGCAGCCGTCGAAGTGGCTGACGCTCTCCGCCACCCGCGTCCTGGACTGGTGGGACGCCCGCTAGAGCTGGGCCAGCACCAGCCCGCTGCGCGGCTTCGGCGTGAAATACGTGGCCTTGCGCGGCATCCGGCGGCCGGCCGCGTGCACGGCCAGGACATCCGCGTAGCTCACCGGGGCCAGCAGCACCACCGCGTCCGCGTCCGGGGGCAGCGGGCGTCCCGCCGGGAGCGGGCGGACGCACGGGCCGTCCGGGTCGACGCCGAGCGCGCGGGCGAACAGGACCTGCTCGACGACCTCGTGGTCGATCACCGGGCGCGGCCCGTCCGGGGCCGGGAGCGGCACCCGCAGCACGGCTCCGCCTGCCCGCACCACGACCTCGCCGGTGACCGGCACCGCGTCCTCGGCGTGGCGGACGTCCAGGCCGGCCGCGCGCCAGCGCGTCACCAGGTCGTCCGGGCCGAGGCCGGTGCCGGTCAGGACGCGGTGGATCGCGCCGATCTCCAGTGCCGGTCCCGCGGTGACCAGGGCGAGCAGCGCGCCGTGGCCGGCCGCTGCCGCGGCGGCCACGCGGTGGTTGCCGTCGGCGACCAGGAGGTCCGCGCCGGCCACCGCGGCCAGCAGGCGGCTCTGCAGCGGGCCTTCGGGGACCACCCACAGGTCGTGCCGCCGGCCGGCCCCGTCCGAAGTGGACAGATCGGGCAGGCCGAGCCCGGCGCAGGCCTGCTCGACCTGCGCGGTCAGCTCCTCGCCGCCGGCGGCCGGGACGAGCAGCGCGGCACTCGTCGCGCACCCGAGGCCGGCGAGCACCGCGGCCCGTTCGGCGACGACGTCGGGGTAGACGTCTTCGGTGTGCCGGACGCGCGCGGCACCGTCGTCGGCCACCGCCGCCGGGTCGACCAGGCAGAGCAGGCCGAGCGCCACCCCGTCCGGCCCTTCGATCCGGTAGGGCGCGACGACGGTGCGGACCGGCCGGTAGAACCGCTTGCGCAGCCGTTCGAGCACGGCACGGGCCACCGGGACGGCGGCCGCCAGGTCGAGACCGCGGGCCAGCGCGGCGGGCGTGCGGGCGGGGTGCTGCACGGCCAGCAGGCTGTCCGCCGCTCCGGGCGCGGCCAGCGCGGCGATCACCCGCTCGGGCTCGGCGAACTCGTCGACGTCGGGGCCGGGGACCGCGTCGCGGACCACCCAGCCCCGCCCGATCGGCCGGATCCAGTCGCTCATCCTGACCATCTTGCGCCACGGGCGCCGGAAAATTCGCTGGGGCCGGTGCCGCCGGGATGGAATGCTTAGGACTGCAAAGTAGTTGACCCCGATCATGACCGTTCCGAGGAGCACCCCGCCGATGACGACGTCCGCCGCCACCCGGGGGGTCGGTTTCCGGTCCGACCGCGGCCCGGTGCTGATCGCGGTCATGCTGAGCACCGCACTGGTCGCGCTGGACAGCACGATCATCGCGACCGCCGTCCCGTCGGTGGTGCGCGACCTCGGCGGGTTCGCGCAGTTCCCGTGGCTGTTCTCGATCTACCTGCTCACCCAGGCCGTGACGGTGCCGCTGTACGGCAAGTTCGCCGACCAGCTCGGCCGCCGCCCGGTGATGTTCTTCGGGATCGCCGCGTTCCTGGTCGGCTCGGTCCTGTGCGGCGCGGCCTGGAGCATGCCGGTGCTGATCGCCGCCCGCGCGGTCCAGGGCATCGGCGCCGGCGCGATCCAGCCGATGTCGATGACGATCATCGGCGACCTGTACACGGTGGAGGAACGCGCCAGGGTGCAGGGTTACGTGGCCAGCGTCTGGGGCGCGGCGTCGGTGATCGGCCCGACGCTCGGCGGCCTGTTCGCCGAGTACCTGGACTGGCGCTGGATCTTCTTCATCAACCTGCCGCTGGGCGCGATCGCGGCGCTGATGCTGTTCCGCGGCTTCGCCGAGCGCGTGGAGCGCAAGCCGCACAAGGTCGACTACCTAGGTGCGGGCCTGCTCACGGTCGGTTGTTCCCTGCTCATCCTCGGTCTGCTCGAGGGCGGCGTGGCGTGGGCGTGGGGTTCCGTGCCGAGTGTGGCGATCTTCGTCGTGGGCGTGCTGCTGCTGGTGGCGTTCGTGCTGGTGGAGAAGCGTGCGGTGGAGCCGGTGCTGCCGCTGTGGGTGTTCACCCGCCGGGTCCTGGTGGGCGGCAACCTGGTGGCGGTGGTGGTCGGCGCAGTCCTGATGGGGCTGACGTCCTACTTGCCGACGTACGCGCAGGGCGTGCTCGGCGCGGGCGCGCTGGTGGCGGGCTTCGCGGTGGCGGCGCTGACGGTGGGCTGGCCGATTTCGGCGTCGCTGGCGGGCAAGATCTACCTGCGCATCGGCTTCCGCGACACGGCGTTGATCGGCAGCGTGTTCATCATCGCGGGCGGCGTCCTGGTGGCACTGCTGGGCGCGGGATCGTCCCTGTGGGCGGCGGCTTTCGCGGCGTTCGTGCTCGGGCTGGGTCTCGGCCTGGCGGCGAGCCCGACGCTGGTGGCGATCCAGTCGGTGGTCGGCTGGGACCGCCGCGGAGTGGTGACGGCGACGAACCTGTTCAGCCGGTCCCTGGGCAGCGCGGTCGGGGCGGCGGTGTTCGGGGCGATCGCGAACGCGACACTGGCGGCCCGGTTCGCTTCGCCGCCGGCGGAGGTGGGTCCGTTGCCGCCATCGGTGGACGCGACGAGCCTGGTACTGGGCGGCCACGCGGACAATTCCCCGGCGGCGGTGTTCGTGCGCGGGGCGTTGGCGGATGCGACGCACTACGTGTTCTTGGGTTTGCTGGCGGTGGCTGTTCTGTCGGTGGGGGCGTTGCTGCTGATGCCGCGGAAGACCGAACAACTGGAGTTCTGATCCCCGTTTCTTCGATCCCGACAACTCGATTCGACAGCACGTTCGTTTGCGCACCCCACGTGCACGTGCAGGCGAACGGGTACCGAGCCGATCACCTTGCGGCGCAGGGAAAATCGAGGCGAGCGAACGTCCAGGAATTGTCACTTATCTGACCGGGAATCACGGGGCAACCGCGCAACCGGACGTGCGTTATCCTGCTCTCGGCGGTGTCGAACCGTCACGTTCCGCAGTTAACCTGAATGGACGCCTACGCGACGTTCCGGCCCTCGATGCCGCACCCGGCCGGCCGGCACGCGCCCGTCGAAAACCGAGGGGACGCACGTGGCCGAACTGGACGGGCCTTCGACCGAGATCACCCCAGGCTTGCGTTGGGTGAAGAGTTCGGCGAGCGGTAGCGGCACACAGGGAGACGATTGCGTCGAGGTCGCCCGAACTTCCGAGCACGTGCTCATCCGCGATTCGAAGCAGCCTGACACCTGGCTCTCGTTGCCCCCCGGAAGCTGGCTGGCGTTCTTGCGCCGACTCTGAGCAAGGCTTTCCCGCAACCCCGGCTGACCTGATCAAGGTCCGGCCGGGGTTGCCGCTGTTCATGGCCAGACACCACGCCATCTGATGGGACGCAATATGCCACACGACGAGTGTGGTGCTACCGTTCTGCCATGTGGCAGATCGGCAGCCTGCCACCCGACACATGGAGGAGTGAAGAAAATCATGACTAGGGCGCACTCGCCAGTGGTCAGCCAGCGGCGTGTGCTGGCGGAGATAAGAGAGGCGCGTGAGGCCCTGCAGCTCACCCAGAAGGACGTCGCCGAGGCACTGGACTGGTCGACTTCGAAGCTGATCCGCATCGAAAACGGCACCGTGGGCCTGTCGATCACCGATCTCAAGGCGCTTCTGCTGCACTACGGCATCACCGACCGGGACCGCGTCGAAACCTACGTCGCCATGGCCAAGGCCGGCCGGGAGCCGGGCTGGTGGGACCAATTCAAGCGCACCAGCAGCCCGGAATTCGTGAAATTCCTCGGCCTCGAATCGGCCGCGGTCATCCTTCGCCAGTACCAGCTGCACCTGGTGCCGGGGCTGTTGCAAGTGCCCGAGTACACCCGTTCGCTGACGGCGCAGGTCACCGGGGACGCCGAGGTCCAGGAGCGGCGGATCAGGCTGCGCACGCAGCGGCAGGCGCGGCTCGAAGACCCCGAACTCGAGCACTTCTTCATCCTCGACGAATCCGTGCTGCACCGCCGCGTCACCGACGGCGAGAGCTGGGGAACCCAGCTGCGCCACCTCCGCGAAGTGGCCGAGAGGCCCAACGTGACCTTGCAGGTCCTGCCGTTCAAAGCCGGGTGGGTGGAAGGGATGCAGAGTTCCTTCGAGCTGCTCCAGCTGTCCGAGCAGACCAACGACCTGTTCCTCAACCTGGAGCAACCCGACGGCGACGTCTTCTTCGACGACGTCATCGGCGCCGAAAAGGCCGCCCAGTTCATCCGGATCTTCTACCGGCTCGAAGACGCCGCCCTCAGCCCCGAAGAAACGCCCGACTTCATCGACAAGATGCTGCACCGGCTGGAGGACTGAATGAGACGCGCATAGGGAAGCGGCCCCTGGCTGGTACCCAGGGACCGCTTCGAAGGGCAATACCTCCGACCCACCCAGAAGCAAGCGCGGACATACTGCCGAGGCGCCAGCATACGACTCCGGATCCGGGAAACGGTCCCGCCGTCCGGCTCATGCCCCGAGTTCATTCTCCCGAGGGCATGACGTCACTCGCTGGTGACAAAAAGGCCGACCACGAGCCGAGGCTCGGCGGTGGCCTCCTCCTCGGCAGCGTCCGCGGCGCACCGATCCGAGTCCGGCGCGCGCCGGCCAGTTCGAGGAGGCACTGTGCATTTCGACGTCCGTGCTGACCGCAGACCGTTCCCCCGCCCCTGTGCCGCGCTGGCCAGCCGGGCCGGTGCCCTCTGCTACGCCTCATCACCGAGGGGGCGACAATGACCGGCGACCGCTCCTGGGCGACCCGGCTCGGCAAGTCCCTCCTCGTCCTCGCCCCGCACGTCGTCGCCCTCCTGCGGCTCGACGACCTCAACCCGCTCGTCGAGACCGATCACCGGGTGCAGCGCAACTACGCCGTCCCGGTGGACGGGGAAGATCGGCCCGACGCCGGTCGGTTCATCCGCGAGCGCGGCGAAATCCTCCTCTCGGCGGAGCAGGCGCGGCAGGCCACCCACGGCCTCGTCCTCGCCGGCAGCACCCGCGGCCTCGACGACGTGCGCGGCCCCGTCCTGCTGGTCCCGCACGGGGGCGGCCTCGGGCAGTACCGCTCCGGCGAACTCGTCACCGGCCTCGACTCGAGCCGGCTGGTGCGGGGCGGCCGGGTTCGGGCCGACCGGATCGTGCTCACCCACGGACGAGAACTGGACCTGCTCGCCGAGGTCTGCCCGCAAGCCGTCCCGCACGCCGTCGTCGCCGGGGACATCGCCTTCGACCGGCTGGTCGCCAGCGCTCCCTACCGCGACCAGTACCGGGAGGCGCTCGGCGTCACCGACGACCGGGAGATCATCCTCGTCACCGTGACCTGGTCCGCCAGGTCCGGTTTCGGCATCGACCCCCGTGTCTTCCGTGACGTCGCCGAGGCCGCGCCCGGCGCGTGCGTGGTCGCCTCCCTGCACCCGCAGATCTGGTCTCAGCACGGCACCGGCCAGGTGCTCGGCTGGCTCACGGACGCCGTCGACGCCGGGCTCACCGTGCTGGCTCCGCACAGCGACTGGCGCGGTGCGGTCGTCGCCGCCGACGCCGTCATGGCCGACTACACCTCGGTCGGCACCTTCGCGGCCGGTTTCGGTGTGCCCGTGCTCCGGATCCCGCACGGCCCCCAGCCGCTGCTGGCGGGCAGCCCCGCCGCCGTGCTGGCCGCGGAAGCCCCGCTGTGGAACCGGAAGCGACCGCTCGCTGCCCAGCTCGAAGCCGCCCAGAAGGCGCAGTGCCACGGCCTCGGCGCCCACATCGCCGGTCTGGTGACCTCGCGCCCCGGGCAAGCCGGGAAGATCCTCCGCAGGGAGATGTACGGCCTGCTCGGCCTCGGCGAACCGGCGCGAACGGTGCCGTTCTCCCCGGCGCCGCTCCCCCGGCGCGTGACCTGGCCGGTGATCCCGCTGCCGCGAAGCCGGTGACCCTCCCGCCGTCGCTGTGGACCTACGCGCTCACCTCCGGCGCGCAGGGCAGCTTCACCACCGCCGGGCGCCACCAGCACCCGGCGCTGGCGGACGTGCTCATCCACGACGGCACCCGCGCCTTCGCCGATGCCCGTGCCCTGATCGCCCGGTCATTCGCCGGCTTGCCCGGGCTCTCCGTCGCCGCCGTCGGCCCGGTCGTCGGGGACCGCTCCGGTGGCCTCGCCGTGGTCGACAGCGCCCTCGCCGGCATCGCCGCCCACCTCTGGGTCCTCGGTGGCCGCCGGCTCGCCGACCTCGGCGGCGTAACGCTGCAGCCGGGCCCGGACCCGCGTCACCTGCGGCCCGCCGACCTGCTCGTAGAGCTTCAGCGCCTCGGCGAGGTGACCCCGCGCCGCGGCGGGGTCGTCGCCGTGCTCCGCCACGTCGGCGAAGCCGACCAGGACGTCCGCCTGGTAGACCGCTGACCCCGATTCGGACAGCACCGCCCACGCCCGCTCCAGACGCCGCCGCGCCGCCGGGACATCGCCGGCGCGGGCGTCCAGGCGGGCGAGCCCCACCAGGACCTTCGCCTCGTCCTTCTCGTCCCCCATGTCGGCGAACATCCGGCGGGCGCGCTCGAGGTGCGCCAACGCTTCGGGATCACGGTCCGCCTTCGCCAGCACCTCGCCGATCCGGCGGTGCCGCTGGGCGACGCCGCGGTCGATGCCCAGTTCGGCTTCGATCTCCAGGCTGCCGGTGTAGCAGGCGATCGCCGCCGCGACGTCGCCACGGCCCTGCGCCGCCGTGCCCAGCTGGTCCAGCGCGACCGACTCGTTGTGCCTGCTCCCCGCCGCCCGGGCCAGCTCCAGCGCGCGGCCGCACTCCTGCTCCGCCGCCTCGAAGCGGCCCAGATCGAGGTACGCGCGCCCCAGCTGGCAGCGCAGCCGGGACTCCGCGACGACGTTCCGGCACCGCTGCGCCGCGCCGATCCCGATCTCGTGCGAGCGCAGCCACAGGGGGAAGTGCTTCCGGTGCAGGAACAGCTCCCACAACGCCTCGCACAGCTGCCAGGCCACCTCGTCGTGCCGCTGCGCGGCGGCTTCCTCGAGCACCGCCAGCACGTTCGGCAGCTGCTCGTCGAGCCAGTCGAGCGCCGCCCGGCCGGAGCCGAACGCGGGTGGGCTGGTGCGGTACTGCTCGCACACCGGGCTGACCCGCCAGCGGATCGGGATGGCCACCATGTTCGCCCGCGTCATCGCGTGCAGGTACCAGGTCGCCACCCGCGGCAGGACCTCGAAGCGGTCGTCGTCGCGCTGGGCGCGGGCGTGCAGCCGGACGAGGTCGTGGAAGCGGTAGCGCCGCTCGTCGACCTCTTCCAGGAGGCTCGCGTCGACCAGCTGCTGCAGGCCGTCGGCCGGGTCGGCCAGCTCGGTCGCCGCCACCGCGACGTCGACGCCGAACGACGCGCCCGGGAACTCGCCCAGCAGGCGGTACAGCTTCGCCGCCGGTTCCGGCAGCGCCCGGTAGGACCAGTCGAACGTCGCCGCCACCGGGGCTTCGCCCTCCGCCGAGAGCCGGCTCAGCCGCGAGTTCTCGTCGCCCAGCTCGGCGACCACCCGCGCCACCGGCCACCGGGGCCGGGACGCCAGCCGGGCGGCCGCGACGCGCAGCGCGATCGGCAGCCGCCCGCACAGCGTGGCCAGCTCGGCGACGTCGTCGAGCTCGCCGGCGACCCGGGTCCGGCCGACCGCGTTCACCACCAGCTCCACGGCGTGCGGCTGCGCGAGCGGCGCCACGTCGAGGAACCGCGCGCCTTCGGACACCAGCCCGTCCAGCCGCAGCCGGCTGGTCACCACCACCGTGCAGCCCGCGGACGCGGGGATCAGCGGCCGGACCTGGGCCGCCGACAAGGCGTTGTCCAGCAGGACGAGCAGCCGTCGGCCCGCGGTCAGCGTCCGGAACAGCGCCGCCTGCTCGGCCAAGCCGGGCGGGACGTGCTCGGGCGCGACGCCCAAAGCGCGCAGGAACGCGCCGAGTGCCTCGTCCGGCAGGACCGCGGTGCCCGGCGAGAAGCCGCGCAGGTCGGCGTAGAGCTGGCCGTCGGGGTAGCGCCCGGCGTGCCTGCTGCCCCAGGTGACGGCGACCGCGGTCTTGCCGACCCCGCCCGGCCCGATCAGCACGGCGAGCGCGGGCTGTCCCCCGGTTTCCTGCCCGGCGACTTCGTCCAGCGCCGCGAGCTCGGCCGCCCGGCTCGTGAAGTGCGACGGCGACGGCGGCAGCTGCCGGGGCACCGGGTGCGGTGACCGCGGGGCGGCCACCCAGACGTCGCCGGTGATGGTCCCGGCCTGCAGCACCACCCCGGCTGCGCCACCGTCGATGTGGTTGTGCACTTCGGATGGTGATGCGGCACCGCTCCGAGACGTCATCCGAGAACTCCCGCCCAGACTCGAACTTCTCTGTGTACCTGTCGCTCGCGCGCGACGGCACGGGAAGCCGGGCGAATTACCTCGAACGTACGAGGACCGCGCGCCCGCGGTCCGTCAGAATCGAAGGCCACCGGCAACCAGGAAGGCCCGGCCTTGACCTTCGACGAACTCCCGCCGTACCGCGCCCTGCTGGTGGTCGACACCAAGGGGTTCGGCGGCAACCCGGCCGCCACCCAGGCGGTACTCTCCGCGGCCATCCCCGACGTGCTGTCCCAGGCGTTCGCCCGCGCCGGGCTGCGCGAGGTGTGGGAAACCGCCCTGTTCCCGCACGGCACCGGCGACGGCTACGGCCTCGGCTTCGACCCGCGGTTCCTGCCCGCGGTGGTCAGCCGGTTCTTCGACGAGCTGGAATCCGTGCTCGCCGAGCGGGACGCGCGCCTGCGCTCGGCCGCGCGGTCGGTGCGCCTGCGGATGCGGGCCAGCCTGAACGTCGGCCCGATCCTCGAGCCGGAGCCGGGCACCACCGCGGCGGCCGCGATCGGCAGCGCGGTGATCACCACGCACCGGCTGCTCGACGCCGCCCCGGTGCGCGCGGTGCTGGAGCGCTCGGACCCGGACCAGACGTTCCTCGCGGTGGCGCTGTCGCAGCGGATCTTCGAGGACGTGCTGGCCGGCGGGTACGCGGACCTGCCCGCGTCGAAGGTGGTGCCGGCGGATGTCCGGGTCAAGGAGCAGCGCGGCACGGTCTACCTCTACATCCCCAACCCCAGCGGGGACCTGCTGCGCCACGGCGCCGGCTTCGAAGAGGAGCTCGCGGCGGCCCGGGCGAAGATCGAGCCGCCGGCCCCGGGCAGCACGACCAACACGATCAACGGGACCGTGCGCGGGACGGCGTTCCAGATCGGCCAGGTGCACGGCGACCTCCGCCACGGCTAGTTCTGCAGCGGCACCAGCTCCGCCCGGAACTTCTCCAGGAAGCCGTCGAAGTCGCCGTGCACGGGCCGGATCACGAACTTCGACAGCCCGGCTTCGATGTGCTGTTCCACCAGCCGCCGGGCTTCCGGCCAGCTCGTCGCGACGAGATCCGCCACCGCCGCACCGGGGTTGCGCCGGGCCGCGGCCGCCGCGAGCGCGGCCGGGATCCCCTGGTCGGCCACCGCGAGGCTGAGCCCGAAGTGGTCTTCCTCGATTTCGCGGCCCGCCTCCGCCGCGGCCCGCTGGATGGCGATGCGGGCGTCGCGGGCCTGCGACGGCGTGTGGAAGCTGCCCAGCCAGCCGTCCGCGAGGCGGCCCGTGCGGCGCAGGGCCGCCGGCGCCGACCCGCCCAGCCAGACGTCGAGGTGCTTCTGCGGGCGCGGGCCGAGGCGGACGCCGTCGACCTGGAAGAACTCGCCGTCGAAGGACACCTCGTCCTCCTCCAGCAGCCGGCGCAGCAGCACGAGCGATTCGTCGAAGACGGCGGCGCGGCGGCCGGGCGGCACCGGGAACAGGCCGGCTTCGGCCGCGCGGGCCGGGCGCAGGCCGAACACCGGCAGCACGCGCTTGGGCGCGAGCCCGGCCAGGGTGAGCAGCTGCTTGGCGACCAGCACCGGGTGCCGTCCCGGCAGGATCGCGACGCCGGTGCCGACCTTCAGCTTCGACGTCCGCGCCAGCGCGTGCGTCATCCCGATCATCGGGTCGACCTCGGGCGAGTAGACGAGCTCGGACAGCCACAGCGAGTCGACGCCGGCGTCCTCGAGCCGGGCGGCGAGCCCGGCGAACTCCGCCGGCCCGGTCCCGGCCGCGGGCGCGACGCCCAGCCTGATCTTCAGCAAGGGTTCCTCCCGGAAGGCTCTCTCGGGGAGCAACGCGCCGGGCGGCCGGGAATTCCTCAGGCGGTCGCGTCGATGACCCGGGTCAGCACGCCGTGCAGGGCTTCCAGCTCGGCGACGTCCATGCCGAGTGTCTGGACCACCTTGTACGGGATCTTCTCCGCCTCCGCCCGCAGCGCCCGGCCCGCCTCGGTCAGCTCGACCGTCAGCCGCCGCTCGTCCGAACGGCTGCGGGCCCGCGTCACGTACCCCAGGGCTTCCAGCCGCTTGAGCAGCGGCGAGAGGGTCGCGGGTTCGTGCCGCAGGGCCTCGCCGAGGTCCTTCACGGACCTGGGCGAGCGTTCCCACAGCGCGAGCATCACCAGGTACTGCGGGTGGGTCAGGCCGTACGGCTCGAGCAGCGGCCGGTAGATCGCGATCACGCTGCGCGAAGCCACCGACAGCGCGAAGCACACCTGCCGGTCCAGCTTCAGGGGGTCCTCACCCAGGTCGATCATGTCCGAATCCTACTGTGTCGTCGGTCGCCCTAATGATTAGGGCACTAAGTATTAGTGTACTGTCTAAGTCATGGAACGACCGAGTGCGCTCCGCTGGTTCGGGTACGCCGTGGGCGTGCGCCTTCCCGAGCGCTACAACGAGTGGGCGTTGCACGATGCGACGTCGAAGCACTGGCGAGCCCGGTTCGTGGTCCAGCGGTCGATCGGCATCGTGCCGCTGTGCGCGGTGTGGCTGCTGCTGCCCGGCTCGATCTGGCTGCGGCTCTCCCTGGTGCTGATGGCGGCACTGGTCGCGTACTTCTATTCGTGCGCGTACATGGAGGAAAGCGTCGAGCACCGGCTCGGCCGGCAGGGCTTCCCGCACAACACCGGGCGCCACCTCCGCGCCGAGGCGGCCGAGGCGAAGAACGCCGAAGTCACCGCCCGCTACCTCGCGCGCTACCGGACGCCGTCGGAGGGTTAGTTACAGTCGGGGGCGATGAGACGCAAGCTCCGCCCGCCGATCCCGCCCCGTCACGGGCTCGACCCCGCCCGGCTGAAACTGCCCGATGGCGAGTGGCCGACCCTGCTGGCGCACCTGATCGAGCGGCTGCCCCGCGTGGCGCCCGGCCGCATCGAGCAGATGCTGCGCGAGGAGCGCATCCACGGCACGGACGGCCCGCTCGGCGTCGACACGCCGTATGCGCCCGGCTCGTTCATCTGGTTCCACCGCGACCTGCCCGACGAGGTGCCGGTGCCGTTCGCGATCGACGTCGTGCACCGCGACGAGCACCTGCTGGTCGTCGACAAGCCGCACTTCCTGGCGACCATCCCGCGCGGGCAGCACATCCTGGAGACGGCGCTCGTGCGGCTGCGCCGCGACCTCGACCTGCCGCAGCTGTCCCCCGCGCACCGGCTGGACCGCGTCACCGCGGGGCTGGTGATGTTCGTGATCACGCCCGAGCTGCGCGGCAGGTACCAGACGCTGTTCCGCGACCGCCGGGTGCACAAGGAGTACGAAGCGATCGCGCCATACGACCCGGCGCTGGCCCTGCCGAGAACCGTCCGCAGCCGGATCGTCAAAGACCGCGGGGTGCTGGCCGCTCATGAGGTGCCGGGCGAGCCGAACGCCGAGACCTACGTCGAGCTGCTCGAACACCGCGACGGCCGGGGCCGGTACCGGCTGGTCCCCTCGACCGGCCGGACCCACCAGCTGCGCGTGCACCTCAGCGGCCTGGGCGTCCCGATCCTCGGCGACGACTTCTACCCCGAGCTGCGCGAGAAGCCCCTGGGCGACTTCACGAAACCCCTGCAGCTGCTGGCCAGGGTGCTCGACTTCGACGACCCGCTCACCGGCGCCCACCGCCGCTTCACCAGCCGGCGACGGCTGTCCGCCTGGGACGACTTCGACGCCTGGGCGGCGTCCCCGGGCGGGGACGCCGCCGCGGACGTCACTTGTGCCAGAACCTGATCCCACTCCACTGCACGGTGATCGGCCCCGCGCCGCTCGCGGTGCGGTAGCTGCCGAACTTGTCGTAGTAGCTGCCACTCGGGCTGGAGACCGAGTCCTTCTGCGAGCCGTTGATGTACACCTTGTGCGTGCTGCCGACCTGGTTGATCGTGTTCACCCGCACGCTCGTCCCCACGGTGGCCCCGGTGGCGATCGTCTCGCCGCCGTGCACCGCGTAGAGGCGGCCGCCCTTCTCCACCGCCAGCAGGAAGAACGGCCCGGCGCTGGAGCCGTCCCGGAACGTCTGCTTGAGACTGATCCGGCTGCCGCCCATGCTGGTGATCTTGAACGAGCCCTCGAACTGGTGGGTGCCGCCGGTGTAGGTGGTGTAGCGGCGTTCCGCGCGCTGGTCACCGCTGCCGGTCGAGCAGGTGAGCTTGAACGTCAACCCGGAGATGTCACCGCAGCCCCGCTCCTGCTCGGAGTAGCCCGGGGAATCCGAGACCCACGGACCCGTGCCGACCTGGGCTTCCACCGCCGGGGTGAGCACCGCGAGCCCCAGCGCCGTCGCCGCGAGCACGCCCGCACCGCGAAGTCTGTGCACCGTCAACCTCCTGTGTCACTCGAGGCGGCGGTCACCCGGCAACAGGTTCAGACCTTTGCGGGCGTGGAGACGACTGTACGAGCCCGGACCGCGGCGGGCAAGAGTCACCGTTCCCGCTCTGCGGTCTGTCGGAAGTTTTCTTCGGAAGCCGTGTCGAATCCGGCTTGCCCCGTTCGACAGACTTGCAGGAGCAAGATCGACCACCGAGGAGCAACCCCATGCGCACCCTGATCTCCAGCTCGTTCGTCTCACTCGACGGCGTCGTCGAAGCCCCCGGCGGCGAGCCGGGCTACCGCAACTCGGGCTGGACGTTCAAGGACATCGAGTTCGACCCGGCCGCCTACGCGATCAAGGGCAGCGAGCAGGAGGAAGCCACCGCGCTGATGATGGGCCGGGTCAGCTACGAGGCGTTCGCGCCGGTCTGGCCGGGCATGACCGTGGAGTTCGCCGGGTACAACGCGATGCCGAAGTACGTCGTGTCGACCACCCTCACCGACGCCGGCCTGGTCGACAACTGGGGCGAGACGACGATCCTGCGGTCCCTGGACGAGGTCGCGGCCCTGAAGGAGACCGAGGGCGGCCCGATCATCATCGCCGGCAGCGCCACCCTCAACCGCGCACTGGCCGACGCCGGCCTGATCGACCGGTACCACCTGCTGGTCTTCCCGGTCCTGCTCGGCGCGGGCAAGCGGCTCTTCAGCGACACCGACAAGGACAAGCAGAACCTGAAGCTCGTGTCCAGCGAGGCCTACGGCAACGGCGTCCAGAAGCTGGTCTACGACGTCACACACTGACCGCGTGGCGATGTTTCACGTAGAACATCTGTTCGAACATCGTGTAACGTCGGGGTCATGACGACTCCGGCACTGCAGGCCTCGCTGTTCGGCGAGTCCGGCCCCGTCACGCTGCACGCCCTGGCCCCGCGCCGGACCGAGCTCGGCTCCGGCGCGTGGGTCGACGTGCAGCCGGGCTGGCTCGCCGGCGCCGACGAGCTGTTCGCCGACCTCGCCACCGGCGTTCCCTGGCAGGCGGAGCGGCGGAAGATGTACGACCGCGTGGTGGACGTCCCGCGGCTGCTGTGCTTCTACCGCGAAGCCGCGCCGCTCCCCCACCCCGTGCTGGCGGAAGCCCGCGCGGCGCTGAGCGAGCACTACGCGAGCGAGCTCGGCGAGCCGTTCCGCACGGCGGGCCTGTGTTACTACCGCGACGGCCGCGACAGCGTCGCCTGGCACGGCGACACGATCGGCCGGGGCAGCACGGAGGACACGATGGTCGCGATCATCTCGGTGGGCGCGGCCCGCCACCTGGCCCTACGCCCCCGCGGCGGCGGCGAGTCCTGCCGCTACGCCCTCGGCCACGGCGACCTGATCGTGATGGGCGGCTCGTGCCAGCGGACGTGGGAGCACGCGGTGCCGAAGACGAACCGGGCGGCCGGGCCGCGGATCAGCATCCAGTTCCGGCCGCGCGGGGTGCGCTGAGGTCAGTCCACCAGCACCGGGAGCTCGTCCAGACCGTACACAATGGACACCTTGCGGAACGACAGCTCGTCCTCCGGCACCGCCAGCCGCAGGTTCGGGAAGCGGCTGATCAGCGCCGGGTACGCGGTGCGCAGCTCCATCCGGGCCAGTTCCGCGCCGATGCAGCGGTGGATGCCGTAGCTGAAGGCCAGGTGCGACGTCGGCTCGCGGGTCGCGTCGAACGTCTCCATGTCCGGACCCAGCTTGGGGTCGCGGTCGGCCGCCGACAGCGACACCAGCACGATGTCGCCCTCGGCGATGTGGACGCCGCCGATTTCCATGTCCTCCTTGGCGAACCGGGGGAACGCCATCTGCACCACGGTCAGGTAGCGCAGCAGCTCCTCGACGAACCGGTGCACGGACTCGTCGTCGCCGCGGACGGCGTCCATCGCCTTCTCGTCGCGCAGCAGCACCAGCGCGCCGAGGGCCAGCATGCTCGCCGTCGTCTCCAGGCCGCCGGTGAGCACGCCGTCGGCCAGGCCGGCCAGCTCGCGGTCGTCGATTTCGTCGCCGTGTTCCTTGATCAGCATGCCGAGCAAGCCGTCGCCGGGCTGTTCGCGCTGCTTCTTGACGATGTCGAGCAGATAGGTCAGCGACTCCGACATCGCGCCGAGCGAGGCGCCGGCGCCGCCGAAGAGGTCGAAGCGGGCGGTGCTCAGCCGCTGGAAGTCCTCGCGGTCCTCATAGGACACGCCGAGCAGCTCGCAGATGGTCAGCGACGGGATCGGCAGCGCGAACGCCTGCCACAGGTCGACCGGCCCCTCGGCCGCGGCCATCGCGTCGAGCTGCTCGGCGACGATCTCGTCGATGCGCGGGGCCAGCCGGCTCAGCCGGCGCATGGTGAACTCCGGCGTCAGCAGCTTCCGCAGCCGCGTGTGCACCGGCGGGTCCGCGAAGCCGAGCCCGCCCGGGTTCTGGTCGGCCGTGACGCCGGCGTTGCCGACGAGGTTGCCGAAGTCGCTGGAGAACCCGGTGGCCTTGCCGAGGACGGCCTTCGCCTCGTCGTAGCCGGTGACGAGCCAGGCGTTCATCCCGAACGGCAGGTCGAGCTTGCCGATCGGCGCCTCACGGCGTTTTTCGGCCATCGCCGGTACCGGGTCGAGGCCGTCCCGCTTCAGCGGCAGCAGCGCCGAATCGGGCAGGATGGCCGACATCTTTTCGAGGTCGAAGCCCTTTTTCGACTGCCGGGCGAGGTAGCGCCGGCCGACCCAGCCCAGGACCCGTGAGCGGAGACTCCCCATGGGACCGACAGTACCGTACTAGCCCGATCGGGTGACGAGAACCGAGACGGGGTTCACGCGGGCTTCCGAGCCAGCAGATAGGCCTGCGGGGTCTTCTCGGGCGGCTGCGGCTCCCGGACCACCCGAGCCTCCACGACCAGCCCGGCCTCGACGCACAACCCGGCGACGAACTCCGGCGGCAACCGGTAGGCGTCCAGGGCGACGTCGTGACCGTAGCCCCGGGTGATCCGGCGGCGCTCGTCACCGACCTGGAACCCGGTCAGCAGCCGTCCGCCCGGCGCCAGTACCCGGGCGAGCTCCGCGATCACCGGCGCCAGGTCCGCGGGAGGCGTGTGGATGAGCGAGTACCACGCCACCGCGCCCGCCAGGCTCCCGTCCGCCAGCGCCAGGGCGGCCAGCGAGCCGACCTCGAAACGCAGCTCGGGATGGGCTCGGCGGGCCGCGTCGATCATGCCCGGCGAAAGGTCGACGCCGAAGACGTCCAGCCCGAGCGAGGCCAGGTACCCGGTCAGCCGGCCCGGGCCGCAGCCGAGATCGCCGACGAGACCGGTCTTCCCGACCAGTTCGGCGAACGTGGTCAGCACCGCCCGGTCCCACGGGCTCTCGTCGAGAAGGTTCCGGAGCTCCTCGGCGTAGGAGTCGGCGACGGTGTCGTAGGCGGTCCGGGTCTCGGTCACGAAGGCGGGTTCGGTCATGGGGCCGGACCCTATCCGCGGCCACCGACAATTCGGTTCTCGGTGATCAGCCCGTGCTCGCTGGCCACGTAGTGGAAGTACGGCCGCCCCAGGTCGTCGCTTCCGGTGAAAAGCGTCTTCGATCGGCCGTCGGCTTCGGTGTTCACGCCGTTCGTGCGGGCCAGTACGCCCGAGGACGCCAGCCACTCCCGGGAAGCGTTCACCGGCCGCCAGCTCCGGCCGTCGCCCGTGGTGTCGCCGAGGATCTTCGTCATCTCCACCGATCCCGAGATCCGCAGGTTCTGGTCGTCGGTGATGTTCGCCGTCGCGTCGGTGGTCAGCGGGTAGGACCACGTGTGCCTCGCCGCCCGCACCCGGCCGTCCACTGTGGACGTCGAGGTCTGCTGCCCCGAATCCGCCTGCACGACGTGCTGGGTGAAGCCGCCACCGGTGATGTCGTCGCTGTTGCGGTAGTCGCGGGTGCGCTCGACCCGCGTGAACACCCGGCCCGCCGACGTGTCGACGTAGCCCGCCGTCACGTCGTCGCGCTTGGCCGTGACCGTCACGTTCACGCCGCCGGTGATGTCCTTGACCGTCGTCTGCCGGGCCGGTGCGGCCGCGACGCCCGCGCGGGTCAGGGCGCCGGACGTCCGCGTCGCGTTTTTGTCGGTGTAGAGCAGTAGCGTCGGCACGACGGTGAATTCGCCGCCGATGTCCGGGAAGGAGAAGGAAAGGTCATGGGTACCGCCGTCGACGAGGCGCCCGGCGAACGGCGTGACGTCGTAGGTCTCGGCGTGCAGGCTGAAGGTGTCGATCGCGACGACCGGCCGCCACAGCTGCGGCACGATCCCGCCGGAGTAGATATGCGGGAAGGTGAACGCGCTGCCGGCCGCCGTGCCGTCGATGGCGAAGTTCGCCTCGCGGTACGGGCCCTTCCCGCAGAGGCCGGCCGCCGGGTACTTCGCGGACACGTCGTCGGGCACGTCGTCGAACCACTGCTCGTCACACGCGTGGCCCTCGAGCGTGACCTCCAGGTAGGCGCGGGTGATGTTGCGCGGCAGGTCTTTCGCGGTGAAGTGCACGGTCGGCGCGGCCGGGGTCGCGTCGGCGTGCCCGAACCCGGCGACGTGATCGGGCGTCTCGGGCGCGGGGTGCTTGCGGTCCGCCTGGTAGTAGGTGAGCGTCACGGTCTGGGCGTAGACGCCGGTGTAGATCGGCGAGTTGTAGTTCTCGATGCCGCCGTGGAAGGGCTGTGGCGTGCGCAGCAGGGCGCTGTAGGGGGTGAGGTCCTTGTCGAAGTGGTAGGTGATCGGGCGTTTGCCCTCGCCGCTGGGCTCCTCGGTCGTGCCCCACCAGACCTCGGTGCCGCCGATCCGCAGGTCGCCGATCCGGTCGTACTGCCGCCCGCTCACGGTGACGGTCTGGTCCATGACGACCTTCGCCCACGGCCCGGGGCAGGCCTTCGGCGGCGTGAGCGTGCCTTCGTAGAACTGCGGGCTGCCGTCGGCGGCGTTGGAGCGGAAGCCGTCGGCGAGGGTGACGCTGCAGTGCGGCGTGCCCGGCCGGGTGACGGCGGGCGCGGCGGTGACGGGGTTGTCGGTGTCACCCTCCACAATCGGTGCGGCCGCGGCCACCGCCCCGGTGAACACCCACGTCAGCACGAGCGAAAGGACGATCGTGAAGATCCGCACCCCGGACTCCTCCCAGCGGCAGGCAAACCCGCCTGGAGCCTAGCGGCGCGATCATGCGACCAACGTCGGTAATCCGGATTCTGAAACGTTTCAGATCGTGCTAGGCTCACACTTCTCAGCGAGGGGGTCCGGTGGTCGGCATCAAGGACGTCGCCAAGCGCGCGGGCGTCTCGATCGGCACGGTGTCCAATGTGGTCAACCGGCCGCACGTCGTCGCGGCCGCGACGCGCAGCCGCGTGCTTTCGGTGATCGAAGAGCTCGGCTACGTGCGGGACGAGTCGGCGCGTCAGCTGCGGGCCGGGCGCAGCCGCGTCATGGGGCTGCTCGTGCTCGACCTCGGGAACCCCTTCTTCGTCGACGTCGCCCGCGGGGCCGAGCAGGCCGCGCACGCCGAGGGCCTCAACATCATCACCTGCAACAGCGGGCAGCGGTCCGAGCTGGAGGCGTCGTACCTGGCGATGTTCGCCGAGCAGCGGGTCCGCGGAGTGCTGCTGAGCCCGGTCTCGACGTCGGGCGAAGCCTTGCGGACGTTCCGGCGCACCGGCACGCCGTACGTCTTCGTCGACCGCAAGGCCCCGGCGTCCGAGGCGAGCTCCGTGTCGGTCGACGACGTCGCCGGCGGCGAGCTCGGCGGCCGGCACCTGCTGGAGACGGGGCACCGGCGGATCGCGTTCGTCAACGGCCCCGCGATCCTCGCCCAGTGCCGCGACCGCGAACAGGGGCTGCGCAACGCGCTGGCCGGTTCCGGCGCGGAGCTGACGGTGCTGGAAGCCATCGGCCTCGACGTCGCTTCGGGCCGTGACGCGGGCGCCCGCCTGCTCGGCGCGAGCCCCCGCCCGACGGCGGTGTTCTGCGCGAACGACCTGCTCGCTCTCGGCGTGCTGCAGGCGATGGTCGGCGCGGGCGTGCGCGTCCCGGACGAGATGGCGATCGTCGGCTACGACGACATCGAGTTCGCGGGCGCGGCGGCGGTCCCGCTGACGTCGGTCCGCCAGCCCGCCCGCCGCCTCGGCCGCACGGCCGCGGAGCTGCTCCTGGCGGAGACGTCGGACACGAAACCGGAACGTCAGGCGGTGGTCTTCACCCCGGAGCTCGTCGTCCGCGAGTCGACGCGCGTGCGCCGCTGACGGCTCAGGTGGTGAACAGCCGGTAGTTCAAGACGATGTAGTTGGGCACCTGCACGTCGTTGCAGCCGACCCAGCCGACCTTGCCGTCGGAGGTCCGCATGCAGAACTGGTATCCGGCGACCAGCATGACCTGCCCGCCCGGCGCGGGTTTGTCGTTGGCCACCACTCTGGGGCAAGCGGTGCTCGCCGCCTTTTCGCCGCCGCTGTAGGAGTACGCCGCGGACCGGTTGACCGTGACCCAGACACCCGAGTAGAAGAGGTCGATGTCGCCGTTGGGGCCGCTGGTGTCGACCGCGTGGGGATCGGCCACGTCGACGTCGACCCCGGTTCCGGCCTCCAGGCGCACCTGGGCGGACACGTCGCTCGTCTGCGCCACGCCGGTCGACGCGGGCGGGACACCCTGTCCCGGCGGGGTGGCCGTGACGGTCACCGTCCGCGGCGGGACGGCCGCGGTGCCCTGGTCGTTGCCGACCTTGTACGCCGCGAACACGCCGCCGATCAACGCGGCGATGACCGTGGCCAGTGCGGTGACCAGCGTGCCGCGGCGGTTGATGCGCGCCGCCTCGACCGCCGACCGGTCGACCTGACCGCCTTGATTTGCTGCGCCCGACATGGATGATGAGTCTCCGATTGGCTCCGGAGCGTTACGACGGCCGTCTCGGAACTTCTGCCCTTCGCCCGCCGCTAAATCGGTTGGAATTCACCGGTGCGTTCGGCAAGCTCGGGGCCATGGCGTCGAGGTGGGTGCGGCTGCAGGCCGTCGCGGTGTCCGGTTCGGCCGCCGAAGGGCTGCTCCTGGCCGCCATTCCCTTGCTCGCCGTCTCCGTCACCACCGATCCGCGGGAAGTGTCGCTGATCAACGTCGTCGGGGAAGCCCCCTGGCTGCTGCTGTCGCTGTTCGCCGGGGTGGTCATCGACCGGGTGCGCCGGACCACCGTGCTGGCCTGGGCCTACGCCGTGCTCGGCGCGGCCGCCGTCGTTCTCGCGGCCGTGGCCTCCGCCGGGGTGCTGAGCCTGCCCGTGCTGCTGGTGGTCGCCTTCGTCGTCACCTCGGCGCGGGTGCTCGGGGACGGTGCCAGCGGGGCGCTCGTCCCGGAGGTCGTCGGCCACGAGCGGCTCGCCCACGCCAACGCGCGGCTCACCGTGATCGACCAGGGGGTCGTGCGGTTCGTCGTGCCGCCGCTGACCGGGTTCCTGGTCGCGGTGAGCGGCGGGGCACCCGCCTGGCTGGCCGTGGCCTGCGCACTCGTCGCGCTCGTGCTGGCGCGCCGGATTCCCTCGCAGTCCGTCGTGGCGGCCACGACGCACCCGCTGCGGGACCTCTCCGGCGGCCTGCGGCACCTGGTGCGGACGCCGCTGCTGCGGTCGATCACCACCAACGTCGCGCTCGGCTCGTTCGCCGCGAGCGCCGGGAACTCGATGTTCGTGCTCTACGCGACGCAGGTGCTGCACGTCGGCCCGGTCGGCTACGGCCTGCTGCTGGCCTGCCTGGCCGTCGGCTGGGTCGCTTCCTCGTTCGTGGTGCAGAAGATCGTGGACCGGCTCGGCTACTCGTGGTCGATGCGGCTGTCGCAGAGCCTCGGTGCCGTGGTGACGCTGCTGATCGCGATCGTCCCGCCGTGGCCACCGCTGGTGGGCGTCGTGCTGGTCTCGCTGACGGCGACCGTGCTGATCTGGAACGTCTGCTCGCAGTCGAGCCGCCAGCGCTTCACGCCGGCGCCGCTGCTGGGCCGGGTGCTCACCAGCCACCGCGCGCTGGCCTGGGGCCTGACTCCGCTGGGCGCGCTGGCCGGCGGCCTGGTCGCCGCGCACTGGGGCCTGCGCGCGGTCTGGGTGATGGCCGCGGGCATCCAGGCGATCAGCGCGGTCCTCGTCTGGTTCCAGCTCTCCCCCGCGGCCTTCCGGCGGACCGAAGAACTCGCCGCCGCCCGGGCTTGATACCGGGTGGTGTGCCGGGTCGGGGCACCGGCACACCACCCGGACGACTAACCGCCCAGTGCCAGCGCCACCGCGCCCAGCAGCGCCGCGTCCTGGTCGAAGCGGGCCGCCACAAGCTCGGGCGGGAACGGCACCGCGTGCGCGAGCCGGTCCGCCAGCGCCGGCAGCAGCACGTCCGCCGAGCGCACGAGCCCGCCGCCGACCGCGATGCGCTGCGGGTCCAGGGCGATCGCCAGGTTGGCCACGTGCATCGAGAGCTCGTCGAGCGCCGCCGTGACCAGCTCCTTGGCCTCGACGTTCTCCTTGGCCAGCGCGAACAGCTCCCCGGCGGTGACCGGGCGGCCGAGCAGTTCGCTCGCCCGGCCGCCCAGCCCACGCCCACCGACGGCTTCCTCGAGCGGCGCCGCTCCGCTCGCGAAACCCTCGGTGTCCTGCGGCGAGAGCAGGTTGTACCCGATCTCGCCGGCAGCTCCGTTGGCGCCGGTCAGCACCCGGCCGCCGATCAGCACCGCGGCCGCGATGCCGGTGCCCAGCGACAGGAACACAGCGGGGTCGGCCCCGGCCAGCGCGCCCCAGCGCCACTCCGCCAGCGCCGCCGCCTTCGCGTCCGTGCCGACCGAAATCGACACACCAGGGAACTCGGCGGCCACCAGCTCGGCCAGCCGCAGCTGTTCCCACCCCGGCACGTTCGGTGCGAGCAGGATGCGGTCCGGCAGCACGATCCCCGGGCTGACGACGCCGACGCACGCGGCCGTCGCGCCTCGTCGGCCAGGAGGGACCTGGCCGCGGCGAGCGCGCGCACCACCACCTGCTCGGCCCCCGCCTGCGCGTCGGTGTCCAGCCGGCGCGTCGCCAGCAAGGTGCCGTCGCGATCGGCGAGTCCCAGCGCCACCTTGGTGCCGCCGAAGTCGATCCCGAGAATCCGATCCCCGCTCACGCGTGGGCCCCTCCCGTCCCCTGCACCACGATCCGGCCGGTGTTGAACCCGTCGACGCTGATCACCGGCGCCGCACCGCGCAGGTCCGCGGCCCGGTAGGTGACGGTCAGCGTCTGCGACTGGCCCGGCCAGAGCGTGATGTCGTTGTCGTCCCAGGTCGCGTTCGCGAGCTGGTTGTCCCCCGGCGCTTCCCGCCCGTCCGGCGTGCCGCGGCGGACGTCGGCCCGCAGGAAGAACGCCGCACCCGGCGTCTTCGCGGTGTTGGTCACCGTCACCGTGGTGACGAGTTCACCACCCTGCGCGCGGGTCGAGGCCACCGCGCCGACCTGCGACTTCGGCAGGTTCTGCAGCGCCTGCAGGTTGCTGTACTGCGAGAGCGTCGCCTGCGGGTTGCCCAGCGTCTTGGCCCAGTCGACGACGTCCTTCTGCGTCGAGAGCCAGTAGACGTTCCGGTCGACGACCTTCCCGCCCTGCTTCACCTGCAGTTCGACGAAGTAGACCTGCGCGGGCGCCGGTGCCTTCGTCTCGGCCGGAACCTTCGGCTTCAGGACGCCCGTGCGCACACCCTGCGAACCCAGGGAGATCCCCGAAGCAGTCTGGTCGTCGAGCACCTTGCCGGCGGTGTCGAGCACGCGGGCCTGCACCGAAAGCCCGGACTGCGTGGCCGCTCCGAGGTTGTCCAGGGTGACGGACCCGTTGTCGTAGCCGTAGAGCGCGTGCAGCGGCTTGTTCGCCTTCTGGGCGCCGAAGTACGCGCCCGGCTGGTCGCCGTCGTCGTTGTAGAGCGACCACAGCAGCGTCGGCCAGCCCTTGTTCAGCTGCCAGTAGACGACGCCGGTGGACGGGTTCGCCTTGTCCGTCGAGTGGTGCAGGAACGCCTCGAACTGCGAGCGGGTGTTCTCGTAGTTCGCGATGTTCGCCAGGTCCACATAGGACTTCAGCGACGACCACCTGCCGTACCGCTGCAGGATGGACTGGTCCAGCGTGTACAGCGTGCCGAAGGCGTAACCGCCGTGGTCGGGCTCGAAGTTGGCGTGGTACTGGTTGTACGCCGGGTCCTGCCACAGCTTCGCCTGCTCGGCAGGCGAGAGGAACCGCTTGATCGAATCGAGCGTCGGCACGGTGTGCCCGGCGCTCTGCTCGCTCGCGAAGCCCCACGCGCCACCCGCGTTGGTGCGGCTGTCGTCGGAAGCGTCGAAGTGCGAGCTGTCGTACCAGTAGGACGGCGGGACCCAGTCGTACGGGCCCTCCTTCTCCCCCGAGTTGCCCAGCGTCGGCGTGCTCTTGTACTCCGCCGAGGCGATCACCGGGACCTGGAAGTCCTCCTGCCGGAACGCGGTGAGGACGGCCTGCTCCTGGTTCGGGAACGGCTCGTTGTCGCTCCAGCCGTAGTTGAACACGCTGGGGTGGTTGCGTTCGCGCTGCGCGATGCTCACCGAGGAGTCGCGGATGATCCGCAGGTCGCGCTCGCCGAGCTGCTCGGCGGTGTCGGGCTGCCAGGCGTCGCAGCAGAGGAACCCGCCGATCACCAGCAGGCCGGCGCGGTCGGCCTGGTCGTAGAAGTCCTGCGGCATGTCATGGCCTTCGAGCCGGACGCCGGACAGGCCCAGGTTCTTGATCAGCGCGAGCTGGTGCGCGGTGTCGGCCTTGTCGTAGCGCAGGAACAGGTCCGGCGCGAAGCCGCCGCCGCGGAAGACGAAGTCCTTGCCGTTGATGGTGAACTGCCGCGCGCCCTCCGGCAGCGGCGCGGACTTCCCGACCAGTCGCGAGGTCACCGTGCGGATGCCGAAGGTGCTCTTCGACGACGTCGACAGTGCGCCGTCCTGCGAGACCGCGGTGGTCAGGGTGTACAGCGGCTGGTCGCCCATCGAGTACGGCCACCACACCTTCGGGTGGTCGATCTTCACCGGCGCGAGCGAAACCGTCCGCTTGGTGTTCGCCGGGATCGTCACGCGCTGCTTGACGACGATCGGCGCGCCCGAGGGCGGGATGATCGTCGCGGCGACGTCGCCGGTCTGCGCGGTGGCCGCGTTGTTGGTGACGTCGAGCTTCACCGTCAGCTTCGAACTGGACAGGTCGGGCGCGTTGTCCTGGACGACGTGGGCGTTCTCGCCGGTCAGCGCGTCGGAGACCTGCAGGGTCGGCGGGAACTGGATGCCGGTGTCGTTGTCCGGCGGGATCTGGCTCCAGTCGACCTGGTCGAGCGTGTACATCTTCAGCGGGTTGTTCGGGTAGACCTTGATCGCCAGGGTGTTGCGGCCCGGCTTCACCAGCTTCGTGACGTCGAAGGTGTGGCCGGCGAACGCACCGCTGACGACGTCCTTCGTGGCGACGAGCGAGCCGTTCACCCAGACGTCGCCCTCACCGACGATGCCCGGGATGGTCAGCTTCGCGTGCTGGCCCGGCCGGATGCCGGGGTGAAGTCGGTGCGGTACCACCAGGGGTCGGAGAACGGCTTCGTGACGACGGGTCCGAGCTTGTCGACGTACCCGAAGCACTTGCGCATGTTGTCCGAGAAGAAGACGTCCGGGCACTTGCCGTTCTGGACCAGTGCGGTGATCTCGGTGCCGGGCGCGCCGGCGTCGTCCGGCTTCACCGGCAGCCAGCCGCGGGTGGCGTACCCGGGCGTGGAGACCTTCTCGCCGCCGTCCTTGACGCTCGCCGTGGTCAGCACCTGCCAGCCCTGCAGGCCGATCGTGGTGAGCCCGTGCGGCTGTGCGAAATCCTGCTGGGCGAGGTCCGGCTGCGCGGACGCCGGCGCGGCCACGCTCAGCACGCCGGGCACGAGCAGCAGCGCGGCGAGCACCGCGAGCTTGCGGGTCATGCCTGAACCCCTTCCGGTTCGGTGGCGAAGGCTTCCTTGATCTCCTTGGGCCCGAACGGCCACGTGTGCTCGGCCTTGGCGTAGACGAGGTAGGCGATCGCGCCGACGGCGATCCAGCCCAGCGACAGCCAGATGGACAGCCACTCGGCCGACTTGTAGATGTACACCCAGCCGATGAGCGCGATGATCGTCGGCACGGGGTAGAGCCACTGCCGGTACGGCCGCCTCAGGTTCGGCTGACGGCGGCGGAGCACGACGATCGCGGCGACCTGGGCCAGCGACTGGATGATGACCAGCGTCGCGACCGCGGCGTTGATCACCTCGGTCAAGGTGAACAGCGAGCCGACGATCGTGATGGCGCCCATGGTGAGCACGCCCGCGGTCGGCAGGTGCAGCTTCGGGTGCAGTTTGCCGAAGACCGGCAGGAACACCTTGTCGCGCGCGGCTTCGAACGGCACGCGCGAGCCGCCGAGCAGCCCGGCGAACACCGACCCGATGGCGGCGATGACGATCAGCACGGTGACGGTCTTGGCGACCCCGGTGCCCCACACCTGTTCCAGCACCGACGACGCCACCGACTTCGCGTCCTTCAGCTGCTCCAGCGGGATCGAACCGAGCACGCCGACCTGCAGGAGGAAGTACAGGCCCATGATGCCGAGGATGGAGAAGATGATCGAGCGCGGCAGCGTGCGGCCCGGGTCGCGGACCTCGCCGCCGAGGTAGGCGGAGGTGTTGTAGCCGAGGTAGTCGTAGATGGCGATGATCAGGCCTGCACCGAGGCCGCCCCAGAACGTGCCGGTGCCGGCCGAGCTGAACGCGCCCGGGGTGAAGGCGAACGCCTGCGCCCCGCTGAAGTGCGAGAAGGCCGCCACGATCGTCGTCAGCACCGCGACCAGCATGACCACGAACAGGACCGTCGTGAGCTGGGAGATCTGGCCGATCTTCCGGAACAGGGCCAGGATGATCACCAGGGTGATGCCGACGCCGATGATCTTGCCCAGCGGGGTCGTGCCCGCGTCGTCGGTGACGCCCGGGATCAGGTAGCCGAGGTACTGGACGAGCCCGATGATGCCGGTCGACATGATCAGCGGGATGAACAGCACCGCGCTCCAGACGAACAGGAACGGCATCAGGCGCCCGGTCCGGTACTGGAACGCTTCGCGCAGGTAGAGGTACGTGCCGCCGGCGCCCGGCATCGCGGCGCCGAGTTCGGCCCAGATCAGCCCGTCGGCCAGCGCGACGATCGCCCCGATGATCCAGCCGAACATCGCCTGCGGGCCGCCCATGGTGGCGACCATGGCGGGGATCGTGACGAACGGGCCGATCCCGCACATCTGGGTCATGTTGATCGCGGTGGCCTGCAGCGGGCCGATCTTGCGTTCCAGGGCGGGCGGCTCCCCGGAACGAGTGGGTGAACTCACGACGTGCCTCCGACTAGTAGTTAGTAAAGTTTCTTAACATAGAACGCCGCGGGCCGGAAGGGTCCGCGGATAAACATGCGGCAACTCAGGAGGACGCGTGGGACGAAACGGGCCGCAAGTCGGGACCCCGGCGCACATGCGGGCGCTGAACCAGCGCCTGGTGCTGGACCGGCTGCGCGCGCACGGCGAAGCCACGCGGCCCCGGATCGCCGCCGACACCGGGCTGTCCAAACCCACGGTGGGCCAGGCCCTGCTCGACCTGGAGCAGCACGGGCTGGTCCGGACCACCGGCCGCAGCCTGGCCGGACCGGGCCGTGCGGCGGTCGTCTACCAGGCCGCACCGGACGCCGGGCACGTCGTCGGCGTCGACATCGGGCGGCGGGCGATCCGGATCGCCGTCGCCGACCTGGAAGGCAGCATCGTCGCGCGGCTCGACGAGCCCAACCGGTGCCGGTCGGCGAGCGCGCTGGTGCGCACGGTGAGCGAATCCGTCGAACGCGCGGTCGCCGCGGCCGGCCTGAGCCGCAGCGATGTCGTCTCGACGGTGGTCGGCACGCCCGGCGTCCCCGACCCGGCGACCGGCACGGTGCACCGCGCGCCCAACCTGCCGGGCTGGGAGCGGCGCGGGCTGCTGCACGAGCTCGTCTCGGCGCTGGCCGGCGCGGGCTCGGACGTGGTGGTGGAGAACGACGCGAACCTGTGCGCGGTCGGCGAGCACGCCCTCGGTGCGGCGCTGGGCGTGGACGTGCTGGTGTGCCTGACGGTCGGCACCGGGATCGGCATGGGCCTGCTGATGGACGGCAGGCTGTTCCGCGGCGCCCACGGCGCGGCCGGCGAGATCGCGGACCTGCCGTTCGACCCGCGGCCGTCCGGCACGGGCGCGCGGCGCCCCGGCCCGGTCGAGACGGCGGCGGCGGGCCAGGCGGTGCTGGCCGCGGCCCGCGCCCGCGGGCTGACGAAGGCGCGCTCGGCGAAGGACGTGTTCCGGCTGGCCCGCGCGGGCGACGAGCGGGCGCTCGGCGTGGTCGAGGAGGAAGCGGAGAAGCTCGCGTACGTGGTCGCGGCGGTGACGGCGGTCCTGGACCCCCGCCTGATCGTGCTCGGGGGCGGCATCGGCGGCAACACGGACCTGCTGGCCGGGCCGATGCGCCGCGCCCTGGCCGCGACGACGCCGGTGGTCCCGGAGATCGTGGCGGGCCAGCTGGGCGAGGACGCGGTGCTGGCGGGAGCGATCGCCACGGCGCTGAGCACGGCCCACGAGCTGGTGTTCGACCGCCGGGGCCTCGGCCGCGCCGCCGGGGACGCCTGACCGCGGTGTCCATAGTGGACTAGTCGGACGGGCCCCGCAGGGTCAGCACCACCCGCAGCACGTACTCGACCGCCGCCGGGAAGGCGGCGCCGCGGAGTTCGCCGCGGTCGGCCAGGTTCCGGGCGGCGAACTCCAGCTCCCGCTCGGGCCCGCCGCGCCGCACCAGCAGCGCGGCGATCTCTTCGAACTCGAGATCCGGGTGGTCCATGCGCGTCAGGGCGAACTCGATGATCAGTTCCTCGGCCGTCACGTCCGCCTCCTTCCGCTGCTTCCAGCGTACCGGCGAACAGGGCCGAACGGCCCTGTCCGGGTCCTGTCTTTCCCGGGACCGGTGGGGACCTCCGGCCCGACACGCCGACCGGGGCGCCGACGACATCTCCCGTGTCGGCACTCCCCCACTCCCCCCGGACGGTGACTGGAATGTTCAGCGTGGCGCCGTGTACGTCCACCGCGACCCGGCAGGCGAAACGACTCGCCCGGCGCGCCGAAGAGCTCGTTCAGCGGACGTTGACCGGCGTGGGTGCCCGGCAGTCCGAGAGCCGGATCGCGACCGATGCCCAGGCGTACTGGCGCAAGCCCGCCGGCGACCGGTGGCTCGCGAACTCCCACTGGCGGGACGCGTCGGTGTTCCGGGACAACGACCTGTGGTCGCGCATCGGCCGGGAGCACCTCGAACTGTTCGAACGCGGCGCGAAGATGGCCGGCTTCACCCGGCCGTGGAACCGGATCGTCGACTGGGGCTGCGGCGGCGGTGCGAACGCCGTGGCGTTCGCACCGCACGCACGGGAGTACGTCGGCGTCGACATCTCGGCGGACACGTTGCGCGAATGCGAGCGGGAGGTCGCCGCCACGTGCGACACGCCGTTCACGCCGGTCTCGATCGACGTCGAGGCGCCCGAAGCGGCGCTGGCGCGGATCGGCGAACCCTGCGACGTCTTCCTCAGCTTCTACGTCTTCGAGCTGATCCCGACCCCGGAGTACGGCGAGCGCCTGCTCCGCATCGCTTCGCGGCTGCTCGCCCCGGGCGGGCTGGCCCTGATCCAGATCAAGTACGACACGGGCAGCTGGTGGACCCGGCCGCGCCGCCGCGGCTACCGGTCCGGGCTCGCCGAGATGACGACCTACCCGATCGCCGCGTTCTGGGAGCTCGCGTCGCGCTGCGGCCTGACGCCGGCCGCCGTCCAGCTCGTGCCCCGCAACGAGCTCGACAAGCACTACGCCTACTTCTTCCTGTCGAAGGCCTGAACCCGGCGGGTGGGCAGCGTCACCAGGCTTACTATACCGTCCAGACGGTATAGTAAGCCGCATGACCGCCCTCCTCCCGACTTCCGCACGTCCGTTGAGCCCCCGGCGCCGCTGGGCCGCGCTGGGCGTGCTCGTCGGCGCCGTGCTGCTGCTCGCGGTCGACGGCACCGTGCTGTACCTGGCCGTGCCGTCGCTCACCCGCGAGCTCGCGCCGACCGCCACCGAGATCCTCTGGATCGGCGACGTCTACTCGCTCGCACTGGCCGGGCTGCTCGTCACCGCCGGCAACCTCGCCGACCGCTTCGGCCGCAAGAAGGTGCTGCTCCTCGGGACAGCGGCGTTCGGGCTCGCCTCCGCGCTGGCCGCCTTCTCCCCCACCGCCGGCGTGCTCGTCGTCGCGCGGCTGCTGCTCGGCGTCGCCGGTGCGACGATCATGCCCTCGACGCTGTCGCTGATCCGGACCCTGTTCGCCGACCCGCGCGAGCGCACCCGCGCCATCGCCATCTGGTCGGCGGGGTCCGGCGGCGGTATCGCGCTCGGCCCGCTGGTCGGCGGCACCCTGCTGGAGCACTACTGGTGGGGCTCGGTGTTCCTGATCAATGTCCCGATCGTCGTCGTCTTCCTGATCGCCGGTGCCTGGCTGCTGCCGGAGTCGCGCGACCCGAACCCGGGCCGGTTCGACCTGCTCTCGGCCGGGCTGTCGCTGGCCGCGATCGTTCCGCTGGTCTACGCGGTCAAGCACGCCGTCAGCTCGGGTCCCGACCTGCAAGTGGCGATCGCGGCCGCAGTGGGACTGGGGTCCGGCGTCCTGTTCGTCCGCCGCCAGCGGCGGGCCGAGGCGCCGCTGATCGACGTCACGCTGTTCCGCAACGGGGCGTTCAGCGGTGCCGTCCTGGCGAACTTCATCGCGGTCTTCGCGCTGATGGGCCTGCTGTTCTTCTTCTCGCAGTACCTGCAGCTGGTCCGCGGCTTCTCGCCGCTGCAGGCCGGGTTCGCGGAGATGCCGGCGACGCTCGCCTCGATCGCCGTCGTGGCCGCCGTCGGCGTGGTCGCCGGACGGCTCGGGCGGGGCGGGCCGTCGCGGCCGGGCTCGCCGTCGCCGCACTCGGCCTCGCGCTGGTGTCGCTCGCCGAACGGGCACCGCAGTACTGGTGGCTGGGCCTGACGCTGGTGCCGGTCGGGCTCGGCGTCGGGCTGGCGCTGACGCTGACCGTCGATTCGGTGCTGTCCGCGGTCCCGCGGGACAAGGCCGGCTCGGCGTCGGCGATCTCCGAGACCGCCTACGAACTCGGGGCGGCGCTGGGCATCGCGATCCTCGGCTCGGTGGTGAACCTGGTCTACCGGGCGTCCCTCCCGGCGGGCCCGCTCCCGGACCAGGTCCGCGACTCCCTCGCCGGGGCCGCGAGCGTGCTGGACCCGGCTTCGGAACTCGCCGGCGCCGCCCGGGAAGCGTTCACCGGCGCGATGCAGGTGACGTCGCTGGCGGCGGCGGCCGTCACCGCCGTCGCCGCGGTGATCGCCTGGCGTAGCATTCCGTCCGGAAAGGACTGAGCATGCCACGCAAGGCCGGGCGCGGCCCGGAAGAGACGCGCCGCGCGCTGCTCGACGCCGCCGCGACGGTCATCCGCACCCGCGGCGTGTCCGCTTCCCTCGACGACATCGCGCGCGCGGCCGGCGTGTCGAAAGGCGGGCTGCTGTACCACTTCCCGGCCAAGGACGCGCTGGTGCGCACGCTCGCCCAGGACCTGCTGGACGAGTTCCGCACCGAGGTGCAGGCCGCGCTCGACCCGGCGGACACCGAGCCCGGACGGCTGACGCGCGCGTACGTCCGGGCGTCCCTCGACACCTCGCAGGACGAGGTCGCGATCCGCGAGAACATCGCGCTCATCGCGCAGCTGATCTCGATCCCCGAGATCGCCGACCTCGCCCGCGCGGACGCGCAGAGGTGGGAGCGCGACCTCCACGACGACGGCCTGCCGGCCGAGGTGGTCACCTTGGTGATCGCCGCGGCCGACGGCGCGAGCACGGCGCCGCTGTGGGGTGTGGGCATCGACGTGACGGCCGCGCGGAAGCTGGAGCAGCAGCTGCTCGCCCTCACCCGCCGGTGATCCGGACGGCGTGACCCCGGCGGAGTCAACCCGACTTTGGTGTTGGGAAATCACCAGTTGCCGGGCCCTACGTTAGTCGGCTCCGGCGAACGTGTCTTCCGGGTAAATTTTCGACAGCGCGCGCAATTCCGGCAAATCCCCGTCCCCTCCGAGGAGTCTTCCGATGTCGAGGAAGTTCGCCCTGGCCGGCGCCGTTGCGCTCGCCCTGACCGTGACCCCGCTCGCCGCGGGGACCGCGTCGGCCGCCACCGAGCAGGAAGCGGCCGTCACGACGGTCTACTACAGCACCGCCAGCGCACCGACGTTCCGCTCGGTGATCAACGCCGGTGCCGCCAACTGGAACAACAGCGTCACCAACGTCCGCCTGGTCGAGCGCAACTCGGGCGCCAGCCTGCGCTACACCGAGGGCAACGACCCCCGCGGTTCGTACGCCTCGACCAACGGCCACGGCAGCGGCACCATCTTCATCGACTACACCCAGGCCCGCCAGTACAACCCGACCCGCATCGCGGCGCACGAGACCGGGCACGCCCTCGGGCTGCCCGACCACTACTCGGGCCCGTGCTCCGAGCTGATGTCGGGTGGCGGCCCGGCACGTCGTGCACCAACGCCTTCCCGAACTCGACCGAGCGCAGCCGGGTCAACCAGCTGTGGGCCAACGGCCTCGTGGCGACCAACGCCGAGCGCGTGTACGAGACGATCTACGGCTTCTGAGCCGGAACCACTGAGCTGTGGCCCGGGCGGACGCGCCCGGGCCACAGCCCTGTCCGGGGCCGCCTCGGTGATCATCCCGATGTGGCGGAGCGCGGCCGTCAATACGGTCGAACCATGCGAAAACGACTCGTCGCCGGACTCACCGGCGTTCTGCTCCTGACCGCGCTCCCCGTCTCCGCCGCCGCGGCCACCGGGCTCGCGTTGCCCGCTCCCACCGGACCGTTCGCCGTCGGCAGCGTCGATCTGCACCTCGTCGACCACGCGCGGCCGGACCCCTGGGTCGCCGGGAAGGCCCGGGAACTCATGGTGACTGTCCGGTATCCCGCCCGCTCCGGCGGTGGCCCGAGGGTGCCGTACCAAGCGCCGGGAGCCGCGGCCGTCCTCGCCGCCGAAGACGCTCGGCAGCTCGGCATCGCCGCCGACCGGGTCCGCTACACCTTCCCCACCCACGCCCGCGCGGGCGTTCCCGCGGCCGGCGGGCGGCGGCCGGTCGTGCTGTACTCGCCCGGCGCCAAGTACCCGCGCTCGGTCGGGACCGCGCAGCTGGAGCAGCTGGCCGGCGAGGGCTACCTGACGGTGGCGATCGACCACACCCACGAGCCGGCCGCCGTGGAGTTCCCCGGCGGCCGCGTCGAACGGCAGGTGCTGCCCACCGGCCCGGATGCCGGACGCCGGCTGATCGCCACGCGCGTGGCCGACACCCGGCTCGTCCTCGACGCACTGGAAACCCTGGCCCGCGGCGGGAATCCGGACGCCGAGCACCGCGCGCTCCCGGCCGGGCTGGCCCCGGACGTCTCCCGCATCGGCATGTTCGGCCACTCCGCGGGCGGGTTCACCACCGCCGAGACGATGGTGTCGGACGCCCGCGTGGCCGCCGGGGCCGACCTCGACGGCAGCATGGCCTACTCCCAGTCGGCCCGCGAGTTCGGCCGCGCCGCCGACGAAGGGCTCGACCAGCCGTTCCTGCTGCTGAGCGCGGGCAACCACAACGCGGCGTCCGATCCGTCGTGGCAGGAGTTCCTGGCCCACCAGCGCGGGCCGGTGCGCACACAGCACCTGCCGGACGGCGAGCACTTCAGCTACACCGACTACCAGGTGCTCCTCCCCCGCCTCGGCCTCGCCCCGGCGGCGATCGCGCCGTTCGTCGGGACCGTCGACCCGGACCGAAGCGTGACCGGCCAGCGAGCAACCCTCGGCGCGTTCTTCGACCGCTATCTCGAACCGGACTGCTGACCCGCGCTAGTAAGTTAGCTTGCTAGCATGCTAGCCTCGGCTCGTGGGCGATGAAGACGTCAAGCAGTTCAACGTGTACCTGCCGATCGGGCTGATCCGGCAGGTCAAGCTCCGCGCCGTCGAAACCGAACAGTCGCTTTCGGCGCTCGTCGCCGCCGCGCTGCGCGCCTACCTCGAGACCGATTCCGAAGAGGAGCACTGACATGACGACCGAGGGCATCGAGGCGATGTACCTGGAAACGCACAACTGGGGCAAGGCGGCCAAGTTCTTCCAGGCGCTGGGCTACGAGATCGACTTCGCGACCGACCACAACTCCGGGCAGCTGCGCAACGGCGACGGTCCCTGGCTGTTCATCGCCGAGGTGCCCGAAACCCAGGAACCGCGGACGCAGATCGTGTTCAAGGTCCCGGACGCGGAGAAGTTCGAGGCCGGCGACGTCGTCGAGGTGGTCACTCCGTTCGAAGAGACCCACTTCGGCACCAGGGAAATGACCGTCCGCGACCCGGACGGGCGGACGTGGACGCTGTCGGCTCCGGGTGCGGCCTGACGTGGCCGCGCCGGACAGCACGGCGGTGCGGACCGCGCTGTGGCGGGCCCTGCACGTCGCCGTCGATCCGCCGCCGCACGTGTTCGCCGACGAGGTGGGCCTGCGGCTGGCCGATCCGGGCGAGGGCTGGCGGCACCGCGACGACATGGACCCGGCCACCGCCGGCCGCTACCGGGCCGGCATGGTCGCCCGGGCCCGGTTCGTCGAGGACCTCGTCGCCGAACAGGCGGCGCGCGGTGTCGGCCAGTACGTGATCCTCGGGGCCGGGCTGGACACCTTCGCCCAGCGCCGTCCGGAACTCGCGGGCCGCCTGCGGGTGTACGAAGTGGACCAACCCGGTCCGCAGGCGTGGAAACGCGCCCGGCTGGCCGAACTGGGCCTCGGCGTCCCGGACTGGCTGCACTTCGTGCCGGTCGACTTCGAGACGGCGTCGTGGTGGGACCGGCTCACGGCCGCGGGCTTCGCGCCGGGCGAACCGGCGGTCGTCGCCTCCACCGGCGTCAGCATGTACCTGACCGAGGCGGCGAACGCGGCCACACTGCGCCGGATCGCCGGGTTCGCCCCCGGTTCCACGCTGGCGATGACGTTCATGCTCCCGGCGGAGCTGCTCGGCGACGGCGAGCGCGCCCGGCACGAGGCCACGGCGAGCAAAGCCGCGGCCGCGGGGACGCCGTTCGTCAGCTCGTTCTCGCCGGCGGAAATGCTCGCGATGGCCCGGGAGGCCGGGTTCCGCGACGCCGTCCACGTGTCGGCCGCCGAGCTGGAATCGCGGTACTTCGCGGGCCGCGCGGACGGGCTCCGGATCGCCCGTGGCGAGGAGTTCCTCGTCGCCACCACGGGACCTACGGCCGGGGCTGCAGCTGCAGGTACGCCCGCAGCATCGTCTTGACCGGCTCCAGCAGCTCGGTGGCACCGTCGCCGCGGAACGCCTCCTGGATCACCGCGTCGGCGGCGAGGAACGCGGTGCGGCACGCCACCGCGGCCGGGTAGTCGTCGCGCAGCAGCTGCTGGGCGACCAGGATGCGGTGCACGCCGGTGGCCATCACGCGCTTGTGCGCGAGGTCGGCTTCCCGGGTTCCGTCGGTGAGGCCGCGGCCGAACCACAGCGCGCGGAACCCGGGTTCCGCGCGGTAGAGCCCGGCGAAGGCGTCGACGAGCAGGCCGACGGGATCCGCCCAGGTCTCCCGCGCCGCCTGCTCGGCGAACGAGTCCATCAGCTCTTCCAGCCGGGCGAGGTAGAGCTCGCCCAGCGCCTCGGCGATGGCGTCGCGGTCGGGCAGGTACTGGTACAGCGCCCCCACCGAGATCCCGGCCTCGGCGGCGACCCGGGTCGTCGTCAGCGCTTCGACGCCTTCCTCGCCGAGCAGGCGATCGGCGGCCGCGAGCACCTTGGCCACCTTCTCGCGCGAG